>JAJDCZ010000049.1 GCA_029260555.1 Phycisphaerales bacterium
GGACAACCACAGCGAAGAAGACGACTGCTCGCAAACCCGCAGCCAAGCGGACAACCACAGCGAAGAAGACGACTGCTCGCAAACCCGCTACCAAGCGGACGACCACAGCGAAGAAGAGTACTGCTCGCAAGCCCGCCACCAAGCGGACAACCACAGCGAAGAAGAGTACTGCTCGCAAGCCCGCCACCAAGCGGACGACCACAGCGAAGAAGAGTACTGCTCGCAAGCCCGCCACCAAGCGGACAACCACAGCGAAGAAGAGTACTGCTCGCAAGCCCGCAGCCAAGCGGACAACAGCACGCAAGACCACGGCTCGCAAATCTGCAACTCGGAACTATCGCATCTCAAGTGCGAAGAAGAGCACCGCTCGCAAAACCACCCGCCGTCGCGCAGCCTGATTGACAGCTCGCAACATCATGAAATAACAAAGCTGCGTCGTCTGAAGATGGCGCAGTTTTTTTTATGCTCAGGGGTGTGTCAGGTGCATCGGATCGGCGTGTAGTGCCACTGACCTGTCCTCAGGTCAGTATAGATTTGCGTGGGTTGAGCACTGTGAGCACTGACCAGAGGACTGGTCAGTGGCACGCGGCTTATGGCCCTTTGGCGGGCGGCATGTCTCTGGCTTTGTATGACCATGATCGTGCTTCCGAATCGTGGCCACTCAGAGCAGTGGACACAGCACCCGTCGACACAATGTTCACAAAGTAGATTTCATTGGAGTACTATATAGCTCATGATAGACGAACAAAGGGTTACAATAAAACAGGGTGAGGGCCGCCAAGCGAAAAAGATCACCGTTGTAATCCCATCTAATGCTCGACTGGTCGAAGCGGCTCTCGAATTGAAAGCTCATAGCGGTGGTGAGCGCACCTGTGGATGCTACGAGCCCACATGCATTGGGTTATACACTCCACCCCAAAAGTACATGATAAGAGAAGAAGACCTGTTCACCGGCAAACAAGGTGCAACAAGAGATGGTGGCATCATCAATGAATTTTGCTGGTTTTACCACTTCGATGGTCATCTAACGCCTGTTGCATTTACATCATTCAATACCGACCCTTTGTCAATCTGTCTTCTGGGAAAATCAAAAGCTAAAGAGCAATTAGATCTATTTCCCCTTTCGGAAGCGATACCTGCATTTGAGGGTGCTAAAAGCATTGTTGAACAAACACGCTATGAACGAGACAGTGTTCTCAGGGCTATTTGTATCGGCCATCATGGTGCTTCTTGTATTGCGTGTGGTATGAGCTTTGGTGAAATCTATGGGCACACTGGGACCAGCTATATTCATGTGCATCATTTGGTACCTTTGAGTACTGTCGGTAAGTCTCATATTGTAGATCCGATAAAGGATTTGGTACCAGTGTGCCCTAATTGCCATGCCGTTATTCACCTTAAGAATCCACCATATACACCTAGTCAGGTCCATGACATGATACAGAGTTCTCGCAGTATGGAAACGAATGATGAATAAGGTAGGTTGGAGATGATGGGATGGGGAGTGAGTGAATGGGCGGCGAGAGGATTCTTCCGGCTGTGCCACAGCCTATATGGAGCATATTAGAAATAGGGAGAATTTCGAGGGCACAGCATTTGAATGGCGGCCACTCAAGCTACTATCGTTTGCGTTGTTCAATGACCAAATCAGCCTTCACTGGCCAAGAGCCTGGAGGACCCCACTTCACGAGTGTCTCATTATAAAAGTAGAACCAGAGTCGCTCTGTACGGGTGAAGCCGTTCCAACTATCATACATGTAGTTATGGGTAATCTCATATGCATCGACGCGAAGTCCATCTACAGAGTTCTGGCCTGCCACGGCAGCCTTTGGGAGAATCTGTCGAAACTCGCTGAGCGATGTACCAGGTTTAAGCTGTGATAACTGTGATCCATATTTCTTGTTTATTGGCTGAGTAGAGCAACCGGCAATGAATGCAACAACCAAAGCCAATGCCAATACCGTTGCAAGTAAGATGTATCGTTTCATGTTCGGAGTATAGCCGACTCTATTTTTGGATGTCAATTCTGGCGGCGGGTGGTATAGCCACGGCATTGCGTGGACATGACCATGCTTCAGGAATCGTGGTCACTCAAAGCCGTGGTCACGGCACCCAGCCACAGGCTTCATGACGGTAGTGCGAGCACTA
The DNA here is from genome assembly GCA_029260555.1 of Phycisphaerales bacterium. Lineage (GTDB taxonomy): Bacteria > Planctomycetota > Phycisphaerae > Phycisphaerales > UBA1924 > JAJDCZ01. Next base: position 2,149 of record JAJDCZ010000049.1, read on the forward strand.
TTTCAGACACTATCGATCGGTTCGGTTCCGACGACATCGATGCCAAAGGAGTCGATGCCGGGCATGGTTCTGGGGTGGTTTGAGAGGATGCGAATTTTGCTCAGGCCCAGTTGGCGGATGATTTGGCCTCCGATGCCAAAGGCACGCTGATTCAAAGGCATGGCGTTCTGGGACAAGCCCTCGGGGTGGGTGAGGTCGGGTGTGTCTGCACCTGAGTTGTGCGTGTGTCTTGAGATGGTCTGGAGTTGTTGTTCCAGGCCTGTGCCGGTGTCTGAACCTTCGGGTCTGAGGTAGACAATGGCGCCGCGACCTTCATTCTGGATGGCTTCCATAGCAGCATGAAGGAGATTGCTTGAGCTTGTTGCGCCATCGGGGCTGTGGGCAAAAACATCACCCAGCAGGTTGCGTCTGTGCATGCGGATGAGGGTTGGTGCATCGTTTTCGATAACTGCGCCGCTGGGGTCCAGATCACCCACGCCGCCGACGGTCAGGGCGACATGAGGCAAGGCATCGACGAGGCTTTTAAAAGCGATGAGGTTGAAGGGGCCCTGGGGTGTGTCGATCTGTGTGCCTCGGACGGGTTCGAGCCTGTGAACGAGAGATTCACGAGCCAGACGGTGTTCGATGATCTGTGCGACGGAACACATTTTGAGCTTGTGCTGAGCACAGAATCGTTCAAGATCAGGAACGCGGGCCATTTCGCCATCGTCGCGCATGATTTCGATGATGACAGCTGCGGGTGTCAGGCCTGCGAGTCGGCACAGGTCGAGCGAGCCTTCGGTCTGGCCGGTGCGAACGAGGACACCACCATCGCGTGAGCGCAGGGGGTTGATGTGTCCGGGGCGGACGAAGTCTTCGGGGCTTGAAGCGGGGTTGATTGCGAGCAGGATGGAGTTGGCGCGTTCCAGAGCGGAGACGCCGGTGGTGAAGCCATGCTTTGGGTGGCCGTCGATGGAGACGGTCATGGGTGTGCCTCTTACGGAAGTGTTGATGGCGGACTGGGGGTGTAGATCCAGCCGATTGCAGTCTGCTTCACTGAGTGAAAGGCACATGTACCCTCTGGCGGTTGAGAGCATGAAGGTGATCGCCTGAGGGGAGATAAACTGGGCGGGCAGGACCAGATCGCCTTCGTTTTCACGATTTTCATCGTCGGTGAGGACGATCATTTTTCCCTGGCGGAGGTCTTGGATGATGTCCTGGATGGGGTCGAGCATGGGGTGATGGTAGGGATGCTCAAGGTGGCAGCCCATTCAAGCGGGAGCCTGTCGCCATGCCCTAAGATGGAGCATGGCAGACACACCTTCTCGTTATGAGCAGTTTTGCAGCTTCCGTGAACGATTGAACACCCGGATTCTGGGTGATGATCAAGTACGCGGGCAGTATCCCGATGGCTCGGTTCGTGCAGGTGCGACGCTGGTGTCCAAGCGATTTTTCGGACTTGATTCCAAAGCATATGAAGCCGGGGCGATTGACGAAAAGACCAAGGAGCTTCTGGGGCTGGCCGCGTCGATGGTGTTGCGGTGTGATGATTGCATTGCGTATCACATCAACGAAGCGGTGGGCAAGGGGGCCAGTGATCAGGAGTTGTGGGAGGTCTTTGATATTGCGTTGATCGTGGGGGGTTCGATTGTGATCCCGCACATTCGCCGGGCTGTAGAGTTTCTTGATGAGAGGCGGTCAGTTTCATAGAAGCTAGACTGTGGGCATGGCTGACAGGCAGGCGACAATCAGTGATGCAAGAAAGACAGCGTGTCAGATCGTGGCTGCGCTCAAGCAGGCGGGGCATGTGGCGTATTTTGCGGGCGGGTGTGTGCGCGATGAGCTTCTGGGCTTTGAGCCTGCGGATTACGATATTGCTACGGATGCGGTGCCCGAGCGGGTGTGCAGCCTGTTTGAAAACACGGTTCAGGTCGGTGCAGCGTTTGGCGTGGTGCTGGTTCGCCTGAACCGGGTTTCGATCGAGGTGGCGACTTTTCGCAGCGATGGAAGCTACTCGGACAGTCGCAGGCCTGATTCAGTGCGGTTTTCAGATGAAGTTTCAGATGCCAGGCGGCGGGATTTTACGATCAATGGGCTCTATCTGGATCCATCCGCAGGTGATGTGAACCAACTTGTAGATGGCGGGGTGGAAGGTGGGGGAGGGGGGCAGGTGATTGACCATGTGGGGGGGGTGGCGGATCTTCAGGCAAGGCTGGTGCGTGCTGTGGGCAAGGCAGAAGATCGGCTGGGGGAGGATCATCTGCGTGCGTTGCGGGGAGTTCGTCTTTCTGCTCGACTTGGGTTTGAGATTGAATCTGAGACAGCCAGGGCGATCCGCGATCATGCCAGTGAGTTGGTGGGCGTGAGCCGGGAACGCATCGGAACAGAAATCAGGCGCATGCTGGAGCACGAATCATGCGTCAAAGCGATCAGCCGGATCGAAGGGTTGGGGTTGGATGAGCCGGTGCTGAATGAAGTTCATCAGGAATCACAACTCAAGCACTTGAGCGAGGTCGCAGACAAGGATCAGGTGGGGTTGAAGCTGGCGGGCTGGGCACTGGATCGCCATGTGCTGGACGGCGAAGCATCGCTCGTGGAGTTGTCAGGGCGATGGCGGTCTGCGTTGTGTTTGAGCAATGCTGACAGGGACACTCTGGTGAGCACACTGAGGATCCATGCTGCTCTGCGGGATGAGGCCAGTTGGCTTGAGTGGCCAGTGGCTCAGCAGAAGAGGCTGGCGAGTGATTCTCTGTTTCGTGATGTCGTGAAGTTGATCAGGGTTACGAATTCGGCTCTGGCGGGGCGTATATGCGAATGTTATCGGTCGTTATGTTCGATGCGGTCGGGGTTGTGTCCTGAGCCTTGGGTTACGGGCGGGGATTTGATGGGATTCGGGCTTGAATCCGGGCCGAGGTTTTCGCAGGTTTTGGAGGAGGTTTACGATGCTCAGCTTGAAGAGCGGGTGGCAGATCGGGCTCAGGCATTGGAACTTGTGAAGCAGCTTTGCGTCAAAGATGATGACTCTCAATAAGTCTGGGCAGATTCCAACTCGGAAGTTTGTGGTTTGACCGGGCTGTGCGGGTCTTTGTGTGTGATAGACTTGGCGGTATGATGGATGGTGGTGGGCGTTCACAATGGAACAGGATCGGCTGAGAAGCAGATCCTGTTGTGTAGGGGAGAGGTATTGTGCGAAGCGGTCTCTGTGGGTCAAAGTGGTCAGCTGAGTGATCTCAGCAGTCAGCAAGGGTCAGGAAGATGATGATGAACAAGCTTAATTCAACGGGTTTCATGGCAAGAAGCCTTCCTTTGGCGTTGTGTGTGGGTGCGGTTGCTTTTCATGCGGTTGCGGGGGTTTCTTCCGCAGCGAGGCTGACCAGCAGCAGCATCTGGACCCAGACAGCAGAAGACACAAAGGATGTGGTTGTGCTGACCAACGGCAGGTCTGTTGAGGGCAAGATTCTGGAAGAGACTGAAACAACGGTGCGCATGATGGTGCGGTTTGCCGGGATTGAAGCGGAGCGAAGCTTTGACAAAGGCGAGATTCTCAAGATCACGCGAGATGTGATCATCAAGAGCAAGCCTTCTAACAAAAGTACCGCCCGGTCGGATCAAAAATCAGATCAGAAGGTCAAGGCTTCCAAGGTGGTGGGTCATGGCGAGAACAAGGTGTACAGGATTGTTCTTGACGGGGTATTCGGGGAAGACATCACCCAGACGCCGATTCGTGCTGCGGTGCGTGATGCCAAGAAGTATGATGTGGACTATCTGATTGTCGAGATGGACAACGACTGGTCGCAGGCGTTGCGAGGGGGGCTTGCAGAAAACGATCTTCCAGATGATATTGGTGCGTTTGATGAGCTGTTCCGGGCTGAGGATATGGACCCGGTGTTTACCGAAGACATCCCTCGCGAGTGGGAGAAGCAGCCCACACTGGTGTTCTGGGTGAAGAGCGCGATGGGCGGGGCTGCGTTTTTACCTTTGAACAGCCCGAAGATTTATTTTTCAAGTGATGCAAGGCTCGGGGGCATCGGTAACCTTGGCAACCTGTTTGGTTCGATGGGCGATGAGGTTGTTCGTCAGAAGCAATACTCGCTGCGCCGTGGCCATGCAGAGGGAATGGCGATTCGTGGCGGGTACGAACCGCGACTGATCAAGGCAATGTCCGAGCGGGAATATGTCCTTTCCTACAAGATCGTCGGCGGCAAGGCAGAGTTCTTTGAGCGCATGCCCGAAGCGGGTGAAAGACTTCTCACCGATGATGGCGAAGGCGCCAACGCTGACACCATCCAGGAACTGGCACGCAGCCAGGGCAACGATGTGCTGACGCTTGATGCAGATACGGCGTACGACATCGGTGTCTCCAAAGGCACAGTGGACACCTTTGATGACCTGCTTTATGAGCTTGATATTGCCCGCAACTACACGATGATCGATGGCAAGTCTGAGGACATCATGGATGGCTGGTCTGAAGGGCTTGCCAAGACCAAACGCACGCTTCGCAAGCTGATGCGAGAGTATGGTCAGATCCAGGTGCGAGCACCGGGCGGATATCGTGAACGCACGAGAGCGCGTGGTCAGCGCAAGAGCAAGCTGGAAGAAGTCCAGAGGTTGGTGCGTCGATACGAAGAGGCTTTGACCCGCCGCTGGCTTGGCCAGAACGGCATTCCGGGCGACAAGGACATTGACATTCTTAAAGAACGCATCAAGCTTGAGCAGATGCAGGACAGAAAATAAACAACATGCTGATGGATGCATAGCGAGCATGGAGTGATATCCAATCGGTTTCACGCCATTAGTCAGATTCAGGAGTGGATTATGAACAGTATTAAACGATTCAGAGGAGCTTTGCTTGCGGTCATTGCGATGGTATTGACCATGGCAATATTCCCAGCCAGCGCGATTGCTGACACGCTTCACATGAAGGACGGGCGAACCCTTGAGGGGACGGTGGTTAAAGAGATCGAGGGTTATGTCTGGTTCAAGTTCATGGTGGGAGGCATCGAGCAGACCCAGATGTTTCGGCCTTCGGATATCTCCAGCATCAAACGCGATGTACCGGGTGAAGCTCAGGAGCCGTCCGAACCTGAGATTGAAGCCGTTATGCCCAATGAGTCCGGCGAAGAGCAGGCGTTTGTTCCGGGAGTGCCTCGCATTGCGATCATCACGCTGGGTGAAGAGGGCGGCAAGGACATGGTCGGAATCTACATGACGGCATATGCCCTCAAAGAGGCGCTGCCGTTACTGGAAAAAGAGCATGTGACAGATGTGATTTTTCGGATCAACTCTGGTGGCGGGGCACTTCTTGAGATCCAGAGGCTCAGCGATGTGATCCAGAACGAGTACAAGCCTCGCTTTCGTGTGATTGCCTGGATTGAATCGGCCATCTCGGCTGCTGCGATGACCTCGCATGCTGTTGAAGATATCTACATGATGCCTCAGGGCAACTACGGAGCTTGCACGGGCTGGTCTGGTCAGTTGGTTGCGGTTAAGGGACGCCAGCTGGAGCAGGTTCTTTATATGATGGAGAAGATTTCTGCGCGCGGCGGGCATGATCCCAAGATCATGCGGGCGATGCAGATCATGGAGCCATTGTCCTGCACGATCGAGGACAATGGTGATGTGACCTGGTATCAGAACGAAACCGATGGTGAGTATCTGGTAAATCCCAAAGGGCGCATTTTGACCTTCAACTCACAGGATGCTGAGAGGTATCACTTTTCCAAGGGAACCGCAGCGACCTATGAGGAACTGGGCAAGTTGCTGGGCTACGACGAGTATGAGTGGGTTGGCGAGCTGATCCCGGGTGAGCCGTTCCCGATCTCCAAGGCTGAGAGGCTTCAGCGAGAGTTTCGTGCCAAGACATTTGAGGATCAAGAGCGAACACGCGAATACTTTGATCGTTACGGCTCATCGATTGCTGCAGCTCAAGGCACGCCTCGGGCGGATCGTGGCAAGTTTGTCAACCGTGCCCGCAAGGCTTTGAATCAGCTGGTGCGCATGGTCAAGAATAACCCCAATCTGGCGTTATTCACCTTCAACATGATGCCTGACCAGTTCCCGCTTTGGGAAGAGGAACAACGCGAGTTGCTCCGTCAGCTCATGCAGTAAATCTTGCATGATTGGTGCCAGAGCAGGCGGTTTTGCCTGCTGTGAACATTGCATTACCCCAGACCCGGCTGATTGGCCGGGTTTTTTCATGCTTGCCGAGGATGGACAAGAAGCTATCATCGAGCTTGCAAATATTATTTAGCTTGAGTGGAGATTGCCTTATGCCTGTGACGACAAGCGAGTTTGTTCCTGCTGATCTTGATGCGACCTGTTTTGAGAACATTGAGCCTTTGTTTCTGGCGCTGCTCGATCGGTCTGTGGAAAGTGCTGAGGCTCTGGACCTGTGGCTTGTTGATCGCAGCGAACTCGAATCAGCCTATAGCGAAGCTCAGGCCCGGCTGTACATCAACATGACCTGTAAAACAGAAGATGAGCAGGTCCAGGGGGCGTACACACGGTTTATTGAGGATGTTCAACCCAGAGCTAAACCGCTGGGGTTCGGGCTTGACAAGAAGCAGGTCGAGCTTGTCGAGAAGTTTGGTGATGGTGAAAGGATGGAGCGGTATCTGGTGCTTCATCGAGATACCCGGGCTGAAGTGGAACTTTATCGCGATGAAAATGTGCCTTTGGAGACAGAGCTTTCCAAGCTGAGCCAGAAGTTTGACCAGATCACGGGTGTGATGATGGTTGAGTTTGAAGGCGAGTCGCGCACGCTGCCTCAGATGGGGCTGTATCAGGAATCAACGGATCGAGCCCAGCGTGAAGCAGCTTGGCGTGCTGTTGCCGATCGCAGGCTTGAGGATGCTGATGCCATCGAGGATGTGTTTGATGAGATGATCACGCTTCGAGATCAGGTCGCGCATAACGCAGGCTTTGAGAACTACATCGGATATGCGTTTGAATCCATGCACCGCTTTGATTACACACCAGCTGATTGCAGCGTCTTTCACGATGCTTGTGAAAAGCATGTTGTGCCCATGCTGCGAGAGCTTGATGAACAAAGGCGTGAATCGCTGGGTGTGCAGACACTTCGGCCTTGGGATCTGCTGGTGGATCGACTTGGACGCAACCCGCTCAGACCATTCTCAGGTGGCACGGACCTCGTCACCAAGACTCGACACGCCTTTGCCGGGCTTGATAGTGAACTTGACAGCATGTTCAAAACGCTGGGCGATGGTTCGACGAGTCAGGGTGTGGATGGTGGAGCCATGCTGGATCTGGATACACGCAAAGGCAAGGCCCCGGGTGGATACCAGTACATGCTGGACAGGACGGGTACGCCTTTCATCTTTATGAACGCTGCGGGGCTGCACCGGGATCTTGAGACGATGGTACACGAAGCTGGGCATGCGTTTCATTCGATGTTTTGTGAAGATGAACCATTGCTGCACTATCGGCACTCGCCGATTGAGTTTGCAGAGGTGGCATCGATGTCGATGGAGCTTTTGTCGATGCCTTACTGGGGCGGCGCGCAGGGGTTTTACGCTGACGAAAACGATCTGTCGCGTGCGTGCAGGCAGCAGATTGAATCGAGCATTTTGCTCTTGCCCTGGATCGCCACCATCGATGCGTTTCAGCACTGGATTTATGCTAATCCGGATCACACCAGAGATGAGCGAGCAGCACAGTGGCAGAGTCTTGATGAACGCTTTGGCCGGGGTGTAAGCTGGGATGGCCTTGAGAACTACAGCTTGAGATCGTGGCAAAGGCAAGGCCATCTGTTTGGAGCTCCGTTTTACTACATCGAGTACGGCATTGCGCAACTGGGTGCTCTGGGGTTGTGGGTGCGTTCACTGGAAGAGGGCCAGGATGTTGCAGTCAAGGCATACAAGAAGACTCTTTCGCTTGGTGGGTCGCGTCCCTTGCCCGAGTTGTTTGAAACTGCGGGCCTGAAGTTTGATTTTGGTGCGGACACGGTTGGTCATCTGGTGGATCGCGTGCGATCAGAGCTGGCTAAACTTCCCGAGTAGCGTGCCCGGTCGAGTTCAGCACAAAATCTGTACCGGGTGGTATCGTGGGCGGGTGATACAGGTATTTAAAAAGGAGGCTCCGACCACGAGGATCGGAGCCTTCCTGATGTGGACCGCAGGTGCTATCACCCGCGGATGAGGGCGTGTTTGTGCGATCAGTTTGATGCGTACTGACGGACGAAGGTGAAGAAGTCAAGAACATCAAGAACGCTGTCGCCGTTGGTGTCGGAGGTGAGTGAGCTGGCGACCCAGCCGTTGACGAAGGTGAAATAGTCAGCCATGTCCACAGTGTTGTCATTATTAAGATCAGCGGGATGGAAGGGGGCTGTCACGGTAAGAATCTGATTGACCGGGACATCAACAAGCGTAGTGAAGGTGCCATCGTTCCAACGGACCTGCAGAGCGTCGATGGTCTGTGTGGTCCCAAAACCAAAGTGTGCGCCGATTTCGCCTTGTGACAGATGGTTGAATCCGCCGTCGATACATTCGGTGTGTGTCTGTTGGTTCATGGTGGCTTTGATAAAGGAGCCAAGGCCATCAGGCGCCAGCGAGTTTCTGGCAGCGGTGTTGAGGTTCACGCGGAGCCAGTTGGTGCTCTTGCCTGTCAGATCGTTGCGATAAAGTTTCATATCGCCATGGAAAGTGAAGATTGCCAGGTCTTGATCACCATCGTTGTCGTAGTCAAAGTTGATGAGGCCGCGTCCTTCAAAGTTGTGAAGGAAACCGACTTGAGTTGCGACTTCGGTGAAGACAGCGTTTGAGTCATTGAGGTAGAGATATGACTGTTCGTTGACCCATTCACCGCTCCAGCCGTTGGTTTCGACGAGGTCGTTGTCGCCATCGTTATCAAGGTCGACGATGAGTACGCCCCATCCCCAGCCGCCGTCTTTGACACCTGCTTCAAAGGCGATGTTGGTGTATGTGTTGTCGGGGTTCTGGACCATGAGCAGGTTGCCCGGGCCATTGATAAAGTCGTAATAGCTTGAAGAAGCGTACCAGTCGAGCAGGCCATCGTTGTTGACATCGCCGACAGCTGAGCCCATGCCATTGGCTGATGAAAGCCCCTGAACGGAAGCGGTGGCATCGGTGAATGAGCCATCGCCGTTGTTCTGGAAGTACATGCTTGAGCCGTGATCTGCGATGATGAGCAGGTCCATATCGCCATCGCGATCCATATCAACGAATCCGGGTACAAAGCCGGACATGTTGGTGGGGATCATGCTGTCCAGGCCGCTGGACACGGTGATATCGGTAAAGGTCTCATCGTTGTTGTTCTGGAAGAGTCTGTTGCCCTGATTTTGGCCGGAGTATGTAGTGACGAAGAGGTCCAGATCGCCATCGAGGTCATAATCGCCCCAAGCACTGCCAAAGCCATCGGGATTCGCTGAGCAGTAGTTGACCCCTGCAGCTACAGCGATATCGGTGAATGTTCCATTGCCATTATTTTTGTACAGGCGGTGAACGCCAGAGGCGGGATTTTGATCAGAGTTGCCCTGACTGGTGAGATAGATATCGAGCCAGCCGTCATTGTTGAAATCTGCAACAGAAGCGCCCATGCCTCGGTGAGGTGTGCCCAGCCCCCATTGGGCAGCCTGATCTGTAAAAGTGCCATCATGGTTGTTGATGTAGAGTTTGTCCGGGATCAATCCACCGGAGATAATAAACAGATCCTGCCAGCCATCGTTGTTGAAATCGCCACTGGCTCCACCTGCGACCATGATGGCCATGGGGGTGTCGGCAGGCATCTGCTGCCAGGTTTCAACACCCGACGAGACGGTGACATCTGTAAACGAAAGTGTCTGTGCATGAACTGAAAGCGACAGACAGGCCAGCGTACTAAAAGAAACAACGCACAACGATCCATAAGTTTTCTTCACGACGAGTACTCCCCACGAGTCTCGACCGATCGATCTGATTGGGGCTGGCTGCTCCGCGCAGCCTGCTACAAAAAATTACCCCGCGCAGAACGCGGTCCACATCTTTTCTCTAACTCTCCATAACCACGATGAACAGATACAAACTTTTTTCTCAGCTCATCGCGTTGTAACATCAAAATAACAAACGAAAACACAATCCTTTCAAAAGCAGGTGTCATAGCACGCACGCTTGCATCTCTACGGCCCTGCAGGATTTTGAACAAACACCCTTGAATATCCAGTTGATTCATGGTGCATGGCGCACAGAGATACCGCTGGCAAGAAGGTCATGGACCTTTTCATCAGCGGTATCTGTGCTACAAAACTCACCATCTTGCACCTCCCACGAGACCCGGTGCCATACCCACAAAACTTCCCGAGTTGATCACCCCTGATCAACCCTCGCCCCCTCCCAATCCCCTCCCTGTTCTTCGAAAACCACGAATCTCCTCAACGAGAACCTGTTTGCACACCGCAACCGCAACTCATATGCATGCATATGAGTTGCTACCGGTGTCAGGCTCGCTGAGGACCACCTCCGCAGCTCGCGCAAGTTTTTACAGATAGCTCAGGATGAAACCCTCATAACCATCTGCACACAGCCTCCAATGCTGCCTGCCTTTTATACCACATCCCGGTGTTGCAATGCAAGCCTTTTTTTGCAACCGATGGGAATCTGGCCAAATAATCCACCCAGCCCTGGCTCCAGACCCTGCTCTGGCGAGCATATCTTTGGGTATGCAAAGCCATGATTCGCCATCAGAGATACGCCAGAAGCACATGGCTCATGCAGCATTTCGTGCCAGGGCACATGAGGCTGTGGACTGGATCGCGGATTACCTTGAAAAAGTAGAATCGCTGCCGGTGCAGTCAGAAATTGCCCCGGGCTGGCTTTTGGGTCAGCTAGAAAAGGTCATGCCCGAGCAAGGCATGGACGAGTCGCAATGGGATGGCCTTGCCCACGAGCTTGACCAGTTGATCGTGCCTGCGCTCACAAATTGGCAATCACCCAACTTTTTTGGCTATTTTCCGGCCAACGCATCCGGTCCAGCGATTATCGGCGAGATTCTTTCTGCAGGCTTGAATGTCAATGGCATGTTGTGGGCGACAAGCCCAGCTGCAACAGAACTGGAAATGCGTGTCATGAACTGGCTTGGCAAAGCCATCGGGCTGGACGAAGGACTGCTCTTTTCAGATGACGGAAATGGGGGAGGGGTGGACTGTGGTGGGGGAGGGGGGGGTGGGGGGGTGATTCAGGGGACAGCCAGCGAATCGGCGTTGCTGGCACTGGTGGCGGCCAGGCATCGTGTCCAAAGGCATGAAGGCTTGCGTGTGTATGTGTCTACCCAGGCGCACGCATCGCTGACCAAGGCTGTCCGCATTGCAGGACTTGGTGATTCAGCGCTGCAACTGATTGCAGTTGATGACGAGGGGCGGATGAAGCCAGATGAACTTGGCCGAGCGATTCGCACGGATCAGCAGGCGGGTTTGATGCCAGCGCTTGTCTGCGCGACAGTGGGAACCACAGCGACCACAGCTGTGGACCCGCTCAAAGAGATTGCCCATGTATTACAAGTTGCAGGGTTTGCTGATGCGGGGGGCTGGTTGCATGTTGATGCAGCTCATCTGGGTGCAGCGTGCATCTGCCCTGAATATGTGCATTTTCTTGAAGGGGTTGAGCACGCGGATTCGATTTGTTTCAATCCGCACAAGTGGCTGCTGACCAACTTTGATTGTGACTGTTTCTGGACCCGGGATCGGCTGGCTCTCAATGCATCGCTCAGCGTGAACCCTGAATATCTCAAGAACAAGCCCACCCAGACTCAGGGCGTGATCGATTACAGGGACTGGCAAATCCCGCTGGGTCGCAGGTTCCGGGCGCTTAAGCTCTGGCTGGTGCTTCGGCATTATGGTCAGCAAGGTCTCAAGGCACACATTCAAGAACACATGAAACTTGCTGAAGCTGTAGAGTCAGAAATCCGGGCATCTTCTCGGTTTGAGATGATGGCAACGCGTACCTGCAATCTGGTGTGCTTTTCGCTCAAGCCAGACAAAGGCGAGACGATCAGGATGATCAATCGACGCAATGAAGCGCTTCTGGCAACGCTGAATGAAAGTGGCAGGCTGTTTTTGACCCATGGCGTTCTGGACTTTGGACCCAGCAAAGGTCGGCTGTTTCTCAGAATGGCCATTGGAGCAACCCGGACTGAGCAAAGGCATGTTCATTCAGCATGGGCGTTTATTGAGGATGCTGCAGCGGCGATGAGCTGGGGATCGCGTGCGGATTGAGTCTGAGTGTGATAAGGTGTAGTCATGGATCGAATGAGTGTGTTGATGTTGATCGTGCTGATGCTTGGTGGCTGTGCCCAGACGCCAGACAGCTCGCCTTTGACGATTTCGAGTGCTCGCTATGCTGAGGCGTTTGACACCGCTCGCATGGTGCTTCGGGACAATCGCTTTGAGTTGAATCGTGTGGACGCGGCTGAGGGTGTGATTGTGAGTTCAGCACATCGTTCTGCGGGGTTGGCGACGCCTTGGGATGTCGATCAGTCCAGTTTTTCTCAAGAGGCTGAGGACTTGCTGCATCGTCAGCAACGAGTGGTGCGTGTCACCTTTGAGCGTGCTGATGGCGGGTCGAGCCTCAGTGCTGAGGGAGAGCTTGTGGTTCGCGTGGGGGTGGTGGTGCAGAGGCTTTATCAGCCAGGGCTTCGCATTGCAACAGGTGCATTATCAAGGTCTTCACACGCCAGAGATCCGGAACTGATTCGCAGGCGTATGCAGCCTGTGTACACCGTGTCGCGGACAAAGGATCCCAAGTTGGCAGCCCGGCTGGTTGAACAGATCCGGCGCAGGCTCAATGGTCAGGATAAACAATCTGAAACTTCAAGTTGAGACGAGCGATCAAGCCCGTCATTGTCTGGACCATCCGGGGAAGGGGGGTTGGGGGGTTGCAGGTGGCCTAAGGCAAGCGCGATGAGTTGTCCTCGGCTGGAAGCATTAAGCTTGCGGTGCAGCGATTTGACATGATCGTGCACAGTGTGCGGGCTTCTGTCGATCTTCTGGGCAATGTTCTTGACAGACCAGCCTAAAGTCAGGTAATCGAGCACTTCCTGTTCCCGGAGAGTCAGGAACTGGCCCGCGTTCATCGGCTTTGTGCCCATTGCGAGTCTTGCACGCAAAGCCATGTGCGTGTGGACAGCCTGGAAGACCGAAGCGTCCATCTGGGTAAGGTTCTGAGAATGGAGCGTGGTTGTCAGGCGGGTCCAGAGCACTCGGCCCGGGCGAGTGTCAGGCAGAGGGATAATCCCGACTATTCCTCTTTTGTGATCGTGCAACTGGCACAAGCCTTCAAGTGGGATTGACAATGTGCCTGGTATCAAGTCGCACTGTTTGGCGCGTTCAAACTTGCGTCTTTGCTCTTTGAGCGAAGGGTCGCACAGGACTTCATCCTGCTGAGAGTTTGGCAGGGTTCGGCTGATGAGATTGATGGCGTCCTGTTTCCGTGCTACACCGGTCAGTTCGTGGTCTTTGATGCGACCTGAGGGGTCGATGGTGACCAGTGAGACACTGACGGTGAGATTTTGTGAAAGATCAGTCAGGCACAGTGCTGCCTTGTCACACCAGTCGAGTGTGGGAACCGCAGGCAGTTGACAGGTGGTTGCGCACATTTGAGTGGCGCGCAAAAGTGCCAGGCTGGAAGGAACCAGGGTATTCATGTATCCATACTCCTTTTCAGCGGAAGCTGACAGTCCCTTGTCAGCCCACAGTCAGATTCAGTGCTGAGCTTGGAGCATTGATATCTGGTGCGCATGTGAATCCCCGCGAATGTGATTGGCGCATAAAGCACCAAAAGTGCTGACTTGAACACTTCCCGTTTTAATGGGTGGTGTGGGTTTTAGCTTTGAATCAGAACCCTGAACAGGCGATTACCGATCCATCCTCTTTTCTTCTTTCTAACACAGTTTCGGCCCTGATTGAGGTAGTATTGAACAGATTGTTTTCAGTTAGGGTCTATGCCCTAAGAACGCAAGACATTCTGTGTCAACAGGGTTCAATATCACACATTTTTCTATTTTATTGCGAATTATGGGGCCTGGAAGTGGTTTTGGAGAAGTGATGACTCCGCTTGCATCGTGTCGCTATGATCTGCCCCAAGAGGGTTTAGAACCATTATGTATCAGGAGCGGCCCAGCCGATCGATGCCCATGAGTGACAAGACATCTTCACAGCAGGAACAAGCAAACACCGATCATCGCGTGGTGATTCTGGGTGCAGGGCCTACAGGGCTGGGCGCCGGGTATCGACTGGTTGAACTGGGCCATCGCAACTTTCACATGTATGACAGGCACCCTTATCTAGGTGGGCTGGCAGCGAGTTTTGAAGACGACCATGGGTTTACTTGGGATATTGGCGGGCATGTGATGTTCAGCCACTATGCCTATTACGACAAAGTGTTCGAGCATCTGATGGGCGAGGATTTTTCACTTAACGAACGCGAGTCGTGGGTGCGGATGTGTGACCGATGGGTGCCTTACCCCTTTCAGAACAATGTGCGTTATCTTCCCAAAGATGTTGCTTACGAGTGTCTTAGTGGCCTTATCAAGGCGCAAACGGGTCAGGGGACGATCGCTTCACCCAGTCTGGCGAACAACTTTGGCGAGTTTATTGATGCTGTGTTTGGTGAAGGGATCGCCAAATATTTCATGAAGCCTTACAACTACAAGGTCTGGGCTTATGAGCCTGAGCGGATGAACAAGCAATGGATCGGCGAGCGTGTTGCGATGATCGATTTTGATCGTGCGCTGCGGAATGTGGTTTTGGAGCAGGACGATTTTGGATGGGGGCCGAACAACATGTTCAAGTTCCCGCTTTTCGGAGGCACCGGCGAGTTCTATCGTCGCTTTGGTCCGGTTCTTGAAGGTAACTACACACTCCAAAAGCGTGCAGAGAAGATCGATGTTGATCAGAAGGTCGTGACATTTTCTGATGGCTCAACGGACAAGTACGACTCACTACTTACCGCGATGCCTCTGGACATTTTGTGTCAGCATGTACTAACGGGTGATGTGCCTGATGACATTCGCAAGGCCAGCGGGCAGCTCCTTCATTCGGGCGGGTACATGGTGGGGATCGGGATCAAGAGGCCATGCCCGAGCACCAAGTGCTGGATGTATTTCCCCGAGGACAACTGCCCGTTCTATCGGGTGACTTATCTGAGCAACTACTCGCCAAACATGACGCCTGATAAAGACACGCACTATTCGCTATTGTGCGAGACGAGTTACTCGGATCACAAGCATGTCGATGGCCAGACGATTGTTGAAAAAACAATCGAGGGATTGGAGAATGCCGGGTTGTTAGAGCAAGGCGAGCGCGATGACATTGTGAGCACCTGGGTGTTTCATGCGGACTATTCATACCCCACGCCGAGCGTTGATCGCGATGAGATTCTCAGCAAGATCATTCCGTGGCTTGAAGAACGCGGGATCTTTAGCCGGGGCCGATTCGGCATGTGGAAATACGAGGTTGCCAACACCGATCACACACTGATGCAGGGTGTCGAGTTGATCAATCGCCTGTTCCTGGATGAGCCTGAGCAGACCATCGGGATTGTTTACAAGACAACTGAAGATGGCAGAGAGGCTGCGGAGCACGATCGCCCAACCGTCGCGGGATCAGGCGAAAAGAGGCTTAAAAAGACCACTGCGGCATCGAGCATCGAGCATCGACCCGTGGCGAGCAATCCCGGTGATGTCCGTGAAGCCGATGTCGCGGAAGAAGAACTGGGCGTGACACAAACGGACCAGGGTCGTGTCTGAAAGATTTAACGAGCCGCGACGGAAAGGGAGTGGTCTTTTCCTGAGACTTACTACGATTCCTGCTGACGGTCGCGGCTCGTTTGTGTGATCAGCCCGGATCTTTTACATTTTTTGCAGGTTTTCTGGGCGCAGAGCGGAGTTTGTCGAGTGTTTCCAGCACGATGGGTGCGGGAATGACCCGCTCTTGAAGTCTGCCGATGGCTTCTCTGTGCTCGCCAGTCTGAAACAGGATGATCGATGCAAGTGCGTCGTGGTTGGGATAGGCCCGCCAGTAGGATTCATCCTGCCAGCGTTTTGGACCTGCCAGGACCAGGGACCGTGCTTCGTTCAGGCGACCCTTTTCGTAGGCGAGTTGGGCACTCCGTGCTGCCAGTTGGCCCATCCTGCGGTAAAAGATCAGGAACTCGCCACTCTGTGGGAGGTCATTGCGGATCTGATAACCAAAGTCGAGCACTGCACCGCAGAAGGCTGTGGCATCCTCGCCAGCTTCGAGTTTTTCAAAGGCCAGATCCATCGCCTCGGAAAACTTGATCGACCCTTCAGCCTGAGCCTTGACCATGGCGCTGGCGGCAGCTGGACGACTCACAACGGCCTGAGCTGCCAGATCACTGAGTATCTGATCAGAGCCTTTGCCACAGCCAGCAATAAAAAGAGTGATCAACAAAGCCACAAGAGTGCCGAAGCGGAGGATCTGATAATCATGTGAGCCAGGCATGGGTTCATAAGACGCTCAGGCTGAGCCTGGGGTTCGCCCGGGGATGAAAATGGCTACGATTGGCTTTTGATTGGGTGTTAAAATGAGTTGTGTGTATGGATGGTTCCGTTTTTTATGAAAGAAGGGGATGGAACTCTGGCCAACTGGCCAAAGTTGAGTCATATTGGAGGTGGAATCAGTTTGAAAGGCACTGTGGTGTTGTAGCTACAGGCAGCAGGATTATGGTCTATCCCGGGCGGGAATGAGGCGTCTCTCGTGTGGGCGAGAGGCGTGGGGTCAATGAGTGCGCTAACCCGACAGAACAACACGCCCTTTCGTGCCATGGACTGGCAGCCTGATGTGACGCAGCTGCTCGATGAGCACCACATGGTTGCCTGGAGTGACCGGTCTGAGCATCGGCTGCACTTTGCAGTCTCGCTGAGCCAGTTCCTTGAGTCCCAGCGAGACACCGAAGTGTGTTCGTTTTATGGGCGATTTATTACCAATCTGGAAGATTTCTGCCATCAACTGGAAAGGGCGATTCCCGGTCCGGCTCTTCGCAGGCAGATCGATGGCCCCGATGGCGTGACTGATCTGGTCCGGTCAAGGCAGGTCTTGCCTGGCAAGCGGGCAAGTCGATTCCGGTATTACATCTGGCACGATGCGGATGTGCTGCTGGAGCACGACAAGGCATTGTTTGGTCGACTGGTCGATACACTCGCGGGTGTGGCAGCTGAAGCTGAGTACGCCAGCGATGATCTGCTGTTGATCCATCGAGCGGTTTTTGTAGGCGGAGTTTCGCTTCAGGCGTATGCCAACGAGTCAGCGGGTCAGTTTCGATCATGGGCTGATGACGGGTTTGCCGAGTCGTTCTGGGAGGTTCTGACGGGGCTTGAGGTGCCTCCATTCATGCGATATCAGGTCGATATTCTCGATCACTGAAGCAGGGTTGCACGGAGTCAAAGATCTAACGAGCCGCGACCGTAAGGGAGCGCTCTTTGAGTTTTGACCCAAGCCAATCGTTCCCTTACGGTCGCTGTTCGTTAGAACTGAAGAGCGCTCCTTTGCGTTCGCAGTTGGCAAATTGCTTACTACACCTGCTCAGAAACCAGTGAGAACCGGGGCTCAGCGTCGTTTTTTCCTTGACTGAGGGCATCTGGGTGCCTTTGCTGGCCCGATGCTACGAATCATTGGCGGTGAACTTAAACGCAGGAAGTTGCATACCCCGGGCGATGCAACCAGGACACGGCCGATGCCGGATCGCATTCGTCAGGCACTTTTTAATCTCATGCGCGGGCACACCGAGGAGCAGGCGGTGGTCGATGTCTTTTCAGGCGTCGGCTCGTTTGGACTCGAAGCGATCAGCCGGGGAGCCAGCTCGTGTGTGTTCGTAGAGATGGATCGTTCGATTATCCAGCTGCTTGAAAAGAACATTGAGTTGCTGGGCGTTGAAGATCGCTGCACGATCGTTCGAGCTGATGCCCTTGGACCCGCTGCGATTGCGCGGTGTCCCCAGCCTGTCCACCTTGTCATGATTGACCCGCCTTATGCGATGATTCGCAACGAGGAAAGCTGCAAGAGGGTCTTGAAGCAGTTTTCCAGACTGATCGAGCTGCTGGATGAAACTGGCTATGGGATTTTACGCACGCCTTGGCCTGCGTTTACGGTGCAGGAGAATCAGCTCGATGACTCAACGACCGAGACGGTTCATACGCCTGTGGATCTTGAAGTGGAAGGTGCGATTGGGCCTGAGACTCATGCATATGGATCCATGGCGTTGCATTTGTACATGCGAGATCCAGGCGCAGCCAACCGGTGAGCGTTATATCGGTATACGGTGATTCAGGGGGTGGGAAAGTGGAGCTGCACAAGGTTGTAGCCGTGTTTGTTTTGTTTGACAGGAGATTGACGCATGTTGCGAGCATTCGCGCTGGTATTGGCAATGGTGGGAGTGGGGGGGCCAGTCATGGCTGATGACACACTGCCTCAGGATTCAAGGCTGGTCACGGGTACGCTCAGCAACGGCGTCTCGTATCTGGTGCTGGAGCATGCCAACCCGCCTGAGCGGGTGTCGGTTTATCTGCATGTGGACTCGGGTTCGCTCAACGAGACCGATCGCCAGCGCGGCATCGCCCATTATCTGGAGCACATGGCCTTCAACGGCTCAGAGAACTTTTCACCTGGCTCGGTGATTCAGTTCTTCCAGGAAATGGGTCTGACATTCGGTCAGCACCAGAACGCCTTTACCAGCTTTGACCAGACAACCTACACGCTGGACCTGCCTGACAACAAGGTTCAGACGCTCGACAAGGGGTTGATATTTTTCTCGGATGTGGCGTTCAGGCTCAGCCTGCTTCCTGAAGAAATCGACTCAGAACGACAGATTATCCTTGAAGAAAAACGAACACGCGCAGGTGCCCAGCAGCGGATTCAAAACGAACTCTTTGAACGAATCGCGCCTGGTTCGATCTTTGGTCAACGGCTTCCCATTGGAACCGAGGAGACGATTCAGGGTGTGAAGCGTGAGGATTTTCTTGATTATTACAATCACTGGTATACACCAGAAAACATGACGGTCATCATTGTGGGGGATATGGATTCAGAGGTTGTCGTTGAGCGGATCAAGGCAGCCTTTGGCGGGGCTGAGGGAGCACCCAAGCCTCAGCATCAGGATGTGGGGATCAAGCCTTATGAAGCATCGTTTGCGATTGTGATTGATGATGAAGAGTTGACGCAGGCTTCGGTATCGGTGTTGAGGATCTCAGAATATGGCGAGCCCGTGACGACACGCGACACCATGCGCAACGACCTGATTCAAAGGCTTGCAACCATGGTTTTCAACCGCAGGCTGGGTGCCAAGGTTGCCAGTGGCGAGGTTTCCTTCCTCAATGGATTTGCCTTTGCAGCGGATCTTTTTAAAGCATTGTTTGTTTCACAGATTCAGGTGCAAGGCGAGCCTGAAAACTGGCGCGACATGCTGGGCGACATGGCGATCGAGGTTCAAAGAGTCAGGCTGCACGGCGTGAGTGAGCAGGAACTCGATGACGGGCGGGTGATGGTTCTGTCAGGCGCTGAGCAAGCTGTGAAGGTTGAACTCACGCTGCCTGCCCAGGCTTTGATTCGCAGATACAACAGTGCCATCGCAAATGGACAGACCATTGTTTCAGCTGAAGATCAGCTGGAGTTGGTCAAGGATCTGCTGCCTGGCATCAGTGTTTCTGAAGTCTCAACCAGACTCAAGGAACTGCTGGACCCATCTGCGGTGGCGTTCGTTCTGGAGCTTCCTTCATCAGAAGCGGTACCTTCAGAGGACGAGTTGCTGGCGTTTGGCCGCAAAGCGTTTGAGGTTGAGCCAGAGGCTGAAGCTCAGGAAGACAGACCCGAAACGCTCATGTCGAGCACACCAAAGCCCGGTGAGTATGTTGAAGTATCCAAGCATGAGCCCACGGGTGTATGGAGTGCATGGCTGAGCAATGGCGTGCGGGTTCACTATCGCTACATGGATGAGCGTGAACACCAGGCGACGATCTCGATCACATTGGCAGGCGGGGAGCTTCTGGAAGGAGCTGACAATCGAGGTATCACGCGGGCGGCAGCCATCGCATTTGACCGCAGGGCAACCAGCACACTGAGCTCGACCAACATCCGCGACCTGATGACGGGTAAAAAAGCCCAGGTCGGAGGCTCATCTGGTGAGGACACCCTCAATTTGAGAATTGCAGGAAACCCGGACGACTTTGAAACAGGGCTCCAGTTGGCCCACCTGCTGTTGACTGATCCGGTTGTCGAAGAGGCAGGTTTTACTCAGTGGCAACAAGAGCAGATCCAGATGGTCGAAGGGCGGGACATGAACCCCTCCCAGGCGTTCAGCGAGGTCTTGATCAACACAATCATGCCTGAAAACGAGCATCGCAATCGGCCTCTGGAGATTGAAGATGTGCAAAGGCTCACACGATCTCAGGCTCAGGACTGGTTACTTGCAAATGTGCGTACTGCTCCGATGGAAGTCACCATTGTGGGTGATATCCAGCAGGATCAGGCTCTGGAACTGGTGCGGGTGTACCTGGGGTCATTGCCCAGCCGCGAACGGATCTCGGACACAACCTTTGATAGCCTGCGTGTGATTCAAAGGCCTGTCGGCCCTCTGACGAGCGAAAAAGAGATCAGTACTCAAACTCCCGTTGCAATTGCATTTGTCGGGTTCTTTGGGGCGGATGCTCGTGATGTTGAAGATGCAAGACTGCTGTCGATGGCAACACGCATCTTGCAGACAAGACTGATTGAGCAGGTGCGCGAAGGTGCCCAGCTTATGTACAGCCCGCGGATTCAGTCATCGCCTTCACTGGTTTATCCCGGTTATGGCCTGGTGTACGCTGCTGGACCTACCGACCCTGCAAAGACTGGCGAACTGGTGACCATGCTCTCGGGCATTATGGAGGAGTTCAAAAAATCAGGCCCCAGCCAGGAAGAGCTGGATGTTGCCAAGGGGCAGGTCGCCAACGATCTTGCAGAGCGGATGATTCAGCCCCGGTTCTGGTCGGGTCAAATTTCTGAAATGACCTATCGTGGTCGTCAGCTGGATGACATCGCAAATGCTCCAGAACAGTACGAAAGCTTTACCGTCGAGCAGATCCAGGACGCATTTGCAAGGTATTTCACACCTGAGTCGAGCGTTCGCGTGGTTGTTAAACCAGCTGCGAATGAAGACTCAGACTGACACGGGCCTGAAAACCCAAGCTGGGCTGATTTTGTCTGCACATGGGTTGACCATGAGGGCAATTGCGGTCTGACACAGGGTTAGGGTCTGGTTGATTCCGCGTGTTTTTCACAGCCGTTGTTTACTGGTTTAAACCAGAATGGGCTTGGACGGAGTTATCGGTCCAGACAAAGATACATGATGGTATTGTTTTTCGTAGATTTCTTTGTAAACTTGCAGGATCACGATACTTTGATCGTGCATCTGATGTTGAGTTGAGGTACAGGGAAAAAGGGAATCAGGCCATGATGAAGAGAAGTGTATGCGCGTTGCTCGCGGTTGCGGGTTTGGCTGGGTCTGTGCAGGCGCAGGTGATGAGTTGGGCATCTGTAGCGGATGGTTTGTGGGGCGATGCTGCGAACTGGTCGCCGATGAATGTGCCTGATCTTGCTGGCGAGTCTGCGGTGCTTGGTCTTGCAGGGCTGTACACCGTGACACTGAATGTGAATCCAACAATTGATTCACTCCAACTTTTAAATCCTGATGCGGTTTTGAATGTATCAACAAACCTAACTCTGAGTGTTGGAGCAACTGGGGTGAGCAACAACGGGCTGATCGTTGTCAATAATTTGTCATCAGGATTCAACAGCAGGCTTTCGTTTTTTGAAGGCGGAACTCTGGACGGCACGGGCATTGTTGAACTGCGACAAGGTACCAGCGATTCCTTTGATGCACGCGTTTCGCAGACGGGGCTGGTGCCTTTGACACACGGGCAGTCGCACACGATTATGGGGTCAGGCATCATCGATGGCCTTGTCAACAACGATGGCCTGATTCTGGCCAATGACCCGGCGCAATCGCTGGAAGTGAGAGGCACAATCTCGCAGGGACTCACTGGCGTTCTTCGTGGCGATGGTGCTGTTCTCGGGATGCGTGATGTTGTCATCACAGGCGGATTGATCGAGGGCATAAACACAGGTGCTGCTGCGACCGTTGGCAATGGCACCGTACTTTCCAGCGTGCAACTGCAGGGGCAGATCAAGGTCAGTACCAACAACACCATGTCTGTTGCAAACCCCGGTATCGCAAATGCAGGTACGATCACAATCAACCCGGACGCAAGCGGCTTTAACTCTTTTCTGAATTTTGACTCAGATGCCACTATCGCTGGCGGCGGCGATATCCTGCTGATTCAAGGGACAAGCGACAACTTTGATGCAACAATCTCAACAACGCTCGGAGTTGTTGGAACCATTGGACAAAATCAGCTGGTTCATGGCAGCGGATTGATGACGGGTGACTTTGTCAACAACGGCAACATCACCGCTGATGATGCATTACATTCACTGGATCTGGTCGGCACAATCAGCCAGGCACCGGGGGGTGTTATTGGGGCTGATGCAGCAACACTGGCTTTGCAGAATGTGACGATCTCTGGCGGGATGATGGGCACATTGAATAGTGGCATGGTTGAAGTTAATCACGCAACGACGGCAACAATTCAGAGTGTCACAAATGTGGGGGCTGCTGGTGTCCGGGATTCAGGTGTCATGGCAGTTGGTACTGGCGGGTTGACAAACAATGGCACAGTTACTGTGAATACTACGGGGAGTGGCTTTAACTCTTCGCTTCGCTTTGATGCAGATGCGACCATCGATGGCACTGGATCAGTCGTACTCAATCAGACGAGTTCAGACTCTTTTGATGCAATTCTTTCCACGAATACAGGCATCACTGGAACGATTGGATCTGGGCAGGTCATTTCGGGCCGAGGGCGCGTTGATGGCACCTTTGTACACAACGGCTTGATTCTTGCTGATCAACTGGATTTGAGTATTCATGTTTTTGGTTCGGTGGATCAGTCAGCAGGCGGCACTATGCAAGGCGATACTGGTGCTGTGGCACTGGGAAATGTGACTGTGACCGGCGGCACATTTGATGGGATCAACGGCGGCAGAGTTGAGGTGTCTCACGCAGCAACGGCAACAATCCAGAGTGTGACAAATGTGGGAGCTGCGGGTGTCAGAGGGACTGGCACCATGAAAATTGATGCCGGTGGCATGACAAACAACGGTACCGTGACCGTAAACCTCACTGGCGACGGCTGGAACTCCGGGCTTGGATTTAGTGCTGATGCCACCATCGATGGCACAGGCTCGATAGTTCTTAATCAACAACTCGGCGACAGCTTTGATGCAAGGATCTTCACTGATGCTGGAATTGTTGGAACCAATGGAGCGGGTCATACGATCATGGGTAGGGGTCGAATGGATGGCGACTTCGTTAATATCGGCACAATCCTTGGCAATATCGCAACAGGCGACTTGGTCATGACAGGCACCGTTGATCAAACCCTTGGTGGCACAATGCGTGGCGATGCTGGTGCAGTGGCACTGGGGAATGTGACCGTAACCGGCGGCACATTTGATGGCATCAACGGCGGCAGGGTTGAAGTCGCTCACGGAGGTACCGCCACAATCCAGAGCGTGACAAATGTGGGAGCTGCGGGTGTCAGAGGGACTGGCACCATGAAAATTGGCATCGGAGGCATGACAAACAACGGTTCCGTGACCGTCAACCTCGCTGGCGACGGCTGGAACTCCGGGCTTGGCTTTAGTGCGAATGCCACCATCGATGGCACAGGCTCGATAATTCTTAATCAACAACTCGGCGACAGCTTTGATTCAAGGATCTTCACTGATGTTGGGGTTGTTGGAACCAATGGCGCGAGCCATACGATCATGGGGCGGGGTCGAATGGATGGCGACTTTGTCAACATCGGCACAATCCTTGGCAATATCCCAGCGACGGATCTCGTCATTACAGGCACTGTAGATCAAACCCCTGGCGGTACAATGCGTGGTGATGGAGGTTTCGTTGGCCTTGGCAATGGAACCTATACCGGTGGATTCTTCGATGGCATCAACAGCGGCCAAGTCGATATCGTCTGGGGTGGTGAGGCATTTGTTTCCGGCACAACCATGACCGGAACCAACGGCATTCGTGGCAACGGCACCATGGCGTTGACAGGGGACATCACCAACAATGGCGATCTGATCATTAACACCCTTGGCGACGGGTGGAATGCAAACCTTCGCTTTGATGCCAACACGACCATTGGAGGCACTGGTTCTGTAAGCCTCAACCAGGTTGGGAGTGATAGCAATGATGCCTTTATCTCTACCGCAGTGGACATGACAGGGACCTTTGGTCCTGACATCACGCTCGCCGGTCATGGTAAGCTCACGGGTTCATTCATCAGTCAGGGGACTATCGCACCAGGCAACATCGCAGGAAGCTCATCGAGCAACATTCATGTTTTGGGATCCATGTTGATGGAGCCGACCTCTCAGTACGCAGTCGAAATCGGAGGGTTGTTGGTTAGTGAGTTTGATCGCATCACAGGTACGGCAGACATTACGCTGGATGGTGCCTTGAACATTTCGTTGTTCAACGGCTTTGTACCAGGTCAGTGCGATTCGTTCACGATTATCTCAGCCAACTCGATTACAGGAACTTTTTCATCTGTTATCTCGCCTTCAATTGGGCCGGATTTCAAGTTCCGTGTGGTTTACAACAACAACCAGGTACAACTGGTCGCAGCGTGCAAGGGAGACTTGAACGCAGACTGTGCCATCGATGTGCTGGATTTCTTTGAGTTTGTCAGTTTGTTTGCTGCCAATGATCCAGAAGCGGATATCAACGGCGATGGTTTCATTGATGTGCTGGACTTCTTCGCCTTTGTTGTGCGATTCAACAACGGCTGCTGATTCTACCGGACAATTTGCGAACTGTTCACACACCCGCCCCAGTATTTGGGCGGGTTTTTTATTGCATGCTATGAAGATGCTGCATTGGTGTGCGTTCGGTACAAACCAGCGTATGATGAGCGTCAGAGTTGATTATCAGTTCATTTCAGGAGGGTTTATCATGACAGTCGATATTACATTTCTGGGTCATTCCGGGTTTGTGATTGATGCAGGCATGCATCGGCTTGCGATCGATCCATTTCTTACCGGCAATCCTGTTGCAACGCTTGAGCCAGACGATATCCGTGTTGATTCCATTGCATTGACACATGGGCACGCGGACCACTTGGGTGATACACCTGCAATTGCAAAAGCGTGTGACGCCACGGTGTACGCAGCATTTGAGATTTGTGAATACCTGTCATCCCAGGGTGTTGGAAAGGTCGAGCCCGGCAATCCGGGCGGGAAGATCGCTACGCCGTTTGGTTATGTTGCATTCACTCAGGCGATTCACTCATCGAGTTATGAAGGGCGCTACATGGGTATGCCTTGTGGCGTGGTGGCACACTTTGCCGAGGCCGGGGTGACGGTATATCACTGTGGCGATACTGCGCTATTCTCTGACATGAAGCTCATTGGCGAGATTTACAAGCCTGATGTTGCCATGATTCCGGTTGGTGATCGATTTACCATGGGTCCAGAGCTTGGATCAAAGGCAGCTGAGCTCATCGGGGCTCCTGTTGTGATACCGATTCATTACAAGACCTGGCCTGTGCTTGCCCAGGATATCTCAGCCTTTGCCCCAAAGGGTATAGAGGTGCGTGCGATGATCCCGTGTCAGACACTGGTTCTTGGTTGATGCCGCTCTGAAATCATGGCAAGCCTTTCAGAGTGAACCAAGGGCAATTATTTTTGATGTTCCAAGGGAATGAGCAGGGCAAAATGGGCGATGGAATGATCGTGGGCACGCTCAGGTCCGATCCCAAAATAGATTATCAGACTTGTAAAAAAAGTATGCTGAGTTGAGCCCGGATCAGTTATGATCTGTTATCTGGTTCTGGATGCAGACGAGATGAAATTGAGGAGAGAACTCAGATGAGACGCAATACGCTTCAAGGGTACATGTTGTGTGCAGCCATGGTCTGGTCAGCAGCCTGCAGTCAGGCACAAACCTGGAACTTGGTTGATGCCTCAGGAGTCTCAGGTCTGACCGGAGGTCACAACTCGCTGGGCATCGTGAATATGGAGTTCATGACCGCTGGCGGGGCGGTAGGGGATTTCAATAATGATGGTAGCCAGGATGTGTTCATGCTGGGCGGCGTTGGCGGCCCCGATCAACTGTACATCAACGATGGTACTGGCAACTTCACCGAAGCCTCTGCTGCATGGGGTGTGGATCTGATCCACAGAGGTTCCGGTGCTGCGGTCGGTGATTACAACAACGATGGCTGGCTTGATATTTATGTCACATCGTTTGGACCACTTGCTGGTGCAGCTCCAGGGCACATGCTCCTTTACAAGAACAACGGCGATGGCACCTTTACTGATGTCGCTGCAGCAGCAGGCGTGCAGTGGACAAGCCCGACTGAGACAGACGCCTTTGGAGCAGCCTTTGGTGATTACGATCTGGATGGCGATCTGGATCTCGCGGTTGCCGGTTGGAATGGTACTTTCAGTCAGGGCAATGTCCTGTTCCAGAACAACGGCGACGAAACCTTTACCAATGTCACAGCCACCGCCATACTCGCAGACATGACAACCGCTCGTGGCTTTGCGCCTCGATTCACCGATACCAATGGTGATCGATACCCCGAACTGCTCTGGGTCTCAGACTTTTATACCTCCCTTTTCCTCATCAACAACGGCGATGGCACTTTTTCTGATGGCACGGCTGCTGCGGGTGTCGGGCTGGATTCCAACGGCATGGGAACCACCACCGGCGATTTCAACAACGACGGTCTCATTGACTGGTATGTCTCAAGCCGAATCGATATCGACACGGGCAGCGGTTCGGGAAACATGCTTTACATCAATCAGAACGGTACGGTTTTCAGCGAAACATCTGTAGCGGCTGGCGTCAATGATGGAGGCTGGGGATGGGGTGCGGTCGCTGCGGACCTGGATAACGATGGCGATCTTGATATCACTTCCACGAACGGCTTTGCCATGCCAAACTTCCAGACCGACCAGACACGGTTGTGGTCCAATAACAACGATGGCACCTTCGCACTTGTCAGCGATCAGGTTGGTTGCCTGCACACGGGTCAGGGTCGAGGGCTGATCAACTTTGATGCTGACAACGATGGCGATCAGGATCTGCTGATTCTTTCCAACTCTGAGCCGATGACTTATTACCGCAATGATCTGACGCTGACAAATGCCAACTGGCTGCGTCTTGGCTTTGATACATCCACAGATTCCAGGCTGGCTCCCAATGGATTTGGAACGCATGTTTCGATCACAGCGGGGGGGCTGACACAGGTTCGCTATCTCGATGGCGGCTGTAACTATCTGAGTCAAAGCGAGTTGCTGGTTCACTTTGGAGTGGGATCAGCTGCGATGATCGACACGCTGGCGGTGACCTGGGCATCGGGTCAGACACTGACGCTTCAGAATGTCAGTTCCAATCAGCTATTGACAATTACAGCATGTCCAGCTGATTTTACTGGTGAAGGCGTGGTGGATGTGCTGGATTTCTTTGCATTCATTGTTGCATTCAACGCACAAGACCCGCTTGCGGATCTGAACGCAGACCAGGTTGTGGATGTGCTGGATTTCTTTAGTTTTGTTGGAGCTTTTTCTCTGGGCTGCAACTAACTTTTCAATCACGATATTTCGCGTTCTCCTGACAGGTCAGCCGATGTAGCAATCGGTTTACTAAAAGGGGCTTCACTGCGATCAACGATGTACATCGGATGAGTCGCATGTCTGGAGAATGCGATGAATCTGTTGGTGCGCGCTTATTTCTCAACGGGGTTGCTGTTTCTCATGTCGGCATCGGTCTTTGCTCAGCCAGTTGCTGAACAACCCTCGCCGCTGGCGCAGCAGTTTGTCAAGATGCATCTGGATACGGGGTTGATCAGCAACAACCAGACCCGGAGACAGATAATTGAATCTCGTGTTGTCAGTTTGCCAGGTGCTGCCTGGGTGCGACTTGTGTTTGAGTCTGTCAGACTGGCTGAGGGCGATGGAGGTGGAAAAGTTGGGTCTGAATCTGCAGAACTGGTGCTCACCTCACTGGAAGACGGTGCTGTGCAACGCCTCACCATGCAAGAAGCGGCGCAGTGGGCCAACACCAGTGCCTACTTCAATGGCGATGCTGTGCTCATGCAGATCATCGCAGATCCGGGTTCAAGCCCGAGCCGGGTGGTGGTCATGGGCGTGTATGCTTCAGAGTATCAATCGACCGACCGCTCGATCTGTGGCAACACCGATGATCGGCTTCTGATTTCAGATCCACGCGTAGGCCGACTTCTGCCTTCAGGATGCACCGCGTTTCTCATTGACGATTGCAACCGTTGTCTGCTTACCGCAGGACACTGTGCCAATGGCGCACAGGTGGTCGAGTTCAATGTTCCCATGTCCTTGCCCGATGGCACGATCGTGCACCCCCAGCCAAGTGATCAATACCCCGTCGACCTGAGTTCGCTTCAGACCAACAACGGCAACGGCGCTGGGGATGACTGGGCATACTTCGGCGTGTTTGACAACGCTGACACCGCACAAAGCCCCGGCCAAAGGCAGCAAAGCTGGTTCACACTCGCCTTGCCCGCAGCTTTGAATGTATCACAGGTGACAGTGGCAGGGTATGGTTCAACGGCCTTTCCCAGTGAGCCAGCCTGGAATCAGGCGCTCAAAGCAGACACCGGCTCGTACACAGGCCTGACAGGTAACAAGGTTGAGCATCAGGCTGATACCACCTTTGGCAACTCAGGCTCGCCCATTGTTGATCAGAAGACCGACGCTGCCATCGGTATTCACACCCATGGCGGATGTTCCATTTTTAATGCAAACGCAGGCACAGCAATGTCTCACCCAGGCTTGCAAAATGCACTGGCAAACCCTATGGGTGTATGTGCCTACTGTGGCCCGCTGTTCTGGTTCCCTTCGGGCTTGCCACCCATCTTCAACTCGGTCGCTCCAACTCCCATTCGTGTTCAGATCACCGAACGCGGGGGAGCGGTGCCAGTCGCAAGCACAGCAAAGTTTCATTATGACACGGGCACGGGGTTTGTTGATCTTCCCATGGTGCAGGTTTCAGGTGATGAGTATGAGGTCATGGTGCCTCAGATCCCATGCCAGGATGCGGTTGGGTTTTACTTCTCGATTCAGAGCGTCGATGGTCAGCTCCATACATATCCAGACGGTTCACCTGCCAGCGCGTTGTCAGCTTCTGCAGCAGCATGGAGCCAAATTCTGGTCAACGAAAACTTTCAAACAGATCCGGGCTGGACGGTACAGAACCAAAACCTCATCACCGGTGCCTTTGAGCGCGGCGTGCCCGTTGGACAGGGACGAGGTGATCCCATCATTGACTACGACGGCTCGGGCATGTGCTGGCTGACAGACAACGCCTCGGGAGATTTCGACATTGATGGCGGCCCCACCATCCTGACAACCAGCACCTTTGATCTTTCCCTGACATCCAACCCGGTGCTCAGCTATGCACACTGGTTCACAAATGACGATGGCGATGATCAACTCATCGTCGAAGTATCAGAAAACAATGGCGTGACATGGATCGAGCTGGAACGAGTCAGCGACTCAATCGGCTGGTCTGTTTCAGAGTTCCGCCTGCTTGATTTCATTACACTCACACAGACGGTCCAGGTTCGCTTCACTGCTGCGGATCAGCCCAACAACTCGCTCACCGAAGCTGCGATTGATCGTTTCATGATCGTTGATTCTTCATGTACTCCCTGCCCGGGTGATCTGACAGCGGATGGCATCGTGGATGTGCTGGATTTCTTTCGGTTTGTTGAGCTCTTTGATCTGGCAGACCCCGCTGCGGATCTGTCTGCTGATGGCATCGTGGATGTCATGGACTTCTTCCTGTTCATCATTGCCTTTGACATCGGCTGCTAACTCCGTTCCCGCCTGTCCTGGTCCGATGCGCGGACCCGTCAGCCCGGTACACCGAATCACGCTACCATCTGAGCATCTTGAAGCTCCCCACTGACCAGTTCCAGAAGCTCGAACCCATCTACCGTGATCAGCGCGTCTGCGTGACAGGCGGCGCTGGGTTTATTGGTTCGCACCTTGTTGACGCGCTGCTCGCGCTGGGTGCAACCATCACTGTCATTGATGATCTGTCCAACTCAACCCTGGACCACATCGCATCTCTGATCGAGCTTGAACCCGCCCGCGTGCAGTTCGTCCAAGGCTCAATCCTTGATCCTGATTCGCTCAACGATGCTGTGCAAAACGCATCGGTCGTCTTCCATCTGGCAGCACTTGGCTCAGTCCCAAGATCCGTCGAGGAACCTCAGCGAACCTGGCAGGTCAACGCCACGGGCACCCTTCGTGTGCTTCAGGCTGTTCGTGAGCATGGCGTCCAGCACCTGGTCAACTCATCCTCCTCTTCGATCTATGGCGATGCGCCCGAACTGCCCAAGGTCGAATCGCTTTTGCCCATGCCCGTTTCGCCTTACGCAGCGTCCAAAATCGCTGGCGAACACCTGCTGAGCTCCTGGGCAAGCACCTATGGCCTGAACACCATCAACCTGCGGTACTTCAATATCTTTGGCCCAAGGCAGCCTGCTGATTCTGCCTATGCCGCGGTTGTCGCAGCCTTTGCACATGCCTTGCTCGCGGGAAATCAGCCGGTGATCTTTGGCGATGGCTTGCAGACTCGCGATTTCACTTTCGTTTCAAACGCGGTGCTCGCCAATTTGCTTGCAGGGGCATCTGATGAGCCTTTCCAAGGCCAGGCTGTCAACATCGGCACAGGTCAGCGCACCAGCCTTCTTGAGCTGGCTGGCATCATCGCCAAGCTGACGGGTCATCCAGACATCGCACCCAGGCATGAAACTGTGCGGGCGGGCGATGTGCCTCACTCGCTGGCGGAGATCTCGCGGGCGCGTGATCTTGTGGGGTACGAGCCCATCGTGGGTGTGGAAGAAGGGCTCAAAGAAACCATCCAGTGGTGGCAGAGTCAGGCGTTGGAGAGTAAATCTTGATAAACTGGCTGATTGATCGTGTGGGCGCCTGCTGGGTGCTTGTCAGGTTGGGCTGGGTTGCGGGTTTTTCCCCAAGCAGTCGATACTGGCAATGGCGACTGAGCACCGCCTATGGCGAAAACCCGCCCGATCGCAAAAAACGCCTGCATGATGTCTTTGCTTACGCAATATGGGTTTTTCGCATGAAGAGATGATAGAATCCGGGTACCATTTAGAAAACAGCGTGTCTCAGTCAAGCTCAGCCCAAGCTGCTTCGGCTCAGCACGCAACCAACGCGGAGTTACACCATGACTGATCAACCCGAACAAGCCAGAACAAAATCCAACAGCGTGTTTTTTAAAGGTTTCGTCCCAGGTCTGGTAGGGGGGTTCGTCGCTGGGGCATTCATGGGTGTCATCATCGCAGCAGGATCTGGAAACCCGCCAAAGCTCGATACAACAACCAACACCGCACCTCATACTGAGCCTCGAGATGAGTTCCCAGACACAGATCGCATGCCTGCTGAAGCAAATGACGCAGCCCAGCCTGATGTCGCTACCGATGAGCAGGCACCTGCTGACGCTCCGCCCGAAACCGACGCTCCCAGCGGCGGCTGATACGAGCCCATGCCCGGGAAAAGCCCGATTTATCTGGATAACGCTGCAACAAGCTGGCCCAAGCCGCCAGCCGTCGCTTTGGCGATCGCTGATGCGCTCGAGCAAGGCATCGGTTCACCCGGCAGAGGAGCGCACTCGCGCGCAATCAACAGTTCACGCACGCTGACATCACTTAGAGAATCGCTTGCAAAGCTGGTCAACCTGCAAGTGACGGATCGTGTCATCCTGACCAGTGGCTCAACTGAAGCCTGCAATCTGGCTTTGCAAGGCCTGTTCACAAATCTTGGTTCAGCCGATCCCAAGCCCGTTGTCATCTGTAGTGTGCTTGAGCACAACGCTGTCATGCGCCCGCTGAACTGGCTACAAAAACAGGGACTCATCGAGCTGCGTCTGGTTGATATTAATAATCAGGACATTGTCACAGAGCATCAACTCACACCGCTTCTGGATGATCGTGTTCGTCTGGTCGCGGTGACTCACGCCAGCAATGTCACAGGCATGATTCAGCCCATCAAAGCCCTCGCTGAAGCTCTCAAACAATCGTGTCCGGATGCGATCTTTTTCGTCGATGCTTCCCAGACGATTGGTCTGGTTGAGTTGGCTATGGACTGGGGCATTGATCTGATTGCATTTTCCGGGCACAAATCTCTGCTCGGGCCACCGGGGATTGGAGCGCTGTGTATTGGCCAAAGAGCTGTAGGACAGATGCCCAGCGACAATGACCCCCTCCAGCCCACACGATTCGGAGGCGTGGGCTTTGATTCATTTGACCCCATCGCGCCCGCAACCCTGCCCATGCGCTTTGAGCCGGGCACACCCAATACGCTGGGAGCTGCGGGTCTCCTGGCAAGCCTGCAGGCACGCACAGCAGATCATGCCATAGCCACACTCGCCCATGAACGGGCACTGGTGGGCATGCTCATGGATGCTCTGAAAGATGACGACCGGTTTGAAATCCTCAGCCCATCTGGCATCGATCAGCGTGTAGGGCTGATCAGCCTGCGAATCAGAGCAATGGACCCCCATCAGGTCGCTTCTATTCTGGATGCGAGTTTCAGTATACTGGTCCGGGCGGGGCTTCATTGTGCGCCCCAGGCCCACCGCACGCTGGAAAAGACAATGACACCCAGAGGCGCAGTTCGTATCAGTCCCGGGCCTGGGACCACGGCAGACGAGATGCAGACCTGCATCGACAGCCTCAGGCTGATCGCCGATTCCTGCTGAAACATAATCTAAGACTGACGCTTTGCATATGAGCACCCGTCGCTCTTGCGCCTTATACTCTGCACCATGGCCGATTCATATACACAATCTATGAAACAGCACCCCTTGCAGCTCCATGCAGATGATCTGATCAAGCTGATCCTGCTGCCTGGAATCCTGCTGGCATTGATATTCCCCATGGGGTGTGGCACAGTCGATGTTCTGAATCTCAAGCCGGGCGCCAAAAGCATCTTCGCAGGGATCTTTGATAAGCCCACGCCTTCTGAAGCTGTCGAGCTTGCGGTCAATGAGTATGACCCTGACAAGCGTTATCGAGGATTGCGTCAACTTAATCAAGCTCCCTTTACAGGCGAAGAAGTCTACCTCGAACTGTTCCGTGACAGTGCCGATGATCCTGATGCCCGGGTACGCTCTGCAGCCATGGCTGCTCTTGCAAACCATGGCAATCCAGAAGATGTGCCTTATCTCATAACAGGCCTGACAGACAAACAGGAAGTTGTCAGGCTCGAAGCAGCCCGAGGTTTGCAGCGAATCCATGCTGAATCCGCGATCGATCCTCTGGTCCGTTCAATCCGCGAAAAAAACGAAGAGTCAAATGCTGTCCGGGCTGAAGCTGCCAATGCCCTTGGGCAATATCCTGAACCTCGCGTGCTCGAAGCGCTGATCACGCTGCTGCTGGATCGGTCGCTCGCGGTGAACTGGGCTTCTCTGGAGGCTCTGGAAACACTCACAAGCCGAAACTTCGGGCTCGATCCCGCCCAGTGGTCGCAATGGATCAATCAGCAGGCCGATCCCTTTGTTGATCGGCAGGCTTACTATTACCCCGTGTTTAATCGACCCAAAAACTGGTACGAGCATGTCATCCCGTTTTTCGATGGTCCACCCAACGAAATGGCTGCTCAACCCGTGGGCATCATCGAATAAATT
This sequence comes from Phycisphaerales bacterium, assembly GCA_029260555.1. Taxonomy (GTDB): domain Bacteria; phylum Planctomycetota; class Phycisphaerae; order Phycisphaerales; family UBA1924; genus JAJDCZ01. The sequence goes on from JAJDCZ010000049.1 coordinate 35,946, forward strand.
ACCCTTACTCAATCAGTGTGGGTGTGATCAGCTCTGAACTCACATCGCGCATGTTGATTCGGCAGACGAGGTCTCTGAGTTGTTATGAAAGCATTGCGTCTGTCATCATCAAACCTGATCCTGGATTCCACAGCGGCCGATCCAGCACCCGAGCCGGGTTGGGCACTCATCCAGCCCATCCTCATGGGCGTTTCTTCTTCAGATATCGCTGCAGCCCGAGGCCTCTTTGGCTTTCAAGGCATCTTGGGCCACGAGTTCGTAGGCAAAGTACTGAGCATCAACGATCAACCCGACAACCCACTGGTCGGCTCCCGTGTAGTCGGGTCGATCAACATCGTGTGCCGATCGTGTGATATGTGCAGATCAGGCTTTTCCAATCACTGCAGACAAAGGCGTGTCCTGGGTCTTTGCGATGCGGATGGCTGCTTTGCTGAGCGTTTTGCGCTTCCTGCTGCGAATCTGGTGTCGGTGCCCGATGCGGTGAGCGACCAGGTCGCGGTGTTTTCCCAGGTGGCATCGGTTGCGGTTCACGCCAGACAGATGGTGCATGTCAAAACCAAGCCTTACATCACGGTGCTGGGCGATGGCGTAACCGGGCTTTTGATCGCCCAGTCCATGGCAAAGCTCAATGCATCGGTTCGCTTGCTGGGCCATCATCCAGAGCGTTTTGGATTGTGTGAACGGTGGGGCATCAAACATCGCCACATTGACGATGTAGGCCGTCGTCAGGATCAGGATATCGTGGTGGATTGCACAGGTTCACCAGATGGTGCAACGCTCGCCACCCGGCTTAGCAGACCCCGAGGCAAAATCATCCTCAAGTCCACACCTGCTCCGGTTCCCAGCTCGTCATTTACTGAAAATAGCTGGGCAGTCGATCCCGTGTTCGTTCAGACTGTGGTAGCCAACGAGCTTGAAGTCGTAGGCTGCCGCTGTGGCATGATCTCCGAAGGTCTCAAAGCTCTGGCTGAAGGCTCACTTGATGTCACGCCCATGATCTCCCGCCCCATGCGTCTGGACGAAGGTGTGTCAGCACTGCGAGCTGCGATCGACCGCACCAACCTCCGAATCTTCATGGAACCCTGAGCAACCCACACAATCGCAAACGAGCTGCCATGACACCAGACACACAACCAACTCCCGAGAGCAACAGATGCCTGCGGTGGTCCATTGCAGGCATCATCACACTGGGGCTACTCAGCCCGGTGGGGCTTGTCTTATCGACCAAATCGTTCAAGCGTGAACCACGCCGCGCCGCATTTGCAGGCGTTCTGCTCGGAGCACTGGGCACCGGCTGGATTCTGGGCGTTGTCATCCTCAGCACACTGCTCACCATTGGTGCAATCTGGGGCACCAAGGCCCTCACCGACCCCACTGTCTCTGCCAGCGCAGAAATGAGCCGAGTGCTCGTCGCAGTCAAGGTTTATCAAAAGACGCAACACACCATGCCCAGCACCATTGATGACCTGGTTCTGGGTGCAGACGATCGTGTTGACCCCTGGGGGCACCCTTACTTGCTGAGTACCCAAAGCGATGGCTCATGGACCATCACAAGCCTGGGACCCGATGGCCTGCCCGACACCAGCGATGACATGAAAATCTCCGGTCGCATCAAGGTTGATGCACCAGATTGACTCTACAGACTGATCACATTCATCAGCACCATCAGCACAAACACCGCTCCTAAAACCAGTCTGTACCACCCGAATGCAGCCAGGCCATGCTTGTTGAGATATGACACCAGCCAACGCACCGCAAAGGCTGCGGAGATGGTCGCCACCACAACCCCAAGCACAACATTGCCCGTGCCCAGTTCAGCAAAGATATTGGGTTCACCAGCCTTTTGTGATGCATAAAGATTCTTGGCAAGGCTGTACGCTGTCGCAGCACCCAGCGTGGGCAGCCCCAGCAAAAAACTGAACCGGGCAGCTTCTTTGGGGCTGAGCCCAACCAGCACACCAGCTGTGATGGTCATCATCGATCGGCTCGTGCCGGGCCACATCGCCACCGTCTGAAACATGCCGATCACCAACGCCTGCTTCCAGCTCAGATCATCCAGCGACGCCACCCTGGCCTGATGATCAATACTCCGAGCGTGTCTGATAGTGCGCCGGTCCAGCCAGATCATGTAGATCCCGCCCAGCACCAGTGCTGTGATCACAGCTGGGGCATTGAAGAGCAATGTGGTGATTGCATCATTCAATAAAAGCCCCAACACCGCAGCGGGTAGAAACGCAACCATCAGGTTGATCACCAGTTTCCTGCCGCCCGGGTCCTTGCCGATCAACCCCATGATCATGCGCTGCACGCTGGACCAGTACAGCCCCAGCACCGCCAGAATCGCGCCGCCTTGAATGATGATCGAATAGGCATCGACCGCGCTGGCCATCTTCGGCTCATCGGTGAGCCCCAGAAGTGATGAAACAAGAATCAAATGCCCGGTAGAACTGACAGGCAGGTACTCGGTGATACCCTCGACCAGCCCAAGAATAATTGCGTGCCACCAAAGCATGTATGAACTCCATCCTGACGAGCCGCGCCCACGAACAAGCAGCCTACAAGTAAAGGAAGCGTACAAACCGTACCCATCGTCTGTCATTCACCAGTAAAACAAACCCAGTGTATGTCTGTGTCACTCTCCATTGAGCCGCGACCGTAAAGGGAGTGATCTTTGAGTGACTGCTCAGGTCAATCGCTCCCAGACAACCAACTGCTCGTTCGTCTTCAGACATAACCTAGCATCGACCATGTCCTGTACCTCGTTCACCCCCCCTCCTCCCATCCCCATCACAAACCCGCAAGACCCGCGCATCAGCCAGTTCATGAATGTTCGTGATGGACATCTCAAGCGCAATGCTGTTCACGCAGCTGGAGGCCTGTTCATGGCTGAGGGCGAGTTGGTCGTCAAAGCCTTGCTCGGATCAGATTATCGGACCCATTCTGTGCTGATCACGCCCAATCGGCTTGAATCGCTCACACCTGCGCTAGAACGGTGCTCCAGCACTGCTCCCGTTTATCTGGCTCAGCAGGCTGTGATGGACCAGATCGCAGGGTTTCCCATCCATCGAGGGGTGCTGGCCGCTGGCGTCAGACCCCAGTCCATGGATCTCCAATCGCTGCTCAGTGCTGTCGATCAGCTCGTGGTGCTTGAGAATCTCGCCAACCACGACAATGTCGGAGGCATCTTCCGCAACGCATCTGCCCTGATTGGCAATCCTGCAACTTCTACCCGTAAAGCAGTGGGGGTGGTGCTCAGCCCGGGTAGTTGTGACCCTCTGTACCGCAAAGCCCTGCGGGTTTCCATGGCTCATGTACTCAATATCCCCTTCATCCATATCCGCCAAAGCTGGACCCAGGCTCAGAAACAAATCGCTGAATCCGGATTCCGCACAATCGCACTCTCAACCGCACCCGATGCGGTTCTAATCGATGAAGAAGCTGTCCACAGCCCATGCGCAAGAGCCATATTCATCGGAGCTGAAGGCTCAGGGTTGGCCCAACCCACCACCAACGCCTGCCAGGTTCGCGTGCGCATCCCCATGGCTACGGGCGTCGATTCACTCAATGCCATGGTCGCAACCGGCATCGCACTGCACCGCCTGATGTCCCCCAACTGATTTCCCGCACCGGCTTGCCAAAAACCTGCACAATCCTGCATGAAACGGCTTGAATCGGGCTTGTTGGATCGAGCGTAAAAGCCAATCAGGGAACTTTAAGTTCGTCAGCTGGTCCAAAGTACTAGAATCGACGCGACGGATATGCTCTTTTCTGTCGAGTCAGGAGAAATCACATGAACAAATCATCAGCCTTGGGTTTTACTGCAGGTGTCATCCTTGCTCTGGCTACACCCATTCTGGCCTCGCCTCCCACGATCACCCGTGAAGCGACCGGCGATCGGCTTGAAAAGCTCACCAATATGGAGCTTAAAGCTGTTGATGCCAAACTCTGGTCAAAACTGACGGACTGGAATCAGGGTGAAGCTCTCACCCCTGACAACACGAAAGGCCGCGTCGTCCTCGTTTGCACCTTTGCACACTGGTATCAAACCTCCATGCGAGGCATCGCTCTTGCTCAAAAGCTCAGCAAACAATACAAAGACAAAGACCTCATCGTTGTCGGCGTTCATCACCCTGATGGCTATGAAGGCATCGCATCTTCCAAAGCTGTAAAAAAGCTGACCTTTCGCTACGCTCTTGACAAAAACGGTGCCTTCCGCAAAGCCTTGCTTGTGGATCAGGACCCGGATTTTTATGTGATCGATCGCGCAGGCAGGCTTCGTTATGCAGATATTGAATCTGCTTCGGTATCCCAGGCTGTCAGCTCACTGGTCAGTGAATCCTTTGAACAGGCTGATACGCTTCCTGATCGTCTCAAGGCAGATGCCCAGGCGCGCAAGCTCCAGTCCCGTCGTACTGGCGATCTGGCAGAATCGATCGACATGACCAAGCTCCCAGCGGTTTCCTTCGAGATGCCCGACAGCGATGTCTTTGAAGTCGCAGACTGGCCCACGCGTGAAGATGACAGCCAAAGGCGCTCATCACGCAATGAAGATACCATCGGCCAGTCTCTGGCGATTCCAGATACAGGGTGGGTACCCAAGATGCCATCTCGCGCTGGAAAGGCAACGCTCGTTTACTTCTGGAACCCCAAGCCTGAGTTTGCGTGGACGATTTCTCGAATCAATGAAATGGACATCATTCAGCGAAGGTACATGCGTGATCTGGTGGTGGTGGGGGTGGCGGTGCCTTCGATTACAAATGATCGAAACCGTGGGCGCTTTGATGATGTAGACCCTGAAAAGGAAATGCGCGAGTTCATGCAGCTGATGGCAACATTCCTAAAATCTCGCATCCCAGGTCATTCCATATTCATCGATCAACCCGGCGCCATCTTTGATGCAGCCTTTGGCGACAATAATCGGCGCTCCTCAAATCGCCGTCAGGGCAAGCCCACAGGATTGGTCGCCCTTCTCAGTTCCGATGGCGTCATCCGCTGGATCGGTGATCCATCTGAACCCAGCTACAAAGGCTCGCTGGACCAGATCCTGCGCATTGATCCGGGCATCCTCGCCAGAAGGGCAGCTGAAAGCGAGTATCTCAAGGGAAGAGGTTGAGCACACTATCGCCTTCACCACTCCTGCATGTCGTGCTGCATCAGCCCGACATCCCCAACAACACGGGGAACATAGGACGAACATGCGTCTCGCTGGGTGCTGCGCTGCATCTGATCCATCCTCTGGGGTTTGATCTGAGTGTCAAAGCCTGTCGCCGGGCTGGGCTTGACTATTGGCCCCGGTTGCCATTGAGCGAGTACGAGTCGTTTGCTGACTATTCCGCTCAAACCACAGGTGCAAGACGCTGGATTTTTTCAACACATGCGACCAGACCCATGTGGGAGGTTCCGTTTCAACCCGGTGATCACCTTGTGTTTGGGTCTGAAACTGCAGGGCTGCCTGATGCAGTGATGCAATCGCACACCGATTATTCGTGTTGTCTACCCATGTTGGGAAATGAGCGGTCGTTGAATCTGGCAACGGTCGTCTGCACTGCCCTTTACGAAGCCATCCGTCAGCTCGCCCACGCAGGGGTGATTCATGTCGACGAGACGGGGCGACTTGTGCTTTAGCTGTCAGCGTGCGATGATATGCCAATCGCAGGAATCGTCAGAGGCGTATGCTTTGATCTGGACGATTCCATGTGGGATCAGTCAATGCAATGCCGGGTCAACATAGAAGCCTCGTGATGATCAGTTCAACAGCTCAACGCCTGTCAAATCCTCAAACCACGCCTGCACAAGCTGTGAATCCTGTGTACCAATCGTGCATATCAGCGCTGGCTTTGGGTTCGCTGCTTATTTTTTTTACTGGGTGCGCAAAACCTTTGTTTCATGATTCAGATGATCGTTCGCAATTCACCCGGTACGACAGAATCCGTAACATCGATCCCGAACCCTATATATTCGATGAGTTCGGTGCCAAACGCCCCAACTTGCGGGCCAGACTCACGCCAATACAGTAAGGAATCAGGTGATTGTGCGCTTTGGAGCACAATCTTTTTTACAGCTCTGAGCAGCACTCTGGCCGATGGCTTGGTAGGCTAATAAAAAATCGCTCAGACCCAGCACCCAAAGCACGACCCATCACGATGACCAACACCCCCAACGAGACAATCTCAAGACGAAATATTGTCTGGTTTGCTCTGATCGCTGCCATGACCAGCGTCGGCGGGTTGATGTGGGTTCTGGATGGTGGACCAGGCCCGGGAATGGATGGCCTGGCTCTGCCTGCTCTTGCTTCTGCTGCGGGCCCCAACTCCATCGAGGTGGTGTTCAACTCGCGCAAACCCATCGAGACCAACAGATGGAAAGCCATCGTTATCCATGCTTCGGGTGATCCCACAGGCACACCCGCTTCGATTGCCCAAAGACAAAGACAACAAAACCTCACAGGCCTTGGATTTCACTTTGTCATCGGCAACGGCAAAGGCATCGCCAATGGTGAACTGCATGTCGCATATCGCTGGCTCGATCAGCTCCCCGGTGCTCATGTCGCAGGCCCCAACGGCGACTGGTACAACCGCAATGCCATCGGAATCTGCCTCATCGGCGATGGCTCAAGAGATGGCTTTACTCGCCTGCAGATGGATCGCCTTGTTCAGCTTTGCGCTGCTCTTGCTCGCGAGCTGGACATTCCTCAGGATCAGATCCTGCTCCACAGCGACCTCGCCCGGGTCGCTTCCCCAGGCAAACGATTCCCTCTGGCAGAGTTCCGCCAGAGGCTTTCAATGGCGGATTAGCTTCTTTGATTCGCCCGGGCATTGATCTTTGAGTCTGGCGTGGTGATACTCCTGTCAGCAGGTTTGCATCTGCACTGCGATCGATCCCCTCATCCTGACCTGTTGATGGCGAATGTTCGGGGTTGATCTGGCCGATTGACTTATCGGCGACTTGTGCAGGTGTGGCATGCGGGGGCGACACATTGGCGAGGAGCCGCGTCGCGTGTCGTTTTTTCGGTGCTCTGTTCAAGGATCGGCTGTGGAGGCAAAGAAAAAAGGCGAACTCGTTGAAGGATCGCGGATTCTGGCTGAGATAGGCCGGGGTGCTGCGTCGATTATCTATTTGGTTCAGGATGAAAAAACCAAACAGATTTGGGCTCTCAAGCATGTTCAAAAAACCGGTCCCAAAGACCAGCGTTTTCTCGATCAGGCTGAAAAAGAGTACAATGTCGCCAAAAAACTTGACCACCCCGGCATCCGCAAAATCCCCAGACTCATCAAAAAAAAGCAAGGCCTCATCGCTGTCAAAGAACTCTTCCTGGTCATGGAACTCGTCGATGGCATCGCTCTGGACAAACACCCCCCTAAAACCTTCGAACAAGCGGTCTTCATCTTTCAGCAAATCGCTGAAGGCATGGCCCACATGCACGATCGAGGGTTCGTCCACGCAGACATGAAGCCCAACAACATCGTTGTATCTGAAACCGGGATCGCCAAGATCATTGATCTGGGCCAATCCTGTGAAATCGGCACTATCAAAAAGCGCATCCAGGGCACACCCGATTACATCGCGCCTGAACAGGTCCATCGCAGAGCCATCACGCCTAAGACAGATATCTACAACCTCGGTGCCACCATGTACTGGGTGCTCACACGCAAGCATGTTCCCACAGCTCTGGGAAAAGATGGCTCGCTGACAGGGTCCATCGAAGATCATCTCGTCGAAAAACCAGCCGATGCGAGCGAACTCAACCCGCGAATCCCCGATCGCCTTAACGAACTGGTGATGCAGTGCGTTCAGATCGATGAAGACGATCGGCCTGATAACATGCATACCGTCGCTGATGGTATCAATCTCATCCACGGCATCCTGCTGGCGGATTCTCAAAAACGCGAAGGCTCAGAAACCCCCACCATCTGATCGCTCACGCAAGGCGTCGGCTCTGGGCCGATGGCTGGAGATCCGACCATGACCCCCCCTCCTCCCGGCACACAAATAGATCTGGCAAGCCCAAATCAAGTGTGCCAAGCGTTTGAGCGAGGTGCCCAGGCGAATCGCGAAGCGCACTGCCGTGCTCTTTCCATTGATCGCATCAGTCAGCCCGGTCAACTCATCGCCACCGGCGACCTTCACGACAACCCCGCACACTTTGAAACCGTCGTTCGCGTTGCAAATCTCACCAGCGAAAACCCCTGCCATCTCACGCTTCACGAGTTGATCCACTCAGACCGTCTGATCAACGGCATGGATTTTTCCTATCGCGCCCTTGCCAAAGCCGCTGCTCTCAAAGCAGAGCATCCCGAGCATGTGCACACGCTGCTGGCCAACCATGAACTGGCACAAATCATCGGCGCTGGAATCATCAAGGATGGCATTCGCGTGGTCGAAGCATTTAACCAGGGTGTTGAATACGCCTTTGGTTCTGAATCTGGCTGCGTCACAGAGGCTATCAACACCTTTGTCCGGTCCATGCCCCTGGCTTTGCGATGTGAATGTGCTGGGGGCGACATTCTGTGTGCTCATTCGGTGCCTGGTCCTGCCATGATGGCGAGATTTGATCCCGGCATTCTCGAACGCGATCTGACAGAAGATGACTACGCTCCTCGCCGAGGCTCTGCCCACCTGATGGTCTGGGGGCGTGATTACGATGCAGAACAGCTCGAAGACCTTGTTGAAAGATGGGGTGTTCATCTTTTTGTATTGGGTCATGAAAAGGCTGAGATGGGCATCCGCCCTGTGCAGCCTTGTGCGCTGGTGCTCAACTCGGATCACGCCCAAGGCGTGTATCTGCCCATCGACCTGTCAGCACTGCCAACATTTGAACAAGCTGCTCACAGCGTCGTCGCTCTTGCTACTGCCTGAGGCCGGGCATTTTTTACATCCACTTCTTGTCAAACGCCACATCTCAGCGTGTCGCGTTATACTTATTGCTGTGCTGGAGTAATCACAATGAGTCGACGAAAAAAACACAAACACAGCCAAAAGCAACACCACGGGGGCTCTCATGGTAACAAAGCCTCAAAGAAAGGCCCAGCTCCCGGTCATGCATCGCATGGCCCGGCATCGCTCATGGCGGGGGCACTTGTTTTCCTTGCGGTGATTCTTGCGGTGGTGTTCCTGGCTTCACGCGTGCTTGGCGATGTGACAATCACCCCAAGCTCGTCTGAGAGACAGATCATCGAGCAGACCCTTCGCATGATGGAAAGCGCAGTGCGCACTGGTGATGCCAGGAGCTACCTGCAATCCATTGATCCATCGGACCCGGTCTTTGAAAAAGAACAGCAGAACTGGGCTGAGGATCTGGCCAGCAATACCCCCGTTGCTTTCTCGCTGGAACTTGCCGAATCACAGGTTCGCTTTGATACGCAAGGCTATGCGATTGTCGATCTGACCATGAACTGGGAGATGGCTAAAAACCGAACCGGGTCTGCTGCAGGACGATCTCGAAAGATCACTTACCCCGCACGGTTTTTTATTGTCCCCGATGGTCCTGCGCTGTACGCCGGGCGAGCCTGGGAGCGACTCGAAGCGCCCGGCGTGCTGGTGCTCTTTGATGCCACGCTGGATAAACCAGCCAAAATCGCAGCTGAGCTCTATCCGGATCTGCGCGAACATATCCAGACAGGCTTTGAGCTAAAGCTCAGCAAGACTCAGGAGATCAAGCTCTATCCAACCACAGGTCTCCTGCAGGCGTCGATATATTTGAGTTATGATGATCCACTCGGAGGCTGGAACGAGCCCGGCGAGTCCATCAAACTGGTGGGTCGCCCCAATCAATCCACTGATGAGCTGCGCATCTTGCTGGCGCACGAGCTTGGGCATGTTGCGACTTTTACACTGGGCTCGCATGTCGATGACACACCCTGGTGGGTTCTTGAAGGCATCGCAGAACTCGCCAGCGAATCGTTCAACTCCAGATCAAAACACGATCATCGCATGGTTCGATCCTGGGTTGAACAGGACAAACTGGTCAGCTGGGATCAACTGGCGGATTTTCGTACGGTGACGCCTGAGAATATGGGTCATGTATATGTTCAAGGCCACGAGATGCTCGGCTTCGTGTCAGAACGCTTTGGTCGATCGCTGCGAAACCACTGGCTCAAACTCATGCTGACTGGAACCACGCTCGAAAAGGCTACTGCTGAGGCGCTGAACCTGAGCTTTGATGAACTAGACCAACAGTTCAAAGCAAGCTTTGTCGAGTCGAACTAGGTTGCAACAGATAGCTGACGAGCCGCGACCGTCAGGGAGTGGTCTTTGCCGCGTCTTTTTACGATTCTCGCTCCCTGACGGTCGCGGCTCGTCAGATTCTTTCGCTTGAATGTGCGGGCTTGGGCTGGTTACTGTGATTCATTGACATCCGCAACATCGTTGATCGCCAGCCCCTGGTCATCAACAAGTCTTGTCGCGTTCTGTTCCGGCTTGGGGACCGGAGCTTTTCGAATGAACAACGCATACCCCCAGATGATCATCGCCCAGAAAACAGTATTGACAGCCAGCCATCCCACCGAATCCCGCCAGATGCGAGGCTTGCTTTCCAAAGGCTTGGACACAATGCGTGCAACCGCAACCGCAGCCGCTTTGCCCTGAGGCTCAAGCTTCTTGTAAGTCTCGCCCGCCAGACTCAAGGCTGAGCGTCCAATAGCCTGAGCCTTGCTCTTTTGCGTCAATGCTTGAGGACTGGAACTTTTCGCCGAAGCAGCCCGTGGTGTACTCTGTTCTTGCACCGGTGCAGGATCAGTCTGTGGCGATGCAGATTCAGCAGGCGCGTCTGTGCAGGCTGCGACCAACTCTTCAGCAGCTTCTTCGCTGGCAGATTCCTCATCAGCTGGCTGCGCATCGGCGGTCAGCTCAGCCTGAGATTCCGGATTCGACGAGACAGCCTGCTCATCGGAATCCTCAAACCCCCCCTCGATTTCTTCATCAGAATCCTCAGCCTCAGCCTCAGCCTCAGCCTCTGGCTCAGCCTCTGGCTCAGTATCAGTATCAGCTTCAGCATTCGCTTCTGCCTCATCCTCCTCAGCCGTTTCCTGCTCAGCTTCGTCATCAGCAGATGCGGTTTGTTCATCAACCTCTGACACATCTTCTTGAGTCTGGTCAGAAGTTTCAAGTTCTTCAGCTGCAAGCCCAGCCAGTTCACTCAGCTCTTCCTGCAAATCCTCATTGACTTCTTCGAGCAGTGCATCGGGGTCTTCAAAGTCCCCATCCATAAGCTCATCATCGCTCTCATCAGTATCACCCGGGTCATCAGTATCCGTTTGGAGACTGGCCTGATCAGCAAGCGAAGCATCAAGCGCACTCATCGAGCTGAGCGACTGCTCCTCGTCGGTGTCTATCAAAGACTGCACCTGCTTTGTCAGATCTTCCACTTCTTCCAGAGCCGCTTCAGCAGAACTGCTTGCGATGGATTCATCAAGAGCCGTGTCTGCTTCATCGTCAGCTTGAGCATCTTCGCTGGTGTCAACCTGATCAGTCTCAGCTGCGATCTCGGTTGCAGGCTCGGATGATTCGGGTTCCTCTGAAGCAACCTCGCCGGGAGTTTGAGCATCTGCCGGTGCACCTTCATCATCATCAATCGAAGTCGCGCCGTCATCAGAAAGCGCAGCACCATCCAGACCCGAGCCGGCGTTGTCAGCCTTGCTCTTGGGCGTGTCGATTCGCTGGGTCGTCTCGGTCACACGCTCCAGCAGCGATTCCACCTGTTCATCAAGCGTTTGAGTTGTTTCAGCTGTTGTATCGGACATAAACGAAGGTTCCGGTCTGGGTTCATCATCGGCTGAGCTTGTTGCATACTCAAGGCCAAGTCCGGCTGATGAACCCTATCCATAGTGATCGATCCGGGCCTGTAATGCAAGACCATTCTCGGACCTGCCCTCTGAACAGAATCCCCCTCAGCTCATCACAAGGCTCCCAAAATATGCCATATCCCCGCCCAACCCCGCTCAAGCATTGATCACCAGAAAGCATCTGGCTGTCAGTCTGGTAAAATAAATCCACTCTGCCTTCATGAAAAGGTACAGTTTGTCTGTCAAGTTCGATCCAACCCCGCAAGAGAATCAGAAACAAACCCATGGCTGAGCACCGCGTTTTTCTTGACAACATCCCCGAACCAGGGCATATTGCCCGCGTTGAAGGTCCAGAAGCCCACCATGCTTTGCGTTCAAAGAGACTCAGCGAAAACGACCATCTCGTCCTGATTAATGGCCAAGGCACCATCGCAAATGCCCGCATTCAGACCATCACCCGTTCAAAGGGACACTCGGCGATGGACTGTATTGTCCAAGCGGTCCAGAACATAACTCCGCTATTGCCCTCACTTCATATTCACGCAGCCCCACCCAAAGGCTCAAGACTCGAATCCATGATCGATGCTCTGAGTCAGATCGGTGCCCACTCGTACCACCCCCTGCGAACAAAGCGAACCGTGGTCGTCCCTCGCGATGGCAAACTTCACAGGTTGGAACATGTGGCTTTTGAATCTGCCAAACAATGCGCCAGAGCATGGCAGCTGCAGATTCAGCCCTCGTGCAATCTCACTGAATCTCTGGACCACAAGTGCGTTGTGGTGGCCGATGCTGAAGGTGAGCCTTACCAGGCAACTGTTGCTGACGAAATACATTTGGTCATCGGGCCAGAGGGTGGGCTGACCCCCAGCGAGATCGACCATGCGCGTCAGGCGGGGGCGATGGTTTGTTCGTTTGGTCAGCATGTCATGCGCATTGAAACCGCTGCGGCTGTTGCTGCTGCGATCGTTCTTGAACGAGAACTGGCTAACACCAAAGGCCAGGCAGGTTCTCAGTTATAGTTGTTTTCGCAGACCCTATCCAGGCACAGGAGCCTTGCATGTTGAGCAAACTTTTTCATCACAAATCGTCAGTCGCAACCATGGCGTTCATGATCTGCGGGTTTGTTTGTTCACCTGTCATAGCTCAGGAAACTTCGCTCAAAGCCCAGGCACAAGAGATGTCCATGCGAGCCATCGCTTATCTCAATAGTGTGCAGGACAATAACACCGGCGGCTGGAGCGTACCCGAGCAGGGGCCTGTCTTTCCTGCCATCACAGGCCTTGTTGTGACCGGCATGTTGCTCGATGATCGTATTGATGCCACTGATCCATCAGTTGCACGCGGGCTTGGCTTCATTCTTGAATACGCTCAGGACGATGGCGGCATCTATGACCAGATCCTGCCCAGCTACAACACTTCCATCTGCCTCTCAGCCCTGGCCCTTGCTGATACAAACATGACTCGCCAGCGCATTACCCCCGCGCAAACTTTTTTACGCAGTCTTCAATATGGCCCAGCAGGAATTGTCGATCCCAGACTTGGTGATATCGTGCAAAATGTCAGCTCCGACCACCCATTTTTCGGCGGCATCGGCTACGGCAAGCACGGCAGGCCCGATCTTTCCAACCTCTCATTCATGCTTCAGGGGCTTCACGATTCGGGCGTGCCCGGCGATGACCCCGCCTTCAAGCGTGCACTCAAGTTTCTTGAACGCACTCAGATGCACGACGCTGTCAACGACATGGACTACGCCAATGGAAGTTCACAGGGAGGTTTCATCTACGCCACCAGCACCAACAAAGATCACATCGGCTCTGGTGAATCCAAAGCAGGCATGATCGATGAATCACGCGACAATAACCAGAGCGTCAGCAGGCTCCGCGCCTATGGCTCAATGACTTACGCAGGTTTCAAAAGCTATCTCTATGCTGATCTCGCTCCAGATGACCCCCGCGTGACACTGGCTCAGGACTGGATCAGCCGAAACTACACACTCAGCGAGAACCCGGGTGTAGGGCAACAGGGGCTCTACTACTACTTTGTCACGCTTGCTCGGGCACTGGATGCCTTGGACAGCCCGGATATCCATGTCATCCATGCAGATGGTACGATCCAGACCCGCTCGTGGGCGCAAGACCTTGTTCGTCAGCTCCAGACCCTTCAGGAAGCCGATGGCTCTTTTCGGTCCGTCAATGATCGATGGATGGAAAGCAACAAGGTGCTGATCACCGCCTACGCTTTGATTGCTCTTGAAGAGGCCAAAAAATATCTCAAAGATTCCCCTGCCTCAGAATCAGACAACCCCCCAGCGTAGGAACATCCCCATGGGCACCACTTCAGCACAGGCATATCAGGAGTTGATCGCTCTTTCCAAAAAGGCATCAACCCTCACATCCATCAGCTATCTTCTCGGCTGGGATCAGGAAACCTACATGCCCGATGCTGGCGCCAAAGCCCGGGCAGAGCAGTCCTCACTCATGGCAGAGTTCATCCATGATGCACAAACTGCACCTCGCATTGGTGAACTCATCGCCATGTGCGAGCAGGATGCAGAGCTTGTCAGCGATCAGGACACCATCACAGCAGCCAACATTCGTGAGTTCCGCAGAGACTATGACCTTGCCACCAAGCTCCCCAAAGAGCTGGTTGCGGAACTTGCCATGGTCGGCTCAGAAGCTCAGCATATCTGGAAAGAAGCACGACAAAAATCAGACTTCACCCTCTTCCTGCCCAGTCTGGAAAAAATGGTCCAGCTCTCGCGATCCAAAGCTGAATGTTATGGCTGGGCTGATGATGGTGAAATCTACGATGCGCTCATCAACGAGTACGAACCCGCCACAACCTCGTCTCAGATTCAGGCCATCTTCGCCCCCTTGCGCGATGAACTCAGCTCATTTATCAAGCAGGTACAAGCCGATGGCACGCCTCCAGACACCTCGATCCTCGATGCTTCCATCCCCCCAGATGCTCAGCACCGATTTGGCCTTTTTGTCATCAATCAGCTCGGCTTTGATCTCTCTGCGGGTCGTCTGGATACCACCACCCATCCCTTCTGCGAAGGGCTCGCCCCCGGCGACACCCGCATGACCACACGCTATCACGAAGAACGCTTTACCGATGCTCTCTATGGCACCATGCACGAGTGCGGCCACGGCCTATACGAACAAGGACTCCCCAAAGAACACTTCGGCCAACCCATCAGCGAATCCATCTCTCTGGGTATCCATGAAAGCCAGTCTCGCATGTGGGAGAACCTGGTAGGACGCAGCGAAGCATTCTGGACATGGGCTCTGCCTCATGCACAGAAGATCCTCGGCGGTGCTCTGAAAAACACAGATGTCAAAACCCTGACAAACGCTGTCAACACCGTCAGCCCGAGCTTCATTCGCGTAGAAGCAGATGAAAGCACCTACAACCTGCACATCATGATCCGCTTTGGGATCGAACGAGCCTTGATCTCAGGCGAACTGGCATGCGCAGATATGCCCGGTGTCTGGAATCAGCAATATCAGGAACTGCTTGGCGTGCAAGTGCCCGACGATCGCCGAGGCTGCTTGCAGGATGTCCACTGGTCCTTCGGTCTGTTTGGCTACTTCCCCACCTATTGCCTTGGCAATCTCTACGCATCGCAACTCTGGGAAACCATCAACCAGCAGATTCCAGCCTTGAACGATCAGATGGCAACTGGCGATTTCTCATCACTCAAACAATGGCTCAACCAGAACATTCATGCCCATGGCAAACGCTATCACGCGGGTGAACTTTGTGAAAAGCTTACTGGTCAATCTTTGTCCTCAGCACCTCTGTTGAGGCACCTGCGTTCGAGGATCGCTCCCGTATATGGGCTTTGATGACCACGAGCTTGCTCTGCGTCCCCGGATCACTGGCTTCAAAGACAACCTCTGCCCCTTGAGGCACAAAGGGTTCATTGCGCGTCTGATATACCAGGAGCGCATCATCAGGAAGATCTGGATCGTTCGGCTCGCCTCGCGTCAACCAGATGTTGTTGGCCATGTAAATCTTGCCTAGCGCATTGTTCCAGAGTGAGCCGTTGTAGATCGGCTTGTCCAGGTTGTTACCGATAAACTCGTTGAGCTTGAGATACCGCTGCCGAGGTGGATACATCACTCGAAAAGCGGCCGACCCTGCTATTCCGAAGATCAATGTTCCTACAACAATCGGCTGCAGCAGCTTGCGTCCAAATACTCGCAGGTCTTCGGGCGCCAGACGCACCATCCAGAGAGCACTGAGCCACGCCAGCATCGGATAGATGTGCATGATGTATCGATCTCGCTTGTCCGAAAACACGCTGGCTGCAACCAGCCAGAGCACACACCAGAGCACACAAAAAAGCTCAGCCCGGCGATCCTTGCTGTCCAGACAGCCCGTCCGCACCAGCGCCAACACCGCAGCTGCCACCGTCAGCATCCAGGGCCAGTACGACCGAATCAAAAATGACACATACCACCACCAGGGCTCGCCTTCAAATGCAGCCCCCGTTGCCCGGCGGAGGGTCTCCCGGCCGAAGTATTGATCCACGAACACATCGCCATGAATCATCGACATCGATACATGCCAAGGCCCCGCAATGATGAGTGAAACCACCAGTGAGCCAAAGAGCCAGATCAAATACCTTGCCCTGCCAATCACGATCAACCACACCGCAGCAACAGGAATGATCCCCAGAGCAAAGATCGGTTTGATCATCAACGCAAGCCCGATACCCACGCCCGACAGCATGATCAGCCAGCCCCGCTCCCGTGAAACTCCCGCACACAACGCCCAGCCCGCTAAAAGCATGAACAGCAGGTGGTGGTAGTCCAGAATAAACCGCGAAGTGTAGTGAGGCATCTGGTGTGTCAGTGCCAGCACCAGTCCCGCAGCAAATGCAACCTTGACGCTGCTTAACTCTCTGACCATCAACACCGTCGCGGCAATGCACGCCACCGCTGCCAGATACACCGGCAGCTTGACCACGATTAACGAAGTGCCAAACAAGCCCATGAACACCGCATCAATCCAGAACGCCAGAGGCGGCTTATTAAAATAAGGCTCCAGCCCCGCCATCAGTGTCCACCACTGCCCCTCACGCCACGCATTGAGCGACACCGCTGCATAAAACGCCGTATCCACACGCGATCGATTCACCATCAGCCCCGGCAGCGACAACATCGCTGCGATCAGCGTAGGAATCAACACCGCAGAAGCGCTCAGCCCCAACCGATCAATCACACGCCAGATCCATCCCGGCTGATCTCTACCGCCATGTGCATCATGCATCAGACAAATCTTCCCACAAGACCAGGCTCTTCAAGAACCAGATCATACCTCAACCTCACAATCCAGGGCGAGGCTCATTGATTCGACTCATGCGCAAGGCTCAGGTGTAGATCGATCCCGAACCCTCTTCAGTGCAACTCTGAATGCTGGGATATGCCGGCTGATAGGTATTGATGCCCGAAAGCGCAGGCGTATACACATGGAGTGTGATCAGGTCGATCCCCGGCGCTTGCAGATTGGCGATCTGATGAATCGCTCCGTCATCAGCCGTGCAGATATAACCCGGGTCCATCAGGTTCGTCTCGACAGGCATCACCAGCCCCGAGTCTGTCATGGCAAAGCGAATCTCGGTGCCTTGCCCTTCGATGACACGAAACGCACAGCTGGACCCCTCATGATCGTGGATAGGCGTGCAGTGCCCACTGCTCCAGCACAGGCACACCAGCTCAAACCACTCCCCCCGAGCCACCGTGTTGCGCTTGTACGCCTTGGTTCCGAATCGACATGCACAGCCGAAGTCTTCGCGCGACACATCTACCTGCTTGAGCAGCTCATGAAGTGTCTCAAGGTCCGCCCTCTCACCCAGCGATTCAAGGTAGTCCACAATTTTTGCGAGTTCGGGACAGCCCGGCAGGTCAAACTCTGCAGTCGTCATGCTGATGCCTCCTGTACTCAGCAACACATCTCAAAACAAATCCAACGGGTCATTCTGTATTATAGCGAAACTTGCCACCTTGTGGAGTCTTGTCTGCAGGGTTGAATCGGTACAAAACCGGTTATTTGATCAACTCGCCGAGTGCCCGCGCCAGATATTCATATTGCTCGATGCTGTTGTACAAATGTGCTGAAATCCGCAAAAACCTCGCAGGCGGGCTTTGAATCTGCATCACAGGAACTTGCACACCGTATTCACGAACCAGTGCATCCTGCAGAGAATCTTCATACTCAGCGTCATCTTGCCCCGCTCCCGCTTCGCACAGCACAAACGAAGCCATACACGCGATCATGGAATCCGGTGCTGCGGGTTCAGTGTTCAGCGCCTGACACACAACCTCCCGCCCGCGCAAAACAAGTGCATGATTCTGCTCCATGATTGCAGGAAAGCCTCCAGGCACCAGATCCTCATGAAAAGCAATGGACTCTGCAACCGAAAGCACCGCTGAATAATCATTGGTCCCCACATAATCAAACAGACAGCGAAACGCATCGCGATCATTCCGATCGTAATGCGCCCGGCTCGAGAGCGCCAAAGGCTCGATCGTCTTGTCATGCGTGTAAATAAAACCCGCTCCCCGAGGCGACGAAACCCACTTGTGAAAATTCCCCACATAATACGACGCACCAATCGCTTCAACATCAAGCTGAATCTGCCCCGGCGCATGCGCCCCGTCAATCAGCGTCAAAACTCCCAGCGACCCACACGATTCAACAATCCGTTCAATCGGCATGATCAATGCAGTGGGGCTGGTAATATGGCTCACAATCACCAGCTTTGTCGTGGCTGAGACATGCTTCATGACCGCTTCATATGCTTCGTCAGGCCCAGCAATCGGGAACGGCACCGTCGCCAGATGAACCTTGATCCCCCGCGTTTTTTCAAGCCTGCTTAACTCATTGATCGCGGACATGTACTCATGGCTGTTGACCACGATTTCATCACCAGGCTTGAGATTCAGGCTGTGCAGAATACTTGCAACACCGATGGTCGAGTTCGGCACAAACCCCAGCGATGCTGGATCACCCCCGATGAGCTTGACGATTGACTGGCGTGCTTCGTCGAGCAATCGCTCCAGCTCGATCATGAAAAATCGCACCGGCTCGCGTTCCATCAGATCACGAATGTGTTGCTGTCTTTTCTGGACGCGCTTTGGACATGCGCCATATGACCCATGATTAACAAAGCACACCTCCGGGTCGAGCGTCCAATGCTCTATAAGAGGTGAGGGGCGGGGGAATCCGTTCCGGTTCGTAATGCTCACAAAGCCAGTGTATCACACAGAACTCAGCATCGATAAAAAATGCCGGTTTTCCAGAGGTTATCCGCGAGTTGTTCGCTTGCCCAGTCAGGCAGCTCAGCCACGGACATCCAGGGAGCGACCCACATTGATCGCCAGTGCTGCAGCGTTTTGATCCGCCGGGTGCGTATAAAATGCCATTGATGCGGGTCTGGCTGTTGCTTGAGAGCCATCAAACCCCACGCTGCCAGGCACCACCGCTGCGACAAGACGGCTCATCCCCGCACCAGAAGCCCGATTCACCCCGTCAAGATTCGCCTCGATCGGCTCACGCCCTGTTCCCGTAACGCGCAACTTCCCGCCGCCTTGAATCGCAGGCACCCGCTGAACAGGTTTAACCTGCGATACCCCATATGCCTTGGCAATATGAAACGGAATCGGTTGGCCAGTGCTTGAAACATCCATCAGTGCCAGTGTACTCCATCAGCAGACAGGGATTCAAGAGTATCTATCGGAAGCCTGCCCCATCTGCCATGACCAGCCGATAAAAAACGCTGCCCGTGAGCAGCGTTAGTGGTTGTTACTATGAAAAAACTCGGTCAGTCATCTGAATCATGAGGCTTGAACTCTGCAATAACCGAAGCTTGCACCTGAGCCGGGCACGCCTCGTCATGGCTGTAGTCCATCGCAAACGCACCCTGGCCTGCGGTCATGCTCTTGAGCTGGTTTGAATAGTTCTGCAACTCACCAAGCGGCGCTTGTGCTTTGATCACACACATGTCTGTGCCTTGCATCTCAGTATCCACAATCCGGCCACGCTTGGTGGAAAGATCGCTGGTAATGTCGCCCATGTACTGCTGAGGCGCAGTCACCTCAACCAGAACAAATGGCTCAAGCAGCGTGGGTCTGGCTTTTTGCACAGCCTCAATAAATGCTTTCTTGCCCGCAGTCATGAATGCAATTTCCTTGGAATCCACAGCGTGGTGCTTGCCGTCATACACACGCACACACACACGCGTCATGGGATACCCCGCCACTGCACCATCAGACAACACCCCGCGGATACCTTTTTCAATCGCAGGCATGAACTGCCTGGGAATTGAGCCACCGACGGTTTCATTGATGAACTCAAAGTCCACCTCAGCATCTTCACCCAGAGGCTCAACCTTCAGATAGACCTCACCAAACTGACCCGAACCGCCAGACTGCTTCTTGTGACGATGATGCCCCTCAGCATTGCCTGCAATGGTCTCTTTATACGCAATCCTGGGTGGTGAAGTGATCACGCCAATACCAAACTGATCCTTGAGCCTTTCCAGGATCACCCGAAGATGCAGCTCGCCCAAGCCTCGCATCACGGTCTGCTTGGTCGCAGCGATCCGCTCAAGAATAAAGCAGGGGTCCTCATCCATCAGCTTGGCAATCGCACCACTGAACTTGGCATCATCAGCATGATTGGCAAGCTCCACAGCCTGCCCGTACAGAGGCTTGGGTAATGGCAATGGCTTGAGATGGTAATGCCCAGAAGTTGAACTGTCCTGAATCACCGCGTCAAAGTGCAGATCTTCAACCTTGGCCACAGCTCCAATATCGCCAGGGCCAATCGAGTTTGCTTCAACCTGTTCCTTACCCGTCAGATGATACAGCGCCCCGATACGAACCTTTTTACCGTTGTTCAGCTTGTATTCAGTCTTGGCTTTGATCGTTCCCTGATGCACCCGGAACATGCCCAGCTTGCCCACAAATGGATCGCTGGAGATCTTGAACACATGCGCAATCAATGGCGCATCTGGATCAGGCTCAGCGTGAATCTCGTCACTGGTTTCATCATCTTTTTCCAGAACGAAAGGCCTGGGATTGCCTTCCAGCGGATTGGGTAACTGAGCTGAGATCACATCCAGCAGATCCTTGATCCCTGCACCCGTGCTCGCAGAACAGAAACAAATCGGAACCAGATGCCCTTCGCGCAGCGCCTTTTCAAAGGCTCCATGAATCTTCGCAGGCTCTAACGCAGTCGGATCCTCCAGATACGCTTCCATCAACTCCTCGTCAACTTCAACCACCTGATCAAGAATCTGTGTATGCGCCTCTTCAGGAGATGAAAATGCTGTCTCAGCACCGTGCTCTGCATTGAACACATTGACCACCCCCGCGCCATCGCTGGTCGGCAGATTCAAAGGCAGGCACGATGTTCCAAACGAGTTGCGGATCGATTCCACCAACTCCTCAAGGTTGTGCTCCATATCCACCTTGTTCACAATGATCATGCGAGGCAGGTTTCTTTCCACGGCAACACGCATCAACCTGCGTGTGTTAGTCTGCACGCCTTCCACCGCATCGATAACAATTGCAATCGTCTCAGACGATGGAAAAGTTGCGATGGAATGCCCAACAAAATCGCCCATGCCAGGTGTATCAATGAGATTGACATACGCATCGTCATGCTCAAAGTAAACGAGACTGGCCGAGAGGCTGTGATGGTGAGTTTTTTCCAAGTCCGACCAGTCACTCACGGTGTTACCAACTTCCACCGAGCCCATCCGCTTGATGCTGCCCGTCTCAAAGAGCAGCCTCTCGGTCAACATCGTCTTGCCACTGCCGCCGTGCCCTGCCAGGACGAAGTTTCGGATCTTTTCTGGATTGCGTGCAGGCATAAATTCAGCCCTCCATATTTAAAGAAACACATCTTCTCAAACCCGCCTTGAAACCGCCCGATCTCATTTTGTCAAAGAACCGGAGCGTCTTGAGCGCAGGCATGAACCTGTTCAAACTTGTGCAGGGTAAGCATAGTGTCTATCTCTCAGCGAGCAAATCAAAATCAGATGTATCGCTCTCTTTGATCCTCCCAAGACCCGCAGAATCGCATCTGGAAAAATCGAGTATTCAAAGAAATTGCCATGCCACCCTGCTCCGCCTCAAATCACGCAGCTTCCGCCCCCTAAATACAGAGAAATCGAGGCTGTTTTGGGCTTCATTGGCAGCACCATGAAGAGCACACCCTGACAATTATCAGTGCGTTCCATCCATTAACCTAGTGCTTCAAACAGGTAATCACTCGCCGGATGACAGCAGTAGTGAGGTGGTGGTAGTGGGGGCGAAGGCAGAGAGGGCTGGCGAGGGGAGGGGTGGGGTCAGGCTTTTGCTGAGTCACCCGAATCCTTAATCAGCCTCAGTTCATCACGCAAAATCGCAGCCAACTCGTAATTCTCCTGCTGGAGCGCATCATCGAGCCTCTTTTTCAGCTCAGATCGCTGGCTCACAGGCAGCTTGGGCACCAAAGCCTCTCGCATGCCTCGAAGCATCTGCACCTCGGTCGACTGTTCAAACAAATCGCCCTGCCCAGAATCTGCGTAATAACGCCGAAGAGCCTCTATCCCTTCGTCAATCGCATGAATCGCAGCCTTAGGCTCTTCTTCCTCAAACGCCTTGCCCGCAAGCGCCCGTGCCCGCACCATCGTGATGTAAGGCCGATACTGCTCCAGTGTCTCACGATCATGCTCCGTCTGTGCATGAGCACGAACGAAATCCAGCAATCGCAAGTTCCGCGTCGTATCCCGCGTCACCCGGTCATAGTCCTCAATCGCAAGCAACGCAATGTACCGATGGTAAAACTGCACAGCCTCCTCACGCAACGAAGCACAATCCTCAGGTGATAACGAAAATGACGCTGTCTGCTCAGCACCAAACTCCTCAGCTTCAATCTCCTCCGATAAATACTCGCTGCTATCAGAAGACAACTGAACTTCATCATACCTGGCTTCGAAATACTCTAAAAGCGACCCAAACCCCTCAGGCTCAAGACCGTCAGGCCTCCCGTCAAGCTGCATCTGCAGAATCCCCAGATCCAGACGCACCTGAAGCCGAGGCTCGTTATCAGCACCGTCAATCAGCCTGACACTGAGTTTCCCAGCCTCAAACGGCCAATTATTGAGAATATCGGACAAATCAGGGCCCATCAAAGGCTCTCCATTCTCACACCAGCCCATAAAACTGCAATTTTTGCGCAAAACTCACACATTAGGGCAATTGAATCCATCCTGACATTGTATACTGCCTCCATCGGCTAGATGGTCTCACAAGGCCCTCTCCGTGACAGGCTGTAGGAGGCCAAGAGAAGACAAGACCCGCATGCGCCCTGCACACGGCACAGGTCGTACGCGGCGGGTATTTGTCGTGTCGCGGAGCTTGACAGCTGTCAACTCCAAATCTTAAGCGACCGATGGAACCTTCCATCAGCAAGCTGCGAATGGTCCTTGTGATCCAGCGGTTTGGAAGGTCGCTGGGATCCGGTCTGAGGGTGGTTCTCACCCTGGAGGAAGGTGGGTAATTCGTGAGTTCGATGCGTGCGCATACCGGTGCCTCTCGGAGTCAGGTACAGTCAGAGCTGCAGCTGTACCTGAAAGAAATCCGAAAAACGGCGTTACTAACAGCAGAGGAAGAGCGAGAACTCGGGTGGGCCATCATCAATGATGGATGCCCCGCGTCACGCGAAAGAATGATCCGTGCCAATCTCAGGCTCGTGGTCGCCATTGCCAAAAAATATTCCGGGCGAGGCCTGCACCTCAGCGATCTCATCGAAGAAGGCAACATCGGTCTTCTTCGTGCGGTTGAAGGGTATGACCCCGCCCAGGGTGCTCGCTTCAGCACCTACGCATCATGGTGGATCAAGCAAGGCATCAAACGCGCTCTCATGAACGCGACCCAGCCCATCCACATCCCTGCGTACATGGTCGAGCTGATTGCCAAGTGGAAACAGCACGCCCGCAGGCTGGAATCAGAAACGGGCCATCCACCTACAAACCAGCAACTGGCTGATGTCATGGATCTGCCGGTCAAAAAAATCAAGATCATCAAAAGAGCTGTGCGAGCTTTTCAGACGCCCAACCAGGAACCCACTGGTGAAGATGGCATGCTCAGCTTCAGCCAACTCGTCGCAGACGAAAAAGTCGGCGAGCCTGGCGATGCCATCCTCTACGATGAAGAACTCTCCGTACTCAGAAGACTTCTCGATTCTATTGACGACCGCGAAGCCAACATCTTGCGCCTCCGTTTTGGTCTTGATGGCTGCGAGCCATTGACTCTCAAGCAGATCGCTGACGAAGTTGGCATCAGCCGCGAACGCGTCCGTCAGATTGTCGACGAGTCACTTACCAAGCTCAATCAGCAGATCACCGACGACAAGCCCAGCCAGTTCTATAAAAAAGACCATTTTCAGCAAGTCGATGATGACCTTGGCATTGATCCAGATCTGGATTGGGACAACACACTCGCATCCTGAACCGCTGAAGGTTCATCAAGCATTCATTCACGCAACGCTCCTTCTAGCAATAGATGGAGCGTTGTTCATTACCCCCCCCGTCCCCCCCCCGTCCCCCACACTACTCACTTCCAATTGCCACTTCACGCACACCTATGCGTTTGCATTCATCCACAAACGCCACCACAGCTTCATACGGCACATTGCTGGCAGCATCAATTAACAAAACCGCAGCGGGCGCTTCATGCCCCGCTCCCTCATCTGTTCCCCCTAACCCAAGCTCAATCAGATGCTCACCAAAGGTGCGCACATTTGCGCTGGTCATCCCCGCACCCGTCGCCAGCACACGCCCGTCTTCACTCACGCCAAGCACCACGCGAAGCTCAACCGTAGGCAGCGCAAACGGATCATCAACCTCAGCAACTGAAGGCCCGCGCTGGGCTGGCAATAGCGCATCAAGAAACCATTCTGGACCAAGAAACACCGTGCTGGCCATGAAAAAAATCAGAATCACCATCACCACATCGACCATCGGCGTCATCATCGGCCCGCGATGCGCCTCATAGACCCCCATCGCTGTCCGCATCCCGTTGCGCCCGCTCATGGCATTCCCTCCGTCGCCAGCCGAATGCTCGCAGCACCCGCCTTTTTACATGCCCCAAGCACCGGGCGAACTCGGCCATACGCAAGCGTTCGATCCGCACGAACCTCAACCACCGTCACAGGATCATCCGCAAGACGCACACGAATCATCTCACTCAATACCGCTAAATCCATCGCCAGCCCATCAACCTCAATCACACTCTTTGCACCCTCACCCTCTACCCGCAACACATTCACTACCAGAACATCGCCCTCGCGCGCTTCATACCCCTGCTCTGACCGAGGCAGCTCAAGCTGACTCCGCTGATCCTGTGCCAGCTTCCCCACGATCAGATAAAAAATGATCAGCACCATCACCACATCAATCAAAGGCGTCACATTGATCGATTCCCCTCCCTTGCTTCCCCCGCCACCCACTCCCCCAAACCGCATCCGTCCTGTCCAGGTCGGTCTCATCGTCACGCTGCCCTGGTGTCATCATCAACACCCGCTAAGGATTCAACCTCAAGCCCCTCAACCACAGACGCTCCAATCACCATCGCCCGCGTACAAACCCGGTCCAGCATCGATCGCAACAACCCATGTGTCAACAGGCAAGGCACCGCAACCACAAGCCCCGCCAAAGTATGAAACAACGCCTTGGATATGCCCAGCGACAAATCCGCAGGCCCCGCCTGACCACCCACCGCGCCAAGTGATGAAAACGCCAGAATCATCCCCCACACCGTTCCCGCAAGCCCCACCAGCGGAGCCAGATTCCCAATCAACGAAAGCAACTCCGTCTTGCGAAAAAGCAGCGCCGATTCTTCGCTAAACACAAGCTCTGCCTGATTGCGTAACCCCTCGCGATCCGCATGCGCTCGACTCATTACTCGCTTGAGCGATCGACCCAACACCGATTCATCACTTTCAACCAGTGCTGAAAGCTCAGCCCACTTCCCCTCTCGGGCTAAATCTCGCACCCGCTGTTCGATCGCATCAGGCAACAGCCGCTTGGGACGAAGCTCGATAAGATTCCGCACAATCACCGTCGCAGCAGTAAGTGAAGCAACCAACAGCACCACCGTAAACAAATCAAAGCTCTGTTGAAACAAAGACCAAAGCCCCCCCTCCCCCGCTCCCCCTCCCCCAACCCCGCTATTCACACCCCCAGCTCCAAACACAGGCTCAGCGATCAAACCTACCAACCCCCAGACAACAATCTTCACATGCAGATTCATGCCCAGATCATAAAGCCCCCGCACTCACAAACGCAAGAGCCCCGATCAATTCATCCCCCAGCCTCATCCTCGATCGGTCGGTCTGATGCAATGCGATAGTCGCCACTGAACCACCTGTGCAGATCAGCCATCTTCGCCCGTTCATTGGCAAATGGAAAAGTCGGGCAATCAGGTGAGACCAGTTCATCTGTAATGGGGCACCGCGACCATCCCTCTCGCGTTTGCCCGCTCAAACTCGAAAAATTACACGCCTCATCCCAGCGCTGTGAGCCTCGGATCGTCACGCGCCGCTGGGTTTCGCCCCGAGGCTCAAGAGCCACCCAGAGCACCCGCCCATCGCCAGGCAGTGCATCTGCAACTCGACTTGCCCACTCGATCACAACAATGAGCGATTCCGTCGCCGCTTGACCGCTCACTATCAGATCCCACCCCAGTTCATCAAGCTCATCGCCCGACCCCAGCCGATACGCATCCACATGCACCAGATCAGGCCCCTGCCCATTGGCATATTCGTTGATAATCACGAAAGTCGGGCTTGATACCTGCCTGACATCAATCCCCAGTGCCTCAGCTAAATAACGCACCAGCGTCGTCTTCCCCGCTCCCAAAGGCCCATCCAGCGCAATGATCCCCCCTCCCATCCCCCCTTCCTTACTCCCAGCTTCAAACTTCAGCGCAGCTCGCCCCAGAGCCTTTGCCAGCTCCCGTGTCTGCTCCAGCGATTCAATGTTCAGTTCCGTGCGCATCATTTGATTATTGCCCCGCTTCACCCGTCGCATGGCTCCATCCCCCCTCATCGCCACACACTTCAGACCCGTCACCCAACACAAACACACACCCCTGCTCCGCATCACAACTCTCAACAACCTCGCCGATGCGCGAGATCCGCGTCCCCGTCGCTGGGCACTGATCAGGCACATCTCCCGAAGCTGTAAACACAAGCTCATGGTCCTCACCATCATTCACCATCTTCCACCCCTCCTTACCGCCTTTCAACTCGCCCAAATCACACAATGGCAGGTGATCCGTCCAGAGCCTCAGTCTTACCCCTGACTGCACGCCAATCCGCCCCGCATCCATGCCCAGTCCATCTGAAACATCAATCATCGCGTGCAGCCCATTGCCCAGCACATCACACAACCACGCTGATTCCTTGAGCCTGGGCTCAAATCGTAGATGCATCCCCGTTTGAAAACTCCCCCCCAGCGCGCCCGTCACAAAAACACCATCACCAACCTGTGCACCGCTTCTCAATACAGCCCCGCGCGCGCCATGAGGCACGCCGATCATCGTGCATGTCAAAACCATGCTTCCATCGATCCGGGCAATGTCGCCTCCCACCAGAGGCGTCCCCCAATGCGCAGCCCACCGGCGCATCGCATCAAACAACTCATCAGCCTGCTCATATGCTGCAGGAATCGCCCCCGTTGCCAGACATACCTGCACAGTGCCTCCACAAGCTGCAATATCGCTCACACTTCGTGCAATCGCCTTGCGTGCAATCAACTCAACATCCGTCCCCGTTGTAAAGTGCACCCCCTCGACAAGCTGATCAACCGTCAACAAATGCTCCGCAGCTCCCGTGACCAGCGCACAATCATCACCAGGCCCCACCAGCACAGGCCTGTTTTCTGCTTCCATCCCTGCAGATCGTGCATAAATATGTTCCAGCAGCTTTCGTTCGTTCATCGCGGGTCATCCAGCAATTCAGGCTGAAGATAAGTCGAGGTTTCCAGCCCCTGACGATAAAACTCCAGCAGCTCCCGCCCCTCAGCAACATCAACCACACCATCCCGCGTCGCCTTCTCAATCTGCCGCCGAAGTCCATCGACGAGCTGATCGGCATCAAACTGGACATACCCCAGAACATCACGAATCCGATCGCCTCGGATCAGCTCATCAAGATGCCACGAGCCGTCGTCTTCAATCGTGACATGCACCGCATGGGCATCGCCAAAGAGATTATGCAGATCGCCCAGCACCTCCTGATACGCACCCGTCAAAAACACACCCAGCCGATACGCCTCACCCTCAACCATCTCATGGGTTGCCAGCGTCTGGCGTTGCCCCGTCTTTGCAGGAAACCGATCCAGCTTTCCATCAGAATCACAGGTCATATCCGCCAGCTTCGCGTTGCGCGTCGGTTTTTCATTCAGCCTGTGAATCGGACACGCTGGAAACACCTGACCAATCGCCCACGCATCAGGCAGCGACTGAAACACACTCAGATTGCAAAACAATGTATCAGACAAAAGTTCATCAAACCCCGCAAGCTCTTCAGGCACGCGCTCCATCTGCAATGCATGCTCACCCACCCACCTCAAAATCGCCCAATACAGCCGATCCACAGCCGCCCTCGCTCGCAAACCCAGCCCCCCCAGACCAAACATCTGCATCGCCTCATCACGCGCCCGCATCGCCCCGTGATATATCCCGATCGCATCAACCCCACACCCTGTTTCTAAACTCTCCCACAATGCAATGAGCTGCCTTAAAGGCTCAACTTGCGAGTCCTGCTCCAAAACCAGTGCCCGTGCGGCATCAATTTCGGGGTCTTCAGCAAATCGTTGCACACCCAGCACATCAAACACCAGCACACTCGAATGCGCCACCATCGCTCTGCCAGATTCTGAAACAATCGTCGGATGTTCAATGCCCGCATCGTCGCACGCCTGCTGAATGCTCTTGACCACCACCGAGGCGTATTCCTCAAGCGTGTAGTTCTTTGACGACTCGCACGCACTCTGGCTGCCATCGTATTCAACCGCCAGCCCGCCTCCGATGTTGATCGTGTCCAACCCGCACCCAAGCTCCACCAGCCTTGCATACAACCGCGTCAGTTCAGTAATCGCAGGTGCCAGCGTCGTGATATCACAAAGCTGACTCCCCACATGAAAATGCAGCATCTTCACACGATCAAGAAGCCCAAGCTCCCTCAGCCGGTCCACAGCCACAAGCGTCTGCGATAAATCCAACCCAAACTTTGACCTCGGCCCGCTCGATGCCTCCCATCGCCCCGCCCCCATCGCTGATGGCTTGACCCGCAATCCCAGCATCGGCTGCACGCCACAGCGCTGAGCCTGGATAATCAGCATCTCAAGCTCCGGCAGCCGCTCAATCACAGGCAGAATCAGTCGCCCCAGCTTCTGTCCCAGCACAATTGTGCGCATCATCGCCGCATCTTTAAAACCATTGCACACAATGGGAACTTCTGGCGCATCTGCACACATGCCCAGCACAGCCCAAAGCTCTGCTCGCGAGCCTGCTTCAAATCCAAATCCAAGCGATCGGCTCAGTTCCAGAATCTCCTCACACATGTGCCGCTGTTGATTCACCTTGATCGGATACACACACCGATACCCACCCTCATACCCCCGATCCTCGATCGCCCGATCAAACGCCCCACGAATCGCCCGCAGCCGATGTTTGAGAATATCTGAAAACCGGATCAAAACCGGCGTCTGGATCCCCCGCTCAACAAGCCCTTCCACCAACTCGTGCAGATCCAGCACCTTGTCTGATCCAGGCTCACCCTTCACGCACACATGGCCCGCTTCGTTGATTCCAAAGTAGCCCCGCCCCCAGTCGTCAATGCGATACAGCGCACAGGCATCGTCCACAGTCCACGATGCGTCTGATTCAATCTCCTCAGCTTCTGGCATCGCAGTGGACCTCACCTTTGCATGAGCTCAGGCCAGCACAGGCGCAGCCGTGCCCAGAACCTCGCTGGCATACTCGTTCATCGCATCACGCAACTGCTCAAACGACTCCAGCACATACAAAATCGGTTGATAATGATCAATCTGGAACGGCGTCGAGCACACCCGATCCAGATCAAACGCCCGACGATCAACATCCTCAGACATCAGCGCATGATTTGACTCGCCAATCGACGAAATCAACCCCGACCCATACAACTTCACCCTGCCCCCTTCACGAATCAATCCAAACTCAACCGTGAACCAGAACAGCCTTGCCAGTCTCTCTATGTGATACGGGTCTTCACAGAGCAGCGCTGCTTTGCCATAGGTCTGCAGAAAATCGGCAAACACCGGGTTCGCGTGCAAAGGCACATGCCCGAACACATCATGGAAAATGTCAGGCTCAGGCAGATAGTTCAATCGATCCAAGGGGCGAATCGTCACAGTCAATGGAAACTGCCGATTGGCCAGGCACGCAAAGAATGCCTTGGCAGGAAGAAAACCTGGGACAGGCTTGCTCTGCCACCCCGTCAGCGAATTGAGCCTTTCGTTTACCTTTACAACCTCAGGCACACAATCTTTGGTCAGTTGCAACGCTTCAAGCCCAGCAATGAACACATCTGATGCCTGATCATGGAGCGTTTCCATCCGCTTGCGCACCAGCGTTGCCCACACCTCATGATTCTCAGTTGAATAACGATCATAAAGCTGACGAACATAAAACTGATTGGGGTCAATCAAAGCAGCAGGCATGCTCGGTGCAGCGTCGGCAGCTGCCTGAGCCAGAGCAAACTCGTCATCATCAATAATCCGGTTGTAGTTGATGTCGCTTCGCATCGCTGATGATTCCTTTATATAGGTACACGCTACACCACCACAATCCAACACCCCTCACACCCAACTCTATTCCCCAAAGCAGGCCCACGCCTCATCCACGCTGATCGACTGATCTGGCGCCAAAGCCTCAGCTTCGCCCATATCCACCCGCCGCCGCTGCACAGCAGCCTGAATGCTGTCCTCAGGATCAGCACCCACGATTGGCACATCAGACCCGAACAAAAGGAGCTCGCCAGGCGTCAATCCCGCATCAATCATCTCACGCATCGGCAAGACCCGCGATGCACGCTCCCCCAAGGCCCTTTTGACAACCTCGATATCCGTCAGCAAATGACAAGGCTGAACGCTTGCAATCACACCAAGCTCAACAAACCGGGCCACATCCTGCTCTGCAATCACCTCAGCATGTTCAATCCGAAACCCCCTGGTCCCTGGCTGCTTCGCCTGAATCGCATCCAGAACCGCTCGCACCGCACCATCCCCGATCGCATGGGCTGCCAGCGGATAACCGAGCCCGTCCACCATCTCGACCATGTTTTCAAGCTCGCCCGGTTCCAGCATCGCCTGGCCACACGCGAGCCCTGCGATCGGGTCAACAAATGGCTCAAGCATCCAGGCGGTCCTGCTGTTGAGTGTTCCATCAACAAAAACCTTGGCTCCACCAAGGCGAATCTGATCGCGCTCAAACCCGCGTGCCTGCTCTTGAACTTCCTTGAACTCGTTGATCAACACAAAGAGCTCAACAGAAAGCTCCAGCAGCCCTTCATCGCAGATTTCTGCCAGCATCGGCCCAAGCCATGCCGGACTTTTCAGGTCATGCACCTGTGTGTACCCAAGTTTGCCAAGATGCGCAAGTGCAGCCAGAATATGCGTCCGGCGTTGGGCAGGATCTGGCTCAGGAACCGCAGCCCACACCTGCAATGCTGCCGATTCGAGCAGCAACCCCGTCGGCCCATGCTCATCACGCATGATTCGCCCCCGAGGCGGGTCCGGCGACACCTCATTAAACCCCGCAGCTTCCAATCCGGGTGTATTGACAACCATTGCGTGGTAATCAAACGACCATGCACAGCAAGGCTTGTCACCTGTCGCTGCATCAAGCTGCTGTCGCGTTGGCCAACTCGGCTCATCCCACGCTTCGACCCGCACGCTTGAACACAGTATCCACTGGCCAAGAGGCGTCTGCTCTGCTCGCGTGTGTATCAGATCGATCATCTCGCTGTGACTTGAGCACGCTGACAGGTCCAGCATTGACATCGATCGTCCCAGTTGAGGCAGATGTGCATGAGCCTCGCGCAAGTTAGTCTGCTTGTGACTCATGGATTGCAGTTCTTTGCAAGTCTGGCGATCTGCGCCAGCACATCGTCCAGTTCATGCACTTCCTGCTTAAACAAAACGCGTTTGAGGAGTTTGCCTACGCGCAGATCGCACCCGAACTGATCAACGCCGACGCACAACAGTTGCCGGTCTTCAGGAGCTTGCACGATTATGCTGAGCTGATCTTTGATTTCCTGAGCATGATTGATCTCTGCGCAGATCTTTGGAACCATAAGCCCAAGTTCGTTGGCAAGCTCAAGTTCATCGGGATCGATCATGTGACCGGCGATGCGCACACAGGTGGGTGTCAAAATGGCCCAGCCCGCGTGGTCGGGTACGCCGTGGTACACACGCCAGCGATCCTTGTCTGCCTCGCAAGGCTCGGAGGTGATCTCCAGAAGCACTTCGATGGTCGGGGCGGATTCAGTTGGTGCCATCAGCACGATTTGCTCAGCGTGCGCACATGATGGATGCAAAGGGCAGATTACCGCTCCGCTGTGGTCTTGAATGATGAACCCCGCTTCATGAGGCTGCTCATCACACAGGATCGTGCCTGTGTAAAAAGACCGGATCGTGGCAGCTGGATTCAGCCCGCGGGTTTCGTGTGGTTCCATGCCTCGATTGTGGGCGCATAAACCGCGTGATGCAAATAAAAAACGATGGAGTCTTGCAAAGACTCCATCGTGGGATTGTCCGATCATACGCAAAGCCCAGCGAGCGACAGGGCTGTCTTCTCGTTGAGCCTAAGGCAAAATCAACGCTTGCGAGTTGCCTTCTTGCGAGTTGCCTTCTTGGCAGCCTTCTTGCGAGTTGTCTTCTTGGCGGTCTTCTTGGCAGCCTTCTTGCGAGTTGCCTTCTTGGCGGTCTTCTTGGCAGCCTTCTTGCGAGTTGCCTTCTTGGCGGTCTTCTTGGCAGCCTTCTTGCGAGTTGCCTTCTTGGCGGTCTTCTTGGCAGTCTTCTTGCGGGTTGCCTTCTTGGCAGTCTTCTTCTTTGCAGCCTTCTTACGGGTTGCCTTCTTGGCAGTCTTCTTGGCTACCTTCTTGCGAGTTGCCTTCTTGGCGGTTTTCTTTGCAGCCTTCTTTCGAGTCGCCTTCTTGGCGGCCTTCTTCTTGGCTTTCTTCCTTGCAACTTTCTTTGCCATGATCGAATCTCCTTGCGTGAAGTGGTTCAAGTCAGTGAACTTTCGTTGACTTGACAACTTTCACGAGCCTGTTTCTACGCAACTTCTATCGGCTGCGTTCACTAGAACCCTTGAGCAATCACGCACACACAATGCTCACGATGTGCACATCTTCATGAATTGCAACCACTTTGTCAACCGTAAAGCGCATCTGTTGCAAAATTCTGAACACGATGAGCGCTTGCATAACGATCTGCACAAGACCAACTGCATGAACACACAACGCACGCAAGATTCGTTTCGTTTTGATGATCAACCAGACAGATACACGCGCCGATTCAACAAAATCAGGCGCGCAAACACAACTGAAAGACGCATTGCGCGCATGATTGAAACCCGTTTGCTTTGCACACACCTGATTGCAGATAAAATGAGTTCAAAAACAGAGAACGCGCAAGAACGATCGTGTTTCGATGCAGTTCGATGCATTATCGACGAAGAACGCGAACATTTGTGTTGTTGGTGTAACTCGAAATCAGCCTGATTCAGTCATTTTTTTGATACACACGGACGAATGCAGGCTTCTTGCGAGGCCTTGGTGTCTCGTTGCTCGTGGACTCATCAGAAAACGACAAAACCGAATCGATCCGACACTGATTCACACGGTTGTACAACTCAATCGCGGAACGATCACTGAGTTTTCGAGGCACGCGCGCACGCACAATGCCATTATTTGCGTTATACCAAAAAGTTGCTTCACTTTTTTCCTCCGCGACGATTGAAGGCGGATGTTCAAGTGATGCATCGAGTTCATCAGCAATCTCAAGCCAGGGTTGCGCGCTGGAAACGAGATGATTCAGAGGAACCGATCCCTCAAACCATGCAGGGTCAACAGTTATTGGCCAACCTGTTTTAGTCAGCGCAACATCGCCCGCAGCGGCATGAAAGGCAATCACCTGGCGAAGACGCTGAACATCTGCATTTGTGCGCTCGATGATCGCATTGCGTTTGGAAGATTCAACGCGATCATTGGCAAACCACGCTGCGATTGCGATGAGCAGGACCATCGCGATGATGTCAATCAGTCGGCGCATAGATCGGTTTTCCTCCCCAGTGTCAGTGTGCGCGGACCAAAATCACACACCGCTGCATAAAAAAGTCGGCACGACGGTACTGAAGCATCATCCAAAGCACGATTGGATGTTAAACTGGTCAGTTTGGCGCGTCTGGAAGGGTCGTTTGGGCACAGATCGTCCCATACACTGCATGGCGAACGACGATTTGGGTCGTTCTCTACACGGAGTTGCATGTTCATGAGCACGATTCAGACAAAAACCCTTTCCACCGGCGTCACAGTGATCGTTGAACCAATGCAGGGCGTGCAATCTGCAGGTTTGAGCATCATGCTGCCTCTGGGCTGTGCACGAGAACCCGATGACAAACAGGGACTGTGCGCGATGTATTGCGAGCTTTTGCTGCGCGGCGCAGGTGAGCTTGATTCGCGGGCGCATGCAGATGCAGCAGATCGGCTGGGAGTGGGGCGTTCGGTCATGGCTGGGAAACGATTTTTACATCTTCGCACGACAGCTTTGGGCGAGCGGATGGTTGATGCGCTGGGTTTGTTTGCGGACATGGTGCTCAAGCCTCGCTTTGAGGAAGGTGCGATTGAGCCGGCGCGGCAGTTGGCGCTGCAAGGGCTGGCATCACTGGCTGATGAGCCTCAGGAACGGGCGGGGGTTT
The DNA here is from genome assembly GCA_029260555.1 of Phycisphaerales bacterium. Lineage (GTDB taxonomy): Bacteria > Planctomycetota > Phycisphaerae > Phycisphaerales > UBA1924 > JAJDCZ01. The sequence goes on from JAJDCZ010000049.1 coordinate 70,756, forward strand.
GTGCCATGACCAGGCATAGTGCTGCGCCGATGAATCGGTCAACACTTGGCACCGAGGCTGGGCTGGGTGCAATCACACGACAGGACATTTGTGATCAATGGGCACAGCAGGCTGTTCCAGCGGGCACGATCGTGTCAGTGGCGGGCCTTGTTGTGCCTGAGCAGATCATTGAGAGACTCGAATCGCTCTTTGAAGGCTGGGCTGGAACAGCATCGGTTCTTGAGCCGACAACTGCAGGCGTGCGAGGCTATGCCCATGAGCCAGATGAAACAGCGCAGGTGCAGATTCTCGTGCTTCACGATGCGCCCGCAGAGCGAGATGAGGATGCCTGGCTTGAGCGGGTTGTTGTTTCGGTGCTCTCGGGCGGCATGTCCGGGCGACTCTTTACGGAAGTGCGCGAGAAAAGAGCGTTGTGTTACTCAGTCAACGCTTCATATACTGCGGATCTGGATGACGGAACGATCAGTGCGTATGTCGGGACGGCTCCGGATCGGGCTCAGGAATCGCTTGATGTGCTTTTAGAGCAGTTGCACCTCATCACTACGCCAGAGGGGCGGATAACGGATGAAGAGTTCAGCCGGGCGATCGTGGGGATGAAATCAAGGCTGATTTATGCTGGAGAGTCAACCGCAGCTAGAGCCTCAGCGTTGGGGGGTGATTATCACAGGCTGGGACGGGCACGCTCGCTTGATGAGCTGGCACAGAGTATTGACAAAATCACGCTTGATCAGGTCAACGAATACGCAAAGAGGCGGGATTTGAGCAATCTGACGATCCAGACACTTGGTCCTGAGCCTTTAAAGGCTCCTGAGTAGGCATTTCAGATTCGGCCTTGGGCTGCTACACTCTGGCCCATGTCTCATCGGTTTACACGACTGCTCTGGCACAACGGGTTGATGCTTGCGGTTTTGCTGGCATTGGCATTGTTCCTTTTATACCCAATCGGGCTCACGGTGCGTGGCGGGTTTGCCAGCGATCCGGCATCGCGATCGGGGTGGACGCTGGATCACATCCTGCTGGTGTTTCAGGATCCTCGCGCGATGGCGGGGCTGATGAATGCGCTCAAGATTGCGGTGGTGACGACGCTTTTGTGTATTGTGGTGTCGTTGCCATTGGCGGTGATGTCGGCGCGGTTTTCGTTTCCGGGTAAGAAAGTGTTGAATGCTGCGATTCTGGTGCCTTTGATTTTGCCGCCGTTTGTTGGTGCGATCGGGATGCGTGCGATTCTGGGTCGGCAAGGGGCGATGAATGCACTTTTGGGTACGGATTTTGATGTGCTGGGCTCGGCGCGGTTCTGGGGCGTGGTGCTGGTCGAGGCGCTGCATCTGTATCCGATTATTTATCTGAATGCGACAGCGGCCCTTGCCAACCTGGACCCGGCGCTTGATGAAGCAGCCGAGAACCTTGGGTGTGGACCCTGGCGTCGGTTTTTTCGTGTGACCTTGCCTTTGATTCGGCCCGGTTTGTTTGCGGGCGCGACGATTGTGTTTATCTGGTCGTTTACAGAGCTGGGCACGCCTTTGATGTTTGATTACACAACGGTGACGCCTGTGCAGATCTTTTTTGGTTTGCAGGAAGTTGAAAACTCAGCTCGACCATATGCGCTGACGGTGGTGCTGTTGGCGTGTTCGATCGGGATGTATGTGCTGGGGAAGATGGTCTTTGGAGGCAAGGGGTATGAGATGTATTCCAAAGCCTCGCGGGCATCCAGCGAGGTCAAACTCAGTGGCATGTGGGGATGGCTTGCAGCGGGTGCGTTTGGGCTGGTGACACTGGCAGCACTGATGCCTCATCTTGGTGTGGTCGCGACGAGCTTTGCGGGCACGGGGCAGTGGTACAAGACGGTGCTGCCCACTTCATGGACGACGGATCATTTCAACCAGGCGTTGACACATCCGGATTCGTTTGGAGCGATTGTCAACAGTTTGAAGCTGGCATCTGCAGCCATGATCCTTGATATCGGCGTCGGTGTGCTGGTGGCGTATCTGATTGTGCGCACAAAGGTGCGGGGTCGGGGGCTGCTCGATGCGCTGTGCATGATGCCTTTGGCGGTGCCTGGGCTGGTGATGGCGTTTGGGTATGTGGCGATGACGCTTCGTTATCCGTTTGGCAAGGGTGATCCGCTGGAGGGGGTGTTGTCGGTGTTTGGAGCGAACCCCAATCCGTTTGGGCTTTTGGTGATTGCGTATGCGGTGCGAAGGCTGCCTTATATTGTGCGGGCGAGCGTGGCGGGGCTTGAGCAAACCTCAGGCGAGCTTGAAGAAGCTGCGGTAAACCTTGGAGCTTCGCGGTTGACAGCGGTTCGGCGGGTGATCCTGCCTTTGATCATGGCGAACCTGATCGCAGGCGGGTTGCTGGTGTTCAGTTTTTCAATGCTGGAAGTGAGCGACTCGCTGATCCTGGCGCAACAGAGCAGGCACTATCCACTGACGAAGGCGATCTATGCGTTCATGAATAGGCTGGGTGATGGGCCTTCGATCGCAAGCGCGATGGGCGTGTGGGGGATGGCACTGCTGACGGTGACGCTGTTCGGCGCATCGATGATGCTGGGCAAGAAGCTGGGCTCAATTTTCCGGGTTTGAGGATTGGGCAGGACTTTGTGGAACAAAACTCTGATGAGTTCGTAAAATGTTGTATGCTTTTTGTCTAGGTATAACCTGACAGAGATGAAATATGACGATGAACAAATTCCATTCATCTCACTTGGCAATGCACTTGCCGCTCATTTTTACTCTGCTCATGAACCTGACAGGGTGTGCGAACAAATCAGAGTTTCAATTAGCAACGAATACTGGAGATGCCGCAAACCCCTCAAAAGAGGTCGCATCCAGAAAGCCAAGCCCCATAGCAATCAAGTTTGTAGACGAGCTTGTTTCACAAGGCTATGTGAACAATGTGGACAGGACTGTTTGGATTGCAACATTTGACGGAGAATGGGGAGGACTCGATGCATGGGTTGGTGTTTTTGATGGAGACATATTCACAACCATGAAAATTGTGAACGAGTATGATCCACAGGCTCTTCATGTGGTATCAAGCACTTCATATGACATGAGCCTAGAGCGGTGGAACGCAATCGCATCATACTTTGCAATCCCTCCAGGTTTTGTATCTGGTAGAGACTACCCCGCGAGCAGCCATAGCGATGAAACATTTGCGGGGAAAGGATATGGATTTTCGCGCAGCATTGTTCCTGATCCATACGATGAAATAAATCAAATATCTGGATGGATTGAATATTCAATGTTGCCTTATACAAGTACAGATTGTCGTAACCCATTTTGTGACCCTGTAGTACCCTTAGAACTCATGATTCCCTGGGTAATATCACGATACTATTCGCCCGCAAGAAGTGCATGGCCCAATAATGTTGAGCATGATTGATTTGTACTCTTTGATTTGTAAAAAGTATAAATACAAACGATTGTGCATTGGTATGTCTATGAATATAAGTTCAATAAAAAAAGTGATATTTAATAGCCTGGTATTTGGAGTCATCTCGGGTTTAGTTATTCTTGCGGGATGTGAGTCGAAGCAATCGCCCGGCGCGAAAGAGCAAGCAGAAACGGCGAGATACTCTATAACATTCCTGTTGAAGAAGGACATGTTTACTTCGCCAGTTGTTATTGCAAAAGGTTCGCTTGTGCTGCCAGTCTTAAATGGCCAAGCTGGTCAGTTTGAAGGCGCATGGCGTGTTCAAGGCGCTGGCACTGAGAATGTAGATGATCCTGTTGGAATGGACTATGTTGCACCCCTCTCAGGGGAGGGTCAACTCCGAGGGAACTTGACCAAGGAGCAGTGCTTCATCGATCTGTCTCCCGGATGGATTGATGACAATGTCAAACTCATCTTGCCTTCATCAGTGCAAGGTGTAGGTCGGTGGGAATATGTGACTTACATTGGGGTTTCGTCATCCGGGGTGGTGCGAGTGACTCGAGATGATGACGAAGATCAGCAGTTGTCAAAGAAGGTAAATCGTGCTTGTTTCAAAGAGTTTTATGAGCGAACCGAAACGACAGATGACAACGGTAATTTGATTGTTGAGTGCCGTATTGGCGATCGTCTTATGGAGACGACTTGGTATTCGGCTGGCTGGCCTGTCATGCGGACGAAGTGGCATTCAAACGGGTATGGACATGTGTTTGAGTTTTCGTCCAATGGATTGCTTCTGGCGATATCAGAAGCGATCTTTGGTACAAAGAACGGACTTGAGATTCGCTTTGACGAGATTGGTCAGGTTGTGAACTTGGCTCGTTTTGCAAATGGCAAGGAGTTGAAGCCGGAAGAGTTCAAGGAGCTGCCCGATCCGCCAGATGAACTTGAAGTCAGAGAACATGTTACTGAAGGCACATCGGGCATGTATGTTTCGCTTAGTGAATATCTGCAAGCTGGGCAACTGGTGGAATCCCGGTGGTACCATCCTGATAGCAAGTTGGCGATACGATCAGTATTCGATGAAAGTGGATATGGTCTTGCTCTCTTTTTTAGGGCTAATGGATCTATTCGCTTGATTGGTGAAGTAAAGTACAATCTATTTGATGGTCTGGCATGGAGAGTTAGTGCAGAGGGGGAGCAATCAAGCAAGTATTATGTCAATGGAACAGTAGTGGGGTCTCGATAGACTCTGCGTGAGTCGGATATGCTGAGAAGTGCCGCTGTCCAGTGGCACGCAGTGTGTTTTTGAATTGGTCATGCTTGATGGTAGGTGTGAAATCTGTGGGCTTGAGGTATCTAGATGGTGGAGCACGCACGACTCGAGGACTCGCTGTGCGTGGCACACGGGGTTGTATTTTGTGAGTGATGATATTGGAGGTGCGGCATGGGTAGTTTTTATGTGAACTTTACTGTTGCGAGTGATGACCAGAAGGCTGTCAAGGCGTGTTTGGAGAAGGCGGAGTGTTCAGCGTTTATTTCGCCGCCGATGGATAGCTGCATTGTTGTGTTTGAGGAAGAATCTGAATCTCAGGATCCAGAGGATATTGACGAGGTTGGTGAGCTTCTTTCAACTGGTGTAGATGCACCTGTATGGTGCGTTCTCTGTCATGATGATGGCGTGATGCACTGCATACTTTACGAAGCTGGGAAGGTTGCTGACCGGTATGACTCGTGTCCAGCGTATTTTGATGGTGTTGGTTCGGAAAGCCCTGAAGGGGGAGATGCGGGTTTGATTTGTAAAAGATTTGGGCGACCAGATGCGGCTCAAGATCTTGAGAGTATTCTCAAGGATGATGAGGAATATGTCTTTGAGTCTGAGCGGCACAAAGCGATTGTGAAAGCGATGGGGTTGCCGGGTATTGCGGTGAATACGGGCTTTGAATACATCGAAGCAGGAGAACTCCCCGAGGGGTTGGAGATTGAGCAGTTGATTCGAGTTGGGTGATTGGGGGGTGTGAAATAGCAAGGTATTGAACGAGCCGCGACTGTGAGGGAGCGGTTTTCGAGATTGAGTACCAAAGTACCCGTTCCAAATCGCCGCAGCTTGTTCATCAATTGTAAAAACTGTGCTTGAGCCGGGGATATGGTGAGAAAAAGATCGCTCCCTTACGGTCGCGGCTCGTTAAAAAACAACCCGCATCCTTGGGGGTGCGGGTTGTTTTGAGATTTGGTTGTTGATTGTGTGGTTGGTTTTAGCTGACGCCGAGGAGTTCGATTTCGAAGATGAGGTCGGCGCGGGGGGGGATGGCGGGTGGTGAGCCGAACTCGCCGTAGCCCAGGGCGAAGGGGATGAGGAGTTTGCGTTTGCCGCCGACGCGCATTCCCGGGATGCCTTCCTGCCAGCCTTTGATGAGGTTGGCCAGGGGGAACTCGACGGGCTGGCCTCTGGAGTAGCTGGAGTCAAACTCGGTACCATCCATGAGAGTGCCTTTGTAGTGGACATTGACGGTGGCGTTTTCGGGGCATTCAAGCCCTTCGCCGACGGTGATTTCTTCGATGCTCAAGGCGGACAGTGGCTCGCTCATGGCGTGGTTCCTTGTGAAAAAAGGGTTAATCTGGCTTTGTGATCGCTTTGATCGAGGGTCATCATATCCACAGCATGTGTTCAAGGGAGGCTGGGGGACAGGACTATGATTGGATAATGGTTATGCGAAGCAAACAACATCACAGCCCGGCACAGCGCGGGGAAGATGGGGATGGGGGGGGAGGGGGCAGGCCTTCGATTGCGATCTCGATGGGCGATCCTATGGGTATTGGGCCTGAGGTGATTGTTAAAGCGCTTGCAATACCTGAGATTCGCAAGCTGGCGCGGTATCGGGTGGTGGGTGTGGCGGGGGCGCTGGAAGCTGCAGCACAGCGAGCGGGGATCGAGCCGTTCTGGTGGAGTGTGGAGCACGATTCGCCGGTTGCAGCGACTGCGTGGACGCATGATGTGCTGGTGCTGGATGATTCAGGGGGTGGGAGTTGGTGTGATGGTGGGGTGAGTGAGCCGACGAAGCGGGGCGGTGAGCTTTCGTTTGCGTTTGTCGAGCGAGCGATTGCGATGACAAAGAGGGATGATGAGCTGGCGTGCGATGCGATCGTGACAGCTCCGATTTCAAAAAAGGCATGGTCACTTGCGGGCAAGGGGCGGTATCCGGGGCATACGGAGTTGTTGGCGGTGCGGTTTGGTGCCAAGCGCAGTGCGATGATGTTTCAGAGTGATGTGTTGAATGTGGTTTTGGTGACGGCGCATGTGCCTTTGATGGCATTGCGGAATGAGATTACGATTGGCCGGGTTTTTGATGCGATTGATTTGGGTCATGAAGCGTGTTTGAAGCTCGGGATTGTGAAGCCTCGGATTGCGGTGTGTGGGTTGAATCCTCATGCGGGTGAGCAGGGGGTGATGGGTGATGAGGAAGAGCGATTGATTGAGCCAGCGATTCGGCTGGCGTGTGATGCGGGGATGCGTGTTGAAGGGCCGATGCCTGCGGACACGGTGTTTGCCAAGGCGATCAGTCGTGAGGGAAAGCGAGCCAGGTATGACCTGGTGGTGGCGATGTATCACGATCAGGGGTTGATCCCGGTGAAGCTTTTAGCGTGGGACAGGGCGGTAAATGTGACGCTGGGGCTGAGGGTGCCTCGGACAAGCCCGGATCATGGAACAGCGTTTGATATTGCGGGTCAGAACAAGGCGGATGCATCGAGCATGGCGTGTGCGATCCGATTGGCGGTGCGAATGGCGGGGGCGGGGGTCAAGGCAGGTGGAGCATGATCTTGCACCGCTAGAGCACTCTCAGTCAAAGCGTATCGAGTATCCGCAGTGCGTGAAGCAGTTTGTGGCGTCGGTCGGGGTCACCTGATCGAGCACGCTCTGCATGGAGTTCCAGAGGGCCCCCTTGGTTCGACAGCGCAGCGAGCGCAG
>JAJDCZ010000050.1 GCA_029260555.1 Phycisphaerales bacterium
CTAGTGTTTCTCCAGCAATAAATTGAATGCGAAAGAAATCGTCCGGGTTTGCAGGATCTCCTGAGTTAAGAATTGCTACCTGTAAATGGAGAATATCTTGCTCGGGAAAATTGCTAATAAGTTCTTGAACATCGAGACCATTAGGTCGAAGCACATAACCGATTTCATCAAATCGGTATCCCGGGAAGACACCTGCTGGTTTGCGCCCCAGGTATACGCTTGGAGTATCATCGTCTCTATTTTCAGTTCCAAAAGTACCATCAGTATTTGTCAAGAGTTGATCTGATGCTCCCCAGCCACTGATGGAAACTGTAAACCGGCCGCCCCAATACCAATCACCCATGTCCCTATCAGCATTAAGCTGCAGCGTCACACTCTCGCCCGGCAGCAGTGTCGTGCTCCCATCCACCACTGACCAGAAATAGTCCACATGCTGAGCTGCTGCGGGCAGTGCCCACACGCTCAACCCCCCGACCAGACAGGCCAGCACAGGCCCAGCCCGTTGCCATAATCCGAGCATGGTCCCCCGAGAGCTTCGTATTCGCTCAGGGCAAATCATCATCGCACGCCTCCTTGTTTCAACCCCCCGCAACTCACGATTAACCCCAGTTTACTACTTATTCGTTTCCGATACAAGCAGAACAACACTGAGATATCTTTTGCATCTTCTGATTATTCCGGCGGCAAACCAATATCTTCGTGCCAGAGTTCCGGGTGCTCTGCGACGAACTGTTCCATCAGCGCGATGCAGCGGGGGTCGTTCATGATCACCACCTTAACCCCTTCGCCTTTGAGCCAGTCCTCTCGACCCATGAAAGTTTTGTTCTCGCCAATCACCACGCGAGGGATCTGATGAAGCACCGCGGTGCCTGTGCACATGGCACATGGGCTCAGTGTGGAGGCGAGTGTAAGTGTGTGCCAGTTGCGGCGGCGCCCCGCGTTGCGGATGCAGTCCATCTCAGCATGAGCTGTAGGATCACCCGATTGCACACGCTGATTATGGCCCGCTGCAACGATATTGCCCGCAGCATCCATAAGGGCTGAGCCGATGGGAATGCCGCCCTGATCACGCGATGCACACGCCTGTTCATAAGCTGCGTCGAGGGCTTTCATATCAAGGGTATCGAGGTGGTTCATGGCTGAAGCATATCGACATACTGTTGATGTGTGTTGTTAATATGAACCGGATTTAGTTTTCGAGGTTGAGTACGACCTTGATGCCGTCGCCGCTCATCATGGTCTGGAAGGCTTTGTCAAACTGTTCGATGGGGAACTCGTGCGTGATGATGTCGTCGAGTTCGAGTCTGCCCGAGAGGAGCAGGTCTTCCATCTGGTACCAGGTTTCAAAGATTTTTCGGCCATTGATGCCCAGAACCGTGCAGCCTTTGAAGATGATGTGTTCATTGAAATCAAAGGTGACGGGTTTGGCGGGCAGGCCGAGCATGGCGACGGTGCCGCCGTTGCGAAGGGCCTGGAACGATTGACCCATGGCGATGGGCGAGCCTGACATTTCAAGGACGACATCGACACCTTCGCCTCGGGTTTGTTTGATGACATCCTGAACCCAGTCATCGCCCTTGCTGGCGTCGTAGGCTTCAACCGCGCCGAGCTTTTTGGCAAGTTCCAGCCGGGGCGGGTTGATATCAGTGCAGAAGATTCGGCTGGCGCCTGCTGCTTTGGCGACGGTGACCGCCATGAGCCCGATGATGCCCACGCCTGAGATCAGCACCGTTTTGGCACTGACCCCAGCAGCCATGACGGTGTGGACCGCGTTGCCCAAGGGGTCCAGAACCGCAGCGACCTTGTCGGGGATATCCGGGTGAACGGGCCAGACATTTTCTTCGGGGATGACGATGTAATCAGCGAAGCAGCCGTCGCGGTCGACGCCGATGATGCGGGTGTCGCGGGCGATATGGGCGTTGCCGGTGCGGGCGTTGTAATCGGTGTGTGAGCAGATGTGCCCCTCAGCGCTGACGCGCAGGCCGGGTTGATACTGCGTGACTGCAGAGCCGACGCGTTCGATGATGCCTACGAACTCATGTCCGGTAACGATGCCAACGGGGATTCGACCCGCAGCCCAGTCATCCCACTGCCAGATATGACGGTCTGTGCCACAGATTCCTGCTTTTTTAACGCGGATGAGCACATCACGGGCACCTGGCTCTGGAATGTGGCGCGAGGGGTCAAAGGCGAGGCCTTGGCCTGCATGGTGCTTGTAGAGTGCCCGCATGGTGCTTCTGGGCGTTGTGTGTGTTTGAGTGGCGGCGGGCTGGGGTGTATGAGTTTCGGGCATGCAAGCTGCTTTCTGAATATAAGGATGCTTGATTATTGGCGCGCCAAGCCATGAACCGATGGATTTGTGTGTTGGATGATTCAACGCACGCAACGATCAGCGGTACACTGGCACTGAGATGACAGGCATGACTCCCCATGATATTTCGTTTTTCTTCATCGCAGCCAAGCCTGCGGGTGGTCGGCACATGGGGCTGCGCCAGGCACGCAGTGAGCGTTTGCTTGCTGAGGGGCTCTCACGCGAGAGCCTGCTGCTGCTGAGATCGTGGCCCATGCCCACCTGGACCAGCCCCAGTCAGGGTTTTTCCCTCAAGGACCACGCAGCGTTTAATCAGCAGCTTGCCCAGCTTCTTACACGAGGTGTGCCTCTGGTCGAGGCGCTGGATGTGACAGAGCAGACGGTCAGCCTCAAAGCCAAAGGCGTGGTGAGTCAGATCCGCGAGATGGTTTCTTCGGGCGCATCGCTTTCTGAAGCCTGTGAACGCACCGGTGTGTTTGATGTGGTCACGGTTGCGGTGTATCGAGCAGCTGAACGCACGGGCGACCTGGGCGGTGCTTCGTCCCAGCTCTACACCACCGCCCGAAGGCAACTCGCGGTGCTGGGCAAAGCTGCGACGCTGATGATCTATCCCGCGATCGTCTTTGTGATCAGCATTCTGGTGTCCTTGTCGTTAATTGTGTTTCTTGTGCCTCGCATTGGTGAAACCATGGAAGAGGCGGGTGCCAAGATGCCCTGGTTCACGGTGATGATGATTTCAATCGGGCGCTGGCTTCAAACCAATGGGCTGTGGGTGTTATTGGGTGTAGCGATGGTTGCGATGCTGGTGGTGATATTCCGTACGCGGGTTTATGCAGCGATCATGCTGTTTGTGCGCAGACTGCCTTTGATGAGCGATCTTCTGCTCGCTCAGGAATCCACACGGTTTTTCTCGGTGATGGCTGCGATGACACGCTCGGGCGTGCCTATTGCTGATGCTCTGGGCGTAGCCAATGAAGCAATCGGGTTCCCCCCGTTACGAAAACAGCTGATGTCAATGCGTCAGAGTTTGATCGATGGCGGGCTTTTGCGTCAGCTCATCGAAACTGTCACGGTCCTGCCTCTGGGGACGCGAAGGCTCTTGATTGCAGCTGAGAGATCGGGCGATATGGAATCTGCGTTTGATTCGCTCGCTGAAGACATGTCCGAGGAGGTTGATCGTCGGGCCAGTCGGCTTTTGGCGGTTCTGGAGCCTTTGCTGATCGTGATGCTGGTGGTGATGGTTGGATCGGTGATCATGGCGATTATGATCCCGATGTTGACAATGGCTTCAGCGGTGGAGTGAAACCGGCGCGGGTGTATGGATGTAAGACAATAATGCGGGGGCATGCTTGGGAAGGGAAATAGTGGCGGGCGGGATGCCCGTTCTACTGATATGTCAGGAAATATCAGGCTTCAGCGTGAAAGTGTTGCTCCTACAATGCAAGAGCAGCTATGAAGAGTTGCACAATGAATAGGAGAAGACGCACATGAATAATCAAACTTTGTCAAGGCGACATGCTCGCCATGCATTTTCGCTCATCGAACTGTCGCTTGTGGTGCTGATCATGGGTATTTTGGCCGGCGTTGCGGTGGTGGCGATTGGTCCGAAAATATTCAAGGCAAAAACCCAGGTCACCAAGACCAACATGCTGAGCATCAACAACAGCCTCAAGGAATACCACGCGACCAACAACAGCTACCCGCCAAGCCTGGCTCAGCTTGTGCCTAATTATTTTGAAAAGCTGCCCAAGGATGGCTGGAAGCGAGAGTTTTATTACTCCTCGCCGGGGATCAACAACCATCCTTATGAGATTCGCAGCATGGGCGACGATGGCCTGCCCAGCACACCAGATGATCTGGACTTGTGGATCGTTATCGAGGAGGAGTAACTGGCTGTGCGCGCCTTGCCAGTGAATCAGGCTCGTGGGCTGACCATCCTGGAAGTTGTGATGGCAACGGTCCTGCTGGGGCTGATCTCGATGACCATGTTTTCGGTGATCGCCTCAGCACAAAAGCAGTTTGTACTGCATCGCCAAAGACTTGGCGCAGCTGAGCTTTGCAATCGTCTCATCGTCATGTACCTGGACAACCCCGACGAAATGCCCAGCCCATTCCAGGATCTTGATTATGGCGTTGACCGCTACCGATATTCAATGCGCATCAGCAAGATTCACATGGAATCCAGCGATAACGCAGATCAACTGAATCGCAATGCATCCAGCGCAATCGACATGGATAATCGACTCGAACAAATCGCTGTGAAAGTCTGGCTTCACGATACGGACAATGGCAGTGAGTCTGATGACAAATCCATCGGCGCATCCATGGCGAGATTGCTGGACCCGCTGAACATCATGCGAAATCCAGACTCAGCCCAGAACATGATCGATTCTGAAGCAGGGCGGACAAGACTCATCGAACAACTGCTCGGAAACAACAACCCCGCCAGCAGGCAGGTTGGTGGCCAAAACCAGCCCGGCACCCCCGGGCAAGGCTCAACACCGGGCAGCAGGAATCGACCACAATGACGCGCAGGGGGCTTTCCATTCTGGAACTGGTGCTGGCTGCTGCGATCGGCGTCATGGTCTTGATTACAACCATGTCACTGCTCTCAATGCTCAACCGTTCTGATCGCCTGGCAGCCAGTCGCAACACCCAATCCAGTCAGATGGCAGCCTCGCAGACCATCTTCAGGCGCATGTTCAGCTCGCTGGTCATGGCCAACAACACCCGTGTTCCGCCGCCACAGAATACAGCTCAAAACCCCGCAGCGGACGCTGATATTCAGCTGCCTCCGCCTCGGTTTATTCTTGAGCCTGATCCGTTTCTTTCGTATGAAGCATCTCAAAGCGAGGCGGCGCCTCAACGCCTGATTCTGGTGCTGGATCGCGCAGCGGTGCCTCTGGATCCAGAAAATCGCCAGGCGATACCTGGCTTTGCCAGCCCCGCGGGCGTAAATAACTCAACAGAAAATGGAGCTGTGCGAGGCGTTCTGGAATTCAGACCCGCCAGGCTTGTCAGAAAAAAAGGCTCTCTTCAACAGCAAGCTGACGAAAAGGGATATGTGCTTCAGTGGCGCACGCTGGCACCGGGAGTCTCGCCGGACGATCTTTCCACACGGTGGATCAATGCACAAGGCAGTCTGGCACGGGCTGCAGCACAGATGCACAGAGAAGACGAGCCGGTGGTGTTGATGCGGGATATCAAAGAGTTTCGCTGGCAGGTGTATCGAGATCGCATGCTACTGGAAGAATACGCGGGTATGCGCTTCAGCGATCTGCCTGCATATGTGATCGTGGAGATACAAACCAACACTGGGATTTACGCGAGTTGGCTCTTTGAGATCGGTTGGAGCGTCGGCCCGGAACGATCACCAATCGTCATTGCTGGCACAGCCCCGCTTGCAGGAGACGATGAGCCTGCAGCCACGGTGCCTCTGGGGGATGGACGATGAGCACAAAAGCAATCACAAAGAAAGTTGCTCAGCAGCATCGCTCAACTCAGAGTTGTCAGGCACAAACCAGCAGGCGGGCGTTTGTGCTGCCTCTGGTGATCATGCTTTCGATCATCTTCAGCCTCATGGCCACGGTGATGTTCCAGAGGCAATCAGTTGCCAGGCTGCGTCTGACACGCCAGTTGGCAGCCTATCAGGAGCACCACGCTGCTCGAGGGTTGCAGGAGATCGTCGGCGTCTGGCTGACAACGCTGCGAGGTGCCCCTCTCAACGATCTGCTCGAAGATGATGGCTTTGCCTTTGAGCTGACAATGCCGGATCGTTCAACCGCTCGGGTCTATTTCTTTGATGCCCAGAGCTTGGTGCTCTCCAACTGGCAGGCTTTAGGCGAGGAACAGGCTGCTGAAGCTGCGGGCGTGTACGAACAGATCCGCAAAGTCCTTGCGCCAGGAGAGCTTGCAAAGCTGAGCCGACCCTTTGGCCCCGTCGCGGTTAGTGTAAACAGTGCAGGTGAGCGCGTGCTCAGAGCTGTTGCAGGCTTTGCCTTGCAGACAGCGGATGAAAATCAGCAGAATACGGTGGTGGATGAGATCATCCGGGCAAGAAATCGCGGCGAGCTTCAACGAGGCACCATTGCCCAGATCGTCGTGCGTCAGGGGATTGAAAATCAGGATCGCATCCGATTCACAAGGCTCTTGACCATCAATCCCACGCTCTGGAAGATTCGTGTAGATTTGCACACTTCAATGGGTTCAAAGCTGCATCCAGATGTTCGGTATGAGGGGCTGACGGAAATTTCAGGAGCCAGTTCGGGTGTGACCAGCGGAGCCCAGGTCGGTACCTTTTACAACTGGGGTAAAGTGGACAGCCAATGATCAACGCATCACAGGCTCGTAAGACGATACTAAGTGACAGAGACCCGCCAACCACCAGAGGAAACAAATGTCCGTCAGCACCAGACAAAAACTTCGACAGTTCACATGGCTGGCCCAGGCTGGGTGTGTGCTGGTCGCAGGTGCAGCGGTGCTCTTGATCGCGTCTGAATCCACCATTGCTCCCTCCACCAGTCACAAAGCCACCCCAAACGCTGATCCTGCCCAAAGCCCGGGACAGAATCTTGCAGGTACGGCGCAAGGTGATGTTGTAAAAAGAGTTGTGCTTGATGACATCAGCTTTAATCTGACGCGTTTTTTCCCGGAATCAGAAGGTATCGGGGCAGATAATGGCAATGCTGATGGCACCGGCCAGATCCCGGAAACCACCGAGGTCAACATTGGTCCCTGGGAGTATCTGGGCATGTTGAAGATCGGCTCGAGCAAAGCCGCTCTGGTCAAGATCGACAGTCAGCAGCGGATTGTCAAACAGGGAACCGAGCGTGACGGCATCGAGCTGGTGAGCGTGGAAAATGACTCAATTGTCATCCGAGGCAGCGAGATTGGTCAGCGCCGCATCGTCAAGAGCAAAAAAACCGGCCCCAGAATCACTTTTTCCAAAGACTCCAAAGGTACGACGCCTCAGGTTGCGGGGAGAGCTTTCAACACCAACGAAACGCCCGCAGCTCGCAGAGCGAGAGAAAAACTTCAGCGAGATCGAGCCAATCGTGAAGAAGTTCTCAATAAAATGGAAGAACGCAGAATCCTGGAGCGACAGCGCAGGCTTCAGCAGGATATGGATGGGGCTCGTCCTTGAGCAGGCGTGTGTGCTATATCGAGCGAACTGGTGGCGGCCAACGCATTGCCCGCGCACAGCTGGTGACAGCTGGCGGAGTCGCACAGTGGGAGCAGAAAGACGATGCCTCTGCTGTGGACCAGGCACGCAAGGCGGCCTCGTGGATCGCCCATCAACTCGCCCAGACCGATCGCCCAAGGGTGCTGGACCTCTTGTGTGTCGATACCGATGGCGGCGTTTGCACTTGGCTTGATGCACCGGCTCATGAGCCTGCGATTCTGGTTGCAGCTCTCAGGCAAGGCGACGACCTGAATGCTGCATCCCTGGGCTCAGCAATGCTTCCCTGGCAAAGTCTGACAGCAATGGACGATGCCACCATTCAGGCACTAGGCGAACCAGGTCACGCTGGTGGACAGCGAGTCGCTGCAATGGGGCTCCCGGACGCTTCGGTGAGGGTGGTGCTTGATGCGCTGGATGATCTGAACATTGTGGTTCAACGAGTCATTTCGATCTGGAATGCGATGGCAATGGTGTGGGATCCTGCTGAGCATGTTGATCAGGATGATCCACTGGTTGTCACAGCCAGCAGTTCGGTGCGGGCGGTGGTCATGCTTGATCCTGCAGGCAGGCTGATCTGGTGCTGGTCGCACTGCGAGAAGCTCATCGCTTGTGGCTCAGCAAGGCTTGCTCTGAGCCATGATCTTGAAGTCGATAACCAGCAGATCCAGCAGACTGACAACGATCAGCCTCAGCACATGCCCATTTTGAGTGAAGCTGACATTGGCAGGCTGATGACAGACTGGTTGGGGTGGTCAAGTCAGCTTGGGGTGGCGCCATCACGGATACTTTGCCTGGGGCCGATGCCTTCGCTTGGGGATGATGATTCGCGGACAAGACTTTCAGCAGCTCGCATCGGCAAGGCGCTGGGCGAACGCTGGGCCGGGGCATCGGTAGATCTGGTTCTTGAGCCAGACCCCGTAGGTGTCACGCTGGACAGGCTCTGTGTGCGTGATCGAACGCTGGGGGATGCTGATGAAGCACGGGTGCTGGTCGGGCTTTCTCACAGATCAGGGCGGGCGCATCGGTCGCTGTATCGGTGGGGTGCGATGTTGATCGTGCTCCTGGGCATCTTGTTTATCGTCGGAGGGGTTCGGCGTTTTCAGGTCGCAGCACTGGCGCGTGAATCTGCTGGGAAAATACAAAGTAGACTGATAGAAACACTTCAGGCCAAGGCTCCTGAAGCAGCATTCAGCACCTACCCGGGCGACGAACTCCAAAAGCTGATCAACAAACTCTCACCTGCGGCAATGACGCAGTCAGATTCCGAGTTGCGATATGTACCCATCATGGAGGAACTCGCGACCATTTCGTTGGTTGTTGCCAGGCCGGATGTGACGCTCAAAAAGATTGATCTGAGGCGTGAGATTGCCATGTTCACTGTTTCGGTGCCAAGCACCGCTGCGGGCGAAAGCCTGATTCGCGCGATGGATGACATCGCCGGGTCTCATGTCCGGTGGACAGGAAACATTGAAAGCAATCGACGAGGCCAGGATGAACGAACGGTGCGCTTCACAGGAACCTGGGACATCAAAGAGCAAAAGGGCACTCCATGAGTCAGGCTGATCGACACACCATTTCAGCTTCAGGTATGACCAGGGAGGATTCTCTGGCGCTGGTTGCTTCGGTTGCCTCGCGCCAGAGGCGCAATCGCCCGACGCATCTCGTGGTATTGGCGATTGTGGTGCTGGTGGTTGGTGCGGGGGTTGCAGTTGCGGGTCGCATGAGTGCAGGCAAGGCTGATGGACTACTCAAAACAGCGCGAGCTCGCGAGTCAAGCATCATGGTGCTGGTCGAGCAACTTGAGGTACTTCGCGCTCAGCAAACGGGTGAAACTGAAGGCTCAACCAGCAGCGGTGCTTCATTTTTGATTTCTGATCTGGAAAAGCTGGCCAAGGATGTTGGGTTTTCAAAAGTGCCCGATGTGCCTCAGGTTGAAACGAGTGTGTATGGCCAAGTCACGGTTCGAACGATCAAATACATTCGTCAGACAACCGGCAAGCCCATCAGCGAGCCTCTGGACACGCTGATGGCGTGGGTGGATGCTGCTCTTCAACGATTTGACGGGATGGAAGTATCGCTACTGACGCTGGAGCCGGTCCTTAAGGGAGCAAACGAGTCGATCACCAAGAGCGACCCGTGGAAGATGGAAATCTGGTTTTCAATTAAGAAAGTCGATCGCGGATCATGATCAAGGCAACCCTCACCTCATCGTATATGGCACTCGTACCCTGTCTGGGCATGACTTTTTTGATGCTTTCACCGGGCGGATGTGCATCAAGCCATTCTGCCAGAAAAACACCCGTTCCAGAATCAGCACATGCCATCGACGAAAACCGCAGACTCAACGAGGCGATGGATCTGTCCAGGCGTGCTGAAGACATGTCCCGGAGCAATCGGCCTGACGAAGCAATCGACCTGTATCGAAGAGCAGTGGGTCTGGTTCCTGAGCTTGCCATGGCATGGAACAATCTGGGTGTGCTTTACATGGAGAAAGGCAACTTTCTGGATGCCTCTGAAGCATGTAAAATCGCTATCGATCTCCTGCCTCGTGATCCCAGGCCTCTGGAGAACATGGGGTTGATCTACCACCGCGCGGGCTTTGATTCAGATTCGCTCTCGTACTATCAACGGGCACTGGATCGTGATCCCACCCGGCTGGATGCCTTGCGCGGAGCCATGGTTGCAACGCACAGGCTGGGCAAGGCTGATGGCTTGACCCCCGAGCAACTTCGCACAGCACTCATGCTCGAAAAAGACCCCACCTGGCGCGAAAAGTTTGAAAGACAACGCGTCAGACTCTTCGAGTTCTCACGCATGCAAGAGTACGAATAGAACTACCGAGCACAGAACCAGATCAGTGGTCAGCAGTCTTTTTTCCAGCGTTATCGATCAGGTCTGCAACATCTTCAGGCTTGACATGCTCGTGCAGGGTCTCGTCGATGAGTATTGCTGGGGCACCGCCACAGGCGCCAAGGCATTCCATCTCGATGAGCGTAAAGGCGTTGTCATCAGTGGTCTGGCTGACATCGATGCCGAGTTTGTCCCGTGCTGCCTGGGTGATCTCGCCCTGACCACAGAACTCGCAGGCGATCGACCTGCAAACCCCCACAACATGGCACCCCTTGGGGTGTTTCCAATACTCTTCATAGAAACTGGCTGTATCAATGACCGCAGAGGGAGGGATCTCAAGCAGCTCAGCAATTTCGAGCATGGCCTGCTCAGGCACCCACCCATACGCATGCTGAACAAGATGAAGCGCGGGCATGAGAGCACCCTGAGCCACTTCATAACGAGGCAAATAGGTTTCCTGGATGGTTTTAATCAGCTCAGGGGTGAGGTAAGGCTTGTCGCGCTTCTCGATTTGCGTTGTGCTGCTGGGCTTGCTGATCCACGCCATGGTACAGAACTCCATAAAAAGGCGAACCGGGCCGATCCACTTGCTGTTATGCTAGGTTAAGCCCAAAAGCTTTGTCGGGCGAGCAAAAAGCCGATGAAGGATGATCAGAGTCTTAAAAACGATATGGGCGGGTACGCAAGAAGTGTACCCCCGGAGCAAATGGAGCACAGCTATGAGAAATGCAAATCAGCACCCGATCAATCTTTCAAATTCCTCGGGGCGAACACAGGCCTTTGGTCTGAATCAGGATCTGACGAAAATCCGCGTCCACTCAGGTGCTGCGGATCGCGCCGCAGCCTATGGCATGAACTCCAAGGCATATTCCCAAGGGTCATCAGTCTTGTTCGACTCCAGGCACGAAGGCCCCAAAAACAATCTTCTGGGTCATGAACTGTCGCATGTTATTCAACAGCGTCAAGGCGGCGTCATCCAGAAATAATTGCTGAAGTATTCAGCATTCTTGCCCTCAGGTCATCGGCCTTTGGAAGGCTGAGTGAATAACCCCGGAGAGTAAGGCTTCTGGTTTATCTCAGTATGAACAACGAAGGGGCTGGAAAGGTCTTTTCGTTGAACGCTGCCCTTGCGGGTTTTGGGCGCGTGCTCGATGACCAGCGTGTTCTGGGGGATGGTACGGTTGAGTTTCCCCCACCAGACGCACTGGATGGGCGTGCCATTCGGTGCCCAGAGCAGCACCCAGTCGCCAGAGTTTGCAAATGCGGTCGTCTGCGCCTTGGCTTTGGCGTCAAAGACATAGGCGTTGTGGAAGCGTTCATTCGTTGATGCTGGCGAATGTTCAGCGGTGCCGACAGGTCCGGGGATGTGCTGTTGATAGCCATTGAAAACGACGACGGTCTGATGAGGTTTGAGTATCAACTTGGGGAAGGTAAAGATGAACTCGCCTCTGCCGTCAAGGTTCCGGTCGGTGAGTCGATAGCCTTCAAGGTTAATTGATTTGGAATGGGGGTTGTAGAGTTCGACAAACTCATCGCCCGTGGGGCTGACATTACCATCTTGAGAAGCATCGCCCCCCTCGGGCATGACATTGTAAAGGACTTCGGTGATCAGCGGGTGAGGTGCAGGCACTGGCGGGGATGAAGCATCCCCCGTTGCCCAGAGCGCGACCGACGAACAGGTGATACCAAAAACGATTGTGCTGAGCGATTCACAAAGAGCCATGAGGCACAGCGTAGCATAAAATCGCCCAAAGCTGATACAAACTTGTTTACCGGGAGAGTTTGGTGATTAACGCTGCCAAGGCAGAAATATCCTCAGATTCGATGATTCGGTCAATTTGCTCTGGTTTTTCCATGATTTTTTCCAGAGCGATTCGAGCGCGTTTCCAGAGGCGTTCACGGGTTGCAGGCTTCTCGCACAGCGCCAGCTCTGAAACGATCTCACCCAGCTTTTGAAGCGAGATGGTGTCCAGATTCTGGTAATACCGATTAACGATGCCCTTTTGATGCTTGCTCAGGTTCTGTCCGCTGGCCATGGAGTGCTCCTTGACGCCATCGTATGCCAGAGGGGCGTGGATGGAAAATCAGTGAAAGCTGCAGATGTAGAGTTTCTGGGTTTCATGAATCTGGATGCCTTTGGTGAGCGAAAAGTTCTGCTCGACAATCTCGTCCCATTGTTCAAAGGGCTTTTTGTTGATGTGAAGCTGAAGACCCTCGTGGAATGAATCGCCATTGTGGATGGAAAATATTTGCACAGCGGTTTTTTTCATATTCCCGAACAACACCTCAACCATCTCGTCATCAAGATGCTCGATGACATCAATGCAGATGCAAGTGTCGTAGTCTGAGAACAGATCCAGGTCTGTTGTGCAATCCGCAACAAGCATGTCCGGATCAACCGAGACGATATCAACACCATCGCCCGCCAAACCAAGATTGCGAAGTTCACGAACCGCATGTCCTCTGCCACATCCCACATCAAGAAATCGGCCGACGATGTACTCTTTGTACCGCGGGATGAGGCGGGCACCGGGACAGCGTCCCTCGTCGTGATTGCCATAGAAACCAACGGTGTCGTAGATTTCCTGATACAGAGCTTTGTTTTCTGTTTTGGGGTCAAATGTCTTCATGATTCGATGCTCCGCAAACAGGCACTGAGGTGGTGGTGGTGGGATGAGCTAAAACATCGTCGGCCAGTCGCATAAGCAGGCTTGAGCAGAAGCTGAACAAGGGCATGATCTCGAAATAATGCGCAAAGCTGTCAATCAGCTTGAGAGGCCGCAACAGGGGGCGGGAGGGGAAGGAGTCAGGGGAGTTTGAAGCAATGCGGGACAGAATGTGTGTGTCAGCGGTCCAGTTCACCAGCAACGACATTCAGTGATCCCAGCACCGCGACGACATCCGCCAGCATGTAGCCTTCGATGAGCTTGGCCATGAGCTGGTAGTTCAAGAAGCTTGGCGGGCGGGTTTTGGCGCGAAAGGCTCTGGGCGAGCCATCTGCGACGATATAAAACCCCAGTTGGCCGTTGGCGGTTTCGTGAGCGGAATAAAGCTCTGCCACCGGCGTATCCCAGCCATGGTTTGGCATGACCAGCTCAAAGTGTTGAATGAGCCCTTCGATTGAGCCATAGACCTCTGGCTTGTCGGGTTTAACAGCTTTGGAATCAGCAAAGGTATTGGTCGCACCCTGGGGGATGTTGTCGATGAGTTGATCGACAATGCTGATGGACTGTTTGATCTCTTCGATACGAACCAGGAATCGGCAGTAGACATCACCATCATGGGCAATGGGTACGCTGAAGCGGACCGCCTCAGCCCCCTGGCCATCCCAGTTGTCCTGGTAGCAGAGGTATGGATCATCCTTGCGCACATCGCGCACGACGCCCGAAGCGCGGGCAACGGGCCCTGTCGCTGCCCAGGCGATGGCTTCTTCTTTGGTCAGCACACCAACATTTTGCGTTCGGTCCATAAAGATACGGTTGCGTTCGACGAGCTTTTCAAGATCACGGACCGCAGTTACCAGATCATCATGGATGAAGTTTTTGATCATGCGTTTGAAGACTTCTTCGTCGGGGATCTCCTTGACGATGCCTCCAACACGCGTCCAGTCCGGGTGAAAGCGCTGACCTGCGATGTAATCACACAGATCGTAGATTTTTTCACGCGGGTTGAAGGTATAGAGAAACCCGGTAAACGCGCCCAGGTCAAGTGCTGCAGCACCCACACAGAGCAAGTGGTCTTGAATACGGGCCATCTCTGCCATGATGGTGCGAAGCACCTTGCAGCGTGGCGTCAACTCGATGCCCAGAATCTTCTCAATACAGTGGTGCCAGCAAATGTTGTTGGCGATGGGTGAGAGGTAGTTCATTCGGCTCGTAATCGTGACATACTGGTTAAAGTCCAGATGCTCGCCCAGCTTCTCAAAACCCGAATGCAGATAGCCAATGTGAGGCGTACAGCGGGCGATTCGCTCACCATCAAGCTCAAGCACCAGACGAAGCGTGGTATGAGTCGCCGGATGCTGAGGCCCAAAGTTCAGCGTCCAGCGTTCGCCCGTGTCCACATGGTCCTTGAGGTAATCAATGGACTCAGCATCAATGCCCAAGCCTTCTTCCGGTCGTAGTGTATAAGGCACAGCGTTTCCTCAAAATAAGCAGATCCACAGGTCGATCGGCAGTGTCCGATCAACCGCTCAACAGTATAGGGAACCACTTGCCCCGGGTACGAACGCCCTGCAGCGTGATGAGGGGCGGGCTATCCTTGATCAAGCTCCCCAAAGCGGCTCTAAAGCAAGCAGGCTTTTCTTGCGAGTTGCCTTGTGGGTGCTCTAGCCCGGGCATGGAGATCGGGACGATTCAAAGGAGATTGGTTGTGATGCGCGTGTGCCTCGTCTCACGAGAACTGGCTCCGTTCTATGGCGGCGGCATCGGGACTTACATCTCAATGATGGCCAAAGCCTTCGTAGAAGCAGGTCACGAGGTCCATGTCCTGACCGACACCCACCAGGGTTTAATACAGCGTGCCCCGGCACTTCGCCCCGGTGTCCATTTTCATCAAGTCCAGATGACCGAAGGGCTGGTTGCCAAAGATGGCTGGCCTTGCTGGCCCATGCGCTATGCCATGGCTGTCTACCTCAAACTTCTTGAACTGCACGAAACGCACAACTTTGAGTACATCGAGTTCCCCGACTGGCTCGGCGAGGGGTACTTCGCCTGCCGGGCCAAACGAACACTCGGACAGTTCAAAGATGCAGTGCTCAGCGTCAAGCTTCACACACCCTTTCACGAAGCCCGCTGGTGTAACCACGATTCCTGGTACGACATGGAACGAGCGTACTGCGATGAAATGGAAACCTCGTCGATGCGCCAGTGTGATGCACTCTTGAGCCCCACACATTCGCTGCTCAAGTTGGTGGTCGATCGCCTGGGACCAACCACAGGTAGGCTTGATCGCACCATCAGATCGCCCTTTGACCAGTCCTGCATCCAGGAGCTTCTTGAAGGTGCGCATGTTGATCCCGCTCCAGACGAGCAGATGACCGTGCTTTACTATGGCAGAATGGAGTATCGCAAGGGCGTTTCGCTCTTGATCCAGGCAGGGCAAAGGCTCCTGGAACGCGGGCTCAATGTCAACTTCGAGTTGATCGGCAGCGACACCCAGTCCGGCCCGTTCAGCTCATCCATGCTCGAACATCTCCAGAAAGAAATCCAGAGCCCGTGGCAGAATCGATTCGTGTTCCATCGCAATCGACCACGCAACCAGCTCGGACAGGCAATCAAAGCGGCCACCATCTGCTGTTTCCCGTCGATCTGGGAAAACTACCCCTATGTCTGCCTCGAATCGATGATGATGGGCGCATGCGTGGTTGGCTCTGACGCTGGCGGGATGGGCGAAATAATCATTGATGGCACCAGTGGCCTGCTCTTTGAAGCAACCAGCGTCGATTCGCTGGAAGCAACACTTTTCAAAGCCTTGAGCGATCCAGAACTTCGCGCCAAATGTGCAGAGGGTGCTCCAAAAAGAGTCGAACAGTTGTGCAATCCTGATCGCGTGGTCAAAGACACGCTTCAGGCTGTGGAAGATGCCAGGCTTCAGCTCAGACCCGTGAAGATCAGCCATGTGAACGCTGAGCCTCAGACTGACCCCACGGTTTCAATCATTATTCCGTTTTACAATCTGGGTGCATTTCTGCCCGACACGCTCAAGAGTGTGCGTGGCCAGACCTGGACGGATTACGAGGTGATCATTATTGATGACGGGTCTGATGACCCCGCCAGTTGTGAGTTGATGGAATGTATCCAGGCACACGATTCGGACATCCGTGTGGTTCGTCAGCCCAACGCAGGGCTCGGTGCAGCTCGCAATCGGGGGCTTGCTGAGGCTCGCGGGCGGTACTACCTGCCTCTGGATGCTGATGATCTGATCGACCCGACCTACCTTGCCAAGACCGTCGCGGTGATGCAAGCAGATGAGGATCTTGCTTATGTCACTTCGCTGGTTCGTTATTTCAAGGATGAGCCTCAGGATGCAACCGGTGCCTGGGCGCCGCTGGGGTTGATTCGTCACATCCTGCCTGTAGCCAACTGTGGAGGCGTGCCTGCGTGTTTGTTTAATCTGGAAAAGGTGCAGGCTGTGGGGGGCTATGACACCGTTCGCAGCGGCTACGAAGACTGGGATCTTTATTGCAAACTGGCCCAGCAGTGCCAATCAGCCACAGTGATTCCAGAGTTCCTGTTTTATTACCGGGTTCGTGAAGACTCCATGCTGCGGGTGGATTGCCTGCCCAGACACAACACGCTGCGGAGCTATCTCGCCAGCAGGCATCCAGAGCTTTCAACCGATGTCAGCAAGACCAGTCAGCTGTTCATTGCAGAATGCAAGCAGGCTCAGGACCAGATGAGCTGGCACCAGAGTCAGCTTGATCAACAGCACAACAAACACGAAACCCGGCGCGATCAGCTTCAAAGACAGGTCAATGAACTGGAACAGCAACTCGCTGCGGGCTCGCGCGCCAATGGTCAGCACGATGCACGCTCTTACGCCAATCAGCTCATCGAAGAAAACTTGCGTTATCGCATCGCTGATCGGATCAACAACGCCCTCAAACGCATGGGTCTGCACAAATCAGCCAAGGCGCTCACCAGGCGCACCATTGATCCACAGCAGGCAGACCGTCATCAAGACTGATCGCAATCCAACGAGCCGCGACTGTGAGGGAGCGGTCTTCAGATTCAAAACCAACATCAAATGCTTCCCCACAATTACAGTCCGTCAGAGAAAGCCCGGGATTGTGAGTTCATACACAACCTAATCCGCCAACGCCTTGCGTAAAGGCTCAAGATGCTTTTCATAATGGACATGCCTGGCGACCGAGCTGGTATAGATCGGCTTGTTCACTTGATCCTGACTCGCAGTCGTCACGACTCGATCGGACTCATGAAACGACAGGCACCGATCATCCATCTCCACGCCTGCAAACTGCAACATCTGTTCGGTGATCTTTCTCGGCTCAGCAACCAGCGCCTCATAACTCACCTCCAGAATATGATGCTCAAGCACCGTGCAAAAATGCTGCATCAACCGGCGCTGATCGCGGGCAAATCGACCCAGATCCCGCAAATCCGTGGCATAAGCGATCATGTCCGAAAAATCCTGAAAATAACACGACAGACAAGTATCAAGCTCATCTCGCTGACAGAGAATAAATCGGCTGCGGGGAAACAACAGACTGATCAGACCCATGTGGTCCGTGTTCAAGGGGTTCTTGTCCGTCAGCCGCTGTGCCCGCTTGTAGTGCTTGGCGGTCTGAGACAAATACCAGTTGGAAGCCTTGGCAAGTTTCTGCTTTCTAAGGCTGCCCGGCTGCAACACATGTCCAAAGTTGGCAGACGCAATGCCCAGTGAATCAGCGACAATTGTTCTGATATAAGCCAGCTCCCCGCCGCCAGCAATATGTGGATGGCAAGCGAGGATCTGCTCAACAAGACTCGTGCCTGAGCGAGGCATGCCCAGAATAAACACCGGCTGCTCCGTGTCATTTCCTGAGCCGGGCGCTTTGCGCAGTGCCGCTGACGACCAGTTTTTTGTAAGTTCGTCAACACTTCTGGAATACTCCCGCGCAGGCCACCCCGTTTTTCTCAACTGATTCGCCTGCGTGTAGAACTCAAAAGCCCGGTCGTACTCTTCTTGTTTATCCAGAAGATCACCCAGGCAAAAAAGCATCGTTCGCTGCGCCTGCGGGTGGATTGAGTCATCGCCAACCAAAGGCTCAAGCGTCGCCACACCCTGCTCATACTCCCCCTGCCTGAGGCAAGCCCGCCCCAGCATGATCGCGAGCGGGTGCGTCGGCGTGCAGGTTTTCATTGATCGGTTCAGAAGATCAATCGCTTCTTCAGTGCGGCCTGCGGTCATGAGCAGCTCCGCCCGGGCAGCCGCTGGGCCGGGTTGATCCATCGCCACTGCAAGAGCCTGGTCCGAGGCTTCAAGAGCTTCATCTAAAAGACCCTGCCTGAGCTTTTCATAGGCAAGCCTCACGAGCAGTTCCGGGTGCTCTGGGTGCCTGGTCAGTCCTGCCATAAGCAGCTCCATGGCATCCTTTGCCAGGCCCAGTTCTGACAAGACATGCGTGAGCAGCGCCAGAATCCGGGGATTGTCAGGATTATGGCTCAGTGCCTGCTGCAGAGGCACCGCTGCCGCTCGATAGTCGCCCCGGGCAATAGCTTGCAGAGCGGCTTGATAAAACTGTTCAATATCCATCATCGTGGTTTCCGTTTTCAACGAGCAGGCAGAGCACTGCGAGATCCAGGTAAAGGTTCATGGGCACAATCTGCTATTCTCCTCTTGAGTGGGGGTGGACAAAGCACCCTGAACGCCCGATATACTTACTATCATGAATACCCGCAGCTTTCAGCCTACATTCTTATCAAGTGCAAATGTAATCTGACAGCTGCAGCGGCTCCATTGAAAGTATGATCAGGAGGCTCTGCCAGAAGCAGAGCCTTGTTTTTTCGTCAACCCAGCCAGTTTGCCTCAGACCCCTCTTTTTCACACGCCTCCAGCACCAATAGCGAGTTCTCTCATGCCAAACTCATCTTCTTCAACCCCTTCAGATTACGCCCCTCCCCCCTCCTCCCCCAAAATCCCGGCGTATCGCTACAACGCAGAGCTGGCGGGCCAGATCGAATGCCAATGGCAAAAGTGCTGGGACGAGCAAGACGCATTCGTGCAACCCAACCCCGGTCAGCCCGGCTTTGATGCAACCAAACCCAAGTTCTACTGTCTGGACATGTTTCCCTACCCAAGTGGTGCGGGGCTTCATGTCGGCCACCCCGAAGGCTACACCGCAACTGACATCATCTGCCGCTACAAAAGGCTCAAAGGCTTTAATGTCCTTCACCCCATGGGTTGGGATGCCTTTGGCCTGCCCGCAGAACAGTACGCCATCGAAACCGGTGTCCATCCCGCAAAGACCACACGAAAAAGCATCGACAACTTCCGCCGACAGCTCAAACGCTTCGGCTTCAGCTACGACTGGACCCGCGAGTTTGGCACCATTGACCCGGACTACTACCGCTGGACACAGTGGATCTTCCTCAAACTCTACAACTCATGGTTTGACCCGGATCAAAACCGCGCCGCCCCGATCAATGAACTCGTCGAAGCCTTCGAATCTGGCAGACGCACCCCCGCATATAACCCCGAAGCTGCTGAATACGCTGATGCAGGTGATCTACCCAGCGGCGCCACCGCAGATGCCTGGGATACGCTGGACCCCGAAACCAGACGCACCATGATCGACAGCTATCGCCTTGCCTACATCTCCCGGCAACTGGTCAACTGGTGCCCAAAGCTGGGCACCGCACTGGCCAACGAAGAAGTCATTGATGGTCGCTCCGAGCGAGGCGGCTTCCCCGTGTATCGCAAGCCTCTCCGCCAATGGATGCTGCGCATTACATCCTTCGCTGAAAGACTCCTCAATGACCTTGAGCTGGTTGACTGGCCTTCCTCGACCCGCACCCAGCAGGCCGAGTGGATCGGTCGCAGCGAAGGTGCCGAGATTGATTTTTCCATCATGAGCGCGCCGTCCAGCTCGCGCGGGTTTGTTCGTATCTACACAACCCGCCCTGACACCATCTTTGGTGCAACTTACATGGTGGTCGCTCCCGAGCACCCGCTGGTGCAGGCTGTGCTTGATGAGCCAGGCTCGGATACCGATGCAGAAAAACTCCATGAGTATGTGCA
Organism: Phycisphaerales bacterium; assembly: GCA_029260555.1. Taxonomy (GTDB): domain Bacteria; phylum Planctomycetota; class Phycisphaerae; order Phycisphaerales; family UBA1924; genus JAJDCZ01. The sequence goes on from JAJDCZ010000050.1 coordinate 20,085, forward strand.
ATGGGCGCGCAATCGGACAGACATTGAACGCCAGGGAACCACAGATAAAACCGGTTGTGCCCTGGGCCTGAATGCCAAAAACCCCGCGACAGGAAAGCCAATACCCATCTGGACCGCAGACTATGTTCTCATGGGCTATGGCCACGGCGCCATCATGGCAGTCCCCGCACATGACCAGCGCGACTATGACTTTGCCAGAGAGTTTAACCTTCCCATCACCCGCGTTGTCGAGCCATCCCATGGGAATGCTGAACAAAACTGTGCCTATGCCGGCACAGGCGTAAGCATCAACTCAACCAATGACAAAGTCTCGCTGGACAACTTGAGCACCGATGAGGCAAAAACCCAAATCGTCAACTGGCTGGAAGCCCAAAGCCTCGGCCGGAAGAAGGTCAACTTCAAGCTGCGTGACTGGCTCTTTAGTCGCCAACGCTACTGGGGCGAGCCTTTCCCCATTGTTTACGATCAGCATGGCGACCACCACAGCGTCGATGAGTCCGCACTGCCCGTCACGCTGCCTGATATGCAGGATTACAAGCCTGAAATATCTGACGATCCTCAGCCGCTGCTTGCCAAAGCAACCGACTGGGTCAAGACCACCGCAGGTGCTGCACAAATCAGCGAGCTTGATCCAGATGAGCCCGTCACCCGCGAGACCAACACCATGCCGGGCTGGGCTGGTTCGTGCTGGTACTACCTGAGATATTGTGGCATCGGTGATTCAACGCGCCTGGTTGATCGTGGCGCAGAACGCTACTGGATGCTCTCGAATAAAAAGAGTGCTGCCGATTCAGAAACAGGCGATACTTATCAAGCAGGGTCGCATCACGCTGGAGGCGTAGATCTGTATGTCGGCGGTGCTGAGCACGCAGTTCTGCACCTGCTTTATGCCCGTTTTTGGCACAAGGTACTCTTTGATCTGGGCGAAGTAAGCACTCCCGAGCCATTCGGCAAGCTGTTTCATCAAGGATTGATCACCAGCTTTGCATACCAGAGGCAGGACAAAACGCTTGTGCCTGTGGATCAAGTTCAAGATCAGGGTGATGAGGAATATATTGAAATTGCCACGGGTAAGTCGGTCTCGCAGATAACTGCGAAGATGAGCAAGTCGCTAAAGAATGTGGTCAATCCCGATGAAGTGATTGATGCCTTTGGTGCGGATACTTTTCGTCTCTATGAGATGTACATGGGGCCACTGGCCTCATCCAAGCCTTGGAACACGCGAGACATCATCGGGATGCACCGGTTTCTTCAGCGTGCATGGCGGCTGGCGGTCGATGAAGAAACCGGCAACCTGCGCGACGCTCCATCACCAGATGAAGCTGTCGAACGACAGTTGCACCGCGCCATTGCCCAGGTCGGACGCGATATCGAGAATATGGGTTTCAATACTGCGATCGCTGCGATGATCGAGCTTGTGAACATTGCTACCAAAGTCGGTGCTGATCAAGAGCCCAGCATGACCGCGGATCAAATCGAGCGTTTCGCGCTGATCCTCTCGCCCTTTGCTCCACACATGGCAGAGGAACTCTGGCAAAAGCTCAGCCATGACACACTGATCAGCAAAGCCAGCTGGCCCAGCTTTGATCCGGCCATGCTGGTCGATGACCAGGTGGAAATCGCAGTGCAGATTCTGGGCAAAGTACGCAGCCGCGTAATGGTCCCCGCAGATGCCGATGCCAAAGCACTCGAAGCTGCAGCCCTTGCTGACGACCGCATCAAATCATTGCTCAAAGGCAAGACCATCCGCAAGGTGATCGCCATCCCCGGGCGAATGGTCAACATCGTTGCCAACTGATCAGGTTTGTATCAAAACGAGCCGCGACCGTCAGGGAGCGAGAACCGTAGAAATACGCGAACACTTCATACTCAAGACCACTCCCTCACGGTCGCGGCTCGTCAGAGTTCTGAACTTGCAACGGATCGCTGTCTTAGCGCAGTGTTTCCAGGATCACAGGCACCGCATGCCGGGGGTTCCAGCGGCTTCTGGGTTGATTCCACCAGAACATCTGCGTCGGGTCTTGAAGCTGACGAGGTTCAAGAGGCTCATCGAGTTGTTCAAAGACAATCTCATACGCATCAGCACTAAGCCTGGCGCGGATTGATCGGAGTGCTGCAGGCGTCGCATCCGTGCTCAACTCGTACACCTCAATTTGCCGAGGCTGGCACACTTCAAACAACATCGAACCTGTAGTCAAAGGCTCGCGGCTCGTCTCAGGAGCCAGCAATGGTCCCATAGCCCATGTCCCGCTTGACGACTCGACCTCTCGACCATCCCACGCCCGGGCAACCTGACGAACGACACTCTTCGCAGCTGCCAGCTGCCAGTTGCCCGTATCACTTTGAGTGCGATGAACCATGTCTTCCATCGCTGCGGTTGTGCGCTTTGGAGCAGCTGTCCGTACGCGAATCAAAAGCCGATCCGCCCGGGCAAGTGCCACAGCCTGACTCAACGAAATGATCTGATCAGGCACAACAGAATCCACCGGCAGAACCCGGGCTATTTCAACAACACCAACAGTCGATGCATCATCCACTTCCCGCTCAGCCAGCGTCATCGTCTCTTCAGGTACATCAACCACCAGATCATCTACAAGCGGCGTAGATTGAGAATCATCTGCTTCCACCAGTCGCTTTGGATTATTAATATTTGGAGCTGAAATCTGATCAAAAAAGTTGGAAACAGCACTGCTGAACCAGAGTGAGCCAGCACCGACCAGCGCCAGCACCGCAGCTGCAGCCCAGGCTTTGCGCGCCCCGGATGACAAAAGCCATCGATTCATTGCCCGAGTCAGCGGGCTGATGGTGACAGTGCTCATGGACGAAATGGGAATCGGACCCTCAGCATCATTCACCTGGGTGATTCCCAGAAGTGCTTCTCGTTCCAGGCGCTCCAGTGCTGCATCCACCAGCCCCGCGGGAGCCTGAACGCGACTGGTTTCACTCAACGCAACCTTGTCTTCACGCAATCGCAGCACCCACCGGGCAGCACCAGGCTCTGCACGCAACGCCTGACGAATACGCGGGCGATCTTCGATCAGCACATCGCCTTCGATCACACCCAACAGCTCAGCATCGCTCAGCCCCGGCCCGCTCTTGTCCGGCTTCTGATTGTCAGGGTTCCTGGTATGATCCATAACGACTCAACTCAACCTTGATCATCCGCTCTGCGTCGATCCATCTGTCTGACCCGGCTCAGCCTCAGCAGTTGACCCGTTTTCTTTCATCAACGCCTCGACCGCACTGCGAAGTGCTGCCCGGGCCCGGAACAGCCGACTCTTGACCGTTCCCACCGCAATTCCCAATACATCAGCAATTTGTTCGTATTCCATAGACCGTACATCCCGCAAGACGAGGATGGCACGCTGATCGTCCGAGACTTGTCCAAGCCCCACCACGACCAGTCGGCGACGCTCTTTATCTTGGACGCCCGAACTTGGCCCCGGTTCCCCGATCTGTAGCCCCGCCTCCCACCCCCCCCTTTTTTTCCCCCCGCTCCCCTCTCCAATCCCCCCGCCGCCTCCCAGCGATATATGGCGGCGCAGCTTCTGCGACCTGTGCCAGGACAGGCAGACATTCATCGTAATGCGAATCATCCAGGTGCTGGGGCTGGCTCGGCCATCAAACGAGTCGATGCCTTGAATGATCTTGACCATCGCGTCCTGAGTCAGATCCGCAGCCCACTCACGGTCATTCACCATCCGCAAACACACGCCATAAAGCCGATCCTGATGCCTTTGCAAAAGCTCGCTGGTCGCATCGCGATCGCCATTCTGGATGGCTTTGACCAACGCCAGATCGTCCTGGCGATCCAATGGCTGATCCTCAGCTTGTGGCGATTGCTCATGGGTCATGCGTACAGATCATCCTATCAGAGTAAACCCCGCTGATTCGCTCCTGGCACCCCTGTCAACACACGATCGGCCACTGAGCCTCTCAATGACCAGCCAAAGGGGATACGCTTAACCATGAGCGACCCTGCCAACCCAAACGATACATATACCTCGCCACTGGCCAGCCGAAACGCATCACCCGAGATGCTCACAATCTGGTCGCCTCGCACCAAGTTCAACACCTGGCGGCAAATCTGGCTCGCCTTTGCTCAGGCCCAGCAAGCCTGCAACCTTGACATCACCGATGACCAGATTGCCGAGCTTGAATCGGTCGTCAACCAGGGTATCTCTGATTCAGAACTCATCCGTGCTACGGAACTCGAACGCGACCTGCGCCATGATGTCATGGCCCATGTCCACTGTCTGGGTGAACAATGCCCCAAGGCAAAGCCCATCATCCACCTGGGCATGACCAGTCAGGATGTCGTCTGTAATGCTGACCTGCTCTGCCTTGATGCTGCTCTTGAACTCACCATCACCAAACTGGCAAGACTCGTTCTTGCTCTGGGCGAGCAGGCTCATCAGCATCGCGAGGTGCCGACGCTTGGCTTTACACACTATCAGGCTGCTCAACCCACCACCGTGGGTCGAAGGCTCGCAGGCTGGGCGCATGATGTTGAAATCCTGCTGTTTCGCCTGCGTCTTTTGCGAGATAAAGGCTTCATCCGCCTGCGAGGCCCTCGCGGAGCAACCGGCACACAAGCCTCATTCCTCTCGCTTTTTGATGGCGACAGCCAAAAAGTAGACCAACTCGAAGCCTTATTCATAAAAAAACTCACCAGTTCCCAAGGCTCAGGCATCCACGCAGACACCTACACACTGACCGGACAAACCTATCCGCGTGTGGTCGATGCTCTGGTGCTGGCCGATCTGGCAAGTGTGGGCGCAGTTTTACACAAAATTGCAACTGACATTCGGCTTTTATCCAATCGCAAGGAGCTTGATGAACCCTTTGGCAAAAACCAGATCGGTTCGTCTGCCATGCCTTACAAACGCAACCCCATGAAATGCGAGCGAATCTGTGGCCTGTCCCGCTTCGTCATGAACCTCGCTCCCAACGCCTACGACACCGCAGCAACACAATGGCTCGAACGCACGCTGGACGATTCTTCCAATCGCAGACTCTCACTTCCTCAAGCCTTCCTGGCGCTGGATGGCGCGCTGGATCTGGCGTACACCGTGGCGTCTGGTCTGGTTGTCAATCAGGCAATGGTCAGGCGGAATCTGCTGGCGGAGCTGCCGTTTCTGGCAACCGAAAATATATTGATGGAAGCGGTCAAAGCTGGGGGCGATCGCCAGGATCTGCACGAAAAAATCCGTATTCACGCCCAGATCTCAGGCCATCGCGTCAAACAGGAAGGGCTTGATAACGACCTGCTCGACCGACTCCAGGCCGACGCATTGTTTCACACACCCGCGCTCAATCATGAGCTTGACTGGCAAGGCCTGATGGACCCGATGCAGTATGTAGGCAGGGCTGTTCAGCAGACAGACCAGTTCGTGCAAGAGGTGCTGGGTCCCCTCCGCGAAAAATATACCCCGGATCTAGAGAAACTCAGCTCAAGCGATCGCGGGGTTTAATGCTCTGATTAAGCCCTATCACCGTGCTTTGTTCGGTAATCAGGGCACAGGCTAAGACCTTTCGGGTTGACTCTGAGGCTCAACTCACAGAGACTAGACCCTGATCAGACAGGTTTTGCATCCGGCGAGCAGACTCGAGCGTAGGGGTAGACACAGGTCTGATCAGCACGAATAAAGGGGTGGTTGTGTAGATGGTGGGGGGATGACGCTGTTGCAGGTCGCAGCAGTGCGCGGTGTAGTATCCCCGGACAACGCCAGGTTTGGCAGCGTCCCTTTGTTCTCAGATGCAGCGTTTCTTTACAGAAGCTGAAGTAGATTCGGAGTAAGCCCATGTCAGGTCGAGGCGGAGCAAGCGTTGGGTGGTTGGTCACAGTCACGATCATGGGCGTTTTCAGCGCCACTTTCTTGATCACCACCATCATCTTTCTGGGCCAACTCAACGGCGCCAAACAGACCATCACTCAGATCGAAGCTGATCAGGCTGACTACATCACCTCGTCTGAAAGACAGATGGATGATGTCTCTCGGTATGTCTCAAAGGCTCGCAAAGAGCGCCAAAGCCTGGTCCGCTACATGATCGACTCCCAGCAGACCATCATGCAAAGAGTCACAGGCTCGCGCAATGACGATGCCCAGGCACTTGATGACAGGCTCTCGTCAATCCCTGATGCCCAGAGCGTGAGCATGCTTCGTCTGGTGCAGAACCTGCGAAGTGAGATCGACAATCTCAAAACCGCACGCGACCAGGCTGACGATGCCCGCAAAGCTGCTGAAACCAAACGCGATGAGCTGACCGCCCGTGTCGGCCAGATCGAAGACGACTTCAACCAGCGCATCGTTTCGCTCGAAGCCCAGATCAACCAGAACCAGCGCGATGTGCAGACCTATCGCACAGGCACCGATGATGTCCGGGCTGACTTTCTCAAGCAGCTTGACGCCTCGGTTCAGCAGCGCCGCGATCTGGATGCAGAACTTTCCGGCAGAATCACCCAGCAGCGCAACCGAATCCTCGAACTTGAGGATCTGATCCGCAGATTACGCCGTCAGGCCAGCAAAGAATCCCTCAAACCCGTCGATGAGTATGCTCTGATCGATGGCCAGGTCATAGGCACCAACCCCACCGCAGGTCAGGTCACCATCAACCGTGGACGAAGCCAGAAGCTGGTTCTTGGTATGACCTTCTCGGTCTACGACGAACGCGCAGGCCTTCGCCCAAATGCCGATGGCTCATACCCACGCGGCAAAGCCGGGCTTGAAGTCATCAACATCGGCCAGTCCAGCGCCACCTGCCGTGTCCTCTGGGAAACCCAGGGTAACCCGCTGATCCGTGGTGATTCCATCGCCAACCCGCTTTATGACCCAAGCAAGATCTACAAGTTCGTCGTCTTCGGCAGCTTCGATGCCAATGCAGACGGCAGACACACCCCCAACGAACGCACCGAAGTCTCTGCCTTGATCCAGCAGTGGGGCGGCAATGTCGTCAATGACCTCTCAGGCGATGTGGATTTCCTCGTGCTCGGCCAGCGACCCGTGCTGCCACCCGCACCCCCACCTGATGCCCAGGTCGAAGTTATCCTCGCCTGGCAGCGTCTTGATCAAATGGTCGCTGAGTACGACCGCCTGTTCAAAACCGCACAGGATACCTCCATCCCCGTGCTCAATGAAAATCGACTGTACACACTGGTCGGAAGACTCGGCAGCTGAGCAAGGCGAACCCAAAGCATGAATGCCCCGCTTCAGCGTAAAAAGAAGCGCAGGCTTCCCAGGCGTCTGCACCAGCCCGCAGGCTGGGCAATGCGAGGTCTGCTTGGTTCCTTGCTTATCCCCGGCGCCAGTCCGGTCGTGGAATCAGCTGGCGCGCTGGGTCACGCATTTGCCCGTTCGCCCATCAACAAACGCCGCCTTCAACAGATTTGTCACCATCTTGAGGTGGCCTTTCCCGAGTGGGATGCTGAGCACAGACATCGCGTTGCACTGGGGTCTCTCAAACATCTGTTCAAGCTGGCTGCGGAGGTCGCCTACACCCCAAGATTGCTGACCGATCAGGGTTGGCAAAGGCATGTCCACATCGGCGATCTTGATGAAGCGCTGGTAGAGATGCTCCACGCAGGTCCATGCCTGCTCGTCACAGGCCACAATGGCAACTGGGAACTCTTGGGTTACACCATGGCGCTCCTGGGGGTTCCTCTGCATGCGCTGTATCGGCCTCTGGATCTGAAGCCTCTGGATGGATGGGTTCGAACCACGCGTTCAAGGCGTGGACTGGTGCTGGTAGACAAGTTCGGAGCTGCACAACAGCTGCCAAAGCTGCTGGATCGTGGTGCTCCCATCGGGTTTGTCGCAGACCAGAATGGCGGGGATCGCGGGCTGTTCGTGCCGTTTTTTAATCGACTGGCATCAACATACAAGTCCGTGGGGCTCTTGGCGATGCAATACAAAGCGCCGCTGATCTGTGGCTGTGCAGTGAGGCTGGACCCCGGAACACCCACGCCCGATGGCCAGCGCTGGTCCAACATCAGCAAACATGCCAGCCTGCGATACTCGATCCGCATCCAGGACATCATCAAGCCTGAACACTGGATAGATCAGCCCGACCCGCTTTTTTACATCACCGCTCGCTATCGCTACGCCATTGAGCAGATGGTCCGCCAGACCCCCGAACAGTATTTCTGGATGCACCGGGTCTGGAAAAGCAGGCCTCGGCACGAAAAGCTCAATCGCCCCTTCCCCGCAGCACTTCGCAAAAAACTCGAATCGCTGGACTGGCTCTCCAGCCAGAATGTTGATCAACTGGTAGAACAGTCTGAGCGGGACGCCCGTACTCTGAAAAGGCTGGGCACGGATCGTTTGTGATAAACACGCCCACGCCTGCGTAGACTACGATCTGTTTGAAAGCGTACAACGAGCTGTGACATAAAGGTATTATTCTTCAACAAGCCACGACCGTCAGGGAGTGGTCTTCAAAATCGCTTGATGCACCTCGGCCTTTTCCCGATGATTTCAGTTCAGCAAGCTCTCAAACAGATTCCAGCACGCCCGGGTGAAACGGACAACCCCTGCAGGAGACTTCGCGATGCAAGAACGACTGACAGGCACCAGAGTCCTGATCGTTGATGATGATGTGGATATTGCTGAATCCTTCCAGGCTGCCTTTGAAGCTGAGGGTGCTGAAACCGCGGTTGCCAACGATGGGAACCAGGGTGTCACCTTGTGCCGAGAGCTTGAGCCAGATCTGGTCGTGCTCGACATGATGCTGCCCGGACGCAGCGGCTTTCTCGCACTGGAAAAAATCAAAGGCAACGAAAACAGCCCCTTCGTGATCATGGTCACCGCCAACGAAGGCAAACGCCATCAGGAATACGCTGAAGCACTGGGCGTGGATGACTACATGCTCAAACCCGTGCCTCTGGAAAACCTCATCACCCGTGTTGTTCAACTGGTCCAGAGCCACCCCAAGGCCTGATCAGCACACAACACAGCTCCCGGAGCCTCTGTCATGGCACGAACAATGATCCTCCTCGACCCCGCAACTGAAAGCTCAGATGCTGGAACCGAACCCATCGCAGACCTTCAGCCTCTGGGCTCGGTCAAGAAGATAATCGAACTCCTGGCCCCCTTCAACACCGCGCCAGATCGGGCAGAATCAAACTCGCTGGGCACCATGTTTCTCTATGGCCCGGGGTTTGTGGTCGAGGTGCCCACCGCACTGGATGAAGTTACACAGATCATGGTCTCCGTAAAAGAAGACGAAATCGCCTGGCCCGTGCTCAGCCGCTTGTGCCGGGCACTTCAATGGAAAATGATGGACCCCAATACGGGCAGAACCTTCGGCTGAGCCTACCGTCTGGTATGTCTCCAGATACAGAATCTCGACTGAGCAATGAGCCTCAGAACACATTGCAAGGCTGGTCGCCCGATCTGATCGACGCTGCGACGCGCCTGGCAGCACTGGAAAAAGCGTTTGATTATCGTGGCGATATCACGCTGACACTTGCTGACGGGCAGTCTGTAACCGGGTACATCTTTGACCGGAAAACTGGTCAGACCCCCGAATTATCATGTGTCAGGCTCATGGGCTCTGAGCACGACCATTACATCAGCGTGCCATACGACCAGATTCAGTCGGTGACATTCTCAGGCAAAGACGCAGCCCATGGCAAAACCTGGGAAAACTGGATCAAACGCTACATCGAGAGTAAAAAAGCAGGTGTAGATGCCTCAATAGAAGCCGATACTCTGAAAGACTGACCACAAAGCACCCGCGAGGTTCTCATCATGCCTTTGTACGATTATGAGATTCTGGATAAAAAAGGCAACCCTACGGGTGAACGCTTCGAGGTTTTTCAAACCATGAGCGCAAAGCCACTCAAAAAACAACCCGATACCGGCAAACCCTGCCGCCGGGCAATCACAGCGCCGAACATCGCAGGCAAATGGTCAGACATCAAAGGCAAAGGCATCCTGAGCAACAAAAACCTTGATCGCCTGGGCTTCACCAAGTACGAAAAGAAAGGCGACGGGTACATGGAACGCGTCGCTGGCAAAGAAGGCCCAAAGAGCATCTCGCTGGACGACTGACCCCTTCTTTTTACTCCCCCTTTCCTCCCCCCTTTCCAGCCCACCAAGAACCACAATGCGGGTGACAGGACTTGAACCTGCACAGCCTTTCGGCTACGAGAACCTAAATCTCGCGCGTCTGCCAATTCCGCCACACCCGCGTCAATCCATCGTATCTTCTCTGGAGACGAAATCGAACCGTCCAGATTGCGTATCATATGATTGACCACCAGACCATGCTCACAAAAGTGACATGTTGCTCAAGATGAAAGGGCACCGATGCGCAAACGAGACAAACTCGCTCTGACCTTGCCGCCGTTGTTGCTTCGCGCTGCTCTGGGGGTGACATTCCTCTGGGCGGGTCTTGGCAAAGTCGTAGAGACATTCCCTGCCAGCCCTCAAAAAGCAGCCATCCTTGCCAATCTCAACGCAATCCCGGGCCCTGCAGGTGCTGTGCAGCAAACGCCACCGACCCCGGATGCCGAGCCCCTGCCCGAACCCGATCCCGCGTCTGAACCGGCTGTTGATGAACCCGCACCCCAAGGCGGAGCCGACGCTGGCCCTGCTGATTCAAACTCAGCGTTCATACTGGTTCAACAAAACAGCTTCGCTGCAGAGGATTTTCCCGAGACAACTGATGTCAAACGGGTCCATTTCATCACGCTCATCATTTACAACGCAGCTCATCCGGGCTTTGATGAAGAGACCGGCGAACCTCTCAAGCCGTTCGTCCCCGATGCTCTGGGCTCAGGGCAATGGCCTGTGATCCTTGCCTGGGCTGCTGCAGCCACCGAAATCCTCGGCGGCCTGCTTGTTCTGGTCGGGCTGCTCACACGCCTTGGAAGTCTGGGGCTGGCATTCACCATGGGCACCGCCATCTGGCTCACAATCCTGGGTCCTGCAATCCAGTCCGGCGACACCTTCCTGGGCTTTTTGCCCAATCAGCCCTTCTTCAGCGATTACTGGCAACACGCAATGTGGCTGCTCCTCCTGTTGGCATCATCGCTGGCGGTCATGCTCAGCGGCTCAGGTGCTCTGAGCATCGATCGCATCGTATTCTCGCCACAAAAATCAAAACCACCGCGGCATGAACCCGATGACGATGACGAATGAGTCAGACCCTGCCAACGCCTTTGACATTCCTGACCAGGCTCAGATTCTCCAGGCTGATCCTGCTCTCAATCGCCATCTCACTTACGCTGCATCTCGTCCTGCTGAGCGTGATCTACACACTCTCGTTCACAGCCCAAGGCTCAAGTCTGGAACCCGTCTCAGACCATCTCGTCGTATCACTCACCAAAGATCCGCCTCAAAACCCCCCACCTGAACTCGCCCCCCCGCCCGCCCAGAGCCAACCTGCTCAAGCGGATTCGGTGCCTTCGTTTTTATCTCACGCCCCCTTGCCAACTGATGCCAACCCAGACACCAGGCCGGATGCCATCGCTCAACCCGTGCAGCGCCTGACTCAACAGCAAACCGCCCATGAGTCGACCCAAAGCGTGCTTCGTGCCCAGGTGCCAGCACCAGCCCAGGCAAGCTTTGCAGGCTCAAACGCCAAAGCGGCCAGCCGGGTCGTGTACGCAGTGGATGTATCAGGTGCCATGGTCACCAGTCAGCCTCTGGTGCTGGCAGAACTCAAGCGATCCATCCTGAGACTCCGCCCTTCGCAGAAGTTCCAGGTTGTCCTTTTTCATCGCCTGCCAAACATGGACGATCAATCCCCGGGTGTCGATGTCTATCAGGAATCCGGTGCAAAGCTGATCCGGGCAACCAGTAAAAATAAAGCCCGCATCTTCGCCTGGCTGGATGCTGTGCAACCCGGAGGCCGCTCAAACCCCCTCCAAGGCTTGCGCCAGGCACTCAAGTTCAAACCCGATGTCATCTTTCTCTTTACCCACTCCATCCCCCGCACCGGAGGCCAAAGCGGCAAAGGTGCCTGGGGCGTAGGCACCGATCAAATGCTCCGCGAGCTGGATCGGCTGAACCCCTACTCAAAACGCTTCAAACGACGCACCACAATTATCAAAGCGATCCAGTTCCTCGACGATGACCCCACAGGCACCATGCAGAAAATAGGTGCCCGCCATGGCGATGGGCCCAGCTCATACCGCGTGCTCACACTCGAGGAACTGGGCCGATGACACGCTGCTCATCCATGTCGATCATCATCACAGCCCTGCTCCTGTGCATCGCTCCAGCCCTTGCTCTGTCAACCACCCGTCAGCACCAACCCGCTGACGATCCCTTTGTGTTGCTTGAGAGTGCTCAAACTCAGCTCAACCAGACACAAGAGCTTGCAACCGGGATCATGCTGGGCTTGCCTTCAGAGGATCAACTCAAGCAGGCAATCCGCGCCTGGTCGCAAGTTGTTGATCAGTCAAGCCGAGCAAGCCTGCTGCTTGATGATCTGATAGACCTCGCCCGCAACAGCCCGGATCTGGGTGTTGAGGTTCAAAGCCGATTTGTGAGTCTGGCCGATCTGGAGTGGCAGCAGGAAGTTCAAGCTGCAGGCTTGAGTGGTACCGCTGGAACATGGTCACTCCTGGCCGGTTCAGTCAGACCGGATCTGACAGCCTCAGCAGCAGGGCTGGAGGAAATCGAGTTTGATCAGCCAGAATCGGAGATCAGTCGCCTGCTCGCACTCGGGCTGCTCGCACAAACTCAAGGCAAGACCCGGGATGCAGCTTCATTAATCGCCCGCGCAGCCCGCATGGCAGACCAGATCCAGATTTCACCTAAAACCAAAGCCAACACCATCCTTGCAAGCATGTTCGTTGCACCAACCACTGATCAACGCGATGCGATCATCAAAAAAGTGCAGCAGCTGCGCCATCAACAGCCATTTTCTGCAGAAAACGCCCCCAGACCAGATCTCGTTCAGCTTTCCTATAACGCCATCACGCGCGTGCTTCTGGATGCTGACAATCAACGCGACACCGCCCGCGCTCTACAAGTTCAACAAGCCCTGGCAAGTCGAACAGGTCTTGCCCCGGATCAGATTGCCCACATCCAGAGCGTGCTGACCAGCCTGGGCAACTCGGTCGCGTTTGCCCGCGTTCAAGGCCCCGTTGCGCCCTTTGGAGAGCTCGCCCGCGCTCAACGCATTTTATTGCACAATCAGCCACTCAAGAGCACACTCACAACCAGACTTGACGAGATATCGCAAAGCCAGACATCTGGCCCATGGTCAGCATGGGCACTTTGGCAACTCGCCCGCAACCATCAGCAAAATAATAACTCATCAGCATCTTCAGCCCTGCTCATCCGTCTGGCTGAAGAACACCCCCGCTCAATCCTTGCAAAAAAAAGCATCGAATCTGCCATCGTCACCAGCCGATCGCTCTGGCTGGACAATCAGCAAGATTCAGCAGCCCGCAACAGACTCAATAAGGCACTGCGCCTGGGCCTCACTCATCAGCCAGACGCATCACAGGCAGACCCCTGGCGTCTGGCTCTCGCATGGCTCATCAAAGACGATCAACCTCTTGACGCTTTGAACACGCTCCACCAGATCACCACCAGCTCCTCAGTTCGGGCAGATGCTCAGCCTTTGCATCAGTCCGCCATGCACAATGCACTGACCATGCTCTGGAATCAGCATCAGCGATCTCTTGAGGAGGGCAAACCTTCCGATCAAGTGCAGCAGATTGTAAAAAAAATCGCCTCGGTTATTGCAAGTTGTCAGCACTGGCTCGATTCAGATCCAGCCAGGCAAACCAGCAACTCAGCACACGATTATCTGGCATTTAATCAGGCGCGCGTGCTCATAGAACTTGGTCAGACCGGCGCTCTTGATCTGCTTCGCACTTTGCCGAAAAAAATCCAGAACATCGCGCCCACTCAACAGCTCATGACCCGGGCAAGAGCGATGCTCATTGCAGGCGATCAATCCGGCGCTTTTGCCCAGCTTCGCGCGCTGGGCGCGACCCTTGAATCACAAACCCCCAGACCAGTTGCCTACTGGCAAGCCTGGACACTCATGCTCGAAATCCTCAGCGATCAGAACAGCACAGGCGATCGCTCTGGTACCATCCGCATCCAGATCGCCAGGCTCCGTGCGTTAGACCCCACCCTCAATGGCGAGCCTTGGGCGAGTCGAATCAATCGTGTTCAGGACGCCAGCCAATGACCACAACACGAGCGTACACTGCATCCGTGTCTGCAACCAAACACCAACATCTCAAAAACCTCGCAGGTCGTTTTATCGTGTTCGATGGACCCGATGGCTCTGGTAAATCCACCCAGTTCTCACGGTTTATCGCCGCCTGTAATGAAGCAGGGCTGACGGTTTGTGATGTCCGCGAGCCGGGAGGCACACCCGTCGGCGAGCATGTTCGCGACATTCTGCTAGATCCTGCACACAAGGGCATGGATGTCCGCTGTGAAATGCTGCTTTACATGGCCAGCAGAGCCCAACTCGTCAGCCAGCGCATCGCACCAGCACTCCAACGCGGCGAACTGGTCATCGCAGACCGCTTTGTCTCCTCCACGCTGGCCTACCAGGGCTCCGGCGGCGGCCTCACCGATGACGCGATCAAAATGGTCGCAGACCTCGCCATCGCCCACCACTGGCCCGATCTGGTGGTGGTGTTTGATGTTGATGAAGCAACCGCTTCACGCAGGCTCAGCCCGCTGCTGGATCGCATGGAAGCCAAGGGGGCAGCCTTCCACGCCCGTGTTCGCAAAGGCTATCTCAAGCAGGTCAGTCAGAACCCCGAGACCCACCTGCTCATTGACGCAACCAAACCTGAAGATGAAGTTTTTCAGGCGATGATCACAGGCATCTGCCAGAAGCTCAACGCGATGGCGCAAGGCACGCAATGAGCCCGCTCTGGTTGATCCTGATGCTCATGGGCTATCTCGCAGGGTCGATCCCCTTCGGGCTGATCATCGCCCAAACCCAAGGTATCGACATCCGAACCCAAGGCTCAGGCAACATCGGTGCAACCAATGTCGGCAGAGTCCTTGGTAAAAAACCGGGACTCATCTGCTTTGCACTTGATGTCATCAAAGGCTTCACACCAACCCTGGCTGCTGGAATCATCATGCACACCCTGGGTCACGCGGATCTTTCCTCAGCCCAGGCAGCAAGCTGGCTCGCTGTCATGATCAGTCCCGTCGTCGGGCACATGTTCAGCCCGTGGATCGGTTTCAAAGGCGGCAAAGGCGTTGCGACCGCCTTGGGCGCCATGCTCGGGTTCTACCCCATCCTCACTCTCGCAGCCTTGGGAACTCTCCTGATCTGGATCGCAGCTCTCTGGCTCAGCAAAATGGTCAGCCTGAGTTCGTGTGCAGCAGCATTAGCACTGCCCATCCTCGCAGTCATCACTATCTGGAACCAGTCACACCAGTTTGCCCCCGGCAGCCTGATCGTGCTTGGCGTCTGCACGCTCCTCGCCTGCCTGGTGATATTCAAACATCGCAGCAATCTTGTTCGGATTATGAAAGGCACCGAAACAAGGGTGTCTTGGATTCGCGGAAAATAAATGCAGCCAGGGTGGACGGGACTCCGATGCCTGCATCATGTCAGGAGATTCGTTCTTTGACGATTGCAGGGTCTTTGCCGCAGCTGGTGGCATCATTGTCAGCACAGGAGTGAACAGCCTTCGTATGCAAGCCGATGACTTGAAAGGGTCATTCTGCAATGGAGGTTTGCCAATGGGACACCTGAGACTGCACGATTCGTCTGAACCAGACGAGTCAGCCGAGGTGCTGCACTTTCCAAGTGAAGCGGTTGCGCAAATCTGGCCCAGCGACTGGCATGCTCGAGATGGGGGTGCTGAGGATGTCGCCCAAAGCGATCAGCCCAGCTCGATTCAGCGCGCTGAGGATGCGCTGGAACAAGCCCAGATGCACATGGATGATCTCCGGCGCATGTTTGATCAATCAGATGATGACGACCGCCCGTCCGCAGCCTGATCACCCACTTTGCTCTGAAATATTATTTACTTGCCTGGTTGAACACGCATGATGATCAGCGTCTGATCGTCAATCTTGTCGCGCAGCCCACTGAACTGACGCAGGTGCCAGAAAACGCGTTCGATGATATTGTCAGCACTGGCATCGGGGTCCAGATTCAAAGCGTCGATCACCGAAGTAACAATTCGTTTTTTCCCAAACTTTTCGTCCTGAAAGTTCATGGTGTCCGTCAGGCCATCGGTGTATGCGATCAGCACATCGCCAGGCTCGAGTGTCTGAGAGCGGGCGACATAGCTCTGCTTTTGATCAACACCCAGGACCAACCCGCCCAGCTCAAGCTCAAAAGCGCACGATTCATCAAGCTGACCAGATGCCCCCGCCCGCACAACGAACGGCGGCTCATGCCCCGCAGAACAATACGAAAGTGTCAGTGTCGCTGGGTCACAAATGCCATACCACACCGTCGCAAACTCGTTGGGCTGCGAGTCACGGCACATGGCTTCATTCACCCGCATCATCACCGTCGCGACATCACAGAGCAGTTCGTGGGTGGTCGCCCGCAATGAGCCTCGCACCAGTGACATCAAGAGTGCTGCTCCCACACCCTTGCCGACCACATCGCCCACCGTCATCGCCAGCTGGCTTTCAATCTCAAACAGGTCATAAAAATCGCCTCCCAGCTGAAGACTGGGCTGATATCGACCCGTCACATCTAGGGGGCTCAGTGATGGCGTCCTGGCAGGCAACATCCTTCTTTGAACATCCACCGCCAACTGAAGCTGACGCCTGGTCTGGCGGTCTTCACGCTCCACCCGAAGCAGGTTCGCCTGGGCGACCGCCACCGCAGCCTGCTGGGCAATGGACTTGAGCAGCCTGCATTCGCCCTCGCTGAATGTCCGTTTCTGGCGGCCATAAAGACGAAACACCCCCACCATACGCCCTCGAAAGAGCAAACCAACACCAATAAAACAGGCCAGACCATCGCGACTGGTCGCCTCATGCGAAAGCACGCGATCGTCACTGGCCAGGTCTTCGCTGATCACAACTTCGCCATCTGCCATCATTCGATCGAACAGCCGATGCTTTGATAAAGGCCAGGGATTACCCGTCCATGCTTCACTCAGCCCGTGGGTTGCTCTGTGCAAGACCCCGGTTTCTTTCTCCGCAGTGAGATCCTGAGGCTGTTGAAACACGCCCACCGACCCCGCATCAAGATCAAGTGCTTCAAGCGCAGAGTTGAGCGCCAGATCCAGCGTCTCGTCCATCGTCGATACGCCTACAAGTGCAGCAGACAAACGAAACAACGATTGAATCTCACCGACACGATGTGACAACTCAAGTTCACGAGTGCACAGCTCACCAACGGTTCGGGCTAAATAGTTTATTGAACAAGCCACCGGATGCCCGGACTGATCTTGCGCCAATCCCGCATCGATCCAGCCAATCGTCTCGCCCCGCACCACCACCGGCGAAGCCACGCCCGCAGGCGTTGTTGGCGTTTGAGACACCACCCAGCCTTGGTCGTCATCCCCGGAACTGATCACTCGCAGATCACGATCTCGAAGCACAATGGGCACGCCAAGTGCTTCAGAAAGACACTGACATACTCGCACCAGTGATCCGTCAGTCAGAAAATCGACAATGGAGATCGGCTCAGCCGGATCGCGATTGATCAGCCTGGCGGGCAATGGGGCGGGATCTGTGTGCAAATGGTCGATCGTGCTTCTCTCTTGGATTCTCAGTCTGACTCAATCATGCACACATAGATATCATTCGTCCAGCCAGACCTTGGATGCAAGTTCTGCCAGACGATCCTTGCCGCTCTGATCCCACGCTTTGAGTCCCCGCCGGATCACATCCTGATCATGCCTCTGGTACCCCAGATATGCCAACAGCATACCCGCTTCAGATGCATCAACAAGCTTGTTGTCAATGCGTTCGTCCAGCAGCACGATGACCTGATCTAGACGCTTGGGTTGAGGCATCAGTTTCGAGCCATAGCGCGTGGTGATCAGCTCTGGATTGGTCAATAAAACCTGACGCAGATTCATCGCGGCTGATCGCACCAGCCCTGCTCCGATCTGGGCATTGACGCGGCCAATGGCAGCCATGGGCTCTTGAGGTCGAATCGCAAGCGCCCTGGCAAAGTGAGCCTCCGCATCAAAGTGACTTCCCTTGGCAAGCAGCGACTGTCCGCGGTCGATGTGACGCTGAAACGCGCCTTGCACCGCGATGTCAGAGGCGGTCAGACTCTCGATCGTCCCTCCACTCTTGCGAAGCAGCTCAAGCGTGCGCGGATCATAACTGGCCACCACCGAGCCCACTTTCGCTCCGATGTCTACGCCATCCTCACTTTGAGAGTCATCCTTTATCGCGGGATTCGCCGGGTTTTGTGTGTCATTGGGCTTAGCCTCTTTCTCTTTTTTATCCTCTTTATCCAGTAGATATTTCTGTAGATCGAGCAGGTTCTGTTGCCATTGGGGAATCACAGGCGCATCAGAACTCTCAGGCGAGTCTGTGGCGCTTTCCAGCCCGCTCTTGTTGAACCGTTCGAGGATCTTCTGATACGAAGTCTCTGTCGTCAAAGGCTCAACCCGTGCTGCACCCCGGACAGCTGCAGGAGGTACATAGTTCGCTGCTGTTGATCCAATAGAATCTTCATCCCCATCTGACAACGGGTTGGTGATTGTCACAAACCTCACCCCCGTCAAAGGCGAAGCGATCAGGCCATAGCTCGAACCATCAGGGTCGTCCTGAACGCCCAGAAGCGTTGGGCTCAGCCCACGATTGGTGACATATGACGAAGTCGAGCGCAGCTCAGCCATGTTCCCAGCCCCCTGCTGAGATACGCTGCTGCGTGTAATCGCAGGCTGACCCATAGCGTCGGTAGTGCGTTTGAGTGTCCCCAAAGCTGCCCCGCCAAAGCGCTTGGGCGTAAGGATATCTGACCACTGGGAAAGTCCCGCAGCTCCGGTGGTCATGCCGAACTGATACTGCAGCGCATCGGTGCCTCGGATGCCCAGCCCTGCCAGACCAGAATACAGCGAATCCCGGCGAAAACTGAACAGATCGTTGCTCCCCAGCCTGTCGCGAAACTCGCTGCCCGCGGTGTATCCTGCATCACCCCGGAAACTCAGCCCGCCGGGTGCGTTGCCCGTGACGATTGCGTTGCGGAAGCGAACCTCAGCTGCAAAGTCTCGCACGGCAGGCCGATTAATGCCCCGCGATCCCTTTTCAAGGCTCGCGTCAAGCTTTCTGCCATCACCCAGCGCATTTTGAGCACGAGCCTGCCCGCCCGCCATCGCCATCAGCACGATTCCCATCCCCAGTGCTGCCCCAACAGGTCGCAACGCGTTCAAAGGCTTGTTCATGATCATAATC
The DNA here is from genome assembly GCA_029260555.1 of Phycisphaerales bacterium. Classification (GTDB taxonomy): domain Bacteria; phylum Planctomycetota; class Phycisphaerae; order Phycisphaerales; family UBA1924; genus JAJDCZ01. Next base: position 39,416 of record JAJDCZ010000050.1, read on the forward strand.
CTCGTGTCAATGACCCATCTTCGTCAAATAGTACGCATTGCTCAGCAAACTTGATCGTTTTGCGTCAAGTCAAAGCCGCATTACTCTTCTTTGGAAGGCTCCAGCGGAATGTCGTACACAATCGTGAGCGCACCCGCGGTCAAAAGCACCTTGCCATCCAGCACAACCATGCTCCTGGGCATCTCGTGCAAAATCAAATCCCGGCTCGACTCAAGCATCGCGGTCTTTCCATCGAGAATGTGCAGCGTATACACCGGCGTGTCATCATCAATCACCCGCGCCACCCGCTCAATGGTCACAAATGAGTCCGCTGTAGGCACCGGTGCCAGCACACCCCCCGACCGACTCAGCAAATCAGCCCCAGCCAGCTTTCCTTCCCGGTCGTAGATCAGCACGCCACGGTCGGTACTCATCGCGACGCGATCCTGCAGGTCATACGCCTTGATGATCATGGCAGAGCTGAGCCTGCCCCAGGTCTGAAGAGGGTCAGGGTCAATCCTGCCCGTCGTTACATCTGCAAGCAGCAGTTCACGATCTTCCGTCAAGACAAACAATCGGCCGTCAAAAAGCCAGGCACCACGCGATTCAAACACATGGTCAACGATCGTCCAGTTGGTTCGACTGGAAAGCGGATCAACGCTCACGATCTCTGCGTTCAGTCCCACCACCAGGTTCCCATCATTGCTCACGCGAACCCAGCGAGGCGTCTGCTCAAGCTCCGCCATGGCGTGCACGACCGTGCCAGATCGAGCATCCAGCGCAAACACCACCGGATCAAACTCGATCACATCGCCCCGGTTTTCACCTTCTTCTCGCACCCCCGCAATGGCAAGCACCCCCGCTTTCAGATCAATGTCATACACCTGCCACACCGGTGTATGGCTGGTCCAGAGCTCTGAGCCCGTCACCAGGTCATACGCCACCGCTCGCCCGGTACGCTCCACGATCACCAGCGTGCGCTCATCCATCGCCAGCAGTTGATCCTTCAAGCGCACCTGCCGTTCCAGAGGCGTATCGATCAACCCACCAATCCGCGACTGAACAATCATCCGCCGTTCCAGATCCGCATTGGGCTCAAAGAGCGATTCAAAAGGCTCACTGCGCCACCGCGTCTCACCCTTGATCGCATTGATCCTTTCTATCCATCCCCCATCACTCGTAGGCCAGTAGAAAAACGCGCCCCGGGGGTCACTTTGCACCAAAACCGGTGGCGACTCTGCAGGAAACTGGCGTGACCAGATCATCCCTAGCGTGCCCGCCTCTACATCCTGCCCCACACGATCAGCCCACAACGCAATCATGCCCTGATCCATCGAGATCATCGCGACATGTTCCGCAGCACTGGCTGAGCCGCGCCTGCTCACGGGGTTCATGATGCTCCATCCCTTGAGAACCTGCACCTTCTCTGAAACCCTCTTGCCAATGCGAGGCAGCCGATGCGCTGTTGCCAGGGTTCCCAGCAGCCCCTCTTCAAGTGCGCCACTATCCAGAATCTTGCCATGGTCCATCAACACAAGCTTTGGTGCCGATTCCTTGATCTGCTTGAGCACCTGGGCAGCTGCTGCGGGTCGATCCAGTTTCTCCAGCAGCCTGACAAGCTGGCCCACCAGTTCACCCCGGGCATCACTCTCAACTTCAACCCCTAGCCTTACATTAATCTGCGATGCCCGCACCCCCGAGCTCAGCGCTGCCAGCTGGAGATCAGTCTGCCCCAAGCCTGCTTCATGCCGGGTCGCAGCATCAAGCCACCACCTTGGTGTCTGAACAGCAAACGGGTAAGCCCGCGCCCGTTGCTGAGCCTCGGTTGCGTTGGTCGGTGCAGGCAGGTTACTCGCTTTTTCCTGGATGACGCTGTAGAGACCCGCCCCGTGTCGTTCCAGCAGATCCTGAATCTGTTGTGTAGCTTTAAGCTCTGCCCGCACTCGGCTGTGCAGCCCCACCCAGCGTGAACCCGCCAGATTTGAATCCTCAAGTACGGTTTGATACGCAACCAACCCCTCATCAAGCCGCCCCTGAAGATCCCTCAGTCGGCCCAGCTCCATGAGATACGCGACGCGCTGTTCATTTGTTGTGCTCGCCTGATTCAGCCTGACAACCAGTCGGTCGATCAGCTCAAGATCAGTTGCAACCTCCATCACGCTCGCCTCGATCATGGCCAGCAGCGAGTTGAACAAGCGCAATCGCGTATCACGGGCCAGTGGCGTATCCGCAGACCCCAGCGCAGCAAGCGCACGATCTATCGCCCCGGCAATGCGTGTCGGCTTGTCAGATCGAAACGCCAGTTCTGCATAGGTAATTGCAAGCCTGGCATCGTCAGGATTCTTGTCCATGCGCTGTTGCAGCATCTGGTCTGCAATCGACCAGGGTAGATAGCTGTGCAGGTATTCATCATCCGCCACCAACAACTGACCCTGCACCAACAGGCCATTGCCGGGATTATCAAGAGTCAGAACCTCAATGGGAGCCTTGGCGTTGCTTGTGTCGATCATCAGCACGCCTTGGCGAAAAGGTACCAGCAGGTTCTGGTCATCAGCAATCACACGCCCAGCAGAGTGCCACCCGCGATCCCGCAAAGGCGTGCGCACACCCCGCCCAGCAAGATCCTTCAGCTCCAGCAGATCAACGCCATCACGACTGACCACCGCCAGTTTGCTGCCAACACGCACCAGATACGATGCTGGTGCATCCCGCACTGGTATGGTTGCAAGAAGTGTGCCCGTTACACGATTCAGCACGATCAGTTGGGTTCGATCCGAACTGAGCGTTACAAGCCTTTGCCCATCAACAATCGGCACCAGTGTCTCCCAGGGCATCGCGCCCTGGCCCAGCTCCTGTTGAGGCGAATCAAACAGTCGAACCCAAAGTCTGCGTCCCGTCTGGACCTGCACCGCAGCTACAACCCCAAGCCTGTCTGTCCGATACACCACCCCGCGATGCTCGACCTGAGAATCGCTCACCCACGCACGGCGGTTATAAGGCAACGCCCCCGCACTGGCCAGCAACCTCACCCAGCGCTTCGCCCCCGTGTGCAGATCAACACCCACCATGTACAAACCCGCAAGCCGACGCGTGCGCACAAACTTGATCACACAAAATACAACCGTGTCATCAACCACACTGATCGGCCCACGAATACTGGCATGGGCGAGCTGCTCATCAAGCAAAGGCGGCGCTATCGACCACAAAACCTCTCCTGTGCTGGCTTCAAGGGCGTGCAGTCTGGGGTCGCCATCGCGGCCGTTCTCTGTAGCAATGCCTGTGGTCCCAAGCACCACCCCTTGCGCCACCGTCACCGTATTGGTATCTTCTATTCGACTGGCAGCTCCGCGCCGAAAGTTCGTCTGCCTTCCGCCGATCAGATCATCAAAGATCCCCGGGAAGTTATCAGTCAAAGGCCTCGTCTTCCACCGAGGCTCAAGTGTCAGCCGATCCCACGCACTGATCCACTGGCCATCATTCAGATACACCGTGTTGCCCGCAACCGTTGGGTACACATTCAACAGCTGCCGGGTTGATTCAATCCGGTCGCCTCGCAAGAGCATCTGGTCTGCCTGCTCAATGGGCCGGGCATCTCCCTCTCGCATCTGCCCATACTCAATAGGAAGCCTCACCGACCACAACGGCCGAGGCACCACCCCCCACCCCCCACCCTCTTCAATCTCTCCAACTTTCTCGCCATCTCCCGCATCATCACCCACGCCACCATCAAGCATCCCCCAGCCAATTGGCCAGAGACTCGCAGGTGCAGCTTCGCGCGTTGCATCTGCCAGCTCAATGCCTGCATCTGCACAAAACCGGTTTGCCAGTTCCAATACTTCAGGCTCAGCAAGGTATCGAACGACCAGTCGGGCCAGCTGGGCAGCCTGCCTGGCAAAATCGTCCCGTCTTGATGGGTGTTGATCCAGCTCCAGAAGAATGCTGAACGCCTCATCAAACCGGGCTGACCCAAGATGCTGCTGAATGAGAATCAATCCTGCAGCAAACCCCGAATCCGTCAGCTGGTATCGAGCAAAGACCTGCAAGGCTAAGCCTTTTTCAAGCATCGCTTTGGCAGAAGGCTCAATCATCAATCGATATTGTGCAAGTAACAAGGATCTTGTCAGAAGTTCAGCATTCACCCGCGTGCGCACGCTGACAAACAGCTGTGGGTCATTTGTGATGACCACAAGTCGTTCGCCCTGCTCGTCCAGCACCGATTGCACCATCCGCACTGCCTGAGGCAGATTGTCCGATGAAATGAGGCGATCAAGCGTGCCCAGCGTATCCCGGGCGCGCGTCGAATCGTCCGTATAAACAGGATTGGTCTGCGCCCATGCAACCACAGGCCCAAGCAATGCACAAGCTATCCAAAGCCAGGATTTAAAGTTGTGCTTCTGTACCAATCGGACCTCCAAAACGACCTGATATCGGGCATTCCCGCGTCATAATCAGATCGACCAGCCTTATTCTGGTCTCCTAACCCATATGTCATCATCGGCTTACTGACACATGCCGATCAGTCTGGATGATGGCACACACTCATCAAGGCATCAACCTGTTACGCGCAGCATCGGCTCTGGACCGCAGATCCCGGCGTGTTGTCAGCCTGCTCATCCTGCTCGTCATCCTCTGTGTTGGGGATCTTATTTTGACCCTCATCTACTGGACACAGTTCGGCTTGCTGGAAAACAACCCCCTCGCCCGAGGCATCATGAGCTACCGTTCCCCCGCATTACTGGTTGCGTGGAAGCTCGCCAGCGTCTCACTGGGCGTGGGCATCCTCTTCTGGGCACGAAAAACACGCATCGGTGAAGCCGCATCCTGGCTCTGTGTGGGCGTCATGGCGCTCCTGGCGGTGCACTGGATGAACTACACCAACGAAATCCATTCTCTCACGGAATATCTTGTCACCGCTGCCGATGAAAACCCCCAATGGATCGCTATCGATTCCAACTAAATCCCTCCCCTCCTTTCTTCCTGTTCTCCCCGTTTGCCCCCCAGCTTTGGACATCACTGCCCAAAGCGGGTATCTTCACATCCCATGACCCATTTGATCAATACACGACTGGCTGCCGGTTTGTTCACAATTGCCCTGATGCTGACTTCCGGAGGCTGTTCGCGCCACATGGCTCCCCAGGCCACGCTGGTTTCTGCAGCCATCGCAGACCAGACCGATCAGGGCACCGTGCTCGACTTTGGCATTGAAATACACAATCCAAATGCGTTTCAGCTGCCGCTGCGCGATGTCCGCTATTCGCTGTTTCTCAATGGCCAGCGCGTCTTTTCAGGCACCCGCTCAGCAGAATCCACCGTCACTCGAGGTTCATCACAGACCATTCACCTGCCCGCTTCCTTCGTTGGGCAGCTGCCTCCCAATCGAACCTACACCATCGATGGCAGGATTTACTACTCCACCCCATCAGCTCTGGCAGATGTTCTCTTTGATGCCAATATCTACAGGCCTTCAGTCACATTCAAGCATTCAGGCGCGCTTGACGAACCAACACCATAACCCGCCCTTTCTGGGAATCAGCCTGCAGCGAGATCCGGTTGTAAGCACTACGAGTCGTTCTTGCTGTCGCCTCGGGCAAAGATTGAAGCAACATAGTTCAGCACATCGGTCGCAGAAACATCGTTGTAGCCATAGTTTTCGATCAGGCGCTGTTTGACGATGTCGATCTTCTCCTGCGTTTCGTCATCCACCACCGAGCTGACCATGTTTTTGAGCTTGATCGTATCTCGGCTGTCTTCAAACAGCTTGAGTTCCAGCGCCTTGTAAAGCCTCGCGTTGGTGCTGTACTCAAACTTCTTGCCATCAAGTGAAAGTGCACCAATATAGTTCATGATTTCCTGCCTGAAATCGTCCTTGCGACTCTCAGGAATATCAATCTTCTCCTCAATCGAGCGCATCAGCCGATCGTTAGGCTCCTCGAACTCGCCGGTGTACCGGTTCTGCACCTTTTCCTTCTGGGTATATGCGCGCACATTATCAATGTAGTTTGCACAAAGCCTGCGAATGGCATCTTCATCAGCACTGATGGCGCGCTGAACCTCGCCTTTGATTATGTCTTCGTATTCCTGTTTAACGAGTGCCAGCAGCTCGCGATAACGCTTCTTGGTCTCTTCATCATTAATCAAAGAGTGGTGCGTCATCCCCTGCTCCAGTTGATTGAGCACCATGAACGGATTGATGGTCTGTTCCTCAATCGCCTGTCGAGATACCAGCGTGTTGGAGATCTTGTCCTGAATATACCGCGGGCTGATCCCCTCCATCCCCTCTCGCGGAGCCTCGTCCTTGAGTTCCTTGACAGAATCCTCGGTAAACCCCGTGATCGCCTTGCCGTTGTACAGCTTCATCTTCTGGAGCAGCGTCAACCCCGCCTTTTTAGGCTCAGAAAGTCTTGTCAGCACCGCCCACATCGCTGCAACCCCAAGTGTATGCGGCGCGACATGAATATTACGAACACGATCAGGCCCAAAGTCCTTCTCGTAAATCCGGACCTCATCGTCCAGCCTCACATTGTAAGGCACATCGATCTTGATCGTGCGATCTCGAAACGCCTCCATCATTTCATTGGATTGCAACCTTTTGTACTCAGGTTCATTGGTATGACCCAGAATCACTTCGTCAATATAAGTCTGAGCAAACTTCTTAGGCTTGATCGTGTGCTCCTGGCTGGCTCCCAGAAGGTCATACAAAAACGCCACATCGAGCTTGAGCACTTCGATAAACTCGCACACGCCCCGGTTGGCGATGTTAAGCTCGCCATCAAAGTTGAATGCCCGCGGGTCAGAGTCTGACCCATACAATGCGATCTTGCGATAGTTGATATCGCCGGTGAGCTCGGTGGAATCCTGGTTTTTCTCGTCCTTGGGCTGGAAGGTGCCGATTCCCACACGGTCTTTTTCACTCAGCACGATTCGGCGTACGCGCACATGCTCCATCGCTTTGCGCCAGTCGCCTTGATAAAACTTCATCAGTTCATCGAGGATGCGTCTGCAGAAGGGGTCGGGCTCGCCACTGATGCGAATCTGGCCATTGTGGTGCGTGGGGTGATACGCAGCATTAAGTGCGCTAACAAGGTCATCCCTTGCCAGTGTCGGCACCAGAATCAACGGATCCTCGTGCATCGGGCAGGCAAACTCATGGTTCTGCACTGCCTTGCCGGGGTTGCCCGGTTCGGCAACAACTTCGCAGTTCTCATCAAGCATCCAGCTGAACGAATACAGCGCACCTTCAGCCGTGCGCGAATAGTTCTCGATGCCTTTCTTTAAAAGCCTGGCGATTGTCGATTTGCTTGAGCCTACCGGGCCGTGCAGCAACAAAATGCGTTTGTCAGTGCCATAGCCTTCAGCTGCGGATCGCAAAAAATCCACAAGTTGCATCAGGGCAAAGTCCAGCCCGAAGATGCCGTCAGCTCCGCTATCAAAGGGATCAGAGAAAAAGTTGTAGCGGACGCAGGGGCGTTTAAAAAGCCTGAAGTTTTCAGAGCCTTGCGCCAGTATTGCGTCGTAGAGCCTCTGGTATGCATTGCGCGCCACCGCGGGGTTCTTCTGGCAGATGCCCAGATACTCAAAGAAGGTGCCTTGCCAGTGTTGATCCTGGAAAACCTTGCGGTCCATCCTTGATTCAACAAGGGCTGCCAGATTCGAAGCATTCTGTGGCTCATTGGTGCTGCGATGATCGTCCATGGTTCGCTGCTCCCCTAGATTATCAGCCAGCGCCCGCTCTGAGTTCTGCACTCAGAACTGCATCGACGGGTCAAGCAAATGTTCCACGCTGAACACTCCCCCGCCGATGAGGGCATGGCTGGGTCAATCCCGGAGTTGAGCTTCCCAGCTCAAACCGAACCCGGCACCTGTAGGTGCACTGATGCTCTTATCGGCTATCAAACGCCACGATCAAACACAATCACGCGCGTCTGCTTCACTTATACGATCAACCCCCACTCCAGGATCGCCAAACTTCGCACAACTTTGCATTCAGACACCCAAAAAACGACCTACACTTGCCACCATGTCATTTGGCCTGTCACACGGAAAAAAACTCGACCCCGCACTCGGCTCCATCGGCATAAGCCCCGATGAGCTTCCCCCTATTCCAGATGAAATTGTCCACGATCCAGATGCAGCTCGTCTGGACCCCCGTGCATGGTTTTCTGACCCGGATCGACCCTTTGAGATCGAAATTGGCATAGGCAAAGGCACCTTTTTGCTCCAGCAGGCTGCCCTTGAGTCTCAAACCAACTTTCTGGGCATCGAATGGGCACATGAGTTCTATCTTTATGCTGCGGATCGCTGCCGAAGGCATCAGCTGGCAAATGTTCGCATCCTGCATGGCAATGCGGTCGAGTTTCTCAGATGGCGATGTCCAGAATCATTCATCCGCGTCATCCACCTCTACTTCTCGGACCCCTGGCCCAAGAAGCGACACCACAAAAACAGGGTGGTTCAGGATCGATTCCTGGCTGATGCTCATCGGATTCTCGTGGATCAAGGCGAGTTGCGCATCGTGACCGATCACGAGAACTACTGGCACTGGATGCAGGAGTATTTTTCACGCTGGACCAGTGATCAGGGCGTTGATGGCATGAGATTTTGTGAAAAGCCTTTCATTGCGCCGGATTCTGCTTCTACCGGCGAACTCGTAGGCACAAACTTTGAACGAAAGTATCGCAAAGAGGGTCGCCCCTTTTATTCATGCGTTCTGGTTAGAATGAATCAGACCGTTTCGTGAAACCCCAAATCGCAAAGCATCCATGCTTTGATTAAGGAATAAACCATGACTGTGCGCATCCTTGCATTTTCGGGAAGTCTCAAGCCCAACTCGATCAACCAGAAACTGGTGCAGTTTGCAGCAGGCATAGCCCAGACTCAAAGTGTCCAGACCACCGTGGTTCATCTCAAGGATCTGAACCTTCCCCTTCTGGATGCAGAAGATCACAGCGTACAAGGATTTCCCCAAGGCGCTCTCAAACTCAAAGCCCTCATGAAATCACACAACGCATTTCTGATTGCCTCCCCTGAACACAACAGCTCACTCACGCCTGCACTCAAAAATGCCCTCGACTGGGCAACCATTCCTCATGGCAATGAAAAGCCTCTTGAATGCTTTGCAGGAAAAGTAGCTGGGCTGTGCGCCACTTCACCCGGAGCCTTGGGTGGCCTGCGTGGTTTGGACCATGTCCGTGAAATTCTATCCAATATCAAAGTCCATGTTGTTCCCACGCTGATCGCGGTTGGCATGTCTGGCAAGGTCTTTGATGATCAAGGCTCGTTGACCGATGAGAAGCACGCCAAGGCTCTTTGCGCGATGGTTGAACAGGTCATTGCGACAACCCGCGCTCTGCACGGGCAAGAATAAACGCTGATGGACTCTCAAAAAACCAACGCTGCACATTCCTGCAACAAATGTGATGCAAAGCTGGCAGTTGTCCTGCTTTCAGGCGGTCTTGATAGTGCCACAGCGTTAGGCATGGCTCTGGAGCAGGGGTTTGTGTGCACCGCTGTAAGTTTCAGCTACAGCCAGCGGCACAGCGTGGAAACAGATGCTGCCAGACACATCGCCAGGAGCATGGGGGTGACGGACCATCGCATCGTAAAGCTCGACCCTGATACCTTCAAGGGTTCAGCTCTGACGGATGATATTGCGGTGCCTAAGGATCGCCTGACATCTGAAATGCAAGCAGGCATTCCCGTCACTTATGTCCCCGCGCGGAATCTGGTGTTTTTGTCGATTGCGACCGCGATTGCAGAGTCTCTGGGCGCACGCGATGTATTCATTGGCGTTAATGAGGTAGATTTTTCAGGCTACCCCGATTGCCGACCTGCGTTTATTCAAGCTTTTGCAAAGGCTGCGAGTCTGGCAACAAAAATCGGCGTTCAGGGCGATGGTTTTGCCATTCAAGCGCCCCTGATCGGCATGTCTAAAGCACAGATCATCCAGAAAGGTATCGAACTTGGCGTGGACTTTGCACTCACCCATTCGTGTTACGACCCGGATGCCTCTGGTCTGGCGTGTGGGCGTTGTGATTCGTGCCAACTGCGTCATCGAGGGTTTATTGAAGCGGGGGTGGCGGACCCCACACGGTACACGCCGGGCTTTGTGTCATGAACAGCAAGATTCCTGTAGCTGAGACATTCGTTTCGATTCAGGGCGAGGGCAAGTTGACGGGTGTGCCTTCGTTTTTTGTGAGGCTGGCGGGGTGTAATCTGCGGTGTGTGTGGTGTGATACGCCTTATGCAAGCTGGAAGCCGACCAGCAAGGAGCGCACGATTGAGGATGTTGTTTGTGAAGCAGTCAGTTCGGGTGTGAAGCATGTGGTTCTGACCGGAGGCGAGCCCATGATGTTTGGACAGATCACGCCTATGAGTCAGAAGCTGCACGAACGCGGGTTTCATGTCACCGTTGAGACTGCTGGGACGATTGATCAGGCGGTGTTTTGTGATCTGATGAGCATCAGCCCAAAGCTGAGCAACTCGACGCCGGGCAAGGACGATCCTCGCGACCCGTCAGGAGCGTGGAACCAGAAGCACGAAGCACGCCGATTGAACTTTGATGTGCTCAGTCAGCTTGTGAAGGCGCATCCGTGTCATCAACTGAAGTTTGTGGTCAGCAGCATGCAGGATCTTGCAGAAATCAAAGCGATATTGCAGCAGTTGCCCAGCGTCGAACCGGCGGATGTGATGCTGATGCCCCAGGGGGTGCAGCTGCCAGATGAGGCTCACAAGCGGTGGGTGGTCGGTGCGTGTCTTGAGCATGGGTGGCGGTATTGTCATCGGCTGCACATTGAGCTGTTCGGCAATACCCCGGGAACCTGATAGAGCTGGGGGCAGGACAGGCAAGTTTGGCCTGGCGAGCACCCTATCATGGGATGAGATGAAGTACCGAGTTTGCAAGTCGTTTGATATTGAGAGCGGGCACATGCTCATGAAGCATCCGGGGCGATGCCGATTTCCCCACGGGCACAGCCGACGGGTGGAGATTGTGCTGTCCAGCGAGAAGCTGGACGAAAACGACATGGTGTGCGATTTTCAGGTGATTAAACTGGCGGTGGGGGAGTTTCTTGATGGCTTTGATCATGCCATGGCGATCAACAGCCAGGATCCGATGAGAGAGGCGCTTGAATCAGTCGAGCATCGGCTGGTGGTGCTAAAAGATGAAGATCCCACGACAGAAGTGCTGGCACGGCGCATCTATGAGTTTTTAGAGGGTGTGCTGACCCAAGGCCAGATGTTTGTGTCAGCCGAAGGCCGATCTCTGCGGTTTAGTGCTGAGGTGCGTGTAGAGCGTGTTCGAGTGGGAGAGACTGCAAGCAGCTGGGCAGAGTACGCCCGCTAAGAGCGAGCTTGTGTCAAACTCAATGTAAAGGAGAACTTGTTGATGTATGCAAGGCGGGCGATCGTAGCAGTTTTGTTTTTTGTTCTGTTGGGTGCTGGGCAGGTGAGCGTTGCTCAGGACCAGGTGGATGCAGATCTGGTCGCAGCTCAGAGTTTGTCACGGGCGTTTGAGCGTGTGGCAGGCCAGCTGGGTGAATCGGTCGTGCATATTCGAGCATTGGTGCTCGTGCCTGATCAACGGGATTTTTTTGGCAGGGTCCGTCAGGGCGGGCTGCGCGAAGCGGGCGTAGGCTCGGGGGTGATCATGTCTGCAGAGGGGTATGTACTGACCAACAACCATGTGGTTGAGCATGCTGATCGGCTGATTGTTCGCCTGCACGATGGGGTAGAAAGCGAAGCGCAAGTGGTGGGGACGGATCAGGAGACTGATCTGGCGGTTTTGAAAATTGATCAATCAGGCTTGCGGGCAGCATCGTTTGGATCTTCAGATGATCTAAGGGTGGGCCAGTGGGTGCTTGCCATCGGCAGCCCATTCGGGTTTGAATCCACAGTCACCGCGGGGATTGTCAGCGCCAAGGGTCGCAGCGGCATTCGCGCGGTTGATGCCAAGTATCAGGAGTTCATCCAGACGGATGCAGCGATCAACCCCGGCAACTCGGGCGGGCCTCTGGTGAATCTACGCGGGCAGGTTGTAGGCATCAACAGCGTGATAGCATCACGATCCGGCGGCTCGGTTGGCATCGGGTTCGCCATTCCCAGCGTCATTGCCCGCGCTGTGATGGACTCGATCATCGACAACGGCAGGGTGCTTCGAGGTTGGCTTGGGGTGATGCTGGAAGATGCTGAAACAGCAAGCGGGTCCAAAGTCAAAGGCGTGCTGGTGCGGAGTGTGATTCCCCAAAGCCCAGCAGCCAATGCGGGTCTTGAGCCTGGTGATGTGATTGTCAGTTTCAATGGCTCACAGACTTCTTCCCGAGATCTGCTGATGCACAGGGTGGCATTGACCACGCCCGGGACACAGGTCAAAGTAGAGCTTGTGCGCGATGGCACGCCTCTGATTGAAAAGGTGCGTGTGGGTGATCTGGCAGCATATCGCGCTGAGCAAGTGGGAGGCGTGCGTCTGGCATCACTTGGGTTGACCACACGGACGATGACCGCGAGATTGTCGCGTCAGATTGGGTACAAACTTGCGATTGAGGGTGTGGTCGTGATGGAGGTTGAGCCTCAGGGGCCTGCTGATGAAGCGGGTCTGGTGATGAGCGATATTATTACATCGGTCGGGTCAATGCCTGTGAGAAGTGCAGACGAGCTCAGCGAGATTCTCGAGGGTCAGGATTTATCACGAGGTGCCAAGCTGAATGTAATCCGGGAGGGTCGCCGCGGGTATGTCGTGCTGAGAACGCGCCGCTGAGTGGCGAACACCAGAACGCTGGGCAGAGTACGCATGCCAGAGCAATCCAAGTGAGTTTAAAACATTGTTTTGGTTACGGAGATTTCCAACGCAGCAAGATATCAGATCGGTGTTCAATTGATCCACTCTCGTGAAGCGAGCTGAAATCACCGCGTGAGAAGACGAATCTGTGTGCATTGTGTAGAAGATTTGAGTTCCAGTACTCAACTTTCTTTTCACTCAGAGTCCGAACGGTTGGTTCTAAGTTCCACAATCCAAAAAGTGAAACTGCAGGGCTTAGAGGAACAAACACAGCGGTGTTTTCTAAACCAAAACCGGGAGACGAACCATCAGGGACAGGCTTGATCCATTCCAATAGTACGGGACTATCGGTACAGATAAGATCTCCTACCCCTGGATTCGCTCTCAAAATTGTCCAATGGCGACGCGCAAGCAACTTCGCTAAATTCGGTAAACTATCGACCATCATACCTAACCGCGCATTCGGTTTGATTTTTATTTGGATCGTTCCTTTGTCGAACCATCCTTTCATTAGAGCGTCCAGCGTAGGATCCTTTGACTGTGGAAATTTGCCCTCGGCCTCAAGTTTTTGATACATCCATTCAACAGGTTTCCTTAAGACTTCGTCGATCAGATTTAGTTGCTTTGGCACACGCATTATGAGCAAGGCCAAAAACACCACCACCTTCTCTAACTCTGTCGCAGAGAGCGGTGTATCAACTTCAATGATCTGTCTAATAATGGGTATCGCGTCACTTTCAATCCCCGCAAAGAAGTTTTCAATCACCATTTCTGGTATGTCCTCAGTGGCTTCGGAAGGATCGATTTTATAGAGATCGGTTTCGAAAGCAGCATTAATCGGTTTAGTCTGCCAGAAACGGCCTGTCGACTTGTCGATCACTTGCAGCTGCCCATCTGCTTTGCCAGTAGTAGTCCATGCCGTCAGATAGGACTGTGAAATATAATGATGCCTACGCGGACTACTCATACCTACATGGTAGCAATGGCTTACAAACATTATTAGCAAAATAATTGTAACAATCGGTACGGCTGATCGTCTAGCTACTCATGAGCCAGTGGTTGAATATGTGATTGTCCAAAAATATAACCTCGCAATGTTGGGGTTTAGAGTTTGTCTTAGGGTGTCAGGTTGCGTGTGATCCAAGAGGGTCGTCGCGGGTGTGCTGTGCATCAGTGGAGAGATGGGTTTCGGGGAGGGGGGGTTCGCCGGTCCAGGCGATGGTTGCGATTCGTTTGATGTCGTCGAGGATGACGAGTAGCGCGGGGAGGACAAGGAGGATGATGAGTGTGGCTGCCATGAGGCCGAAGGCAATGGTGATAGCCATGGGAATGAGGAAGCGTGCCTGAAGTGATCGTTCCAGGATCAGAGGCGAAAGCCCCAGCACGGTGGTGATGGTGGTAAGGATGATTGGTCTGATGCGTGCCCGGCCAGCTTCGAAGATGGCGTCCTGGATGCAGAGCCCTTCTTTAAGTTTGGTGTTATAGAACTCGATAAAGACGAGCGAGTCGTTGACGACGACACCCGAGAGGGCGACGAAGCCGATGAGCGAGAGGAAGGTCATGGTGTAGCCCAGCAGGAGGTGTCCCCAGATGACGCCGATGATGGCAAAGGGAACCGCAGACATGACCACCAGAGGCTGGGTGTAGCTTCCAAAGAGCCAGGCCAGCACAACATAGATAAGCAATGCTGCACCAAGCATGCCCAGGGGGAGCGTCTCGAAAGATTCAGCGACTTGTTTCTGTCGGCCTCGTTTGAGGATCTGCACGCTGGGATACTCGCGTTGTAGTTGCTGAATCATGGGGTTGAGCGATGCCATGATGCTTTCGGGGTTGGCGATTTTTCGTTCGACCTCTGCGGTGACAGTGATGGCGCGTTTTCGATCAATGCGTTTGAGTGTGGCGTAAGACACAGCCTCTTTGAGCTTGACGACTTCGATGAGAGGCACCGCTCGGCGATCGGGTGTGAAGAGGTAGGATTGCTCAAGGGCTGCCAGACTTGTGCGATGGCTTTGATCGAGCATGACGCGGACATCGATATCTTCGCGGTTGCCTGCAAAGGTGTGGGCATCAAGGCCAAAGATGGCCCCGCGGATTTGCTCTGCAACATTGGATGTTGTAAAGCCCATTTCACTGGCGCCATCGCGGAGTGTAAGTTGCAACTCGCGCTGGCCCGCATCGGCATCATCAGCGATGTCATGAACGCCCTGATACTCAGCGAGCGCGTGTTTGATCTTTTCCAAAACGGGTTCAATGAACCGGGTGTTTTCAGCAACGAGTGTGAGTGTGATTTCAGGGCCGTCCATGGCGCCAGAGACCCCCGCGATGCGCAGGCTTTTGATGCCCGGGAGATCGCCGATCTGGTGTCTGATTGCGGAGATGATTTCTTCGCTGGAGCGATCGCGTTGTTCGATGGGTTTGAGTTCCAGAATGACCTGACCCAGATGGGTTTGCGAAGAGTTGAGGGTTTCGCCATCAAGGCTGCCGATGCCACCGACATAGGCATAGGCGGATTTGACTTCGGATTGAGCGAGGCAGGCATTTTCGATTTTCTGGATGATGGCGTTGGTGGCGTTGATTGGCGAGCCAACGGGAAGGCGCAGTTCAGCGTTGATGGTTTCAGCATCTTCTACTTCAAAGAAGGTGAACGAGAGGAAGCCGCCGCCGAAGATCGATCCAGAGAGGATCAGGAGTGTGATTGCTGAAGTGAGCGTGGCGTAGCGTCTGCGGATGGCGAGTTTGAGAAAGCGGATGTAGGCGGGCACGATGAGTTTTTTGAAGAGGGCATCACGCGCGATATCAAAGCGTTCTTCAAGAAGTTCGAATCGACCTTGTTTGTGCTGTTGCAAGCGAAGGTCGTGTTTTTTGAGTGTGTGCGCCATGTGCACGGGGAGGATGAAGAGGGCTTCGATAAGCGAGACACCAAGGGCGATGGAGACGACCAGCGGGAGTGTGCCGAGCATGTCTCCCATTTGTCCCTGGATGAGTGCCAGAGGGATGAATGCGCCGATGGTTGTGAGGACGGTTGCGATGACGGGCCAGGCGACTTGCATGGTTCCCTGAATCGCAGCGGTCATGGCGGGCGCACCGGCTTCATGATGTGCGATGATGTTTTCTGAGACAATGATGGCATCATCAACGAGCAGACCCAGCACGATGATGAGGCCGAACATGGTCAGCATGTTCAGCGTGATGTCCATGAACGACATGACAGCCAGAGTGCCAAGCAGGGAGATGACCAGCCCGACCGCCACCCAGAACGAGACACGCCTGTTAAGCAGGAGGACCAGTGTTCCAAAGACGAGCATTCCGCCCCACAAGGCGTTGCGCATGAGCAGGTTCATTCGCCCGACGATGAATCGGGCAAGGTCTGTGGTGAGGATCACTTCGCCGGGAAGCTCGCCTTGAGAGGCTCTGTGTTGGCCCGCCAGGAAAGCCTGATGTCGTTTGGAGACGGGTTTGAGCGGGTCGTTGCCTGTCAGTGCGAGCTTGAATCGTTCTGCCAAAGCGGGTTTAAAGGGCTGTTCCCGCAGGCCCGCAGCATATTGCTTGACCATCTCGGCCATTTGCACGGCGTCTTCGTTGCCAACCTTGTAGATGGTCAGTGAGACGCTGGGCTTGCCATTGAGTCGCTCGTAGACATCGACATCGACAAAGCTGTCATCGACTTGGGCGATATCGCCAAGGCGCAGCACCTGGCCTTGCTGATCTGACTTGATGACGATGTTGCGGACATCATCGGCGCGTTCGTCAGCCCCGAGTGTACGAATAGCAATGTTGGCGGTGGAGGTCCGCACAGAGCCCGCGGGCAGCTCGACCATAGCCTGGCGGATACTCTCGGAGATGACAGGGAGGCTCAGGCCATGGCGGATCAAGGCATCAGGGTCAACTTGCACCACGATCTGACTGGTGCGTATGCCGCTGAGAGAGATGTCGCCCATGCCGGGCAGGGTGTCAAGGTCATCACGAATTTTTCGGATGGCCTTCTTCATGACATGCTCACCAGCGATGCCTGCCAGAGAAAGCACGATGGTGGGGAGGTTGGGCTCGAGCTTGGTGACGGTGATTCGCTCAGCTTCGTCGGGCAGATCCTGCAAGGCATCGATCTCGCGTTTGACATCAAGCACTGCCTGATCAATGTCGGCTTTTTCGTCGAACTCAATGGTGATACTGGCAGCACCTTCAGTTGCGACAGAGCGAATCTCGTCGATGCCATCGATATCATTGATGTGATCTTCGATTTTGATGACCAGCGAATCTTCGACCTGCGTGGGGGAAGCACCGGGATAAGGAACGGTGACAACAACCTGATTGGGTCTGATCTCGGGGAAGAACTCTCGGCGGAGATTAACGCCAAACACCAGACCCGCAGTGATGATAGTGACCATCACAAGGTTGGCTGCGACAGGGTTCTTGATGCCAAAGGCTGGGAGATTCACAGCCTGTTTCCGTTCTCTATCTCGATGCGCACACCTTGATCAATATCATCAAGGTTCGAGATAATCACACGATCACCCGGCTCAAGCCCTTGATCAATGACAGCCCACTGACGCTCAGAAATATCAAGCTCTGGAAAGCTGGCATCAACATGGTAAAGAACGCGAACAGGCTTGAAAACAGCGCGATAGATCCGCCTGGTATTGTCAGAGTCACCAGAGTCAGGCGTGGCTGAGGCGGATGCGATATAGACAGCATCGTTAAGAACCGCACGCCTGGGGACGACGATGCGAGGCTTGGTCTGCTCGGTCGTGATGGTGCCTATGACAAACTGGCCCGGCAAGAGGAGGTCGCTGGTGGAAGTCAGCGCGTCTGTTGGAGGCGACTGGGTGACTTGAACAAAAACAGTGAGCGTGCGGGTGGAGGCATCAGCTTCAGGAGCAATGCGGGCGATGGTGCCTGACCAGGCTCGGTCGAGCTGAGAATCAGTGCGGAGGGTGACAGCATCGCCCACGCGAACGCTCTGCTTTGCGGAGATGGGCAGGGCAAGGGGGATCTCGATGCGTCTGATGCTGACGATGCGGGCGACTCGCGTGCCGGGTGTGAGCAGTTCGCCGACATCGACGCTGATCGATTCGATGTGGCCAGTGATGGGGCTGATGATTCTTGTGCGATCGAGGTTTTCCTGAGCTTGTATGAGTTGGGCAGCAAGATCACTCTGAAGTGCCTGGAGTCGCGCTTTTCTTGAGGGGATGAGTTCGCGTTGTTGAACCAGGGCGGTGCGTTGGCGCTGGGTCTGGTGGACAGAGCGTTTGCGGCCTTCGAGTTCGATGGATGAGCCCGCGCCTTTGCCGACGAGTTCTTCAGTTTGCTCAAGTTCCCATTGCAGTGTCTGGAGTTCCTGAGAAGCCAGATCGATCTGTTCGTCGAGTCTGGTTGATTCGACAACAAGCCCCTGGATCTGCGCCTGTATCGCGTTGATCTGCTGCTCAATGGAGCGAACCGCAGCGAGGAAGTCAGTCTCTTGAAGCGCGACGATCAGATCACCCTTGTTGATGGCGGCACCGTCTTCGATGGCATCAGGGCGATGGGTGATGCGGGCGGAGAGTTCCGCGGAGATATTGGCCGCGTCCATGGCGCGAGCTGTGCCATAGCCCTTCCAGAGACGCGCGACATTGACAGGAGTTGCCACGACCTGCTGAACCACGATTCGGCGTTCGGGCAAAGGGGCGTGCTCGGTCTTGGGTTTGTGCTCGACCAGAAACACAAACAAGATGATGGCCAGAACAGGACCCAGTGCCAGGACAATACGAAGAACCAGAGAGAGCAGTTTCAAAGGCGTGCGTTTGGAAACGAACTTGGGCGAAGGTTGCTGCTGATTCTGAGTGTTCATGTTTGGTGTTTTGGTGCAATCGCACGCGTAGGCACAGCGGTTGGCAGCTGGCACAATGGGTTACGGATTCAGGAGAGAAGTTTAGGCTTAATCACGAACCCACCACGCGGCGAGCAATCAATCTGGCTCACGGGTATGACGCCAGCCACACCCGGAAGGTTCATGAGTTCAAGGCTCTGCGAGAGGAAAAACGGGCAATCGGGTGCAACCGGCGGGGCGTGTTCTCGAATAGAAGAGTGGAAGGTGAGTGAGCGATTGAGGTGCAGTTTCAGCATGCCGCCCCGTTCGCGGATTGTTCACTTTAGAAGTTATTAATGCACACAAGTGCGGAGTTGCTGGCAGATGATGTCGGTCACGGTGTCATGCGCCAGAAGATAACCGGGGAGTCCGGGCATGGGAAAGGTTCAAAAGCCAATACGATTGCTGGTCCTGATGGTGGCACCGTTGCTCCTGCTGAGTGGTGCTGAGGCTGGCGAGATCGCACCCACAGCGAAAACGCAATTGGATCGAACCTTTTCCGCCCGGACACCCGTTGATTTTTCCCCTGCTTATGCTGATGGCTCTCGAGCATTGACGGTCGTGATCAGCCGGACCCGGGAAGGCGTAGCGACTGACCAGTGGATGCTGGTGATGACGCCAGATGCTCAAACCTCGCAACAAGGCAGTGCGAACTGGTCAGTCCATAGCCTTTCCAGCAGCAAGTTTGGGCCTGAGGCGATGTCTGAAGCGAACGATGCACCATGGGAGATGAAGCGATGGCTTGATCAGCCTGATACGGTGCCGGGTTTAATTGGTTTGACAGGGCTTGCACTGCTGGCATGGTCAGCAGCCAGGCGGCGAAGTGGGGGCTAGATGCGCTGAAATGCCTCGCTGGAGGCGAGCTTAAACACATGGGTCGCTCCCCCAAGAATCGACCAATGTGCAAAGAGCTTGTGACGGGTGATCTGCAGGGAGTGGATCACCCGTTTTTATTTTTGCAGGTACTTGCAAAGCCAGTATTGTGCGCACCTGTGCGTAAAAAACGCACAGCTACGCGGGAAAGACATGGCAGAGAAACCGCCTCGTCAAGAGGGCGGGGCCGTGCGGGGGGGAGGGGGGGAGGGGGGGTTAATCTTCGGGAATGTTGTCGCCAGTGACAATGGCTCTGAAGCGCAGGCGGAGTTTCTGGGTGATGGAGCCTTCGCCATCGGTGATGATGGTGTGGGTGGTCTTTTGATCAATGCGTGTGACCGCAATGATCTCCGCAGCGGAGCCTGTCAGGAAGACCTCGTCAGCATTGAGAACATCATCCAGGTGAAGCATCTTCTCCTTGACCGTCAGATTCTCAGCGGGGCAGAGTGTGTCCATGACGAACTGACGCGTTACGCCTTCGAGGATGCCCGCTTCAGAAGGCGGCGTATAGAGCACGCCATCCTTGACAATGAAGATGTTGTCGCCGGTGCATTCGCTGACAAAGCCCTGGGTGTTGAGCATGATTGCTTCCAGGCACCCAGCATCGATCGCTTCGATCTTGGCGAGAATGTTGTTGAGGTAGTTGAGGCTTTTGATGCGCGGGTCCAGGCACTCGATAGGAATCCGAGGCCTTTGTGCTACGACGACACGCATGCCTGTCTGGTACATCTCAGGCGGATAAAGCGCGATCTGGTCAGCAATACAGATGATGCCCGGTTCAGGACATTTGAAGGGGTGCAGCCCGAGCGTGCCGATGCCTCGGGTAATGACCAGCCGGATGTAGCCATCGGATAGCTCATTGGCCTCAATGCAGCGGCGCATAATACGGACCATCTCGTCCTGATTAATAGGCAGTTCGAGTCGGATTTGTTTGGTGCAGTTGAAGAGGCGTTGCATGTGTTGCTGGCATTTGAAGATTTTGCCTTTGTAGACACGGATGCCTTCGAAGATTCCATCGCCATAGAGAAGGCCGTGGTCATAGACGCTGACCTTGGCATTTTCTTTGGGGAGCATTTGGCCGTTGACATAGATCATGGGATAGCTTTGGTTATCGGGGGTGGTGGGGTTTGCGAGTGATTGTGTTTGTGATGTGTTGTTTGTCATGGTTTGACTCATGGCGAGGCCTCCGTGTCCATTTGGCCAACGCCCCATTGTACCCGATGAATTGCCACCAGCTGCATGTAAGCCAATACTAATAACACAACACAATCAATTTACAAACTAAACATAAACATATTCAATATTCTCGATGAGTATAGGGAGTTTTATGCACGGCATCTCCACAAATTGTGGATAACTCGTGGGTGTGATCTGAATATTTCTGGATATTTTGGTGCGGTTTAGGCTGGCACGCTGTGAAAAACGGAGCTGAGTGAACTGGTGAGATGGGGGAAAGGGAGAGGGGGGAGGTGGGGGTTACTGGCGGAGTTCAGCGTTGAGATCCTGCTTGAGTTGGTCGACGACCGCTTGTGTCTGGGGATCGACCTCTTCATGGCGAAGTGTTCGGCTTTCATCGCGGAACTGGAGTCTGAGTGTCACGGATTTGCTGCCAGGACCAATCTGTTTGCCTCGGAAGGTGCTGACAAACTCCGCTCCCTGACACAAAGCAGGGTTGACCTTGTCGACCACGATTCTGATCTGATCCCAGGTGACCGTTTCATCAACAACGACGGACAGGTCGCGTTCGATGCCTGGAAATGCAGGCAAGGTGCTTGCTCTGCGAGTCGGCGGATAGGGCTCGATCAGAGCATTCAGATCAAGCTCTCCCAGCACAACGGGTTGATCCAGATCGTGAAGTTTCATTGCCCAGCCTGATGCGAGTCCGATCCAGCCGATGGGCTGATTGTCCAGAAGCACGCGCCCGGTTGCATCCGGGTCAAAAGCCTTGGTGTCAGGCTTGGAAGGCTTGATGGTGATGGATTTGGAGGTGAGTGTGCTGGCGATGGATTCGACAGCGCCGATGAGTTGGCGGAGTGCGAGTTGGCGGGCATCTTGGCCTTTGCCTGTGACATCCAGGAGCAGGGCCAGGGTTTGTTTTTCAAAGCTGTCGAGGGAGCCTTGGGTCTGGGCGAAAACGCTCGCGGTTTCGTAGAGGCGAATGCCGCCGGGCACATGGTTGCGAGCAGCCTGGTTGACACCCCGGCAGGCCAGCAGGCTCATGAGCACACTGGGGCGAAGGGTTGGAGCACCCTTTCGGCGTTGCTCATCAACCGCAACGGTTTCCAGACTGGGTGCGATGAAGCCTTGGGCATCTTTGGTAGAGACAAAGCTGAAGGTGATGATCTCGTAAAAGCCTTGCCCCGTAAGCAGGTCTGCCAAGTGGCGCATGCCCTGCTCGCTTTGCTGAGGCGAAGTAACACGAATCAAGAGCTGATCCTTGAGCGGGATGTGGCTGAGATTGTGCGTGCGGGCAATTTCTTCGATGAGATCAATCTCTCGAGAAATATCCGGGCGATTGGCAGGCACGGTGCAGCTGAGTTGATCATCGCCGAGTTGTTCAACCATGAAATCGAGCCTGGTCAGGAGCTGACAGATGTCAGGCGTGGGGATGCTGATGCCCAGAACAAGATTGCATCGGCTGGGTCTGAGGCTGACCACAGCAAGTTCGGGAAGGGGTTTGCCCTCGGTGAGAATGCCTTTGCAGAGGCTGCCGTTGGCCAGTTCGACAATGAGGCTCGCAGCTCGAGCTGAAGCATCCACAAGCGTAGCAGGGGAGACGATGCGCTCAAAGCGATGTGAAGCATCAGTGCGAATGGCATGTCTGCGAGCAGCATTGCGGACAAGCGAGGGATCCCAGGTGGCGACTTCAAGGACGATGCTGGTGGTGCTGGAGGTGACCTGTGAGTCTGAGCCACCGATCACGCCTGCCAGTGACTGGGCGACAGCCCCATCAGCGACGACGATTTCATTGTGTTTGAGAGTGCGATCTTTGTCATCGAGGGTTTTGAGCGGCTCGTTTGCTGATGCCTGGCGGACGATGAGCTTTGAGCCTTGGAGCTTGTCCAGATCAAAAACATGGCAGGGGTTGCCAAGCTCAAAGGTGATCCAGTTGGTGATATCCACGACATTGTTGATAGAGCGCTGACCTATGGCTGTCAGGCGTTTGACGAGCCAGTCAGGGCTGGGACCAACCTTTACGCCTGTGATGACACGGGCGGTGAAAAGTGGACAGGCATCGGGGACGGTGTTTTCAAGGCTGAGCATCTGGCTCACGGGTATGTCAGACTCGATGCTTGAAACATCAAACGATGGCAGATCCAGCGTGCGATCGGTGACCGCAGCGATCTCACGGGCCAGCCCCAGATGACAAAGACAGTCGCCACGATTAGAGGTGACCTCGACATCCATGAAGATGTCGCCATCTTCGAGGGTGTGCGATTCCTCGACAGGAAAGCCCGCGTCGGTGAGTGCCTGCTCAGCAGCGTGGGCATCGACGGGTGTGGGTTTGAGGTACTGATTGATCCATGCCAGGCTTGTATCCATAGGAGCCAAGGATAGGGCTTAAAGCAAGAGTGGGTGTTGGGTATGATGTGAGAAGTGGATGAAGTGACCAGCCCAAAGCCCAGATGTCCAGAGTGCGGGTATGACCTGCGGGGGTTGATCAGTGAATCTCGGGGAGGCAGGAGGGGGGCAGGTCGGGGAAGGGGGAATGGGAGGGGGGTGGTGTGTCCGGAGTGTGGGGAGTTATACATGCGGGGGAGTGAGCCTCGCCAGTGGCCGGGCTGGTGGCGGGTCATCGCAGCGATGTGCAGCCCGATCTGTTTGGCGCTGGTCGCGGTGATCGTAACAGGTTTGATATCGCCCACAGCACTTGCCGTAATTTTGGTGTTATCGGGTTTTACGCCAGTGCTCGTGCTGGTGATTGTGAGCCTGGGGCTGCCTCGAGATGCTGGGCGGGTGTTTGGAGTAAGGCGGTCAAGGCACCACTCTGCACCATCATCGCGAGTGATTGTGCTTGTGGGATGGGGAATTAACTTGCTGTTGATATTGGCAACGCTTTTGGTGCTGGGCGGGGGGCGGTTCTGGCACTTATTTTGACAGAAATTGAGATGAAGCAGTGGCAGGAAGAACGCTCTATCAAGGTCGCAGCTCGTTTCGGCTGCAGTTGGGTGTCCTATCGTCTTTGACCGATGAGTCACACACGCCATAACGCTGCTCCCATTGTGGGGATTGACCTGGGCACGACCAACAGCCTGGTTGCGGTTGTTGATGGGCAAGGGGTGCGTGTCCTGGGTGATGAGCCGATCATGCCGAGCGTGGTCCGGTTTGAAGCAGTGCGAGGCTGCGTGGTTGTGGGTCAGCAGGCAAGGGACGAGGCTCTGGACTATCCCTCAGCGACGATTTTCAGTGCCAAGCGTTTGATGGGTCGCTCTGCAGCTGATGTTGCTGGCGAGGCTTCGTTTTTACCTTATGCTGTGGTTGCGGGCGAGCACAACACCGCACGGGTGCGTGTGCCCATTGGAGAGGGTGGGGGGCAAGGCGAGATGATTGTTTCGCCTCAGGAGGTGTCTGCGCACATCTTGCGAGAACTTGGCAAGCGTGCCAGTGAGGTACTGGGGGTAGAGGTTCAGCGTGCGGTGGTGACGGTGCCTGCCTACTTTGACGATGCTCAGCGTCAGGCAACGCGCGATGCGGGGAGACTTGCAGGGCTTGAGGTAGTGCGGATTGTCAACGAGCCGACAGCTGCCGCACTCGCCTATGGCATCGGGCTGGGATCCAAAAAGGCGAGCACCATCGCGGTATATGACCTGGGCGGTGGTACCTTTGATATATCAATCTTGCGTGTGACACCAGCAACCAGCGTTGGTGAGCCTGCGTTTTATCAAGTGCTGGCAACTGCGGGTGACACAAAGCTGGGGGGTGATGATGTAGATCACGCGCTGGTGTCGTTGTTTGTGCGTGAGATTGTTGAGCAGTTTGGTCTGAAGGTGAGAGGGTCTGAGGACTTTGAGCCTCGCACAAGGCGGGCGCTGATCAGCTTTGCTCAGGGTGTCAAGCATCGTTTGAGTGATGAACTTGAAGCGAAAGTGCTCATTGATTTGGGTGTAGGGAGGGGTGAGGGGGGTAGGAATGTGTATGAGCGGGTGGTGGGGCGTGACGAGTTTGAGGAGATGGTTGGGCCTTGGGTTGAGCCGAGTTTGCGGGCGTGTCAGGCGGCTTTGCAGGATGCGAAGATACAGGCAAAAGAAGTTGATGCGGTGGTGATGGTGGGTGGTTCGACTCGGATGCCGATTGTGCAAAGGCTGGTTGGCGAGTTGTTTGAGCGTGAGCCTTACACTGCGATTGATCCTGACTGGGTGGTGGCTCTTGGAGCTGCGATTCAGGCATCAATCCTGTCGGGCGATCAGGTTGAAGGCAGCGTGGGCAGCTCGCTTTTGCTGGATGTGATTCCGTTGAGTCTGGGTGTAGAGACGGTGGGGGGTGCGGTTGCCAAGTTGATCATGCGAAACT
The DNA here is from genome assembly GCA_029260555.1 of Phycisphaerales bacterium. Taxonomy (GTDB): domain Bacteria; phylum Planctomycetota; class Phycisphaerae; order Phycisphaerales; family UBA1924; genus JAJDCZ01. The sequence continues at coordinate 64,396 of JAJDCZ010000050.1, forward strand.
CATCGGTGCCTGCGCGGGCGACGGAGATGTTTTCGACGAGCGTGGATGGCCAGGTCTCGATCAAGATATCGGTGTATCAAGGCGAACGGGAGATGGCACGCGATTGCCGCTTGCTGGGAACATTTGAGCTGACGGGCATTCCACCCATGCCCGCAGGGATACCCCAGCTGCAGGTCGATTTTCTGGTCGATGCCAATGGCGTGCTGCGCGTCAGCGCCCATGAACGCCGATCTGGCAAGCAGGCGCAGTTACAGGTCGTGCCCAACCATGGGCTGACACAACAGGAAGTTGAGTGCATCGAACGCGAAAGCTTTGCACATGCCCAGCAGGACATGGATCAGCACCGTGTTGTGGATCTGATTGTCAACGCAAGGCTTGATCTCAAGTGGATTGGCGAAAGGCTGAATCGGCACGCATCAACCCTTGAACCTGAGTATTGCAAGCAGCTTGAGCAGCTTTTGACAGCTCTCGGCAGCTTCGTTGAAAAAGCACAGCAGGACTATCAAAGCGTTGATGCCAATGCGTTTTATCAAGCCAAGCAAGCACTGGACGAAGCGAGTGTGCGTCTGCAGGAAGTGTCGATTGCACACTCGCTACGAGCAGATGCGGAGAACGGGACGGGAGAAGATTCGTGAGCAAGCCTGGCGAAATACAGAAGATCCCAGAACCAGGTTCGACACTCCTCAAGAGCGCAATGCTGGAGATTCGGGTTCGGTATTGTGAGTGTGATCCGATGGGCGTCGCCCATCATGGGTCAATGGTGCCCTGGTTTGAGATGGGTCGAACGGAACTCTTGCGGACCAGTGGCGTGTCCTATGGCGAACTGGAGCGGGCGGGTGTGTTTCTGGTAGTGACAAAGCTGGAGATTTCGTACAAGGGTCCGGTGCAATACGATGATATCATCTGTGTGCAGACGCAGGTAGAATCAACAAGTCGAGTGAAGATTCGCCACAGCTATCAAGTCAGGCTGATCCAGCGCACGGGCGTGGATGTTGCAGCACTGACAGCAACAGGTCGTGATCTGGTGGTCACGGGCGCATCAACGCTGGCGTGTGTAGGAAATGATGGCAGACCCAGAGCGCTGCCGAGCTGGTTGTGTGATGAGAGTTGATCAAGAGGTAAATGTCACAGCAGGGGTGGCGGGGGGACGTGGTGTGTATGACGGGGTGAAGCCTCTTAATGCGATTTGTGCGCATTGCAACTATCAGTTTGGCGGGGTTGCAATTCAAGATGGCGCGATCATCTGCCCGGAGTGTGGCAGGTCCAGCCAGTTTGAGTTGCAAGTTGGAAAACGCATTGCGCGTCAAAAGCGCAAGGGGCTGGTGATCCTGGGCGGTGTTGGAGGCGTGGTTGTGGTGTTTGCGTATCTGGCTCTGGAGTCAGCGAGCATCTCCGCATCACTGGCAATGACCTGGCTGTTGGTCGTGATTGTCATTGTCATGCTCAGGCGTTTTGCAGGTCTGTAGTTCCAGAAACATCCTCTTAACGAGCCACAACTATCATAAACGAGCCGCGACCGTGAGGGAGCGTCTTGTATCAACAATCAATCGTGATTCAACAAACAGAAGTTTGCTGGGGAGTTGCTTCTCGCGAGGATTTCTCATGAAGTCTCTGTTGTAAGGGTGCCACTACTCGATGCGCAGCAGCGCAGTAGTGGCTTGGTCTGTTCATCTGTAGAAGCACTACTGCGCCGAAGACGGCGAGTAGTGGCACCATGATATAAAGTATTCACAGGCGAATAACGCGGTATTGCAAACACTTCTTCACGGTCGCGCTCGTTTTGTCAGACACAACCTATTTACTCTCTGGCCATTGACCGATCGGCCCTTCGCCTGATTCGATCTCTGCACCAAGCCCCAGCACGATGCGGTTGGCATAGTTGAAATACGCCACCACCTGAGCCAGATCAAGAATTTCACGATCGCTCAGCCCCGCATGACGCAAACCCTGCACATGATCAGCCTCGATGGAATCCGGTGCCCGGGTCAGGTGCTCCGCATATGCGACCATGGCCTGCTCACGGTCGGTCAGAAGTTCAATGTTCTGGGTCAGAAGTTTGTCAACCAGAGGCTCACGATCCTTGGGAAGCAGACGGCGCAGCCCAGAGGCGTGGTGCTGCTGGCAATAGGCGCAACCATTGATCATGGATACCACCACACCCACCAGCTCTCGCTCAGCCCGGCTCAACGGGCTGGGGCGATGCATCGACTGAACATACAAGGCACAATGGGCATCGAGCGATTCGGGGTTCAGCGAATGGACCTTGAGCACATTGTCCACCGTGCCATCAGGGTTGCCAAATCGCTTGTAGAGTTCTGCCAGAGAGCCTGAGGCATCTGCTTCGGAGATGATGTCAATGTACGCCATGAAGGATTTCTCACAAAGGTCTGATTCTGGGTGCCACCACTCGCCGTCTTGGGCGCAGTAGTGCGAGGAAAGATAAATAGCCGAAGCACGACTGCGCCTTGCGACCAGTCCTGGTGCCCGACTTGTTATAGCGTGTTTGTCTGAACGCGTGCAGCGACATCGCTCAAGGGGACATCTTGCTGTTGCTCACCGGTATCGAGGTTTTTGAGTGTGCAATGTTCCGCCGATTCGATGATGGCTGCGTAACGGGCGTGCTGAGCGAGTGCGTCTTTGAGCAGCTTGCCGATGTTGGTTGTCGTCTTGTACGATCGCCTGGCGTGCATTGGCTGCACCTCATACCGATCTGCATCCCAAGGCTTGCGACCCTCACTTTCTTGCCAGCGCAGCGATTCAACGCCCGTTCTCAAAATGGTCAGTGTTGGCGAGATCATTTCCATAGCTGCAGGCTCAGCACTGGCAATGACAAATACATCAGGCCTGACGCTGGCACCTTGCTGGCTGACCGCTTGGGCAAGATCCTTGCCTTCAGGCATCAGCCCCTTGTCTTCAAGTAGCAGGGAGAGGACGACATCGCCCATGGCAAAGCCGACCGCAGGGGTGGGGGGGCCACCAAAGAGTTCGATGAGTTTGTCATAGCGTCCGCCACCAGCGACGGCGCGCTCACCATCTGCGATCACTTCAAAGACGGTGCCCGTGTAATAGGCCAGCCCGCGAACGATCGACGAGTTGTATCGGTACCATTCAAGGTCGCTGTGGCTTGAGAGCTGGCGAATAAATGGGGCAAGCGAATCCAGCGCCTGCGAATCGTTGAAGATACATTCTGCACACTCTTTAAGAGCTTCTGGTGTCAGCACTACGCTGTCTGCATCATGGTTATTGACAAACGAAAGAACGCGATCAGAGTTTTCAAATGGTTTGAGGGCCTCAGCGAGCGCGTCTTTGGTCATGCGGTCTTTGCGATCAATAATCTGGAACACCTGGTTCAGGCGATCTTCGTTCATGCTCTGACACTGACAGAGGCAGCGTTCCACGATTTTTCGATCATTGATGTGGAATCGACAGATATCGGGGCTGAGACCCATGCTTGAGAGAAGACTGGAGAGGGTTGTGATGACCTCCGCGTCAGCCTGCGCCTGAGCGTGTGTGTCGTCATTATCAGTGTTGATGCCGGGCAGGCCGAAGCTGTCGAGATTCCATTGCAGGAACTCGCGCAGTCGGCCTCTCTGGGGTCTTTCTGCGCGGAAGAAGGGTCCGATGCTGAACCATTTGGTGGGTTTGGGCAGGCTGTTGGCTTTTTCGCTGAACATGCGCGCCACGGTGGGGGTGAGTTCAGGGCGAAGGGCAAAGTCTTTCTTGCCGCCGGTGCGTCTGAAGCTGAAGAGTTCAGAAACAATGCCCTCGCCGGATTTTTTGGTGTAGAGGCTGAGGTGTTCAAAGGTTGGGCCATCAATTTCGTCAAACCCATGACGGATCGCAGCATCTCGCCACATGCCTGTGACATATCTCCGTTTGAGCAAGGCTTCGGGGAAGAAGTCCCGGGTGCCCGTGGGTTTCTGGATGGTGGGGTTTTTCGTGTTGGGGGTCTTCGGTGCCATGGATAAAGCGTAGGGCCAACTTTTCCTGGCATCGCCAGCAGGATCCCTGTAGACTCAATCAGTGGGATTCGCGCGGGTCACACAGCACGGGTTCTGTTTTGCATAAAAAAGGATCACGAGGAGGCGGAGCCTTTGTATCTGTCGCGGGTTGAAAGAGCGGTTGTGCTGGTGCTTGCCTGTATGGCGGGATTGCTTGCATTTGGGCACACATTGTCGAGTTACGAGCCTTCAGAATCAGCAATGAGTTCTGGTTCTACGCCTCGGATCACTCAGATTCTCGTCAACAACGCCTGGCTCAATGGTGATTACGAGAGGGTGGCTCTGCTTTCATCAGTGCGGGTTTCAGGCCATGCCTCGCAAAGACCATCCTGGGCGTGGTACTGGCTTGCCATGGCAAATCGGGTCTTGGGCGAGACTGAGCGTGAGAAAAACGCCTGGTCCGAGCTTAAAATTATCGCTGAATCAGGCTTGCGCTTTGCACCAGATTCAACACGCGACCTGTGGTATCTGGGCTGGGCTCAGCGCGGGCTGGGTGATGAGCTGGCAGCTCAAAAATCATGGGCACAGGCTGCCAGGCTTGTCAACAAGGTCATCAACCCTGAAAAGGCGGGTTACAGCGAGTGGTACAATCTCGTGTGCTACCGGGCACTTGCAGGTGATGTGGTGGGGGCTCTTGATGCTTGGGAGAGTGCAGTGCATACTGCGACATCCAATGACTTTGCCACGCCTCGCATTGTCGGCCCTACGCCCAACCCGCTGCGAGCCCGCTGGGCCAGCCAGGATCCTGATCTTGACACCATTCTGGATCACGATCGTTTCCAGGCTGGGATCGAAGCGTTGCGAAACAACTAACCCCCCCTCCCCCCCCTCCCCCCCCCTCCCCCTATACACCCCTTCCTTCTTTCTGATCAACCCGAACCCGGGCAGAACTCTCAGCTTCAATGCTTTTTGAGACTATCATGCCTGCACCTGAGGTTTTTGACCGCTTGCTGGAGAATGCTGCGCCATGCCGACCATCACCATCAACGACAAACAGTGTGACTTTGAGCAAGGCCAGTCCATCTTGCAGATCGCCAATGCTCATGGTGTTGCCATTCCTCAATACTGCTTTCACGAAGGACTGAGTGTGGTGGCATCATGCCGAATCTGCCTGGCACAGATCTGGGCACCCAATCCACGAAATGACGGTGCGATCGAACCTTTCATGGGCGGAAAGCTCATGCCCACCTGCCAGACCCCCGCAGCGGATGGCATGGTCGTTCGTAGCGACAGCCCTGCGTCCATCGCCAACCAGCAGGCGGTCATGGAATACCTGCTCATCAACCACCCACTGGACTGCCCCGTGTGTGATCAGGCTGGCGAATGCGACTTGCAGGACTATTCCTATCAGTACGGCAGAGGCACCAGCCGATTCCAGGAACAAAAGGTCAAGCAACCCAAGAAAGACCTTGGACCTCATGTCTACCTCTATGCAGACCGGTGCATCATGTGTACGCGGTGCGTCCGTTTCACACGCGAGATCACAGGCACCTCTGAGTTGAGCGTACAAGGTCGAGGCAATGGCAATCAGATCGATATCTTCCCAGGCGTGCCTCTGGAGAACGAACTCAGCGGCAATGTGGTCGACCTGTGCCCCGTGGGCGCCCTTCTGGACAAGGATTTCCTCTTCGCTCAGCGCGTCTGGTTCCTCAAAACCACCCCCTCGATCGATGGCATCACAGCCAGTGGCGACAACCTGCATGTCGATCATAACCAGGGCAAAATCCATCGCATCCGCCCACGATTCAATGCCCATGTCAACCAGTGGTGGATCACCGATGAAGTTCGCCATAGCTGGAAGTTTGTCCACTCTGCAAAGCGTCTGGCAGAACCCATGCGCCGCGTTGCTGATGAAATGGTCCCTTGCGAAGAAGGCAGAGCTGGCGCTATCGCCGTTGAGAAACTCAAAGCTCCAGCTCAAAGCAAAAAGCTGGCTGTTGTCGTCAGCCCCATGCTCTCGTGTGAAGATGCCTACGCCTTGTGCACACTCGCCCGCAGCATTGATCCCAAAGCAACACTCGCCCTGGGTCCCGTGCCAACGCAGGGCCAGGACAAGGTGTTCCCCGCAGGTGCCAAAACAAGCGACCCCGGTGCATTTGTCATGCGGGCAGAAAAAGCTCCCAATGCCAAGGGCGTCAAGCGCGTACTTGAAGCAGTCGCTGGCAAAGAGCCCGTCCTTGAGTTCGATGCCTTGACCAAGGAACTTGCAGCCGGCTCAATCGCCGGGCTCATTCTCACGGGCAACTATCCCAGCAGCTGGGCGACCGATGATCTGATCAAAGCCATCACCAGAATGCGCTCAGCAAATGCTCAGGCGTTTGTGTTGTTGATCGACACACTCTGCTCTGAGTTGGTCAATCATGCAGATGTTGTATTGCCTGGCGCAACCTGGCTTGAAAAGGCGGGGTGCTTTGAAAATGCAAGCAACATGATTCAGGCATTTGAAGCAGCCATTCCTTCACAGGGTCTTGCCAAAGCTGAGGGGCAGATCGCCTGGGACTTGTTGAGCGTACTCAATGGCGAGCCAAGGCAATCCAGCGAGCAGACCGCCTGGCTTGTGGTTGATGAAGCGCCGGGCCAGGTGCCTGATGCTGCGACCATCGCGCTGCCTCGAGCGAGGCTGTTCAACGCAGCCAATGTCAGGCAGGAAATGGCTGAAGCACACGATGCCCTGGGCGTATTTGTCAGCGAGATTCAACTTCCCACCATCGAAGTCGAACATCGCGCCGATATGCAGCTTATTGATCTATAAGTTTATGACAGCTCTCGTGAGTGTGGTAAAGGTATAGACGGGGGGTGCCACTACTCGGCGTCTTCGGCGCAGTAGTGTCTTAGCCAATCCGGTGTTATCCGCACTACTGCGTCCTGCGGGCGAGTCGTGGCACGCCAATAAATTACAATTGACTCGTAAACCGAGTCTGTTCAGGTATAACAGGAATGCGTGGTCACATGGGGTTGATCAAGGTTTGTGATCAGGTATCGAAGCGCATCGACCGCATGGTCTGGCCCATCTTTAACAGGGACATCGCTAAAAGGCTGATCTTTGGGATAGTGGTATCGTTCCAGCGAGTCGATCAAACCCTTGCATCGTTTGTGGATTAAAAGGCGAGGCGAGCTGTTGGATGCAGGGTCCAGCCGGGCACGCACCAGTGCCAGCCCGCGTTGAATACCCATTGCTCTGAACCGGATGGCTAACCCCGCACCTCTCAGCTGGGTGATATCGCTGGTGCCGGTCTGGCTGTTGCACTGGGCACCTGCGGGGTCCACGCCGATCCATGCGGGTTTGGGCCATGGCCCCTGGATGATTGCATCAATGTGCTGATCAAGAACGATGCCCGATTTGATGCGTTCATCGAATACCCTCAATACGCCTGTGTTATCAAGTGCTGCAAAGAGCACGACCGTCGGCGATCGAAAACCAAAGTCCATCCCCGCGAGCCAAAGCCAGCTCTTCACAGGCTCCAGATGTTCATCAACCACATGGATTTTGGTATCAAACTCGGGCAACACCGAGTTGGTCCGTCGGGGCCTGGCGCAAAGCATCTCTGCCTCCCAGGTTGCACCCGCAACGCGCTGTTTCATGTCCACAGCGTCCTGCACACACAGGTGCCCGGCATTTTTACTCTTGGCTTGCTTTGCACACTCTGGCAGAAGCAGGCATGTCTGGCAATCTCTTTGTTTGGGACAGCGTTCAAGCACATCCAGCACATTCCATTGAAAGAGGGTTCGTGTGCCTTGCCTTGCCTGTTTGATAAGTGTGCGCATGAGTCCTGAAGGCTCGTGCATGGTGCTCAGGCATTCGATTGAGCCTCGCACGCGCACCGAGCCACAGTTTCCTGAGCGTGTGACGAGCTGGGCAGCTTCCCAGACTTCCGGGTCAAAGAGTTCAAGTTCATCACAGCGAAGTTTGTGAACGCGCGTGCCTCGGACAGAGGTCTGACTTTGTGCGAGCAGCTCGACCACCGAGCCATTGGTCAGGGAGATGCGCCGTTCGGTGATGCGCCCATGAAGCATCGGCGCGATCCCGGGTTGTGCGATGAGTGCGCGGAGATGGTTGTGCATGTGCTTTGATTGTTCAAGTGAGCCACCGAGAATGCGGATTTCGATGCCGGGCTTGAAGACCATGTCACACAAGGTGGCGATGGCTCCCATCATGGTCTTGCCGCCGCCCCGGTTGGCCCACACCACACAATCCCGAGGCCCATCGCTGTGCTCGAAAAACGCATGACTCAGGTAGTCAAGCGGACAATCATGCCCAGCAATCATGGCTTTATTACACACGCGAACCCCAAGCACGCGCCGCACCCACGCAGCCAGCTCGCGCCGGTTTGCAGGTGCCTTGCCCGGATCAAACTCGCCTTGAGTTGACGCTTGAAGCGCAGTGTCAGCTGACTCACTCTCTTTGTCTCGTCCCACAGATATCCCCCCAATTCCCCCACGGAATCGTGCGCTTCACGCGCGGTACTCATTCATAATCATTTGTTGCACGCTTGTCAGTGCCTGGCTGGGTTGTTCTTGCTGATTGATTCACTCTCGATGCCCAGCACCATGCACAGCGCTCGTGTTCGGTCACGATCAAGCTGACGAAGTTCGCGAAGCACGCGGGCGCGCTGAATGCTGTTCAAAAAAAATGTCAGCGGATAAGGCAGCTGATCGACCTTGGGTGCTGGTGCGGGTTCAGGTACGACTGATTTTTTGTCTGGCATGGTTTGTCCCCCTCATGGTTTTTGTGTGTGCGTAAGCAGCCATGCCACAGATGGCTGAGCCACAGGCCAGTTCCAGAATGGCGCGCGGGTCAGTATCAACCAGCCGCCGAGTGATGGGCGATGCAGCCGCCCATCGACGAATCTCCCGCTGCATCAATGCGGCATGAGCAACACGCTGACCGACAGCACCACCCATCGCAGACCAGATACTCTGTCCCATAGCATCAAGTGCATCCCCAAACCTGGCATCACGAGGTGAGGGAGTCAGTGCATACGCCTTCATGCCTGCTGATTCAAAGAACGGGCAGACGCTGCCCATCGCCGCGACCGCTTCCGTTGCAGGTGTTACAGGCTCATCCAGGTACGACCGGACCAGTTTCTTGGCAAGCCCCAGCCCGCGATAGCGAGGCTCAATGATCACACGCGAGATGGTGCGAAGCTCCTCGTTGATTCGCCTGGCATCAGCTTTCTTATTGCCCGAGTTGTATCGGCCAGGCCAGGCGAGTTGCCGCCACGACCCGTTGAGCGTGGGCATGGAGATAACCAGCACACCAGCCAGCATTCCCGCCTGCGGATCAATCGCACAGGAAACATGCACCATCGTCGCAGGCCTGCCCGAGCGATAGTGGTATTGCGAGAGCGCGTCATAATCACGCGCAGCACCCGGCTCGATCACAATACTGATGGCTTCGCCCAGAGCCTCATCGTGAAGCTGCGTAAAAAACTCGCCTTGCATACTGACGCGGGTGACCACACACGGACTGAGCGATTGGGCAATGTCATCATGACCAGTAGCACAAAGCAGCTTCACCCAAGGCGTGCGCCCCAGCCAGCGCTGCAGCGCCAGACACACACACCGGGCGGTCTGCCGATCCAGAAGTGAGCACATTTCATCAATAATCATCACGCAAGGGCGGGTGTCGTGTGTTGCGCGAGCCAAGGCAAGAGCCAGCGTTAGACGGAACTGCTGCCCCTGACTGAGTCTGGATGCTCTTTGGGCAAAGAGCGTCGCATCAGCAAGCCCTGCCCGCGACAACAAACCCAGCGTCTGATCCAGGGGCAGATCAAACAGATCCACCACACGCCGATTGCCCGCCTGTGCAATTAGAACCAGAGGCTCAACATCAATCACCCGTGTGCCTTGCTCAAGCAGACATTTCCTGGTCGCGTTCAGTATTCTGGACTTGCCCGAACCACTTGGTCCAAGGATGAGCGCGATCTGATGGGGATTTTCTTCCCATGTCCCAAGGAGTGTGTGTGCTGCTTTGGGCAGGCGTTTTGCAAGTGAATCGGTGGGCAGACCGACCAGGCCGAACATGGCGCGGGCACATCGTGCTTTTTTTGAAATCATGGCTGTATCCCCCCGTGTTTATGAGTTGCTTGTATATGAGACTTCGCTCATGGCTCGAATGGCATCGCAATGTCGCCTCACCGCGTGTAGGCTGAGCCGAAGCTGTTTAGTCGCAGCCCGCATGGATGCTCCTTGAAGCACACAGCTGCGAGCGACCCGGCGCCGGGTCGGGCTCAGTTCCTCCAGATGCCCCGCGACAAACTGAAAAAGTGGGTCAGACATCCTCCGAACAAGACGACGGCGTCTTCTGCGAACCGAGCGAACATCAGCCCCTGTCAACGCAGCAATCTGCGAAACACTGAGCCCTTCACGATAAATGCCCTCGATGAGCCTCTGATCAGGGCCGTCAAGAAACTGGGCCCTGTCCAGCAACTCCTGAACCATCGATCGGCACCGTCGTCGGCGCAGATCATCCACATCCGAAGGCTCAACCCACATGCCCATGCTCCATCCACTGCGATCATCCATGAAAAAATCCTCAAAAATGTGGCATTCACCATTGACTTGACACAGTAATCTGTTCACAATCTAGAGAACGGAATGACTAAGAACATGCGTATGTTCTCAACTTGGTAAACGAATTGCAAGGCCTTTGTATGGTAAGTCACAAATTGAGCGCGCAGGGAGTGCTAATCACGCAAGATTTTTCTGCCAGTATGACCGTCGGTGCGCTGATCCGGGCTGCCCGACTTCGGCGAGGGCTTACGCTTGGGCGTGTTGCCGAGTTGGTTGGCTGCGCCAAAAGCTATCTCTCTGCGATTGAAAACGAGCGCAGAGAAAACCCGCCAAACACGGAGCTTCTCAAAAAACTCGAAAGCATCCTGCGCATCCCAGAGGGCCGGCTCATGGAGATTGCATCGTGGCAACTGACGCCACAGCGCGTGCAGGATGAGCTGCGCAGGCTTCAGCGCGAGCAGCGCGATGCGCGCAGACTGGCAACACTGATTTCTCGTCGAGGCTTGAACAAAAAAAGCCAACTCACGCGCACACTCGATGAAGCATACAAAACGGGCGAGCTTCACCGACTGGTTGCCAAGATCTCAGGCTCGACTCAAAGCGATGCAGATGAATCACAGGCTCTGCCCGCAGCACTCCCCACCCAGGTGCCTGTGATCAACAAGGTGCAAGCGGGCTATCCCCGCGAGTTCACCGACCTTGGGTACCCCGCTCGCGTGGCAGATGAATATGTCCGCTGTGGCGAGCTTGATGATCCAGATGCCTTTGCTGCCCGCGTGGTGGGAGATTCCATGAGTCCGGATTATCGTGAGGGCGACATCGTGGTCTTCAGCCCCGCTCGCCAAGTCGCTTCAGGAACAGACTGTTTCGCCAGGCTCGAGCCGGATCATGAAACCACATTTAAACGAGTCTACTTTGAACTCGCAGCTGATGGACAGCAGATGATTCGGCTTCAGCCTTTGAACAGCTCGTATGCACCGTGCATTGTTTCGCGCGAAACGGTGGCAGGGCTTTATGCTGCGGTCAGTGTCACCAGGCCCATTTCACATGGCTCTGCTTGAATAGGTGCAACCTTGCCCGTCCAGCAAGCGAACATGGGGGCATGGGCTGATGGACCCCTTTGGGCCTAGAATGGTCGCCCAAGCCTTTTGCCGCAGGGTAAACAGACGGAGATGTCCACGCCATGGCCAAAATGTTCTATTCCACCGAAGAAGCCTGCCAGAAGCTTCAACTCAGCGAAGACGAGATCAAGCAGCTGGTTGAGACGGGTCAGCTTCAAGAGTTCCGCGATCGTGATCAGTTGATGTTCAAGGTCGATCAGGTTGATCTGCTGGCTTCGGTTGATGAGGACGATTCGTTGAATCTGGCAGATTCTGCAGCAGGTGCTGATATTTCTCTGACCGACAGCGGCGAGATCTCTCTTGCTGCAGATTCCAGCGTTGGCATGAGCGTTGAGGATGTTCGCGAACAGACCGGCATCAGCATTTTTGAAGCTGACGAACTGGAAGAAGCCGATCCCGCAGCTCAGACTCAGATCACCGATGCTGGTGAAATTGATTTCCAGATGGAATCCAGCACCGAGTCTGGTTCAGGTCTTCTGGACATGACCCAGGAAGCGGATGACACCTCGCTGGGTGTGGATCTCCTTGATGATGTGTACTCCGGCGATGAAGAAGAAACCGTCGATCAGACCACGCTTGATGCCGATACAGGCTCTGAGTTGTTTGAGTCCACCGAATCCGATTCGGAAATTGATACTGCTGCAGCACCAGCCATGATGCTCGCACCCCCGTTCGATGGTCCCGGCTCAGGTCTCGTGGGTGGTCTGGCCTTTGGCATTGCACTGGTCGCAATCTTCTGTGGCACGCTGGTGCTCATGCAGATGACCGGCGGCGGCACCGAGCTTCTTGATATGGTCTCCAAACAGTTCTGGGCAATCGTCGGTGCACTCGGAGGCATCACACTGCTGGCAGGACTCATCGGCTTTGTCATGCTCCGAAAAGCCTGAGCCCCCACAATACAAGCCACCCCCATACGAGCCGCGACCGTGAGGGAGCGGTCTTCCATATCACCGGTGATCAGAGACTCCGAGCAAACTGATCCTGCACACGGTTAAAAACAATCTGTCTCGGGCTGCTTGCAATTTAGCCCAAAACATCAATGATGCCCGTAATCCCCAGCACACAGCTGACAATGCCATTGATTGTAAAAAACGCCATGCTCAGCCCTGCCTTTCCCTTTTTTGCCAGCACCGCATGCTCAAAGATCAGAAGCAGAGCCACGATCGCCACGCCCGCTCCAAACCAGATGCTGAGTCTCGGGTCTGCGCGCCAGGCCAGCACCAGCATGATGAACGCAGCTGCGTGAAGGAATCGACTGATCCACGCTGCATTGCGCCACCCAAAGGCTGCGGGAATACTGTTCAACCCCGCTTCCCGATCAAACGAAAGATCCTGCAAGGCGTAGATCACATCAAACCCCGCCACCCACATCAGCACCATGCCCGCCAGCCAGAAGATTGTCAGAGCAGTTGGCGAGTGATCCATCCAGGCAAAGCCATCGACCGCGATGGCTGCTGCGATGGGTGAAGCTGCCAGAGCACCACCGAGAAACACATGACAAAGCCAGGTGAATCTCTTGGTGTACGAGTAGAAGGCAATCCATATCAGCACTGGCACCGCCAAGATGATGGGCCACGGATTGTCAAAGAGCACCAGATAAAGCGTCGTTGTCAAGACGAACAACCCCGCACAAGCCAGCGCCACGCCCCAGCCTCTGGTCATGCTGAGCTGCCCTGATGCAAGAGCCCTGTTCTTTGTTCGCGGGTTGTGCGCATCAATGCGTGCATCAGCAAGACGATTGATCAGCATGGCCCATGACCGGGCAAAGAACATGCAGACGACTATGAGCGAGAGTTTGCTGAGGAATCGACCGGCAGGCTCACCATCGGGTCGTGCCAGCGTCGCTCCAAGAAGTGCAAAGGGAAGAGCGAACACCGAGTGGGCCAGTTTGATATCCCGCCCGGCGGTTTTAAGCGCATGTGCCATGCCTGTTTCAGACGCAGTTGTGGCTGATTGATCGTCGTGCGTGGTTGTCGCTCTGGTGGTCATTGATCAGCACGATAGGCCGATTTCTTATGTGCAGGGATTCTCCAGCCCTCGCATGAACACAAAGAAATCCAGCACATCCACCACACGATCGTTATTCAGATCAACCTCAAGTGACTGTTGAGCAAAGAGCGACACAAACAGGAAAAAATCCATCACATCCACTATCTGATCGTGATTCAGATCAGCACACATGAAAGCTTCCAGCGGGCCAATGTCATTGCGCTCAGTAACCGGGCCTAGCAAGTCATACATGACGGTTGCACCGGGAATTGGAGCCGCAGCACATCGCATGGGCGAGCCACATGGTGGTGGAATACCCATTACCGGCGTCGATCCCAAAACAATGTTGTCACGCCAGGACAAATCTGGAGGCGGAGCATTGAGAGAAACATCTGCCTGACCAATTCCATCCACTCCCCCAGCACTATTCCAGGATATCTGCGCTCCACCACCAGCACCATCAGCCGGACCCGGTTCAGGAGGCACGCCCTCGTTCAGAAGCAGAAGCACATTATGAATCGCATTTGCCCAGAGTGTTCCAAGTGCCAGCTCAAACTTCCCCTGCCCTGTATGACTGACGATGCAGTTGATCATCTCCGCATCCTGAGAACGGTGGGGCTTTTTACGATCCATCCGCACAACAACGCCTGAAACCGTCTGGATCTTGAAATGGCAATACCAGAGTTTGGCCCGGCTCGTGAGTGTGCTCTGGGTTTTCCAGAATCCGATTCGCCCAGACTGAAGACTGGCATCGAACTCAAACAGGCAGTTGATTGCCCAGCCATTTTGTCTGAATCCTGCCAGAGCACCACTCCCCAGAGGTTCGGGTCGTATCGCCAGATATTGCCCGTTCATGCGCACGATATTGTCGCTGGCAATAGAAAAACTTTTTCCAGTGCCCGGTCCGCCTTCGAATCGCTCATTGACGATGAACACGCGCACATCCGCCAGGTTCGTTGCTGGTGGAATATTGGCAAAGAGTGATGGATTGCCACATCCGTTGGGTCGGTTTTCGATCACGCAGTCTCGGGAGATGATCAGGTCTGCGATGCGAGTGGGGTATCCGTCGCCATGGCCATAGAACCCTCGGGCTCGGCGCGTGATCGCATAGGCAAAGTCGCTGGTGGGCAGCGTGCCATGGGTTGCGACACATCCCTGAAAGATGGTTTGATGATGCCCAAGTGCTGAGAAGGTGTTGTAAACGGTTTCGCCCGCCAAGCCGTTGTAGAGGGTCAATCCAGCTTTGCAATCAATAAAAGTGGCATAGCCCCCGCGGCTGGACCAGTGAGCAATGGCATGACTCGAGTTGTAATACGACTCGCACCCGATCACCGCAGCGACACCATCATCGCTTACGCGCGTCTGAATACCCATGTTCTGATTCGATGCGTTGAGCTGCATCCCCCAACCCCAGGCGCGGATGTTTTCTACACGAGTGCCCGTCCCCGAAACAAGCACACCCGAGTCTCGAGGCCGAACCAGCTCATAAGGCTTGCCATCAACCCGGGGATCCGTCACCTGTCCATTAAGATGATAAGGATGAATGTAAAGTAAGCCCGCATCGCTGTCCCAGTACCAGGACCCCTCATACAGACTGACCTTCAAAGGCGTGGATTGCCTGCTGTAAGGCCGATCCAGATCATCTGACTCTTTAACCCATGTCACAACTGAAGACTCGTTGCGCTGGTAGATGTTGATAAAGCCAGGTGATGGCGTCCAGCTTGCAGGGTTAATGGGCTCAAACGCCGTGAACAAAGGCTTGGTGCCCGCACCATAATCTGCAATCGTGATGTTGGGCACGCTCGTGACAATGCCAAAGGCATCACGCCAGATATCACCACGCCGAAACAAAAGCGCCACATCCCCACCTGGATGATTGTCTAACACCCAGCGAGCTTTGGAAAGTGTTTTGTACGGGCTGGTGATCGAACCATCGCCAGCAAGATCATTACCCGATTGACTGAAATAAAAGGTTTGTGATCGTTGGCGAGGGCACTGGGCAAGCCTCTGGGCGATCAAGGCATCACACCAGACCTGCCAGGCAGGATCCGTAATCAAAGGCGGGTTCAAAGGATCCACCACGCCAGAGGTTGATATATCCGGTGGTGTGCTCAGCGATTGCGCATGACTGAACGATGGACTGATAAACATCAGCACCGCAAACACGCCAATCAGCAAACACGACTTCAATGGACATACTCCGTGAGCGATTAACCAAAACACCATAAACTTGCTTGAATATACCCTGAACCAGCTGGTGCACCAGACAAAAAACAAAGATAAACACAGTTATTCTGACTCAGGAGCCATTTGGTTGGTGATTATTGGGAGTTCTTCAAACAAGACCCCCCCCGGTCTTTGGACCGGGGGGGGGGCGTGGAATCACATATTCTGCAGCGAAAACCGCTGCATGAGTTGTTCGATTACGGGCAGCCCGCGTCGAACAGAGTGATGAAGGCAAAGAAGTCAAGCACATCGATGGATCCATCGTTGTTGAGATCTGCCTGAAGATCGCCAGCATTGAAGAAGACAATGAAGGCGAAGAAGTCAAGCACATCGACACTGCCATCGCCGTTGAGATCAACAGGGCAGTTTGGGGCTTGGAGCACATTGATCGTGATCGAGCCGTCAACAAACACTGCTGCAACGGGAAGACCAGCCTGTCCAATGGTGACATTCTGGAACTGTGTTGTGAATGTGCGTGAACCCAAGGGAACTTCTGGTGTGATCTGGATGCGCCAGAAGGGGGTGGGGTTGCCAGTCGGTGGGTTGCCACCAAGCAGCGGAGGCAGAACAGAGTGATCAATAGAGCCACCATCAAAGTTGCCCTGAATCACGCTGCCAACGAGGGTGTACTGAATCGAACCATCAGCGGGGATAGCGCGATATGCCTGATCACGACCCAGAGTAAAGACGCCTGCAGGCTCAGTAACCGGGCCGGGTGCTCCAACAGAGATGTTGCCACCGCCAGCATTGAACAGATCATTAAAGCCCATGCCGCCGACATTGACATTGAACTTGCCGCCGCCGTACCACTCGCCAGCACTACGGTTGGCGCTGAGCACGAGGGTAATGGACTGGCCAGCCTGAACCTCAGCAGGACCGCCGCCTTCGACAGACCATTCCATGGTCACGGTATCCTGATTGCCAGTGCCTTTGGAGATGCAGTTGCGTGTTGATGCAAAGCCCACAATCTGGCTGATTGAAGAGTTGCCAAAGTTCGGCAAACCAATGCCGCCACAGCCGCCCAGACCCGCACACATGATCTTGCAAGAACCACCAGAGCAGTGGCCCGCACCATAGTTATGGCCAATCTCATGCGCTGTCAGCGCGAGGCGACTATTAAAGTTGCCCGTAAATGTTGTCTGTGACAAGCCAAAGCGGTTGCCGGTGCACACAGCGTTAAGCCATGCAATACCAATGACCGAACCCGCCATGTTGCGGCCTGTCATCAGGTGGGCCACATCATAGGGATTACCAATCGGATTACCGCTCACCCAGACACTTCGGAACTGCGTAAGCAGCGAACCTGGATCATTGGTGGTGTAAGGATTGGAACCCGAGGTCGTCCGGATGATCAAACCAACACTCAGGAATGTGATGTTCACATCTCGCTCATAGATCACATTCAGACCGTTCTGAATGGCAGCGATGTTGTTCGTGACGGTCGTGGTGTTGCTCTGACCCTGGCTTGATGTGAAGAAATGCCAGTCAGCATCCCAGCCAATTTCGGTCTCAAGAAAACCGTTACGCGTGTTGTTCCCATTGGGAGCGGGCATTTCCTGAGCGCCACCGTTCGCCGGGGGTGCCAGATCGTCTGCCCCGCAAAGCCAGCCGTCCTCGTAAACCGAGTCCAGACTGTTATAGACGACATACAGGTTATCGGGAGCAGCAACATCAGCATCATCAGCAGGCTGAATAAACCATGAGTTGTTCATTGGGCCTTCAAAGTTGATCAGACCTTTAAGCTGACCATTGATGATCGAACCCGCAACCACAGCGTCAGGAGCACCTTCAATCCAGCCGCGATAGGTCGCCGGTGCAGGAGCAGGAATCTCATGCATCCCGTTATCGTCTGCCACCACCAGTTTAAAGTTATCTGCCCGGACGCTGTGAGGCGTCAGGTGAACCGTATACGCCTGACCTTCAAGTGTGACCTGGATATCAAAGGGCTGACCAGGCTGAGCAGGAACGCCCAGCGTCTGGAGTGAGTACCCACTGCTCAGGTGCATGTTGCTTTGAATTGCAGTATCAAACTGCGAACGAACCTTGGGACCGGCCTCAGGCCCTCTGGCCAGGGCTGAATGGCCCATTCCTGCCGCCAGTAAAACCACCAGCGATTGTGTCATCAACTTCCGCATATGAAAAAACTCCTTTCTCCGCGTTGTACCACGCGCAAAATTACCACTGTCTCCTAAATCAATCGGATAACGCAGCTGCAAGCTTAGCCCTCAGTTCGAGGAACTTGACTACCTTATTTCGAACCCTCTTCATACCCCTGCGTCTTGGCAAAGGATCCAGCTTCATCCGGAGAACCCGAACAAAAACCTGGAAAACAAGAATGCTCTCAATCAAAAATCCGCGTCGTTCCGAATAAACAATAAAAAAGAGCAGTGTGACGCGGACCTTTGTGTTTCTCCATCCATCCTGAGCAGTACGCTGACAGCGTTATCTTTACCCATGATCGACTCATGTTTCGACAACAAACCAAAACCAGCTTGAATGCTGCTCAACTCAAGATACCACAAAATCCTGATAACGGTTCCCGGAATCTGCAACAACTTTGCATCCTGCACCAGAAATATGGGTCCATCTGATAACCCCCAGCCGCACACAGCCTGCTCAGGCCCGATATCCTGCTCTGACGGAGGTTCAATGGATTATTCAGATCAGGATCAGATTCAGCGTTTGCTCGATTCAAACTGCCCTTGTGTCCACATCCCCACCACGGAGGAGATGCGAGCACTGATGCTCGTCCGCGATTCCGCCATGTCCCTGCCGGTGGACACCCTGCAATGGTCGATCATCTCAGGCCTCACCGACGCCCTGATCAATGAGGACAAGTTCATCAAGGAAACCGAGCATCCCGCAGCAGCGCTCTACCACCTCGCCCAGCGCAACGACAGATACATCGCTGTCATGCTCGATCTCATCCCCCATCTCAACGACCCCCGAACCCTTCGCGCCCTGCGCGAAGCCATCATGTCCGCTCATAGCAGCTACTCCTCGATCATCCTGATCGATTCACAACACGAACTGCCTCCCGCCATCAGATCCCACGCCAACAGCATCCATCTTCAACTGCCAAACGCTGACACCATCGAACAAATAGTCCGATCCTGCTTGAATAAGGAACACAAGAAAAACCCCATCGAAGTTGATATCTCCCGATCTTCATTAGACATGTTCGTCCGCAATATGCTGGGGCTGTCGCGCAGTCAGATCGAATCCATCGTGGCTGAAACCGTCGCCGAGGACCGCCGCTTTGATGCCAGTGATATCAACTTTATCCTGGCGCGCAAACGCCAGATCCTTCAGTCTGATGGCCTGCTTGAATATGTCAAAGCGCCCACATCTCTCGATCGCATCGGAGGCATGACCAATCTCAAACACTGGCTCAAACTCCGCCAACAATCCGACAGCTCCCAAGCCCAGACACTGGGAATCAAACCGCCTCGAGGCGTGCTGATGCTCGGCGTCCAGGGCGCAGGCAAAAGCCTGTGCGCCAAAGCCATCGCCACCGCATGGAATCGACCCCTGCTCCGCCTTGATCCGGGCGTGTTGTTTGACAAGTTTGTAGGCGAATCTGAACGCCGACTCCGCTCTGCACTTGCCCAGGCTGAAGCCATGGCTCCCATCGTGCTCTGGATCGATGAAATCGAAAAAGCCTTTGCCTCCGCAGCCAGCCAGTCAACCGATGGCGGACTCTCCCGCCGAATGTTCGGCTCACTGCTCACCTGGATGCAGGAACACAAAGCACCCGTCTTCCTCGTCGCCACCGCCAACGACATCAAGGCACTCCCCCCCGAACTCCTCCGCAAAGGCCGATTCGACGAAATCTTCTTCGTAGACCTGCCCGATCACGACACGCGCCAGATCATCGCACGCATCCATCTGGAAAAACGCAAACAAAACGCAGCAGACTTTGATCTTGGCGCCATCGCAGATGCCAGCGAAGGCTTCAGCGGCGCCGAGATAGAACAAGGCATCATTGCCAGTCTCTATGCGGCCCTCAACAACGCCCGCGCGCTCACAACACAGGATGTTGCCGCATCCCTCGCCCAGTCACCCCCCTTGAGCGTAACCATGGCTGAGCAGGTCCACGCACTGAGAGCCTGGGCCAGAGATCGCTGTGTCCCCGCAGATTAGATGGATTGAACGAGCCGCGACCGTGAGGGAGCGATCTTCTCTTTGTATTTTCCATGCCAACAGCACACGCTCCCTCATGGTCGCAGTTTGTTATCTGGCGGGCACAACCTAGTTCGCGTTATAGCCAAAATCTCGTGTGAGTAACAGTTCCTTCCAATGCGATTCTCGCTCGAGAATGTCCTCATTGGTCGCTCTGGAGTCTGCAGTCTCAAGCACACCAAACTGGAAGTTATCAGCGTGTCTTACTCCGTTTTTACGAAGGAGTTTACGGAGTTCCTTGTTCCAGCCGTGCCCGGTCTTGGCATATTCACACCATCGACCCCAGATTCCACCTTCACCTGTCGCACTACCGATATAGAGCTTGCCGTTCGTTTTGTCAGCAATCACATAAATACCTTTAACGCTGGACAGGGCACTTTTCCAGGAAGCATTTTGTTGTTTGACGATGATGTCAAGGTGCTGCTTGCTCAGCATGGTCTTGGTGTAGCCTGGGAAATCTATAACCTGTAGCCGCTCAGCACGAATCTCTGCAACAAGCAAGGACATCTCCCAGTTTTCAGCACAAAGATAAGACTGCCTGCCAGTGCGTTTGAAATCAACTACTAATCGTCCAGACATCGAATCGGTACTCGCTCGCCGAGTCATTATATATCGTCTGAAATTATCAATCCTGTGTTTAATTGGACTCCATCCACTGACATCATGAACACCAACAAAGAGCCATTTGTTTGGATCTGAAAGTGCGATCAATGAGACTACCAAGTCTCGGTTGAAGTTCCCTCTGGATTGCTCTGCTTGCCACGCGTCAAAATTTCCTGCTAAATAAACATCTAGTGGATCTTCGATATTATTCCAGCCTGCCATATGGAGTTTACAGCGATTGGGTGTGATGGAACTGTCTAGAACTTGCAGGATCTGAAACAGGCGCATTGCTTTTTTGTTTTTTGAAGGACTGTCTGGCTGCACAATAAAACTCCTTAAGCGTCTTTCCTATGCCGGCCTGATCCCTCGGTACAGTTGCTGCACGCGGTCAGCTTCCTGTTTCTTCACCGAGTCCAGCACCAGCCGAGGCACACGCCAGCTTTCCTGTTCGCGCGTCACATTCGAACAATGCTCATTCAAGCAGTGATACAAAAACTTGAACGCATCGCGAGGCTGATGCATCTGATCAAGCGCATCAACAAGATCCTGCCTGGAAACATCCTCTTCAAACAGATCCAGCAGCGAAAGAGGACCCGCCCCCTCCTCTCGACACGCCTGCAACCGCGCATCACACAAATCATAAAGCATCGCACCGGACCACCCCAGACGATCAATCAGACTCTGCTTGTCGAGCCTGGCCTCTTGAAAAAACGAGCTTGATTCCTTGTACAAAACATGCCTGAGCTCAATTGGCAGCAGCATCTTGATGCCCAGCCCCTCAAGTTGCAAAAACTTGTTGTTGAGCATGGGCCAGACAATGGCGCGCATGCGCTCGGTGTCGCCGTTGACAAGCGTGGGCTCGTCCACACGGTCCATCACCACCATCACGCCTTGATACCCAAGCTGCCCCAGCACACGCATGAGCCTTGCATACAAGGCATAACGCTGTTCATCTGAATCACTCATCGGCAGGACATCAGCCGTCCGATCCCCCGCAGCAAGGCGATCAAGCGACCAGCGCAAGCCGCGCTCGCTGCGCGCAACAAACCGTGTCTGCCGGGCAATCCGCCGAGTCAGCCTGGCAACCATCAGGCGATCCCACACAAAGCGCTTTGCGATCATCAGAGCCCAGTAGATCAAGGCTGAGATCATCGCGATCGACCAGGGGCCGGGTATCTCCCACCCAAAGTCCGGTGCTGCAATCTTGGCGTACAACACCAACACCACAACCAGAGGCAACCAGCCCGTCATCGCCAGCATATTCCACGCAAAGAACCTCGAAGCGGGCATCAAACGAAGCCGGCGCCGAAGCATCCCCGCGCGCTCTGCACTCCTTGCAGACTGGTCATACACCGTCTGCAAAAGCACCAGATCACGACGGGCTTCACGGTCAAGCTTTCGGCACTGCGCTGCGCCTCGTTCAGCTCGCTCACTATCTTTGGCGATATCACCCTGGTCCAGAACAAGATCCACCACCTGCGTCGTCGCGCGGGCCAGGATCGCATCCAGATGGTCCACCAGGCGAATCTTTTTAAGCGAACTCGTCGCATTCTTGTTTCCAAAGTGCGCATGAAGATGATCAAGCGACGCATTGAGATCGTCATACGCCACCATCAGCACACGATCATCAGGATGCTGAGCATTGTGCTGATTCGCACAATTTGCCAGCTGCATTCTGATCGCGGTCTTGCCGCTGCCCTTTTCACCAAACACAATGGAAGTTGATGTCCGAGGCAACTGGCCCAGAATCTTTTCAAAGTCAGTATGGCTGGTCAGAAGCGACCCCGCGCTGGAGCCCATGCGCACAAACACGTCGTCGTGGCGTGCCTCCTCCCCGCGGAACGGATTGTCGCGGATCTTCCAATGCCCAAAGAGCTGCGAGAGATTCATGACAGGATTCCATTCATGAGTGACCAGTTCATTATAGGTTCAGTCTGACCCGCTCAACGAGCCGCGATCGTAAGGGAGTGTTCTATCCATTCTTTAACAAGCCGCGACCGTCAGGAAGCGGTCTTGCTGCTCGCCCTAATTACACTTTACACCCTCACGCTTCATGCTCACAAAAACACACCCGCGAGCAACAACCCCGCGCCCATCAGTGTTCGACCCGGGTACCCAGCAACGGCGAAATCTGCTCGATCATCTTGTTCAGCAGCGTCTTGTTTCGGGATTCGATATTCAATCGCAGCAAAGGTTCCGTGTTGGATTTTCTGACATTGCACCACCAACCGGCACTTTCAAAGCAGTCGATGGTGATGCCGTCCAACTCGTCGATCACGCCTTCGTGCTCGCTGTCTGGTCCAAACTCATCACGCAAGGCTGCCAGCGCCTCTTCCTTTTCCTCAACCTCAAAGTTGATCTCGCCAGACTGGGTATACCGCGACAAAGGCGAAATCAATCGGCTCATAGGCTGCTTCTTGCGAGCCAGAACGCTCAACACCGTCGCCATCGCAATCGCACCCGAATCCGTACAAAAGTTGTCAGCAAAGTAAAAATGACCCGAAAGCTCCCCGCCAAAGCATGCATCATGCTCAGCTAATGCAGCCTTCATAAACACATGCCCCACCCGGCTTCGCAACGGCTTGCCCTTGAGCTTGATAATCTGCTCAGATACCGCCTTGCTCGAACGCAGGTCATACACCACCGTGCTGCCTGGTCGATCAGCCAGAAACTGCTCTGCCAGCAAC
This sequence comes from Phycisphaerales bacterium, assembly GCA_029260555.1. Classification (GTDB taxonomy): domain Bacteria; phylum Planctomycetota; class Phycisphaerae; order Phycisphaerales; family UBA1924; genus JAJDCZ01. The sequence goes on from JAJDCZ010000050.1 coordinate 87,718, forward strand.
GCTGTCAGATGGTCACACCCGACAATCCCGCCTTTTTCATCCACGATCATGCACCGGTCCGCATCGCCATCAAAGCAAATGCCCAGGTCCGCCTTTTCACTGATCACTGCATCGCGTGTCTGCTGAAGGTTGGCAGCCACAAGCGGGTTGGGTTCATGCACAAACTCGCCGGAGGTGTTGTCAAAGTTGATCTCGATGATTTCCAGACCAGGCACATTTGAACCATTGGGGCCGAAGATCTTGGGAACCATCGTTCCCGCCATACCGTTGGACGCATCGATCACGACCTTGATCTTCTTGTCGTTCATGTCCAGAAACGCCAGCACATGCTCTGCATAGGCAGCCCACAAATCACGCTTCTCGATTTTGTTCTGGTCAGCCTCTGCCATGTTTCGGCGATCAACCATCGCAGAGTGCTTGCGGATTTCTGCCAGCCCCGTGGTCTCACCCACAGGCCTTGCCTTGCGTTTGCAGATTTTAAAGCCGTTGTACTTGGGCGGGTTGTGGCTTGCTGTCACCATCACGCCCCCAGCACAGTCAAGGTAGTTAACCGCAAAGTAAACCATCGGCGTATCCACCAGCCCAATGTCGATCACGCTCCCACCCTGGCGAGTGATTCCCGCAAACAGCTGATTCACCAGTGTCGGGCTGGAGGTTCGCATGTCGTAGCCCACCACAAGATTCTGCATCATGGGTGTCGATTCGCCCGCAGCCTTGGCATCATCAATCAAAAACCGCGATGAACCAAAGCCAACCTGCCAAGCGATCTGATCCGTGAGCAAATCCGGATAGATCCCACGGATGTCATACGCTTTGAAAACTCGTCCCAGCATGGTTCAAACTCCTGCTTGTGAATGTCAAGCTGTCACCATAGGACACCACAACACTAAAATCAGACTTGTTCGTGTTGTGACAGGGTTGAATGCCAAGTTTCGTGTATGATTGAGCCTCAACCCAAGGCTCATTTGGAGCATCTGTCACACTTTTTCCAGCTTTCAGATTTATTTCCAGCAAAATCAGTGCGGTCTGCTCAAGATGGCGATCTGGTTCGCCGATCTGCTGCTTGAGGGAAATTGTCGAGCTGCCGCCTGCGGTCTGCTCGAAGATGTGGAAATTTATAGAGAGAGAGCCCAGAAAGGGGACAGATGTTAACATCTCGAAATTCGTTACAGGATCCGTGCGATCGGTCTGATCGTCGAGCTGCTGAAATGGCTGCCATGCGCCGTTGTCTGGCTGCGCCCAAATCTCACCATGAACAGGTCATTGATGTGGTCGTCGATCGGCTGTTGGCCGAGCTGAATAAACAAACCCAACCCGGAGGCCCGCGCGTAACACCCTGCACCAGACGCGCCCGCTCTCGCATTGCAGGCAGACTCACAGACAGACGCAAAGCAAAAACTTGATCCAACCCAGCACTGTTCATGTCAACACAAGCCAGCTTCGTGCCTCTGACCCCTTCTGGGGTCAGAGGTCAGTTGCTACACAACCACAATGCACCAGAAAGCAGCCCTGCAAAAAGCATGACACCTTGATCTTGCCCGATCTCTCAACTGGGTTGGCTACAGTTCACTGATGTCTCAAACTGATCCACACCCACCCATAAGCATGGCCGCAGGTGTCGCAAGCCACCCTGACACCGCCAATGCCACCCATCAGGCATGCCTCTCATGCCAACAGACATTGGCAGGCTCAGCGGTTGATCTGGCGTTTGTGTTCTTTTCACCTCACCATGTGCCTCATGCTCGCACCGTGGCTGATGTCACGCTGCGCACACTCAATCCCAGGCACCTCATCGGCGTGTCCGGCCAGGCTGTTCTGGGCCAGCGCATGGAGCTTGAAAAAGACCCCGGCGTGTCGATCCTGGCCTGCTCGTTGCCAGGCGTCACCATCGACCCCTTCACCCATGACCACCTGCTCACCAATCTGCACCAGGCTCGGGATGATCAGGATCTTGCAGATCGCCTGAGCCTTGATGAACAATCCAAAGCCACGCTGCTGCTCGTCGATCCCTTCTCCGTACCAACCCTTGGCATGCTTGGCCCTCTCAGCAGTGCCCACACACTCGCTGGCGCAGGCCCCGTCATCGGAGGCGTCGCTTCAGCTGCCAACACACCCAATGGCAACGCACTGATCATCAACGACAAAATCCACACCACCGGCCTCGTCGGCGTTCGCCTCGTCGGTCCCATCCGCGTCGACACCATCGTCTCACAAGGCGCCAGACCCATCGGCCCCAACTTCATCGTCACCAGCGCACGCAACAACCTTGTCCTGGGACTCGGAGGAATCTCCGCACTTCAAGCCATCCAGTCCGTGATCGATAAACTCTCAGATGACGAGCAAAGTCGTATCGCCCATGGCCTGCTCCTGGGTATCGTCGCTGATGAATACAAAGAACGATTCGGACGAAACGATTACCTCATGCGCAATGTCGCAGGCGTAGATCGAAAAAACCACGCCCTCGCCATTCAGGGTCTTGTCCGCGTAGGCCAAACCGTCAGGCTCCACCTCCGTGATCGTCAAACCGCACACGAAGACCTCGCCATGCTCATCGATGGTCAGCGCGTCAAAGACCCACCCGCCGGATCTCTGCTCTTTACATGCAATGGTCGCGGAGCCAACCTCTTCGGCTCACCGCACCACGACTCGGTCGCACTCGCAACACTCTTCAAAGATGCCAGTCCCGATCAACCACCAATCGCAGGCTTCTTCGCTTCTGGCGAAATCGGCCCCGTCGCGGGTCAAAGTCATGTCCATGGCCTCAGTGCATGCGCAGCCCTGTTCCGCCAACCCACCACCTGATCACAACGCGCTCATCAAATCCGCCCCAGCTCAGGTTCCCACCTTTGCATCGCCTCTTGAGGAGACTGATTCAAGTCCAGAAAATTCAGCCTCGCCTTTTTCCACAATGCCACCCGCCTTGCAGCAGCCAGTCCGCCATCAAAGTGGCCATAAGGCGTGACAAATCGCCACTTCAATCCCGGCGATGTATCAAGTGCGTTGTAAACCGCTGCCGCTGACGGCGCAGGCACCACATCATCAAGAATCGCCAGTCGGCACAACACCGGGCAGCTCACCCGTCTGGCGTGTGCAGCAGTATCAAACACGCTGAGCACCTCCCGGCTCTGCTCCTCCCCGGTCGGGTGCATCCCTATGGTCTCTTTGACACATCGGCCCAATCCGTCACACACGGGTTGATCAAGCCTCCACCACCAGTCACCCAGACTCGGAAGTTCAATCGCCAGACGATCAAGTGTGTAACTGTCCGCCAGTTGCGATGCTGCCAGCATGCAAAGCCCGCCACCAAGTGAAGTGCCCGAAAGCGCCACCGCTGTTGAACTTGATCGTGATTCTTCAAGCCAGCGCTGCATCGCCCGGTATGCACACACAATGTCCGCCACAGCTCCGGAAATAATCCAGTTGCATCGGTGCGTCCGTGGATGGATCGGCGTTTCAAGTCCATGGCAGATCCACTGCTCAGCGCAACTCAATGCCTTGCCAACATCCAGCTTTGAGCCTGCAAACCCGCGAACCCGAATCACCAAGACCGCCACGCCCTTCCTGGCAAGTTCCCCATACTCAAGGCACTCGTCTTCAAGCGTGTCAGGATTCGCCCCATGAACCACCACCACCGCCCCAACGATCGTCGCGCCCTGCTCGGGCTCGATCAATCGACATCCAAACCGGACATGCCCGATGGACTGGATCTCGTGCGTTGCGCTCAAGTCGCTCGGATCGGGTTCTTTGCGCAGCTCAAGCACCGGGCGATGTGCAAAAACCTCCTCGTACCATGTGCTCCAGAACGCACCATGACCAGCTGCTCGATGCTCCTGAAAAACATGGCACAGCGTTTGAACCGGGCTCAGACCATAATCGTCTGGCTCATTCATCACCGATGCATCCGTTCTGCTCCTGGCCGATCAGGGCTGAGCCTCTTGTGCAAACGGGTCGCCCTTCCATCGCGCCAGCCAGATCTGGCTCGATGCATTTCCGCCTTGTTTCGTGGCTCCGCCGCGCTGGCTCGTCCACATCATCAGTTTGCCATCATCGCTGAATACTGGCAAGCCATCAAACCCCTCTGCCTCAGTCACACGAACCTTGCGAAGCTCATCAGTCGGTTTGTTCAGATCAACCTCAATAGCAAACACTTCATAGTTGCTGTGCCCGATCTCACTGGTCGCATAAACCAGAAACTTGCCCGAAGGATGCCAGAACGGGCACCAGTTCACATGCTCATTGGCAGTGATGGCATATTCCTCTTTGATCCCCGTGGGCTCGCCATTGGCATCAAAGGCCAGCTCCGACACGAAAACCTGCAACATGTTGTCACCCCGACGGTCCGATCGATACACGATCTTCGTCCCGTCCGGCGAAAAGAAAGGCCCGCCATCGTAACCCTTTTCCACCACCAGCGCAGTTCGCTTGGAGGTTGCAACATTCACCATATACAAATCCCCATCGCCCGATTCCGGATTAACCGCGGTGTAAAGAACATGCGAACCATCCGCGTCATACGAACCCTCCGCGTCGTATCCCCAGCGCTCAAACATCGGCACCGCCTCAGACGCATCCTGACGACCCAGCAGCCCCGCCTTCCCATCAAGATCATCAATCATCTGATACACCGTGCGAGTGACAATCTCCATCGTCAGAGGAAAATCCCATTTGTACTTCTTCCCATCACGCGAATAACCCGCCGGGTTGGCGGTATCTTCGGGCTTGCCGATGGTCGAGCCAAACATCACCACACCGGGCAGCGTGGGATGAAACCACCCACAGGTATTGGCACTGCCAGGATCACTGACAAGAATCGGAGCCTCAATCCCGCGAATCCTCCCTGACCCGGTCTTGTCGAGCTTGGCAACATACATCGAATAAAACTCGTCCGGCTCATGCCCCTCACTGGGCGTGGGCACCGCCTGGAATATAATCCACGATGCGTCCTTGTTGAAATACGCCTCGCCTGCCTTGACAAACATCTTCGGTGTCGTCAACTGAACATGGTCCACCAACATGGAACCCTCAGCAAGCCTCCAACTCGTGTCAGGCTGAGCCAGCGACAACTGACCCATCGCCCCCAGCATGAACCCAAACACACACCCTCTTACAACATTGATCATCATCGAGAATCCTCTCGGAATCGAACTTCAAAGCACACAACCTGTTTATTAGAATACACGCCTCAGACACCACCGTCACATGACTCACGCGGTATTCAATAACAGACAATTTTGTTTAGAATAGGATCGTAACAACGCCCAGCCCATGTTCACCAGCGACTTTCAACCCATTATCATCCACGCTGAGCCTTCATTCGTCGTGATCTCCAAGCCCTCGGGCATGCTCTCCGTCCCCGGCAAAGGCCCAGACAAACAAGACTGTGTAGCGCTGCGCATCGCCCAACTCTTTCCCGATGCTACAGGCCCGCTGGTCGTACATCGCCTTGATATGGATACATCGGGTCTGCTGGTTCTCGGACTGACCCCCCAGGCACAACGAGCCCTTTCCATCCAGTTTCAAGATCGTATCGTCCACAAGCAATACACCGCCCTCCTCCACGGCGCGCTGCATCACTCCCAAGGCTCCATCAACCTCCCTCTCCGTGCCGACATCACCAACCGCCCCATCCAGATCGTCGATCATCAGCAAGGCAAACCCGCGCGCACCAACTACCACATCCTCAGCCGCGAAACCGACCGCACTCGCGTCATCTTCGAGCCCGTCACCGGCAGAACCCATCAACTCCGCGTCCATGCCGCTGCAGGTCTGGATGCGCCCATCCTCGGCGATGTGCTCTATGGCAAGCCCGACAACGCCTCGCGCCTCATGCTCCACGCATCCACTCTCTCCTTCATCCATCCCTACACCCAAAGACGCCTGGACTTCACCGACCCCCCGCCCTTCTAACCCCCCCTCCCCCCCTCCCATCAATCCGCGAGCTATCCTCACCCAGCATGCCCAGGCGAACCATCCAGGACGCATATTTTCACAAAGCCAAACAACAAGGGTTCGTTGCGCGATCCGCGTTCAAACTCATCGAGATCAACGAAAAGAAAAAGATCATCCGCCCCGGCCACCGCGTGCTGGATCTGGGCTGCGCCCCGGGTTCCTGGCTACAGGTCGCTTCTGACCTCGTCAAATCCAAAGGCATCGTCGTAGGCATCGATCTCAAACCCGTCACCATCAATCCCCAACCCAACACACACACCATCGTCGGTGATATCACCGCCACCCCCCCGCAAACTCTCACCGACCTCGCCAGAGGCAAGTTTCATGTCGTGCTTTCAGACATGGCTCCCAACACCACCGGCGCAGGCGACCACGAACGCTGCGTCCACCTCTGCTACTCAGCCCTTGATCTGCTCCCCGAGCTTCTCAAAAACAAAGGCACACTGGCCATCAAAGTCTTTGAAGGTGCCCTCTACCCCGAACTTCTCAAATACACCGGCAAACTCTTCGCCGATGTCAAAGGCTTCAAACCCAAAGCATGCCGCGATGTCTCCCGGGAAATCTACATCATCGCCAAAGACTTCCGCTCCAGCACCAACGCCCACCAAACCAATACCCAAAGCCAAACCCAGTGATGTTCCTCACCCCCATCGCAGCCATCGTTGCCGGCGTCTTGACGCTGCCCGTGCTGCTCACTCTCTACTTCCTCAAACTCAGACGCAGACCCGTTCGCGTCAGCTCGACCATGTTCTGGGCATCGTCTTCAACTGATACCCAGGTGAACACACCCTTTCGCATGATCAGACCATCCTGGCTCCTGTTCTTGCACCTGCTCATTCTCGCGCTCTTGCTCCTTGCCATTGCGCGACCCACCCTCCCCGGCCCAGGCACATCAGATGACCGCATCATCCTCCTCATCGACCGCTCCGCATCCATGGCTGCCCAGACCCCCTCAGGCCAATCTCACCTTGACCTCGCCAAACAGCGCGCCAAACGAATCCTCAACGCCATCAATCGCGACAGTTCATCACACCAGATCGCCGTCATTTCCTTCGCCCATTCGCCGCGCATCATCGTGCCCTTCACACACGATCAGCGTGCAGTGCTGAACGCCATAGAAAAACTCACGCCTCTGGATCAGCCAGACAGGCTCCAGAATGCTCTTGATGCAGCTGCCTCGCTTGTCACCCGCGATGGCGATGAATCCACCCAATCACCTCCCACGCGCGTCATCCTCATCACCGATGGCGTGATCAAATCCGCTCCCACCAGCACAACCTACACACTCGCCGGTGCAAAGCTCACCTACGAACGCGTGACCCCTCTGGATTCTCCCGCTCAGGAAAACCTCAGCATCGTCTCCATGAGTGTCCAGCGCGATCCAGAATCCCCCAAGACAATCCGAGGCCTCCTCCGAGTCCTCTCCACCAACCCGAACACCAAAGCCGCAACTATCCAGATCACACAAAACAATCAAATCACCAAACGCATCGCAGCCACCTTCACCCCGCAATTAGATGCGATCGATTCACCCGCCCAGGCGGTCGTTCCCTTCACACTCACCAGCTCTGCCCAAAGCCTTATCACAGCTTCACTCACCGCAACCGATGCCCTGGCAAGTGACAACACCGCCCGCATCACCCTCGACGCTGCGACTCGCCCTTCTGTGTTGTTGGTTTCGTCCAGTGCATTTTCCACCGACGCAACCACCACCACCGACCTGACATGGATTCTGGGCGATCAACTCAGCGCCATGAACCTCAGCAGGCTCGAGAATATCTCACCCACCACCTACGCCCAGCTTCACGCATCGGGTCAGCTCAAAAACTTTGATCTTGTCATCTTCGATGTCGCTCCCACCACCAACCCCTCCTTCTTGCCGACCCCACCAATACCCTCGCTCAGCTTCGGCATGAGTCCCGCCTTGCCAGGTCTTTCTGTTGAACCAGCTCAATCTGCAAAGCCCACCACGCTTTTCATCTCATGGGAACGCACCCACCCCGCGCTTCGGCATGTCGCTCTGGATCAAACCCTCGTCCCCGCGAATCAGCACATCATCATCAAGCCAGACTCCCCAGCTACCGAACTCGCCCGTGGCGTTCCAGGCGTACTCATCGCCCAAACCTTTCTCAATCGCAACCGCCACATCCTCTGTGCCTTCGCCCTCAGAAACTCAACCTGGCCCCTGCAAGTTGGCTTTACCATCTTCCTTGCCAATGCTGTCGATCTGCTCGCAGATCAAAACGCCTCTGCATCAGCCCGCTTCTACACCACCATCGACCCCGTCATGGTCACCCCCAAGCCTCAAGCACGCCAGATATCACTCTCAGGCCCCATCAACCGAACCATCAACCTTGCACAGAACCCCGCCCAGACCTCCAACCCCATCTCCCTCAGCATCCTGCCCCGCCAAGGCGTCTATCGCGTGCAAGGGGCTGAGCCTCAAATGATCGCTGTCAACCTTTTCTCACCCAGCGAATCGCTGCTCGCATCCAGGTCTTCCATCAGCATCGCAGGCATACAGATCTCAGCCCGGCAAAACGCCCAGCTCCGCCATGAAATCTGGCACTGGTTCGTCGGTGCTGCAGCACTCCTCCTCGCTATCGAGTGGTTCCTCTACGCCTGGCGCATCCGAATCTAACCCCCCCCTCACCCCTCACTCACTCAATCCCACGCCTTGGGGTCGATCGCAACCCGCCCCGGTTCACCCTCCCAAGGCACCATCGCCCGTGGCCAGGCGCTGCGCTCTTTTCGACCATCCACCCGCACCATCCCCAACACAATCAACCCCTCTCGACCCACCACCCCCGCAGGCAGCTTGAGCCTTACCGCCCACCCATCCGCTGTCCGTCCCACACGCACACGATCCGTCGATGCCTGATCTGACGACACACCAATCACATGCGTAGGCGACCCCCACGCACCAAGCGTCACCTCAAGCCTTTCATGCACACTCCTCTCCTCCCACATCCAGTCCCCAGGCACGCGCATCTCAACAAAAAGTTCCCATCCTGTGTTCGTCTGATACAACCTCGCTGCACTCGCCCAGTCCCCAACCACCATCCTCCCAACCTGCTGACCCCCAACCAACTCTCCAAGCGCCCAGTCCGCAACAAATGGTCCCATCGTCAATCCCGGTGGTTCAACCGCCACCGGTGCGCCCACCACCGCCAAGATCACAGGCACATCATCCGAAGCCATATCCACAGCCACCGTCATGCCCATCGCAGACCCAACCTCGCCATGCTCCACCCGAATCCCCACCGCCCGTCTCGCCTCCACAGGCTCAACCACAGCCTTCGAATCCGCTGTCGATGATCTCACCCACCCCAAAACGCTCTCATCCGTCAAGTTCATGAACTCAATCGTGCTTGCCCGGCTCCCCTCGTTCCCAACCCCGCCCGCATCATCAACAACCCACGCTGCCCCCCCCGGCTGTTCATCAAGCCATCGACGCACCCGCTTGCCCCGCCATTTGAGCGATCGCTTCTGATTAATCAACATCCCCAGCACCTCACCCAGCGCTCCCTCATCATCAGGCCAGATCGGCACCACATGCTCGCCATCAAAGTTAATCTTCCGCGTCAGCACGCGCCCAAGCTCCTGAGCCAGCGCGGCATCATGCTCATGCAGCTGATCAAGCCCCACCTGCCACTTGGCTTCAATCAGCAGCGCCCATCGCTCTACTAACTCATCATCAATCCGAGGCTGCACCTCTTGTGCATCATCCACCGTCGTGTACCACCCCGCCGATGCCCGCCCCGTCGTGATCAGCCTCATCCGCCAGCGCCTCAATGGATCTTCCCACTGGCTTCTGGTCATTGCTTCAAAAACCGGGTCCGCCAGATGGTCCATATCCTGCTGATCCACCGTCCACGACACCTGTTCCTGAACCAGCGCCGGATCTGTCAACCAGTTCAGCTCATGCCTTTTGCCATCAATCCAAAGCCCCTGACCCATCGCAGACGCAGGCAGATTTGCCACCACCGCCCAGAACCCCTCGCCTTGGATAGGTGTCGCAACTTCCGCCTCCTGCGAACCCCATGTCGTTGATTCAAGCCAGTTCCACCGCTTCACCCCCGCCCCCCCAACATCTTTCAGCACACCAAACCACACCAGACGCACCACAACCGTCTGCCCGTCATCCATATGAACCTTGATGTTCTCTGGTTCAGGGACAACCTCGCCCACCTCCACAGGCACCATCAGCATCTGTCCAACCACCGCGTCGATTCGCCCCTTCTTCACACGCAAATCATCAAGAGCAATCCCACCCAACCCCTGAGCATGAAAAACCACAACACTCAGCACCACAATCAGGCTGCAGAACCGCACCACATTGTCCTTCATATGCACCATTCAATCCTCAACGCGAATCGGTAGCGTCTGCGTGATGTTCTCAATCACACCATCAGCCTGCACACCCTCAGCATGAGCTTCAAAGTTCATAATCAACCGATGTCTGAGCGCAGGCAGCGAGACCCGCTTAATGTCGTCAATGCCCACAGCCGTGCGTTTGTCCACAAGCGCTGCCACCTTCGCGCCCAGCACCAACGCCTGGGCAGCGCGAGGCGATGCCCCCACCCGCACAAACTGATCAACCATCGGCGTTGAATACCGCCCACCCCCATCAAGCCCCTTGGGATGCGTCGCCAGCACCAGCCTCACCGCGTAATCCCGCACATGCGGTGCGATCGCCACACGCTGAACCAGCGCCTGATGCTTTAATATCGCACTCGCATCCAGCACAGACGACACCTCCGGGTTCACACCCGTCGTCGTCCGCTCCAAAATCTCCGCCATCTCCTCTCGACCCGAATACCCCACTCGCAGCTTGAAGAAAAACCGGTCCAGCTGCGCTTCAGGTAATGGATATGTCCCCTCCTGTTCCAACGGATTCTGCGTTGCCATCACAAAAAATGGCCCCGGCAACTCATGTGTCGTGCCCGCCACCGTCACCGATTGCTCCTGCATTGCTTCAAGCAGCGCCGCTTGCGTCTTGGGTGTTGCCCGGTTGATCTCATCTGCAAGCACCATCTGTGCAAACACAGGCCCGGGTTGAAAACGAAACTCCCGGCTCTTGCCCCCCTCACTCATCACCTCATGCACCACCGTCGTACCCGTGATATCCGCAGGCATCAGATCCGGCGTAAACTGAATCCGAGAAAAATCCAGACTCAACGCCCGCGCCAGCGATCGAATCAAAAGCGTCTTGCCAATCCCAGGCACACCCTCCAGCAGCACATGCCCACCCGTAAACAAACAGGTCAACACCCCCTCAATAATCTGGCCGTGTCCCACCACCACCCGTTGTATCTGTTCACGAACCGCAGCATAGTCAGCACAAAATGTGCCACAAGCCTCATCAAGTTCCTGGAGCGATTCGGGTGTCCGTACTGATTCATCCATGTGCGTAATCCCATGCCGGTTTGGCTGGCTCCATCCTAGCTTGCAACTGACGCCTCAATAAGATCCTCAGCCTCAATGCTGAACATATTGGCTCAAGGTGATATCACACACATAATCTGGTACACTTCACGCTGGTGCAACCATATCTGAGCAATAGTGCCCGTGCCTTTCACGCAACCACGCCCAATGACCCAGTCCCGCATGATCTCATTCAGGCCAGGTAAACGCATTCTGATGATCGATCAGAGTGCTGGCGACCAACGCCTGATTCTGGAACTCCTGGGAGAATCCGCAGGCGACGAGTTTCAACTCTCCACCGCTGACACCCTCGCCCAAGGCATCAATAAACTCGATCAGAATTCATACGACGCAATCTTTCTGGACCTCTCGCTTCCAGAGAATAAAGGGCTTCAATCCGTCCAGCAAATGATCGAGGCTGCCCCTCGCACACCCATCATCGTCCTCAGCAGCATCCCCAGCGATCAACTTGCTCTCAACGCCCTCCATGCAGGTGCTCAGGATTTTCTTGTCAAAGGCCAAATCGCTCCCAACGAACTGACACGCACACTCAGACACGCCATGGAACGCATGAGCCTGCAAAATCGCATCCGCGTGTTTCAACAGGCAATCCAGTCCACAACCAATGGCATCGCCATCCTGAATATCGACACCGATCAACCCCTCTCCCAAAGCCCAGCTTGCACCATTGCGCATGTCAACAAGGCTTTCGCTGAAATGCTCAATGCAGACAGCAATGAACTCATAGGCAGGCAGTTTTTTACCCTTGTCAACGAAGAAGAAGGTACCGATCGGATTGCTCATGCCATCCGCGAGCGAAGGGCAGAGCGCGCCATCCTTCAAATGAGCACTCTTGATAACAAAACAGTCTGGTGTCGTGCTCTTGTCACACCCGTCTACGAAGCCGATGGCTTGCTTCACCACTACATCTGCGTCTGTGAAGATGTCACCGACCAGCTTCGCGTTGAACAAAGACTGCTCTCCATCGTCCAAGGCACCTCCCCCGCCACAGGCCGCGCCTTCTTCCACAAACTCACACGCAACATCGCTGAAGCACTGGAGGTCAAAATCGCCTTCGTTGTCGAGTGTGACACGGATGATTCCGGCCGTGCCTTGCTCGTCTGTGCATGGAATGGCGAGGCCTACGAAGAAAACATCACCTACGACCTGGCTGGCACACCCTGTGAACTGGTCAATGACAATGAGCCTTGCATCATCAAAACCGGCGTCCAGGAACGCTACCCCGATGACCAGTGGATGATCAACCATAATGCCGACAGCTACTACGCCATCCCCCTGCTTGATGCTGCAGGCAAACGAATTGGACACATGGGCGTCATCGACACCGCTCCCCTGCCTGATGACCCTGACATCGAATCAATTGTGCGAACCTTCGCAGCTCGCGCATCCGCGGAAATCCAGAGAGGCTTGTCTGAAGACTCCATGTTTGAAGAAAATACCTTCATCAATGAAATATTTCAGACCGTCAGATCTCTCATCGTCGTTCTCGATGGAACAGGTAGCATCATCCTGTTCAACCAGGCGTGTCAGTTATTGACAGGTCTTGAACCAGCACAGGTCTATGGGAAAAACATCGTCGAAGCTCTTATCGCGGAGAATCAAAAATCCCATGTTCACAGGTTTATGACCCAACTGGTCAATGGCCACGAACACGCCTCAGATCAACACGACTGGATCGGTGCAGATAACAAACTGCACACCATCCTCTGGAACTACGCGGTCCTTCGCAAGGACAACGGCAACATCAGGTGCATCATCGGTGCAGGCGTCGATATCACCGAACAGATCCACGCTGAGCAACAAAAACAAGCTCTCAAAATCGAACTCAAACAAGCCCAGAAGCTCAAAGCCGTTGGCTCTCTCGCCTCAGGAGTAGCTCACGACTTTAACAATCTCCTCACAGTCGTCGCCAGCGCCAGCCAGACCGTAAGAAATAAAATCAGTTTGCATCAGCCCGTTGGTTCCTCTCTTGATCAGATCGATTCAGCGGTTGACCACGCTTCAAACATCACCCGCTCGCTGCTCGCGTTTGCACAGACTGGCTCGACCAATAAAAGCGTCTTCGATCTTGCATCTCTCACTCGCCAGACGCTCAAGTTCCTCCAAGGCGTCCTCCCCGCAGCCATAAAAATCAACATCAACATCAACAATATTTCCCCCGTCTGGATCACAGGCGACCAGGCACAGTTCAAACAAATCTACACCAACCTCGCCATCAACGCTAAAGATGCCATGCCCCAAGGCGGCACCCTCACCGTCACACTCAATACCTCATCCCCCTCCAAACTCGCCACCATCATACTTTCAGATACTGGCGATGGCATCGATCCCTCCATCACATCCAGAATCTTCGAACCCTTCTTCTCCACACACACCCGCGAGCAAGGCACCGGCCTGGGTCTCTCTATCGTTCATGGCATCATCACCGATCATCAAGGCACCATCTCCGTCCACTCTTCCAAAAGCCAAGGCACCACCTTCACCATCCAGATCCCCCTCACAGACCCATCTCAAATCCCCACAAATCCTGCCCCAAACTCAAAACAAACCCGGATCATCACACTCATCGATCCTGATCTTTATGTCTCTTCCATCACCGCCTCCGCGCTCCGCGCTGCAGGCCACACCGTCAAAACCTCCACCAAACTTGATCCCCAAAATCTTCTTGAACCCACTCCCGATCTGATCATCATCCATCAGCGCAGCCTCAATCCTTCTTGCACGACACCAAACAATGATTGTCCTGTCCCCACGCTGCTCCTGGCGGACAGCAATCAAAAAAACAGCACACTAAAAGAGAACTTTTCAAGCGTGCTACACGAACCATTCAACATGAACGACCTGCTTCACGCAGTCAACCTGATATGCACTCACCCCACATCCACCCCCCAATCAATTCAGGCGGTGAATTAATGCTTATTCGCATTGTTCTTGCTGATGATCATTCCCTCGTACGCAGTGCCTTGGGCGAAAGGCTCAACACGGAAAAAAATCTGGAGGTCGTCGCCACAGTCTCAGGTGCAGACGAAGCCGTGCAGATCTGCTCGCAACGATCCATCGATATCGTCCTCATGGACATCGACATGCCGGGTCTTTCAGCGTTTGAAGCCGCCCAGACCATCAACTCCAGATTCTCTCAAACCAAAGTTATCTTCCTCAGCGCCTTTCACCACGATGCCTACATCGAACAGGCGCTCCATGCCAAAGCTTGGGGGTTTGTCTGCAAAAACGAACCTATCGAAGCCGTCATCCAGGCCATAACCCAAGTCTCCATGGGCAACACCTGGTTCTCAAAGCAGGTCCAGGAACGCATCGTGGTTCACAATGGCACACTGGGGCTGAGCCACTCGACCACCAGCCGAATCTCATTGCTCACGCCCCGTGAGATCCAGGTTCTCAGCTATGTCGCCTTGGGCATGCCCAAACGAGACATCGCCCAAACCATGCATCTGAGCGTCAAAACGGTCGAAAATCATTGCACCAACCTCATGAACAAACTGAGCATCCACGACCGCGTAGAACTGGCACGCTTTGCCATTCGCGAAGGCCTCGCCGAAGCCTGAAAACAGCATTTCAGTGCCCTCAAGGCCATTTTCTGGATAAAAAAGGTATTTTGGACTACTTTATCCCTGATTGGGGTTTACACCCTATGGACAGCAGGCTAATGTCCGTATCTCATATGTAAATATGAATCTTTCAACTCTTTTATTCGCTCTTTCAAATAATACCCTCTCCCTCCCTTCTCGTGGACGGCTCGTTAAGGCAATCCCTCAGCGAGCCGTCCCGTTTTAACCCCCTCCCCCCCTCCCCCCCACACACAACACTCAACAATCCACAAAACCCCACCCAGCAGACGCGCTGCACCTGAATCCATTTCAACACACAAAACATCGCATCGATAACCCCCCACCCCCCCCCCGCCCACCAATCCCCCGACATCCAAAGGCCGCGGTGGGATTCGAACCCACGAATGACGGATTTGCAATCCGTTCCCTTAGACCACTTGGGCACGCGGCCGACAACTCCACGCTAGATCAACCAAACCCCAGCGTCAACCTCTCCCC
>JAJDCZ010000051.1 GCA_029260555.1 Phycisphaerales bacterium
CCCTGTCCTCAGCCTTCTATGGCACCATCGTCAAAGCCGCAACCCCCGTCGTCGCCTCCATGAGCCGACAAGACAACTTCTTCCCCGGCGCCTTCGCAACACTGGGAACACCTCTGGGACTCAACAATAACATCAGCTAAGTTTATTGCTGCACAAAGCCATGCTTGCAAAGTTAGTGATCAACGGTACACGATCTGAGCTGGTCTTGAACAGACCAAAGGCGAGAAATGCGCTATCACTTGAGCTGATTCGAGCTCTGGCAGAATGTGTCAATGAGCTGCGCAGCCATAGTGAGGTTTCGGTGGTGGTTGTGACAGGGGCAGGCAAGGCGTTTTGTGCGGGCATGGATCTCAAAGCGGTGATGGATGACCCTGCAGGGTGCAAGGCGTTGCTGTCTGAGCTTGCTGACTTGACGATTGAGCTGCGCACGCTGCCGATGGTTTCGATTGCAAAGATTAATCGAGCTGCGATTGGAGGCGGATGCGGGCTAGCGTGTGTGTGTGATTTTGCAATGACACATGCTGATGCCAAGCTCGGTTATCCTGAGGTTGATCTTGGGCTTTGCCCTGCGGTGGTGGCACCCTGGCTTGTGCGAAGGATCGGGGCGGGTCAGGCTCGCAAGGTGCTGCTGATGGGCGGCTTGATGACGGGTAGTGAAGCTGAAAAAATCGGGATGGTTTCTGGCGTTGCTGCAGATCTGGATGAGCTTGATTTGATCACAGATGCTCTTGCACAACGGATCATGCAAGGCGGCCCAGATGCTTTGCGTGCGACCAAGGCGCTGCTCAATGAATTGGATGGCTCACTGGATCGCCAGATCGTTCAACGCGGCGCTGAGCTTTCAGCCAATGTCCTGACGAGCGAAAATGCCCAGGCGTGCCTGCGTGAGCGATTCGCTCCACGGGATTGACCGCTTACATTGAAAAAGATGCCTTTTGTGCCAATGCAGCCTATACTGACAGGTTCTTTGCAAGTTACGCAAAACCCGCATGGATGGCTGATTCATGGGGAAAATTCGTTAAGTGGCGTGACATGAAACAGATATGATGACAATCAAACCTCTTCCATTTCGGCGCGATGAATCCGGTAAGTTTGCTGGTGTTGTGACGCTTACACTCGAGCAGCCTTCCAAGCCTGTTGTTGTGCTCGATCATGATCTGATACAACAGATCCATGCAACCATTGATGCACTCCCCAGCGATGTTCGAGGCCTGGTGCTGGCATCGGGCAGTTCTCGAGTGTTCGTGGCGGGTGCCGATTTGAAAACCATCAGTGAATGGGACGACGATCAGCTTGAACGCTATCTGGCTTATGGACAGCGTGTGTTCGGGATGTTGGCCGAGCTGCCTTATCCCACGGCTGCTGCGATCAATGGAGCGGCACTGGGGGGCGGGCTTGAAATTGCAATGCATTGTGACGGACTGATTGCCTGCCCGTCTACAAGTGGCAGGCCTTACCCGATCGGGTTGCCTGAAGCGGGCTTGTGTCTTTGTCCGGGCTGGGGTGGCACAAACCTGCTGCCTGCTCGCATCGACCCTGCTGTTGCGATTTCAAAAACTGCTCTGGGCAAGACGATGCTCTTTGATGAAGCGGTTGAACTGAAAATGTTTGATGCGATTGCTGACAACCCCGATGATCTGCTTGATGTTGCCAAGGGGTGGGTGGTTGAGCAGGCGTCGACAAATGGATCACCCAGGAGAGAGGGATGTCCATCACGCTGGATTGGAAATCCCAAGTTTGCCAGCACTGTGCTCGGGGTGATTGATGCAGTGAGTGAAGAGATGGCAGATTCACCAGCAGCAACGGCGGTGCTTGATGCAGTGCATGCTGGCTTGGTGGGCGGGGTCGAGGGCTGGCGTTCGGCGCTTAAAGTTGAGCGAACGCGACTGGTATATCTGAGAAATCAACCTGATGCCCGTCAGGCACTGGAGGCGTTTTTTGCCAGCAGTGCGAAGAAAAAATAACAGCCGAGCGAACTCGGCTTGCAACCAACCACGCAGTCTGAAAGACCTTTCCAAGACTGCGGCACGAGTGGTGCTTGTCAAGAACAAGTACTAACAACGCATGAGCGTGTGAAAAAGGATGGAGACTCTACGATGGCTGATCTCAAAAGCGATATCAAGGATATGAAGGGTGTTTCAGAGCGAGATCGGCAGATGATCGCTGAAGCAGAGGTTCTGCTGGGAGCTGAGCCCCTCACGATGGGTCCTATCAAAAACTTGTTCTGGGGGAATCTACGGTCGGATCTGATATTTCCCTATCCAGAGCCAAGTGCTGAGGAAATCTCCCGGTGTGACCAGTTGCTGGCTGCGCTTGATGAATATCTGCGCAACGAGCATCCCGCTGTGGAGATTGATCAGGAGCAGGAGATCCCGGAATGGGTTATCAAAAAGCTCTTTGATATCGGTGCATTAGGCATGACTATTCCCGTGGAACATGGCGGGTTGGGGCTGAGCATTACCAGCTATAACCGCGTGCTCGAGCGTATTGGCATGTACTGTGGATCGAGTGCTGTGATGGTTTCGGCGCACCAGTCCATCGGCTGCAAGGCACTCATGCTCTTTGGCACCGAGCAGCAGAAAAAAGACTGGCTGCCTCACCTTGCCAAAGACTGGCTCAGCGCATTCTGCCTCAGCGAGCCCAATGTGGGTTGCGATGCGGGTGGCCAGGAAACCCATTGCGAGCTCACCGAAGATGGCGAGTTCTATATCCTCAACGGCGAGAAGAAATGGGCGACCAGCGGCGCAATGGCTGACATCTTCACTGTCATGGCAAAGCAGAAGATGCCTGATGGCAAGGAAAAAGTAACCGCTTTGGTCTGCACTCCAGATATGGAAGGTATTGATGTCTTCCAGAAGAACCGCACAAAATGCGGCATCCGGGGCACCTGGCAGGCACGCGTTCGTTTTACCAATGTAAAGGTTCCCAAGAGCCATCTGCTCCACAAGCAAGGCAAGGGGCTTCATGTCGCTCTGAGCTGTCTGAACTATGGCCGATGTACGCTCAGTGCAGGCATGTTGGGCGGAGCAAAGCGTGCAATGGATCAGGCGATTAAATGGTCACAAACCAGGCATCAGTTTGGTAGACCGATTGCTGACTTTGAGCTGGTGCAGCTGCGCATCGCTCGCATGGCAGCATTGACATATGCCATGGATGCGGTGCTGTATGCAACCACGGGTTTCCTTGATCGTAATGATGATGACATCATGGTTGAAACCGCAGCCTGCAAGGTCTTCTGCTCAGAGATGGGCTGGGTTGTGGTCAATGATGCCATGCAGATCATGGGTGGCGAAGGGTACATGACAGAAAACGAAGTTGAGCGCATCTTCCGTGACTCACGCATCAACACCATGGTCGAGGGTGCCAATGAAGTCATGCAGTCGTTCATCTTCGCATATGGTGGCAAGCAACTGGCTGAGCACATGCTGGGGGTTCAGGATGCTGCCAAAAAGAATCCGTTCAATCTGCAAATGATCAAGGTTGCGATTCCTCTTGCTCTTGAGGTGTTTCTGGGGATCCGCAGGAGGATGCCTGATGTACCCAGTGTGCATCCACTTTTGCAGGGTCCCGCACGAAGACTCTGCCGCATGATCCAGGAGCATACCTTCCAGTTCAAGCAGGCTTCTCGCAAGCATGAGGAGAAGATTATCACTCGCCAGGCGGTGCAAGCTCGTCTGGCAGATAATGCCATGTACCTGCATGTGTGGGCATGCACGATCAGCAAGCTGGATGCGGAACTCAAAGCCTCGGGCGGCTCCAATGGCGTGGAGTTCGATCGCAACAAGGCATCTGCCTTGCACTTTATGGACATGGCTGAGCGACAGATTGAACAAAACATACGCGCTCTGTATGAGAATGCAGACGATTCAATGCGCAAGGCATCTGAAGCTGCGTTGAATCATGTCGCAACTCTGCCTGATGATCTGTTCATCATTCCTGAGCGTTCGCCCACGGAATCGCTGGGCAAGGGTCGTGTGCCTGTGCAGGAAGGCATCAAACAGTTCCCAGGCGATCACAACAATGCAACTCAGGAACCCGAGAAATCCCGGGCATAAACTAGTCTGCCTGCCATACCCTACCCCCCGCCCCCCCGCAAGACAGGCAAGAACCAGGCTTGGAGAACATGATGCCAAGAAGGACCGTTTACGAAGCTTCGATCGAGTACATGCAGATCCTTGATGAGCATGGCAATCTGGATGAAAAGCTCGCCAAAGACACCCTCAGCGATGATGATGTCGTTTACATGTACGAGCATATGGTGACTTGCCGTCAGCTTGATGAAATTGCGTTCAAGCTTCAACGCTCAGGACGCATGGGCACCTATCCGCAGAACAAGGGTCAAGAGGCTGCAGCCATTGGTTCGGGCTTTGCTGCAAAGAAGGGCGAAGACTGGCTCGTGCCTTGCTATCGCGAAAACGCAGCGTTGTACATGCATGGCCTGCCCATGCACTACATTCTGCTGCACTGGATGGGTGATGAGCGGGGAAATCAGATCCCTGATGGCGTGAATATCACACCCATCTCAATTCCTATTGGTACGCACATGCTTCACGCTGTGGGCATTGCCTGGGCGATGAAGTTGCGCAAAGAACCTCGCGTGGTGCTGACATACTTTGGAGATGGCTCGACCAGCGAAGGCGACTTCCATGAAGCCATGAACTTTGCTTCGGTTTTCCAGACCCCCACTGTCTTTATCTGTCAAAATAACCAATGGGCGATCTCAACGCCTCGTGAATCGCAGATGAACTCTGAGACGGTCGCGCAAAAAGCCTTGGCTTATGGCATGCCAACCTGTCAGATCGATGGCAACGACATCTTTGCTGCATACAAAGCAACCAAAGAAGCGACCGATCGTGCCCGGGCTGGCGGCGGCCCAAGCTTTATCGAGATGGTCACCTATCGCCTTGGCGATCACACCACCGCAGACGATGCCCGGCGTTACCGCGATCAGGCAGAGGTCGATGCGTGGAAAGAAAAAGACCCCATTATCCGCACCAGGCTCTATCTTGAGTCCAGGGGGCTGTGGGATGACGATCGGCAGATCAAGCTTCAAGATCGGGCCAAGACCATTGTATCTGAGGTGGTCAAGGCAGCAGAAGACATCGAAAAACCAGGCACTGACGACTTCTTTGATCACATGTTTGCTGTTCTGCCTGAGCATCTGATCCGTCAACGAGACACCCTTCGAACCAGTTCCATAGGGCAGAATCCCGAGCAGGCAGGGCTCCGTGCAACACCCGCCCGGGTTTAGTCCGTAACTCGTCCTCGTTGGCACCGTTCAACACCCGTTTTCAGGAAGAATCCGTTTCATGGCAAACCTGACACTTGTTCAAGCAATCAACCTCGCTCTCACCCAGGAGATGCAGCACGACGATCGCGTGGTACTTCTGGGAGAAGATATCAGCATCAATGGCGGCGTATTCCGCGTCACCGAAGGGCTCCACGAGCGCTTTGGCTCTGATCGTGTCATTGACACGCCTCTGGCAGAGTCTGGCATCATGGGAACTTCCGTCGGTCTTGCCATCGCAGGCATGAGACCAGTCCCTGAAATTCAGTTCGAGGGATTCCTTGGGCCAGCCTATGACCAGCTCGTCAACCATGCTGGTAGAATGCGAGTACGAACACGCAGTGCACTTACCATTCCGCTCACTGTTCGTGTACCCGTCGGTGGGGGTATCCACGCACCCGAACTTCACTCTGATTCACCCGAAGCGATCTACACCCATTCCAAAGGCATCAAGGTGGTGATGCCCAGTACGCCTTATGACGCCAAGGGCTTGTTAATCAGCGCCATCCGTGATCCTGATCCTGTCATTTTCTTTGAGCCCAAACGCGTGTACCGCTCATTCCGCGAGGAAGTCCCTGAAGAAGAATACACCATCGAGATTGGTCAAGCCAAGGTTGTCAACGAAGGCTCAGATATCACCATTGTCACTTGGGGTGCTCCTGTTTACCAGTGCCTTGCTGCGATGGACAACCTGCCCGAAGATGTATCCGTCGAGTTGATTGACCTTCGCACCATCTACCCGATGGATATCGACACTGTGATTCAATCGGTCCAGAAGACGGGTCGATGCGTCATCGTTCATGAAGCACCGCTCACAGCGGGCCTTGGTGCAGAAATCTCCAGCCAGATCCAGGAAAGCTGTTTCCTGTACCTTGAAGCACCCGTTCAGCGTGTTGCGGGCTTTGACACCATCATGCCTTACTACAAGCTCGAGCTGAGCTACTTGCCTGAAGCTCCACGCATTGAAAAGGGTATCAAGGAATGCCTTGCGTATTGACTTTGATTGCTCATAGCACACGATTCATCTGACAAACATATCCCAGGCATCCGCCTCTGACTTGAGAACACCATGGCCCACAACACTTCAACCGACCCAAGCGTTTTCATCCTCCCCGACTTGGGCGAAGGCGTCCACGAAGCTGAACTTATCGCCTGGAAGGTGAAGGTTGGCCAGGCCGTAGAAGAGCACGAGATTCTTGCGGACATGGAGACAGACAAAGCTGTCGTTGAAGTGCCCAGCCCCCGCGCTGGTGTGATCGCAATCCTGCATGGTGAAGCCGGTGAAATCCTCAATGTAGGCAACCCGCTGGTGACTTATGAAACCGAGCACTCGACCCAGATCTCTGCTGCAGAAGAACCAGGCTCGAGTAAACCCGCTATCCAAGAAGCACCTGAGCCAGAGCGTGAAGATGCTGGCACAGTGGTTGGTCAGATGTCAGGCGACATGCCGGGGATCTCTGCCGGTGGCAAGGTTCTGGCAACGCCAGCCGTTCGCCGTATTGCTCGGGACATGGGTGTCGATATTAATGCTGTCCCAGGCTCGGGCATCGGTGGCCGGGTTACAGAAAAAGATGTCAGAGCTGCTGCTTCAGGCGACTGCCCACCCACCCGTCTTACTGCCTCACCATCTCCCGCTGTCAGCACTGCTGCTCCAGCTGGTACACCTGTGCAGCAAGTCGCAACACAGTCCTCCCCCCCCGCTGTTGCACCAAGGCCTGCGTTTGCACCGGGTGAAGCTGTTTCGCGTGTTCCGTTTCGAGGTGTGCGTCGAAAGATTGCCCAGAGACTTCGCGAAAGTGTTGATACCGCGGTTCACTTCACCGTAATGGACGAGGTCGATGTCACAGCTCTTGATGCGATGCGTCGCCAACTGTCAGCCGCATCCGGTGAGAAGGTCAGCTTTCTTCCATTTGTCGCTTCAGCGGTGTGCCGGGCACTCACGGGTCAGTTCGGCGCGATGAACGCGACGGTTGACGATCCCGCAGAAGAGATCATTCAGCATCGTGCTGTGCACATGGGCTTTGCTGCTGATACTGATTCGGGACTGATGGTACCTGTCGTTCGAGATTGTGATGCACTGGGTGTGCTTCAGATCGGCAGAGAGATCAACCGTGTTGCAAACGCGGCTCGTGATCGTTCGATCGCCCGTGAAGAACTCTTGGGCTCCACCTTTACGATCTCAAATGTTGGCAGCCATGCGGGTCGATTTGCCACGCCAATCATTAACTATCCCGAGGTTGCCATTCTGGCTGTGGGCCGAGCTCGTGAGGGCATGGTTGTCAAAGATGGCTGGTTCCGCGTGGGCAAACTCTTGCCTTTGAGTCTGGCATGCGATCACCGCGTGGTCGATGGAGCCACCGCGGCGTTGTGCCTGGCTCAGATCGTCAAGCAGCTCGCTGAGCCTGAGAATCTGCTTGAGCCAGCGCGAGCCTGAGATCATCACCGTGTTTTTGTGTGCCTGCCTACGATTGCCTGATGAGCACAAAACTCCAAGCAGACAATCCCAAACCATCAAGTTCTGACACGCCAAAGAAGCCTCGCCCCCGCTATTCATGGCAACTTCTGCGTGCAGGGCGATTCCTTCTGGATGGCGGCTCAATGTTCGGGCTTATCCCGCGTGTCCTCTGGTCTAAAACTATCCAGACCGATGACAGCAACCGGATTGAGCTACAACACAATTGCCTGCTCTTGACACGCATCGGCAAGGGCGATGGACCAAAGCACATCGTCATTGAAACCGGAACGGGTGATAAACTCGATGCAAAAATGTCCAAAATTTTCGGCCTTGACGGGCGAACCATCCTGACCGCTCTTCTTGAAACCAATGTCACACCAGAACAGATCGACGCAGTGATCGTCACACACTTGCACTTTGATCACGCGGGAGGCCTTACGCGCCGATGTCAAGATGGCGAATCTCCGGACTGGTCCGCACCTGATACAGCGTCATCCTCCGGCGATGAACTGGGTGTTAAACTAACCTTTCCCAATGCAAAAATCATCGTGCAAGAGCGAGAATGGCTCGATGCTCAGGCTGGCGATTCGGTGATGACACGCACTTACTATCGTGATCATCTCGAGCCCATCGCAGATCGTATTCAACTCGTTGATTCTCCCCGCCCCTTCCCGCTGGGCTTGCATCCACACCGTGACGAGTTGCCTATGACACCGATTGAGTATCGCATGACTGAGGCTCTGCCCGGCATTGATGTGTTTCTTGTGCCTGGGCATACCTGGGGTCAGCAGGCGATCAGTTTTACAGATGATCAGGGGCAAACAGTAGTATTTACGCCTGATGTGATGCCCACCGTGCATCATCTGGGGTCGGCCTACAGCCTGGCGTACGATGTCGAGCCTTATACCTCCATGTTGTCTCGCCACTGGTTCTTGCAGGCTGCAGCGGACAAGAACTGGCTGCTGGTGCTCGACCATGAGCCGGGCGAACCCCGCCAGTTTGTCCATCATGACGATCGAGGCTGGTTCAGGCTCAAGCAAGCTACGCAAGCCCCCTGACAGGATGTGGATTTTGAGGCTGACGAGCTGAATCGTGATACACCATCTTGCATTGGCTGGTTCAATAGCTGCTATAATCAATCATCGGGAGATGATTCCCGACTGGACCCCTCGCCGGTGAATACAACTGCTGTACAATCTGCTCAGACTTCAACACCCACGCCTCCATCGGCCGAACCTCCTGAGCCGGGCTCGGATCGACCGGTGCAGCAAACCAGGCGAAGCTTTGTTGAACGAGTGGAAGGGTTTATTTCCAGACTGAGCACACGCAGCAACTTCTGGCATCGCGTCTGCTCACTGATCTGGCTGCCTTATGCCTTTCGCAGCGGCATCAAGATGAAGCAGATGGACCCCAACACCTTCACTGCGATCCTTCCGTTCCGTCGAATCAACAAAAACTGGTACAACGCCATGGCTGGAGCAGCCTTATTGGGCAACTCTGAGATCGCTGGCGGGATGTATGTCTTCGGGCACTGTGGTGGCGACTATACCGTTGTCTGCAAGAAGCTGGAATATCGCTTTTTGAGGCCTTGCCTGGGGCCTGCGACTTACCGCATCAGCACCAAGGAAGACATCAAGGCACACATCGCCACCGGCAAAGAGTTCAACATCACACTCAAGATGAATATTACTCAGACCATTTCCAAGCCAGGTTCAAAGGATCGCCGCGTGGGCAGAGCATTTGCAGATTTTCATGTCACTCCCAAAGCCCATCAGAAAACCAAAGGGCGACTCTGATCGACTCTGCTGACCTTTGCACTCAATAAAGTCATGCTCGACTCACCCCACCCACCACTCCACCCACAGCCAACTCATTCCAACACACAGTCTCTGGGCTGGGCAGCCTATCTGGCCTGCTCGTGGACATGGTGCATTGGCATGTTCCTGCCCGTTCTCCTCCTGCGAGACTATGGCCTGCTTGGCTTTGTCGTGTTCGGCGTACCCAATGTCATCGGTGCTGCAGCGATGGGCTGGATACTGCCCACACCAGAATCCGCACGCCGAATCCTTCAGCAACATGCCGGTGCGTGCAGACTGTTCTCTGCCATTACGATCGGGTATCACGCGTTTTTCATAAGCTGGCTTTTGCGAATCTGGTGGCATAACGCAAACACACCTTCGAGCATCTGGATCGTTTTCGTGCTGGGGATGGTTGTGATTGCTGTGGTCTGGTTTGTTCGTTCTAAGTCATCAGGGCGCGGGTTGGCAACGGTTCTCTGGCTGTTCTCTGCTGCGGTACTGGCTGTGACCCTGATGACTCCATCACCTCCTGCTGCCACCCAAACCGGCTTGCAGCCCGTTACCGATCTGATCTGGTTTACACCGGTGAGCTTCTTTGGCTTTGCCTTGTGCCCTTATCTTGATCTGACCTTCCTTCATGTCCGGGCATCGTGTGACAATGCCCGTTCGCGCACAGCCTTTGGGCTTGGGTTTGGCATCCTCTTTCTAATCATGATCCTGCTCACGCTCGCCTACACCCCCGTGCTTCTGCCCATGATCCAGAATCAGCGCACGCCTGTCCCCATGCTGATGGGAGTCCTGCTGCTCAGCCACATCGGCGCTCAACTTGCGTTTTCCGTAGGTGTGCACAATCGACGCTTCAAAGTTGAGAAAAATCATGAGCGTTCCGCAGTTGATCCGTTCTTCGTACCCATCATTACAATCGCTGGTATCATCGGTCTGGCTGCTCCGTTCATGCCCACCATCCACAGCATGTCTGGACACGAAATCCTGTATCGCAGCTTTTTGTCCTTCTATGGCTTGGCGTTCCCCGCCTATGTCTGGCTGGTCATGATCCCCCCGTCCAGGCGGGGCTATTCCAGTTCGCCCACACAACGCGCCGGAGCATTGCGTGTCTGGCTGATAGCAATCATTCTGGCTGGACCTTTCTACTGGGCCGGATTCATCGCAGGACAGGAAATCTGGTTTGTCCCTGGCGTGCTGATTATTCTACTCGCCCGAACCTTCCTCCACCGCCCAGCTTCATCAGTGTGATGATTGACCCTCAATGCCCCTGAGCACCATACGCGCTGTCTCTCGCACCATCTCAGGCTCTGATTCATCAACTGCAAGCTCAGACAATCGTTCAACCAACCCGCCACATTGCCCATTGCCAATCGCATTGCCTGCCACGATGATCGCATTACGCTTCATCATCGCAAGCGTTGCCCGTTTCATGGCAGAACCTTTAAATGCATCGAGTCTGGCTTGTTCATTCCATCCTAAAATTTCTAAAACCGACAACCCCCTGCCCACACCATGAGATTTTTCATTTTGTGTATCAAAACTCTGGAGTTTGTTGTTAGTTTCATTTTTGCCGTGCCCTGCGCTGCTGTTGTGCGGGCAGACCTCCTGACAGATATCGCATCCAAAGAGCCATTCTCCGATTGCAGAAAAATACTCGGCTCCAATCGCCGATCGTCTCTCAATGGTCAGATACGAAATGCACTTTGAGCCATCCACAGAATATGGCGTGATCGCAGCTGTCGGACATGCATCGATACACTGTGTACACGAGCCACAATGATCAGCTTGTCGCTCTGGCTCTGGCTCCAGTTTCATGGTTGTAGCGATACCACCCAGGAAAAAATAACTCCCCGCCACCGGATCGATCAGCAGCGTGTGCTTGCCCACCCAGCCCAGACATGCTCGCTGAGCGTACTCCCTTTCCAGCACCGGTGCGGTATCAACAAATGCACGAAACGACTCGTCAGGCTCGCGCTCTCTCAACACATCACACACAGCGTGCAACTTTCGTTTGATCGCCTTGTGATAATCCCGCCCGTGTGCATATCTGGCTATTCGGCCGACCGCTGCGGGTTGCTCTGCAGCTTCACCTCTTGGTGCATAAGGCTCAGCAACCATGACAAACGATTGAACCCCGGGCATAAACTGCTCGGGGTCCAGGCGAATCGCCAGATGATTCTTCAGATACCCCATCGAGCTGTGCTTGTCAGCTTCAAGCCAGGCAATCAACTCATCGGCCCACTCTGTCGCACCGGCATCACTTACGCCATACCTTGCAAAGCCTTGTGCCCGACAGATTTCAAGCACCATATTCGTGCGTTCTGGATCAGCCTTGTCGTTCATGACTCACACAGACCAAGGCAAGTTCAAGATGCAGTCGTTTCTGAAGCATTGCACGATTTATCACCAGCACAGCCAGTATTTGCCCAGCTTCTGATCTGTTCAGGCAAGCCTGGCAGTATCTTCTCAGCCTTTTCAAGACCTTCGATCCAGGCACGATCCCAGTCAACAATCACGGGGCCTTGGAAGCCAGCTTGCTCAAGTGTTGCAATAAACGACTGACAAGGCAGCTCGCCTTCGCCAACTCGGCACATCCGTGCATCCTTTACATCACGAATACGGGCGAGCCAGAGCTTGTCGCCAAGCACATTGACTCCTGCTTCCGGATTTTCACCTGCTGTGTGCGCCACAGCCATGCAATACGAAACACCCAGGAGTGGATGATCCACAGCATCGATCAGCTCGTGCAGCTGGGATGCTGTTGAAAAGGAGCCGCCGTTTTCAATCACCAGTCTGACGCCTGTGTTTCGGCAATGGTCCACAACCATGCAAAGCCTTTCAGCAATCCGCCTGATGGCATGCTTGCGTGACTCGCCATCAGGAATCTGAAATCCGAATACACGCACCATGGGGCTCTCGATCTGAGTTGCCAGATCCACAGCCCACTTGGCTTGCCGAACAGCCTTCTCCTGATCTCCAATAAACCTCCCTGCGATCATGGGACGAATCGGCGCATCAAACCCGATCCCTGTCGCCAGACATGCAATCTCAACACCTGCATCAAGCATCAGCCTTCGCAACTTTGCTGGAGAACTCAAGGCGGGGTCATTGGCAAACTGTGTGCTGGAGGCACCAAATGTCCGAAACTCAACCGCGTCGTAGCCCCATTGGCTCGCTTTGGTCAATGTTTCGTCTATTGGCAGTTCAGGACAGGCAACCGTGCTGAATGCGATCCTCATGACTGGCTCCATCGCTCGAATCGGCTTGATCGTAACTCACGATCACAAGCCGTTGTGTGCATGGTAGGGATTCTCTGGCCCGCGTCAATCCATCTCGACCACACCATCAGCTCAACCACCCCAGACCGACCGCTCAGCATGCTCTATCTCACAGATCCGCCAGCCCCGGCTGATTCATGCCGATCCCAATTCCTGAAGCGATCCCCGGTTACACGCAAGGGGGAAACCGATGATCAAGCCTTCCCGTCAGCATAACTCAATTTGGTTACTGATCCTGCCTGTTATTGTTTTGGCCATCCCCGGCTGTGGATATACCCCACGCGATCAATACCTCGCCATTCGCAGCATCATCCATCTGCCTGAAAAGACTTCCACTCTCGCCTTTGAATCAGATCTCCCCACCGCCCCAACCCACCCCCCCACCATGCTCAGCTCAGCAGATTCCTCAGATACTGCAAATCACTAATAAAAGCTTATTATTTTTGAGCAGTTCAAGGCCGGCTTGAGATCACCTCTTGGGCACTCATGTATTTTGATGAGCAAAGTAGAATCACAAACTCAACCTACTCCGGCTCAGCCTTCCCCTCTTCATCCCCGAGCCACTTTCGGTTCACCGAAACAGCCCTTTGCCCCCAGCCCCCCACCAGCACACGATTCCCCTTGCCTCCTGCAAGCCCCCACGAAAGCACACGAAGCAATCCTGCGGGATCAATCGACCTTGGTGCAACCCGTAATGACCACAACTGATCATCACCTTGCGCATCCACCAGATCAGAAAATGCTGAAAGCACCGAGGTCATGTCTCGCTCAAACCGAACTGACGAAACCTCATCCTTGAGCGGGATATACACCGTCGTGACGCCCGGTGCCGCAATCGGCGGGCGCGGATAATCCGAAAGCACCAGCCATGGTTCGGCTGAGGCCAGCAGCCGCTTTAGCTTTGTATAGTTTGCTGCCATCCATTTCTTTCGCACATGCTCATGCTCGATCGCATCCCAAGGCTTCAACCCTGCACGATAACTGTCCTTGCCAAGATCAAACAGCCAACGCCATTCAACTGGAAGCACCGCCACATACGAACCCGGAGGCATGGGCAACCCCACCGCCTCATCCCCAGGCCAGCTGGACATCGCAATTACCTTCTTGCCGATTTCATCTACAGGCCTGGAGCGCGCAGACCAGGTGATTTCCGCCGCAAGCAGTGCAGTTATTCGCTCTTGATCATCAGACGAATCAGCACGACTCTGGGCGGACTCAATCCACCGGGCATGAAACATGACCGATCGTGCATTGATGAGTTTCCATGCTCTAAGGAGTCTTCCTGGTCTGGCATCACCAAAAGCTTCTGGAAACCCATGACGAAGGGCATTGATATTGCAGAATGCTTCAAAGACCACTTCGCCTTTGGCATCATCTTCAAGAACACTTTTGCGATGAGGCTGCCAGAGCCCCAACGCGAGTTGGTCCTTCTTCATTGACAACCAATGGGCAAGAGCGCCGCGCCCAAGTGCAACATAAAACACGCCCGGCCTTGATGCCCATGATATCTCTCGCCACGCTGGCCACTCCTGCATGGAGAACGCCACGCCTTGAGATCCATCTCCCAGTTCGATCGCCCGCTGACTGCTCTTTTGCTGACCGGCTGAAGAATCAACAACGATCGATCGAATCGTTCGTAAAAAACCTCGATGATCGCCCGGCGTATACAGCTCAAGCACCATCTCCAGATGATCAATCGCCATGCCTCCCTTTGCACCCGCCTTGGAATGGGCCTTGAAATCCAGCACGACCAGACGATGTGGCACGCTCCCCACGACACTTGATGCCAAAACCGCTGCCAACATCGACGAGGTGTCCTCATCACTGAACAGTCGACTGGATACCAGTGAGCGAAGTGTCGCTTCAATACCCATCCTCACCGGATCATCAGCAAACCCGCTTCCAAACCGAGTGGGATCAAACGCCCAGTATGCCATCGCGCCTTCAGGCACACGCCACATCTCACTCTTTTTAGCAGCTATCAGGTCATCACTCGTGCCCAAGGCAGCAAATGCAGACTGAGTAATCACCATCAACACCATGACGAATCCCGCCACATCTGCCAATATTGATCGTCGCTCTGTCATCAGCCCTGCTCCCAGCCATGCTTTTTGTGCTGCTACTAAGTGTATGGCATGATACTTCAATGAGCTGTGTGTGCCTCACGGATTGGCATGCACAACTTTACGATGCATGATGCAGACTCATTGCACACTCGTGTAATGGTGGAGCCGCTTCTCGTTGCGATGAGACACCACACCTAGCAGGCCGCTAAACAACTCGATCTCGCAGCCGGTTCTTTGTGTTTTCGGGCTCTTTTTCGTTCAGGCCGCGTGATCCCCTGCGACTCTCCGGCCCTGATCGAGCGGATCACACGCGGAGTCGCCGCGATTCTCACTT
>JAJDCZ010000052.1 GCA_029260555.1 Phycisphaerales bacterium
AGTGAGAATCGCGGCGACTCCGCGTGTGATCCGCTCGATCAGGGCCGGAGAGTCGCAGGGGATCACGCGGCCTGAACGAAAAAGAGCCCGAAAACACAAAGAACCGGCTGCGAGATCGAGTTGTTTAGCGGCCTGCTAGGCAGGTATCCCCTGCGGGTGCAGTTTCTGGCGGGTTTCTTGTGTCTTGGATTCATCACTACAGCGATCGCATCTGTGTCGTTTTTCATGCTGTACCACATTGAATCCCATGCCATGGAGCATGATTTGCCTGCTCACCAGATGGAGACCGCAGCCAGAGCGATCAACCTCAACACGCTTCAGTGCCGCCTGAATGAAAAAGACATGTTCCTCAATATGGCTGACAGTGAAGCATTCCAGCTGAGTCACAACAAATGGATCGCATCACTCGACGCACTACGAAAGGGGGTAGATCAACTGGGTTTGATACCTACTGCTGATATCGCTGAAGATCCCCGGGCAATCACACTAAAGTGGCATTCTCTTATTGCTCAATATCAAGATGCAGTAAACACGGTTTTCTCAGATATCGAATCAGGCCAGATTACCAATCCCAGCGATGCGAATCTTGCCTTGACACCTTATACAACCGAAATTGGGTCACTCACAACCCAGTCAAGAAAAATGAGCCTCGCAAAGTCTGCACAAGCAATAATCGAAAGAGACTTGATGCAAACTGCAATCGCCAGGTCTCGCCTGGCGATCGGTCTGCTCGGCGGCGTTTCGCTATTACTGGGTGGAGGGCTGGCCTTGTTTTTGTCAACGGTGCTGACGCGTCGAGTCAGATATTTATGCACCGAAGTCGAAGTGCTGACCAGTGGCAATTACTCTACACGGATCTCACTTGCGGGAAATGACGAGCTTGCTGTACTTGGAAATGACATCGATGGCATGGCTGAACGCATCAATGAAAGAACCCGGATGCTCGAAGATGATCTCGCACATAGAGAGATTACCGAGAGGGAGTTAAAAGAGCATAAAGAGCAACTCCAGGCAATAAATAACTCACTCGAGCAGCAAACATCCATCGCCAACTCCCTGGCTGCAGAAGCCGAGATGGCCAATGCGGCCAAGAGCGAGTTT
The DNA here is from genome assembly GCA_029260555.1 of Phycisphaerales bacterium. Lineage (GTDB taxonomy): Bacteria > Planctomycetota > Phycisphaerae > Phycisphaerales > UBA1924 > JAJDCZ01. Next base: position 1,102 of record JAJDCZ010000052.1, read on the forward strand.
CTCGCCAACATGAGCCATGAGATCCGCACGCCGATGACAGCCATTCTTGGGTTTGTCGATATCCTGCGTGAAGAAGGGAACCTCAATAATGCTCCAAAGCATCGCCTGGATGCCATCGATACTATTCGCCGTAATGGCGAGCACCTGCTCCAGCTTATCAATGACATCCTGGATATCTCCAAGATCGAAGCAGACAAACTCGAAGTTGAATCCATCAGCTTCTCGCCTGTTCAGATCGTTGCTGATGTGCAATCACTGATGCAGGTTCGCGCAGATGCCAAAGACTTGTCATTTGACATCGAGTTCATTGATGCCCTGCCTGAAACAATCACGAGTGATCCGACACGCCTGAAGCAAATCCTTGTGAATCTGACAGGTAACGCCATCAAGTTCACCGAAACCGGCAAAGTCAGGCTCGTCACCAGCCTTGTCAGTGATGGCACCAAACCGAAGATTCAGTTTGATGTGATCGACACCGGCATCGGCATGACCGATGATCAGATCAGCAAACTGTTTCAGGCATTTACTCAGGCTGACAGTTCCACCACACGCAAGTTTGGAGGCACGGGCCTGGGGCTGCTCATCAGTAAACGCCTGGCCGAGATGCTGGGTGGCAACATCACTGTTGAAAGTGAGCCCGGCAATGGGACCACATTCCGCGTCACACTTGATGCGGGGTCGCTGCAAAGCATGAAATTGCTGGACAACCCGAACACCACCGAAATCAATCGGTCCCCAACTACGGCCTCTGAAAAAGACAAGCCAATCAAGCTTGATTGCAACATCCTGCTAGCAGAGGACGGCCCGGACAATCAAAGACTCATCTCGTTTGTACTCAAAAAAGTTGGCGCAGAAGTCACCGTTGTAGAAAATGGCAAACTCGCAGTTGATGCTGCACTGGCTGCACGAGATGCAGGAACACCTTTTGATGTTATTCTGATGGACATGCAGATGCCGATCATGGGTGGCTATGAAGCATCCACCTTGCTGCGACGCAAGGGCTACACAGGTTCGATCATCGCCCTGACCGCCCATGCAATGGCTGACGACCGAAAGAAATGCATCGATGCTGGATGCAACGACTACACCACTAAGCCCATTAATCGGAAAAAGATGTTCGAGATGATTCAATACTGGCAACAGAACCCCTCAGCACCCAACAGCAACATATCATCACGAACTGCTGCATAACAAACATCAATTAGGGAGTTTTTTCATAGCGAGGAATTCACGATCCAGCATTGGTTTCTACTGGCTGGCTGGTGAACATTCCCCGTTTCTGTTGCCAGATGCTGACATTAAGCAGACAATCTGTCCATGGCTCAACGACTGGTTCAAATCATGCTCCCCAATCGTCACGACACCGAGCTTGCTGAAGCTCTGCGCGATCGCCCCCAAGGCACTGTCTGGTCGCAACTAATCCAGAGTGATGTGCTTTTGACCTGGGTGCTGGCACCAGCAGAACGAACTGAATCCATTCTGGACACGCTCACCGATCGCTTTTCCGCTGTCGAAGGCTTTTGCGTGGTCCTTTTGCCCGTCGAAGCAGTCATCCCCAGACCCAGTGAAAAGGAATCAAAGCCCGATGATGAGCAGACACCGCTGCCTCAGAAGAATCATCAGCGAGTAAGCCGTGAGGAGTTGTTCGAGGATATTTCCGGCGCATCAAAGCTCAACCGCGTGTTCGTGGTGATGGTGATGCTCTCAGCCATCGTTGCTGCGATTGGTCTGATGCAGAACAATGTTGCGGTGATCATCGGTGCCATGGTCATTGCGCCGCTGCTGGGCCCGAATGTCGCGCTGTGTCTGGGCACAACCCTTGGCGATACAGAGCTGATCCGCCGAGCAGTGCGAACCAATGCTATCGGCGTGGTTCTGGCATTGGCATTGTCAGCATTGCTGGGTTTCATGGTGCCTGTTGATCCTGCGGGAACCGAGATTGCATCCAGGCTTGGTGTGACGATCTGGGATGTTGCATTGGCCCTTTCTGCTGGTGCAGCGGGCGTTCTGGCATTTACCAGCGGTGCTCCTGCAACATTGATAGGTGTGATGGTGGCGGTGGCGTTGATGCCTCCGACCGTGGCTGCGGGTTTGATGTTTGGCTCAGGTCATTTTGTTGAATCTGCATCAGCAGCGATGCTGCTCATCGCCAATGTCATTTGCGTAAATCTGGCGGGCACAATAGCCCTGATGCTCCAAGGCGTAAGACCCATGCTCTGGTGGGAAACCGATCGCGCCAGACAGGCCACCCTGCGAGCCATTGTGCTCTGGGCCATCCTGCTGACTATTCTGGTCATTGCCATCGTCTGGTGGTGATGCTCGATCTTTATTTATCGGGTTCAGGAATCTTCCGAGTTGCAACCATAAAGGTGTAGATTTTTGAGTCTTTCCATGATTCACGCTCCCTCACAGCCTCGGCTGGTCATGACCCCTTATCATGGACAGATTGCAATATGTTTTTATCTTTGTGAACGAGGAACATGATCCATGACTCAGCCTCAGCCCCAGACTCTGGCGAGCTTGTCAAAGCAGCTTGTTGACGACGAGATGGTTCTCATGCAAGGCGGCGGCCTAAAGGCCATCGAACGCCAGCATAAAAAAAACCGCCTCACCGCCCGTGAACGCATCGACCTGCTCATCGACCCCGAATCATTCTTTCAGGAACTGGGGCTCTGGGCTGCCCATGGCATGTATAAAGAATATGGCGGAGCTCCGGGCGCAGGTGTGGTCACAGGCTTTGGCCGAGTCTGCAATCGCATTCACATGATCATCGCCAACGATGCCACCGTAAAAGCGGGCGCATTTTTTCCCATGACTTGCAAGAAGATTATCCGCGCCATGCACATGGCGCGCATGGCACGCATGCCTTTGATCTACCTGGTCGACTCTGCAGGCGTGTTTCTCCCTCTCCAGGAAGATGTCTTTCCCGATACAGACGACTTTGGGCGCATCTTCTACCTCAATAGCGTTATCTCAGCAGAAGGCATCCAGCAAACCGCTGCCATCATGGGTTTTTGTGTTGCTGGTGGAGGCTACCTGCCCGTTCTTTGCGATACTTTGCTCATGACCGAAGGTAGCGGGCTTTATCTTGCAGGTCAGGCACTGGTCAAAGCAGCCATCGGCCAGGAAGTCACCGATGAAGAACTCGGCGGCGCTGACATGCACGCAGCAATCAGTGGCACCATCGACTTCAAAGAACCCACAGACGAAGCATGTCTGCACAGACTGCGGCAGTTGATCGCCAAATCCAACACACAATCATCAGAAAAATCCGATGCTGCGTGTAAAAGCAGCAGCTGTTCAGCATCATTTCGATCATCAGCTGACATCTTGAGCATCTTCACCGATGAACCTGGCAAACAGTATGATGTCAAAGACATCATCGCCTGCATTGTTGATGCCCGAGCTGAGCCGAACGACGACAAGAGAGAATCACTGGCTCCAGACTTTGATGAATACAAAGCTGAATATGGCCAATCGCTGGTCTGTGGCTATGCCCGCATCGGTGGCCATGCCTGTGGCATCATTGCTAACCAGGGCAAGCTGACACAGAGCACCATGGCTGGTGGCAAGGCCGGCCCCAGCAAGGCTGTCAACATGCCTCGCGTGATCTACGACGACTCGGCGGATAAGTCAGCCCGGTTCATCATGGACTGCAATCAGCGCCACCTGCCTTTGATTTTTCTGCATGATACGACGGGGTTCATGGTGGGCCGCGACAGCGAGCAGAGTGGCATCATCCGTGCGGGGGCAAAGATGGTCAACGCCATGAGCAACTGCATCGTTCCCAAAATCGTTGTGGTCATGGGAGGCTCATACGGCGCGGGTAACTATGCTATGTGTGGCAGAGCATTTGAGCCTTTCGTCAGCATGGCCTGGCCTCATGCCAAGTGTGCTGTCATGGGGGCTGCCCAGGCAACCGGCGTGCTGGCCATGATCGAAGAACGCTCCAGAGTGCGCAAAGGCGAAACCATCGCAGCCAGGGACCACAAGCAGATCCTCAATGCTGTGCATGCCAGCTATTCCGAGCAACAAGACATCAGACACGGCGCAGCGCGAGGCTGGCTTGATCGACTCATTCAGCCTGACAATACACGCGAGGAGTTGATCGCATCTCTGGATGCAGCTGCCCAAGGCTGGGATCACACCAGAGAGTTCAAAACCGGCGTGCTCCAGGTCTAACTCCCATTGATGAGTTCTACTCCAGGGTCAATCAACAGAGCCTTGCTTTGTGATCCAGTCATGAACGAGCGTGCAAAGTTCGCCTGTCGTCAGGCTGTCGCAATCGATGACAAGATCCGCGAGTGATTGATAGAGTTCATCGCGCTGGTTAAAGACTTGTGTGATTTCCTGAAGCGTGCCCAGGCCAGTGATGCTTGGTCTGACGGCAGCGTCTGTTTTTTCAAGTCTGGCTGAAAGCGTATCTGGTTGAGCACGCAAACACACGGTGCGCCATTTGCGTGTCTTTCGAGCATCGTTGATCAGTTCGGCTGCACCGGGCGCAGTGGGTGTGCCCCCTCCCATCGCAATAACTTTTACATCGGCATTCAGTAGCCCATCCAGCGCACTGGTTTCAGCAACTCGAAACGCAGCCTGACCATGTTTTTGCCAGACTTCTGCGACGGTGTCGCCTTGAAGCAAGGCTGCGGTAACATCGTCCAGATCAACAAAGACAAGCCTCAGTCTTTGTGCAAGTACAGGTCCCAGGGTACTCTTGCCACTGGCGCGAAGACCCATGATGAGTACGCCAAGGTTTTTTGCAGGCTCATTGGTCATAGATCCAGCACCCGCGCGCGATATTTCAAGATCCTGTTTAACGAGCCACGACCGTGATGGAGTGGTCTTATCTGAATCAAACCTGGAACCCCGCTCCCTCACGGTCGCGGCTCGTAGACGGGCATTCACAACTCAATCAAACGATTAATCCATAGGCTCGAGTTCTCGTGTGCGATCGTGCATTTGTGACTTGAGTCTTTGGAGGATTGAGCTGTGCATCTGGCTGACGCGCGATTCTGAAAGATCGAGCGTGGCACCAATCTCCTTCATGGTCATCCCCTCGTAGTAGTAGAGGACCACGATGAGCCTTTCTGCCCGGCTCAGCCCCTTGGTGATCTGCTCCTTGAGATCCTTTCGTTGAATCTCGCGCAGTGGGTTCACCTGGTTATCATCGCGAATGACATCGATCTCGCGCACTTCCCGGTCGCTGTCGCCGGGATAGCAGGCTCTGGTCAGGCTGAAAGTTGCCACCGAGGCACTGTCTCGGCGGATCTTTTCATACTCTTCTTTGTTAACGCCAAGCCAGTTCAGTATTTCCTGATCCGTAGGCGGATGACCAGTTTCTTTTTCTATCCGCTGACGCACCTGCTCGACCTTTGATGTTCTGTGCCTGACAAGACGAGGCACCCAGTCCAGCAAACGAAGCTCGTCCAGAATCGCTCCACGAATACGCGGAGCGCAGTATGTCTCAAACTTCACTTTGCGATCAAGATCAAAGGCATTAATCGCATCCATCAACCCAAACTGCCCAGCCTGAACCAGATCCTCAATGTCCACTTCATCAGGCAGCCTGGTGTGTATGCGTTCAGCGTTGTAGCGAACCAGAGGCATGAACCGTTCGATGAGAAAGTTGCGGATCTGCTCGTTAGGATCCTCTTCATAAGCATGCCAGATATCCACGATATCCATCGAAGCGAGCGACTGGCTGTTCCACTTCTTCTCAGAAGATGCCCGAGGCTTTTTCTTGGCGGTAGCCTTTTTCATCACAGGCTCAGCCTGGACCGGCTCAACTTTGGTCGCGGTGGGCACTTGCTTCGTCGCATGCACCTCTTGAGCGGGAATCGCATTGGTTTTTTTGCTGGCTGTTTTCTTCGAACGGCTCTTTGGTGATGCGCTCGAACGGGCTTTGACATCCGTGGCTGACATGGATCGGCTCCTTGACCCTTTCAAACCGCAGGATTGCAATCTCCTGTTAGAAGATGCCCCTGCGATCTCTCAAACTGACACCATCCTTGGCATCATGCTGAGAGTGTAACAACTTTGTGACGCTCTCGCCACACACTCTTTTCCTCAATCATGCAGCCTGAGCTGCACCTCTGATCGGAGTCGGCTGATTCTGAGCCTCTTCGATCTCCAACGCCTCTGCTTCATCTAAAATTTCAACACTACCTGACTCTGTGGAATCTTCGTAAATATCTGGAACGGTGTGGGCATGCTTGTATGTAGCAACGAAATCACGAGCAAGCCACTCAGCAACGCTCCCCACAAGCATGCCTACAAACTGGCAAACAAACATCGAAAGGATCGCACTGATCAGAATTCGGTTGGCGGGATTACCCACAGCCAATCCCGAAATGATCGCCACGCTGAATGCAGCCATCCCGAAACACGCAGCAATCAGCTTTGTTGTGGACCCATCCTTCAATGCTCGCTCCTGTTCTGGATACACCCTGACCACTGCAAACTTCAGTTCGGCCTTATCGGCGCGTAAAACAAGCTTTCAGCTGAAAAAAATGAAAACTTTTCAAGTTTTTCCCACAAACACTCAACATTCAGTAACTTTCCTAACACATGCCTTTCAATTTTTACAACCCAACGCGATTCCCCCCCTGATCGAGCAGTCCGATACGCCCCAGCAAGGTCTGACTGAGTCTGGCAAGATCCCGAGCACCGCCTCGACGCGCTCGAACTGCAAGCAGAGGCGAACGCTGACGCACGGATTCTGCAATTTTTCCATCCCGGCTAATCCAGCCAAGCATGGCCAGGTCATGCTTGAGGAACCGTTTGCTGACAGCAGCCAGTCTGTGATGCACAGCGTGCGCTTCTCTGGATGACCGAGTCTGATTAATCACCACGCCCAGATCAGGTTGATCGCCTCTGCTGCGAGAACGAAGGGTGATTGTCTTGATCAGTGCATAAGCATCTGCGATCGAAGTCGGATCTCCTGTTGCGACAACAGCTGTCAGATCCGCTTCAAGGCAAAGCCCCACCACTGTTTCATCAATCCCCGCACCGGTATCTATGACGATCAGATCCGCTGCAGCGCTCAACTCTTGAGCTGCGTGACGGACCATGGCCCGTTGACTGACATCGCCTTTTGCCAGATGTTTCATGCCCACCGAGCCTGGCACAAGGCCAAAGCCCGCGGGTGTGCGCACACAAATGCGGCTCAGACGCTGTTGCGTCATGGCATCGAGCCTGCGCGTAGGCGAGATCCCACAGAGCACATCTGCGTTGGCGGTGCCAAAGTCTGCATCAATCAGCACAACCCGGATACCCTGGCGATATATCGCAGCACACACATTGACCGCGGTGACTGTCTTGCCCACGCCTCCTTTTCCTGACGCGATGGCGATCATCGGCACACGAACTGGCACAGGCTCAGCATCATTCTGAACCCTGCCGGGGCGATTTGAGCGCACAAGCGCGCGCAGCAGCGTGGCCTGATCATCGCGATCATATCTGGACTGAATACCCGGAGATGCCTGAGCCACACTCATGAAACCATACCATCCAGTACAAGTCTGGCCAGGCGATCGGGCCTGCTCGTTTCGATGTGATCCGGCACTTCCTGGCCTGTTGTCACATAACTCAGATCCATGCCGATGCGGCGCGATGCCGTAATCAACACGCCGAAGTTCACAGCCTCGTCAAGCTTTGTGAAAATCACACGGTTCGGCTCCACACTCTTGAACTTTTCAGCAGCTTTGAACATAACCGCGCGGTCAGCAGCACCAGAAAGAACCAGATGTGTCTCGTGAGGGGCTGCAGCACGGATGAATCGTGACAGTTCATCCACGCGCTTGGCATCGTTCTGACTTCGGCCTGCGGTGTCAATCAAAATGACATCGCGATCTGCAAGCGATTGGCAGGCCAAGGCCATTTCGTCGGGCGTGGTTGCCACTTTCAAAGGCAGCCCGATGATTTCTGCATAAGTGCGCAACTGATCTACTGCAGCGATACGGTAAGTATCGCCTGCGATCAGCCCTACGCGTTTGTTGTGGCGCAGTTTGTAGGCTGCAGCCAGTTTGGCGACGGTTGTTGTCTTGCCCACGCCCGTAGGGCCGACGAGCGCGATGGTCAAAGGCCTGCCATCTGGCATCACGCCAGGCTTGGAAACATCTGCAGGCACGCGAATCATAGTGGCCAGGTGACGAAGCACGGTCTGCCTGACGATGGCTTCGTCATCAAGTTCGCCGGGGCTTAGTTCATCGCGCACGCAGCCCACAATCTCGTCAGCAATCTCATCTGCGACATGACATTCAAGCAGCTTCAGGTAATGGTTGAACAAGGCATCTGGCATTGTGCCTGTGCTGGCATTGACTGCGGGGGTGGTGCGGAGCATCGCCTGTCTGGAACATTGCAACACCTGTCCCATCAACTCTTTGAGACCTGCGATGTCCTCTTGAACCTCGTCATGTTGATCTGAACCTGGGCGTTGGCGTAAAGGTTGTTCATCGGGTGCTGGCACGCGAATCATCGGCGCTACGACATGGCGACTTGGCTGTGCGCCGGGTCTGGTGCTGAGCGCCGAGTTGTTGCGAGTCTGCTGAGGCGATGTGCTGAATAGTTTGTCAATGGCATCATCAAGATGCACTTCGGGCTGACTTTGTTCTGAGGGTGTGTTGCTGTAGGCTGCTTGAATCCGCCTTGAATGGTTGTTTGTGCGCACGGCTTGGCGCGGGGGGACAGAGGTGTGACTTGCAGCGCGTGGTTGATGAACGGGAATGTTAATGTCCGCGGTTGATGCAGTGATCTCGACGACAGAGCGAGCGCCCAGTCCGAGTACGCCACCGGTTTTGTATGAGCGGGTGTTGAGAATGACAGCGTCATTACCAAGGTCGCGCTTGACCTCAGTGAGCGCATCAGCCATCGTCTGAGCACGATAAATTTTCATGGTCATCGGCCAATCCTTGGCACTAATTCTCAGCATCCTGCTGAGCCTTGATCGCGTCGCTTAGAACAACACAAACAGTGTACCCAATTGTTGACCAGCGTGCCAGTGGATCAGGCAACTCCGACTGCTAAACCTTCAGGAGATGTGATCAATGCCACCGATTCAACCTGGATACCAGGAATGATTTCGTTGTACCCCAGTACCGCAACAGATGGCGCGGATGGTTCAACAAGCTGCCTGACAACCGCACGAACCTGAGGCGATGCGATGACCACAGGCTGATGTCCCGCTGTAACCAGGCGATTAACGCCTTGCATGATCTGCTCGGTCACGCGCGTAGCGACATCCGGAGGCATGGTGACCGTCGTTCCCACTCCCGACCTGTCCACATAGGCGTTGATCATGTCCTCAAGCACAGGATCCAGTGTGACGCACACGATGCGTTGTGCTCCGTCATCGGTCAACTCGGCAAACTGCTGACTGACCCACCGACGCAAGCTGTTGCGTACATACTCGGTGAGGATATCAACATCTTGTGTTTTGGGTGCCCACTCAGCCAGTGTTTCGACGATGGTTTCCATATCACGAATGCCGATGCGCTCACGAAGCAGGTTCTGGAGCACCTTCTGCAGGTCAGCGGGTTTGACGATGCCCGGAATGACCTCTTCGACCAGGCGAGGCGACCGGTCCTTGAGCTGTTCTATGAGGTTCATGACCTCCTCACGGGTCAGTAGCTCGTGAGCATGGTGTTTGACGATTTCTGTCAGATGGGTTCCAAGAACGCTGGTCGCATCTACCACGGTGTAGTTCATAGTCTCAGCACGGCGCTGGAGCGCAGGATCTATCCACCATGCTTCCAGACCAAAAGCGGGCTCGGTGGTGGGATCGCCATCAATAGGACCTGTCGCGATGCCGGGGTCCATCGCCAGCAGTCGGCCGGGATAAACCGAACCCACTGCGACCGGATTCAGCCGAATCTTGACACGATACTCGTTGGGATCTATCTGCATGTTGTCGCGGATGCGCACCGGCGGCATAACAAAACCCAGATCCAGTGCCAGCTGCCTGCGGATGCTGGTGATTTTGTCGAGCAGGTCGCCGCCTTGAGCCTGATCCACCAACGCGACCAGAGCATAACCGACCTCCAACTCCAGCGTATCAACCTTCATGAGCGATTCAACAGGAGTCGGCTCGGGTGCCTGGGCAGTCTGCTGGAGTTCCTGTTCCTCAGCGATTGCATCATTTGTCGATTTTGTAGTAAAGAAAGCCATGGCGCCAAGCACGCCTGCGATGGCAAGGAGCGGAATCGTGGGCAGGGGAGTCAGCGCCAGGACAGAGAGAAAACCCGCGGTGATCACCAGAGCTTTAGGCTGACTGATGAGCTGTCCCGTCAGCTCTGTGCCGAGATCCTGATCAGAGCCTGAGCGCGTGACGATGAGGGCTGCAGCGATGGAGATGATAAATGAGGGAAGCTGACTGGTCAGACCATCGCCGATGGTCAGCTTGGTATAGACCTCTGCGGTCTGGCCGATGGGCCAGCCATTTTGCAGGGCACCGATGGCAAAGCCGCCGAGAATGTTAATTGCGGTGATCAGGATACCTGCGATGGCGTCGCCTCGGACGAACTTGGAAGCACCGTCCATCGCACCAAAGAAGTCTGCTTCGCGTGAGATTTCTTCACGCCTATGGCGTGCCTGGGCTTCGTCGATGATTCCTGCGTTGAGATCCGAGTCGATCGCCATCTGTTTGCCGGGCATGGCATCGAGGGTAAATCTGGCAGCCACTTCACTGATGCGGGTGGCGCCTTTGGTGATGACCATGAACTGCACCACCACGAGGATCAGGAAGATGATGACGCCGACGACCAGCGATTCACCAGCTACAAAGTCGCCAAATGCGCTGATAACCTTGCCTGCAATGCCAATAGCCTGATCTGCAGAATGCGCCTTGCCGCCAAGGATGAGCCGGGTTGTTGCAATATTAAGTACGAGCCTGAGCAGCGTTGTCGCCAGGAGCAGCGAGGGAAACACGGAAAACTGGAGCGGTTTTTCCATGTAGATGGTTGTCAGCAGGATGATGACCGCGAGGCTGATATTTGCTGCGATCATGATGTCCATGAACCATGTCGCCATGGGGACAAGAATCACGCCAAGCATCAATACAAAGCCTACGGGCACGATCAGATGCCGATGCTTTTGAATCTGAAGCATCCAGGCGGGGAAACTGGGTTGGGCTTTTTTCAATGCCATGGATCAGTCGTTGTGAAATACTCTCATGCTGCGTTCTGCTCTTTCATGCGATAGACATAAGCCAGGACCTCTGCGATGGCCTGGTAAAACTCGGGCGAAACTTCCTGTCCAATCTCGACCCCCCAGTAAAGCCCGCGTGCCAGAGGCGGCTTCTCTACAATGGGTATGCCATTGGCCCGGGCAATCTCTCTGATGCGAAACGCCAGCAGGTCTGCACCCTTGGCGACGACTTTGGGAGCTTCCATTTCACCATCACGATATTTCAACGCAACGGAAAAATGCGTAGGGTTGGTCACGATTACATCAGCTTCTGGCACCGCTGATTTAATCTGCTGCATGGCGATCTCAGCTGCCATCTTCATGCGGCGTTTGCGGGTTTCGGGATCGCCATCCATGCTCTTTCGTTCGTCTTTGACTTCCAGCTTGGTCATTTTCTGATCTTTGCGATGTTGCCAGCGCTGATAGACAAGATCGATGATGCCGATGATCAGCATGATCACAAGCAGCCAGATGACCAATTCCGCCAGCATCCTGCCGACCAGCATTGCTGCGGGAAACAGCTCAAGCAGAGGGAGCGTGACGAACTGAGGCTCATTGTGACGAATGACCAGAATCGCAGTTCCCAGAACAAACACGAGTTTGAATGTGTTGACGAGCGATTTGATGAGATTCCTCAGGGAGAACAGCCTTTTGATCCCCGAGATCACATTGATCTTGTCGAGCTTTGGCTTGATGGGATCCAGAGTAAACAAGGGACCGACCTGCAGGAAGTTGGCCAAAAACGCCACGATGAACACCAGCCCGAAGATGGGAAGCAGAACACGCAACGCTGTCATGAATACAAACCATGCGATTGCATCAACGCTTGTGGGCGAGATCGGCGAGCCAAGCGTCTGGCTGGAAAGAACCCGCTCAAACATCCTGAACATGGAAGTTCCCAGCATGGAAAGAAACAAGAAGATCAGGATCATGCCTCCCGCCAGTTCAATCGCAGCGGTAAAGTCCTGACTTTTAGGAACCTGCCCCTTGTTTCGCGCCTGCTGAAGTTTTTTCGGCGTGGCCTTCTCGCTTTTTTCTCCCAGATCCTCAGCCATCGTTCACGCCTCCGGCTTGAGTTCCCAGAGACGATGTCCAGTCTCCCACCGCACGAAGCACCTGTGCCATCTCGTCGTCTGCAGCCTGACTGATGGCAAGCAAACTCGACCCCAGCACAATCAAACCCAAAGCAATCTTGATAGGAAACCCCACACTCAGAATGTTCAACTGAGGCATGGTCTTCATCACAAACCCGGTCGCCAGCGTTTCCAGAAGCACCGCGCTCAAGACCGGAGCTGCCACACGCAGCGCCAGATCAAACCCCGATGTCACCACTGCCACCAGCAGATCCAGAGGCGCATCGGTCATCAACACGCTGCCCACAGGAACCCGCGCAAAGGTATCTGCAACCGAAATGAAAAGCCATTCAAAGCCTCCCATGGCGATGAAACCCCATAGCCCCAGAAAAAACAGCAGTTGGCCGATGATGCTTGAGTCAGATCCTGCTGCGGGATTAAAAACTCGCGCCACACCCAGCCCCATCTGCTGACCCAGTATCATTCCCGCCAGGTTCAGGCTTACCAGAGGCACCAGTGCAATCAACCCCACCACCACGCCGATGAGTAACTCGCCCGCAATCATGGGCACCAGTGATATCAGATCTGCACTGGGCATGGTCTGCACCGCTGTGGGCGCAGACACATACACCGACAACCCCAGCGACACCGCCAGCAAGACCTTGATCTGGCGAGTCACGCCAAGCCCTGCCAGCATGGGACTGAATATAAACAGCCCTGCCAGTCGAAATATGACCAGCATCAAGGGTACAACATGATTCAGCATGGGCTCAATGGACAACATTGTCAGGGAGCGACCTTTCGAGGCTAAAAGAGGCTGAGCATCCGTTCAGCAAACTCGACGAGCCTCTGAACGATCCACGGGATGATCAAAATCGCCACGCCCATCATCACCAGGATCTTGGGAACGAATGTCAGCGTCTGATCCTGAATGGAAGTCACCGATTGGAGCAAGCTGATAAAAAGCCCGATCAACACCCCGGCCAAAAGAATCGGCCCCGCGATTTTAAGTGCCATCATTAGTGTTTCTCGAACGAGAAAAACCGCTGAATCGTCGTACATCATTACAGCAACTCCAATCTCACTACCCCAGACATGTGTACACCAACCCGCCATAGACCAATCCCGCAGCATGCACAACAGGTTCTGCTGCCACAATGGCACTGGTTGTGATGGCTGTTGAGATGTCGCTGACACTTGAAAGTTCAAGGGTTTCTTGCCTGAAGCTTAAAAGCAGACTGCCCACCACCAGTTGCCAGCCATCGACCAGCACAAACAGCAGAATTTTAAATGGCAGACTGATCAATACCGGAGGCAACATCATCATGCTCATGGAGATCAACAAACTCGCAACCACCATGTCGATCACAAGGAAGGGCAAGTACACACGAAAACCCATCAGAAAACCAGTTTTGAGTTCACTCAGCATGTACGCAGGAATCAGCGAAATCAGATCAACATCATCTTCGGTGAGAAGCTCAGGTTGAGAGGTATCAACACCTCGGTAGTTCAACACCATGTACAGGCTCGACCAGTTGCCCGTCGCCTGGATCTGATCAAACATGAAATCTCGCACGGGCTGCTTTGCCTTGTCCCAGAGCGTTTCATAGTCAGTGATCTGCCCATTGCGATAAGGCACAATGGCTTCTTCATGAATCCGGTCGATCGTCGGCGTCATCACCAGAAGCGTCATAAATAACGCCAGACCAACGATGACCTGCGATGGAGGCAGGCTTTGCGTACCCATCGCCTGTTTCATCAGCCCCAGCACCACAATGATGCGGATAAAGCTGGTGGTCATGAGCATGATCGACGGTGCCAGCGAGATCACTGTCAACATCAGCATGATGTTGAGTGCTGCGGACATGCCTCTGGGGCCATCGGACCCGCCGCCGGGGAGTGATTGCCCCACCGACTCAAGCATCTCAAGCGGGTTTATCGACTGGCCCGAAGCAAACTCGGGAAAAGCTGGGAGCACCGGAGTCGCTGCAGCAGCCAAAGCCGGTTCACCTTGAACCGGAGGCCCAAGCACCGCCTGCCCGCTTGCACTGCACGCAAACAATGCCAGACTCAGCCCCAGACTGAGCACCAATGTAAGCCTTGCCAGGTTCATGCCCCGATACTCCCACTGGGCCTGCTGAGACGCCCCCGCCCCCCCCGACCCCCCCGACCCCCCGGGCCCCCCATCCCTCTGGGTGGCACTTCCACGATCGGGATATCAACACTTTGATCGTTCCAGAGCTCAACTCGATCGCCATGCTCGTTCTGGGTCATGCTGCGATCAACCCTGCGATCAACTGCTGGCTCATCGGGCAGGCCATTCTGTTCGTACTGGCCTAAAAGTGCCTGGAATCGCTTACTCATCGAGGCACCTTCTTCATCACGGGCTTTGACAAGAATCGATGCAACCTCGTCGGGGTCGGTGATTTCGGTGAGCACCGCGAATCGCTGACCAGAAAGTTTGCCCCCAGCACTCTGGCTGAGCAACAGCACGCGCCGATCAACACGCAACAGAACCAGTTGCACGCCTCTGCCAACTGGATATCTGCCAAGCACTTCCAGCAGTCCCGAAGGAGCCCGCCCGCCGGGTCCCAGATCGCCAGCAATCCCGCCTCGAAACCGGGCGGTAAAACGCAGCACACCCGCAAACAACACGATCAGCATCACAACCCCGCCCAATGCGAGCGAAGTCTTCCATATCCACGCGGTATCATCGCCCTTGGCGGGTTTCTGCAGGTTGCTGGTCAGAGTCGATCGATCAGTTGGCAAACCAAGAGGGCGTGCAGTGCGTGCCTGCCCTGTCTTGATCGTGGGCTGCTTTGTGGTGACAGGAGTCACCTGCCCATTCAAATCCACTCCTCCAGCAGTCTCGTCTTTCTGGACGACACCATTGTCAGCTTCAGCCAGTTCAGTGATTGTGCTGGATTCCTGGGTTGGGGGGGGGAGGGGGGGGCCGAAGGACTGAGTTGTGCTTTGGGCGTATGAAAACGATGCGCACAGGCACAGACAGGCTGCTTCCAGCAATCTCAAACGAACTGTCAATCTACCTGGGCCGATCATGGTGCCATCCTGGCGACTTGAAATGACAGCTCCGCTGTCGTCGGATCGAAAGAAAAATGTGGTCCGCCTTGTTAATCCGGATCGTTCTTGATGATTTCGTTTACTCGTACACAGAAGTTTTCGTTGAGCACAAGCACTTCGCCTCGCGCGACCAGCCGATCATTGACATACACATCCACGGGATCACCGGCGAGTTTGTCAAGCTCAACGACCGCACCATCAGCAAGTCTCAGAACATCTTCAACCAGCATGCGGGCTCGGCCCAGCTCGATTTTGACATCCAGATTGACATCCGAAAGCAAATCGATCTCGCTGTTTCCCTCGCCAACAAGCCCGGGCTCATCAAGTGCAGGCATCTCAAATGGTTGTGGGTCTGAGCTGGGCGAACTCTCAGGAGGCGTCGCAATTGAATCGTCACCCGTGCCAAGACTTGCGATGGCTTCCTGGGCGGCTTCCAGTGCGGAGGCTGCTCCAGTATCGGCATCGCTCTGGGCTGCAGAGTCATCACCAAGACCCGCGACCGCTTCTTGAGCTGCCCGCAGCGTGGCGAGTTCAGCTTCGCTGGCACCATCTTCACCCGTATCTTGGATATCACTGCCATCAGGCCTCCCACCATCGGGCCCGGCTGGCTGTTGATCCTCAGACTGAGGTTCCGTGCTGTCCTGTTCCTGATCGGCCATCCTTGCCCTCGCTTGCGATCGCTCCGCATTCGCATACTCTCAGCCGATGCGCAAAGATTGCCTGTTCCAGACGCACACATCGACTCCGAACGATTCATAGCATCGGACCAGTTCGCTGGTGTCCGCTACTTTTATCGCACGATCGGCAAACATTGCGCGACTTTCTTTCACGAGCAAGGACAAACGAATTTTAGAAGTCCCGAGGCACACCTCGACAACGAGGAATCAGAACCTGGTCGATACGGTTCATGCCATCAGCATCAGTCCCGAAGACCTTGTTCACATACGCGATCACCTGACGGTGGAGCGTTTCCAGCCCCGGCTCTTTGAGATAGGCATGTTTGGCTTTGCGGATGATCTGGCCAATGCCTTGCCTGATCTCAGCCTGGCGCTCTTCAAGGATCTTTTCAACGCGTTCCTTGTTGCGTGTCTTGACCTTGAGGAAGATCTCGATCTCCCACGACCACACTCGGCCCTGCTGCATGTTCTGGAATCGATCGCCCAGAAGCTGAATCTCAACGAGAGTGTCGCCAGAAGCTTCGTCCTCGCCCATAAGCTCAGCCGCTTCAACAGGTTTGGGGCTTGTCATCTTCATAAAAACAAACACACCCGCACCTTCGGTAACCATCAATGCAGCCACGATGATCATGACCAGCATGGGCGACTTTTTCTTGACGCTCTCGGTTGATTCTGCTTCGGTATTTTCCTGTTCATCGCTCATTGGTTCGTTCCCACCATGTATCTGTCATCTACCCGTTCCAAAAGGATCCGGATTGACCTGATCGACCGTCACTTCAGTCAACACCACCTGCACGCGCCAGTTGCCCGGATCAGACCTTGAGCCGCTTCGATCGATCTTGGCAGGCTCTGAATCCCCCACCGCCACCACTTCCAGAATCGTGGGGCTGATCGAACACTCATCAATCAGAAATCGAGCAACAGCCTTGGCTCGCTTGAAACTCAGATCGATGTAGTCCAGTCCGGAGGCTTTGCGGTCTTCAGGGCCATAGGCATGGCCGCGGATCTCGATCTTGTTGTTGCGATCCTTGATCTTCTTTGCAATGGTATCTTTGAGTGTTCTTTTAACCGCTGGCGAGAGCACTGTTGAACCCGCTTCAAAACGCAAAGAGCCTCCGATGACGAACTTCTCGCCGGGATTGACAATGCTCACCTTCTCGTTCTTGCCCACCATGTTGGGGTCCTGAACCTGAGCCATGGCTTTGTCGTCCAGCTTTCGACTTGCATAATCCTCACTGGGATTACTGTTGGGAATGTTATTTGGATCTGAATCATTGGGTACACGCCCGATACCACCTTGATACCCGAACGCTTCCTGGAGTGATTTCACAACTTCCTGGTATTCAACATCTTTTTTAATCTCGCTGAACGCTGCCAGTAGAATAAAGAAACACAGCAGCAGCGTCATCAGATCGCCAAATGTAAGTACCCACTCGGGGATTCCATCTTCATCAGGTGGTTTTCGTTTGGCCATGGCTAGGCAGCCTCCTGTTGCTCTTCAAACGCCTTGCGCTGCGATGGAGGCAGGAATGTCAACAGCTTGCTCTCAACAATGCGCGGGTTATCCCCAGACTGAATCGCCATCACGCCCGTAATAATCATCGACTTGACCAGGACTTCCTCAGCGTCCTTGGCAGCCAGCTTGTCTGCTACCGGGCTCGCAAGAATGTTGGCGATCAATGCACCATAGAGCGTCGTCACCAGTGCCACGGCCATACTCGGGCCAATCGTTGAGGGGTCCTCCATGCCTTTGAGCATGAAGATCAAACCCAGCAGCGTCCCGATCATCCCAAACGCCGGTGCATACTTGGCAATCGTGTCCAGGATCTTCTTGCCCTGAGTGTGACGATCCATCAAGGCTTCAAGCTCGGTATCCATAATGGTCTGGATCAGCTCCGGGTCTGTCCCGTCAACTGCCATCTTTATCCCCCGCACGATAAACTCGTTGTCCATCTCCGAGGTCATGTTTTCCAGACTCAAAATACCCTCGCGCCGGGCGACCTCAGCGTAATGAACCAGATCCCTGATGGTCTTGGTGGAATCTGTGGACTTGCCAAAGATCGACTGCAGATAGACCGTATGAAGCTTTAGTATCCTGGCCAGCGGGATCGAGATCACACATGCACCCAATGTGCCCATGAACACCACAAAGATGCTCGTCACATCGATCAACGCACCAACGGAGCCACCGCCGAGCACGATGCCCAGCACGATAGCAATCACCGCTATGACTAATCCCGCGACGGTTCCGATATCCACGCGGCGTTCCTCCTGCGACACAAGATGCATTCACACCCTCGTCGCTCATTTCATCGGAACGCCCCGCACAGCACTTAACCTCAACATCTCGCCTCAACCCGTCGGAGGTGGGTCCATAGGGATCAGGCGTCGAAGATGTCGCCCGTATTCAATCGACAGGTTTACCACCCGCTTCATCGCTTCCTTGACAATCACACGGTCGCCATTGATCAGCGTGATCACCGTGTCCGGGCATTCCTCAACCGTCCGGATAAGTTCCGCGTTGAGAACGAACTGGTTGCCATTGAGTCGCGTCAGCGTTATCACATCAAAACTCCCCCATTCCTATCGGTCCATCATCGGCCCAGCAAAAGCAGTTGCTGAAGCAAGTCGTTGGCAGTTGATATCACCCGCGTCGAAGCTGAATACCCCGTTGATGTCAGGATCAACTCGATAAACTCCTGGCTCAGATCAACATTTGAAAGCTCAACAGCCCCCGCCACAATCCTGCCCGTTCCAAACAATCCCGGTTCAGTAATAACCGCTTCGCCACTGTTACCACCTGCACGAAACACACTGTTCCCTTCATCCACCAACCCGCCAGCATTGGTAAACGATGCCAATGCGATCTGACCGAGCGTCCGAGAGACATTATTGGAAAACAACCCCGAGATGATCCCGTTGCTCCCAATCGAGTAGTCCACCAGCGTGCCGATGGGCGCACCATCTTGAAAAGTCGCTGCCAGGGTTGATCCCACATCCGTCAAGGATGTCACATTATCGGTCTCGCCTGACAGTTCAAGCGACAAGACCAGAGGCGTCACCGCACCCGTGCCATCGCGATCAACTTTAACGCTGATCGGGCTGCCATCTGTCAACTGGCCAAACGAATCAAACGAAACTGTTCCCGTGCCAATCGTCAGATCGATGTCCGAATCGTCTGCTGATTCAGCGAAATATCGCCATGTTGTGCCGGTGTTGCTCTTGCTCTCGATCACCATGGCCAGATCAATCTCTACAGGTGTCCCCAGCGAGTCAAACGCATTGAATGAAGTTCGCACAGATTCGCCGTCAGCCTTGGCTTTAGCCAGAGCAACAAACGGCTGACGCACAAAATTTCCACCTGAATCCAGCAGGCGAATGTCCGATGAATCCAGCTCGATGCTGTTCACTGTTCCCGTGTTGCCGATGATCGATATGCCACCGACTTGCTGATCCAGAACCGCGCCAGGGGCTTGGCCATCGGGGTTGTTCCCTGCGTTGGTGTTGATGCCCAATGCTTCATTGAGAAAGCCGAGAAACTCCTGCACGGTTGTTGCTGTTGTGATAAGAAGTTGAGCCTCGGGCAACACTCGGTTGCCTCTTTCAGCATTGCGAATTTCCAGTGTCTGCCCACTTGAGAACATGGGCGTGTCGCTGCCCGGCAAGAGTGGATCTTCAATCTCTGTCAGCAAACTGTCCGTCGTGAGTACATCTGGTGCCAGTGCCGGGACCGTCGCAGTTGAGATGAGCGAAAACCCCTCGGTGAGAGTGGCCATCAGCGTAGTCAGCGAGCCATGTGTGGGAAGATCCCCATCAGCATTGAGATTACCCGCAAAACGAACCGTTGTCGTTGCCTCTGCGATGGTCATTGAACCCAGCGGGATCTTCACATCTTTGACTGCACCTGTAATGATGTTGAAGTTGGAATCTACGCCATAGCCTTGAACGACATCCCCATCAACGGTGACAAGGTTCTGCAACGCATCAGCGCGAAAATCTCCTGCGCGAGTGTAAACCTGCGAAGTGCCTTGCCTGAGTACGAAAAACCCATCGCCTTCGATCGCCAGATCTCGTTGATTGCCAGATCCCGAGATGGTTCCATCGGTCATGTTCCGCTGCGTACCAGCGACCTTGACCCCCATGCCGACCTGGTAAGGGTCTGAGCCTCCAATGTCCGTATTGGGTTTGCTTCCCTCGCGGAGTGTTCTGCTGAACTGTGTTTCAAAGATCGCTCGGCTTGACTTGAATGCGGTTGTATTCACATTGGCGATGTTGTTACTGATCACATCCAGCCTGCGAGCATGCGCATTCAGACCTGATACACCCGTAAAGAAAGCCATCGTCGATGCCATCGTAATTCCCTGTTCTTATGCCCCGATGGCTTTGGAGATCATCTCCGCCAGCAGGTTTCGGACTGATTCATTGCCAGGCAACACACCCGCCAGACTCTGCATCATCCTTGAGCTGTCGCCGGGTACCACCACCCCGTCTTCATCTTTTCCATCCTCGCTTGAAGGCACCGCCACCACGCCCTCCAAACCAGAAAACACCTGCGCAGAATGCTGATCAAGCTCGCTGGTGATCTGCCTCTGCGCAACATCCAGTGCAAAGGCTCTGCCATCGATCAGCACCGCAACATACAGCGCCCCGGATGCCTCAGCACGATCCGCAGCTTCAGCGATTCGGTCCAGCTGCTCCATACTCAAATCAATACCCGCAGCCCCATCAACACTCACCGTGCGCCCCGATCGCACCACACCCTGCTCTGCCTTTTCCAGAAGCTGCGCAAATCCGCCCGGGCTCACCGAACCCTGGGCAATCGAACCTCGCACCGTTGATGCTGAAGCATCAAGCAGACGCAGCAGGTCCATAGGCTGACTGGTCACGACGCATCACCCGTTGATTGATCCGCCTGATCATCAATGCGCAACAGATTGCTCATGCGCATCAGCGAGCCATCTTCCAGCGTCAGTATCGGCCCCTCATCAGTCCGAACCACCGAACGCACCACACCCTCAACACTATCAAGCGTTTCACTCAAACCCGAAACGCGTGTGCCGATCAGCGTGGCTGCGGATGCCAGTTCGTTCTGCGCCACCAGTGCTTCCATCCGGTCGCCCAGATCAATGTTGCCCTGGATCGTGCGCAAGTTTGCCATTTGATCGAGCAGTGCTGAGGTATCACTTGGCTCCAGTGGATCCTGATTGCTCAACTCCGTCAGCATGATCTTGACGAAATCTTCGCTGTTGAGCTGGCTGTAGGCGTTAGCAGCCCCACTGGGCGCACCGCTGGCGTCAAAAGCACTAATTGCGCTCATATCAAAGCTCCTGATTTAATCTGATCGCGCTGTCAGCTCCGTCTTTTACGCAATCGCATCAACCCGCCCATCAATGACAGCATCCTCTGTCAGCTGGGCATGCCCCTGGGATCGATCCTCGATGTCCAGGTGTCCATTGGTTTTTGCGTCGGCTCCGCCTGACGCACGCTCACCCCCACCCCATCTCCCAGTCCCACTCCCAGCCAACTGTGCATGGGCTTCATCGCCTCCGTGCGATCCGTTTCCGTGCTGTCCTGCCCGGGCATCCTGCCCAGACGATTCTTGTTGCTCATCGATGTAGCTCTGCGCTTTGCCCTCCAGCATCACGCTCACTTCCAACCGATGAACCGCCAGCCCGCGCGCTTGAAGCGCAGCTCTCAATGCTGGCAAGTGTTCATCCAGCAACCCGCGTGCCTGCTGAGTCGTCACCTCAAACCGGGCTTGCACCACCCCCTCCTTCATGTCCATCTGAATCTTTAACTCACCCAGCGCCTCGGGGCGCAATCGGAGTGTGACTCGCCCGTTACCCTGGGTCGCCCCCTGCTTGAGCACCGCAGCCATGCCTCGGCGCAGCTGCGCACCAAAGAGCTGCGCCTCATCAGCCCCGGCGGCTCGCTGTCCCTTGCCAGCACTCGCCCCTTGTGCCAGTCGCCCGTTGGTCATGCTCGATCGATCCCCAGCATTGCCCGCTGGATTCACTCGCACAACACCTGCATCAGTCAACCGCCCCCCCGCTGCAGAATCCGCCCCAGCGCGAACAGATGGCACACTCGAAATGCCGTTTTTGCCTGTTTGCACGGGTTGTTGAGCTGTTGACGACGCGGCTCCCGCATTCGCCTGCACAGCCTGATCTGCCCGAGATGAACCTGCACCAGACTGGTGAGTTCCATCACTCACAGGCTCTGCCGTACTGACTGGCCCTGACGAGTTAAAACCTGAAGACGCCTGATCCGAAACCGGCTGGCCTTGTGCGCGTGTAGCACTGGAACTGTCAGCTCTGGGGGATGCGTTGTCTGATCGTTGTACCTGAGCATGCTTTGCAGGAGCTTTCCTCTGCGAGCGAATCTCCTGTTGTTTGATCTGATCGCTGAGCTGAGCACCTTTCAGATCTGCCCCGGGAGATGAATCAGCCAACTGTGCTCTCAAGTTAGACTTGCGCTGCAGGCGTAAATCCTGCGCTTCTTCAGCAACTTGTTTTTGCGCATTTTCTTTTACTCTTTGCTTGCGTACCTGGCTGCGAACCTCACCAGCATGGTCCATTATTTCCAGAGGCACATCGCGCAGGATCTTTGTCACCCCGGCACTTTGCATGGATGTAAGTTGAGCCTGAAATACACCAATGACATCGCCCTGAGGCAATTTCTGATCGCGATCAGTCTGATTGGGTGAGTGTGTTGTTTGTTGCGAAATACTGAGTTGTGTCATTCACTGTTACCTTCGAACCCGCCAGCCTTAAGGCCGTGAGTACGAAGACGATCCAGCAAATCCGCTGCCACAACAGGGTCCTGCTTCGTGAACGATCGCATGACCTTGCCCAGCACCCGGCCTTCCATCGCATTGAGGTATGACACCGCCTGATCGGTATTGCCCGCATCCAGATAAGCCTGCAGCGCATCGCGGGCTTCGTCTGCCTTCATGGCTTCAAGCACACCAACCGCCTTTTTGAACTGCGCCTGCCCTTCAAAATCACGAATCTTTGAACGCCGATCATCAAACGCGGTGCGCTCTGCCATGAATGCCTCGCGAGCTTCATCCAGCGTCCGCCTCTCTTGAACCAGTGAATACTTGAGATCCTCAACCTCCTTGCGAAGCCTGCGAATCCGTGCAAGATCTGCCTCACTCTGTTCGAGCTTCACCTCCAGGATCTGCTCAGCAGTCAATGGTGGCCCGTCAGACTTGACCTCACGAGTCACAGCGCTGATCCCAGCCTCTGCAGCGGCAGCCTCTTTTTCAAGCTGCTCCTGGGCAGCCTTCTCCTGCGCCACCGAAATCGAATAAATCCCCGTGGTCTGATCAATCCGACTTCGATCAAGCCTGCCCGATGCCCCCAGCCAGCCCACAAACCCCAAAAGTGCCAGCAAATGCGCCACTCCGATGATCGAAAGCACGCTCCAGATCGTTTTCATGCCATCTTCCTCGCTGCTGCTGCCATTGCAATCTCATCCATTGCAGCATTGTGCACCCTGTTCTGATCCTGCTGCCACCGCTCATGCTGGCGCGATTTGAGCATCTGCACCGCTTTTCGACTCACAACCTTTTCCTTCAGCAACTCACGCGCCGAACCCAGCCTCTTATACACACCTGCCAGCTCTACCGCTGCCCTTTGTGCCTGGGTTGTCACCCGAAGCGAGCTGTTGGCACGAAGCCTGATCTGTTCAATATCCACAACCTGATGTGTATTGACACCAAGCTGCGTTCGCATGGATTCCCGCTCTGCTGTGAGCACCCGTTGGCATTGCATGATCTGCCGCTCCAACTCCAACCTCTGTTTTTCGAGCTCTGCAACCTTCATCTGCTGCTGACGCTCTTCGCGGCTGCGCTTGTCCAGCACCGGCTGAAGCCTGAATTTGAACCTTGCCATCGCTTACTTTCTCCCCACCGTCGCGCCCTGCAAGCCTTCCAGAGCACGCGAAGATTCCACCGCCAGTTTCACAAGCAAACTCCGGGATTGCCCTATCGCCGATGACTCGCCTTCACCTTGACACAAAAGCTCGTTGATCCGAGGCTGATAGTCAATGGCAACATCTGCCTGCGGATTGCTCCCTCGCACATACGCGCCGATCTGCACAAGATCCTCAACCTCTGCATATCGCGCCATCATCGCCATCACCTGACGACGCGCTGCAATCTGATCTTGATCACAGATGTCATCAGCAACACGGCTCACAGAATCAAGTACATCTATCGCAGGATAATGCCCGTGCTGGGCAAGCTTGCGCGACAATATCACATGCCCGTCCAGAATCCCTCGCGCAGCATCTGCCACAGGCTCGGTCATGTCGTCGCCTTCGACCAGAATCGTATAGATCCCCGTTATTGACCCGCCCCCTTCGCCCTCGGCATCCGGTTCCACAGCTCCCGCCCGCTCAAGTAAAATCGGTAGCAGCGCAAACACGCTGGGTGTATACCCCTTGGTCGCGGGAGGCTCGCCAACACTCAAACCAACCTGCCGCTGAGCATGTGCAAACCGTGTCACCGAATCCATTACCAACAACACATCCTGCCCCTGATCACGGAAAAACTCCGCAATGGCACACGAAACCATCGCAGCCCTGATGCGAAGCAATGGCGACTCGTCACTGGTCGCCACTACAACAACACTCCGCGCCATCCCCTCTGGACCAAGATTCTTTTCTACAAAATCCCGCACCTCCCGGCCTCTTTCACCGATCAACGCAATCACATTCACATCCGCCGCTGACCCGCGCGAGATCATCCCCAAAAGTGTTGACTTGCCTACACCCGGTCCCGCAAAGATGCCAAGCCTTTGGCCTCGTCCCAGCGTCGTCATCAGATCAATCGCGCGCACACCTGTTTCAAGTGCGGTATCAATTCGCCTTCGATCCATCGCAGGCACAGGATCTGGATGCAAAGGCACATGGACCCCATCAAGAATCGCACCCTTGCCATCAATCGGCCGGGCCAGCCCGTCAATACACCGGCCGAGCATCTGTCTGGATACTCCAACCGTCTGACTCGTATTCATGCCTTTGACAAAATCCCCCACTCGAATACCTTGCGTCGGCCCAAGCAACATCACCACCGCATGCGCATTGTCAAATCCCACAACTTCCCCCGCCACCCCACCCTGCGTGCCATCACTCATCTTCGCAGAACCAGCGAACACATCTTCGCTTTGCCTGGTCTGCACCCACACCAGCGACCCCACAGGCAAGGGCAGATCCCCCACCAGAAGCGTCAGTCCTTTCAACGCCCACACACGACCCTGTACAAGCCTGGGTTGAATACCCTCAAGCAGCTTCTGTGCACGCTGAATCACCTTCATTATTCAGCTTCCTCAGCGTGCATGCTCCCCGGTTGAACCCCAATCTGTTCTGCAATCCGATCAAGCTGTGTACCGATCGAAGCGTCGATCATGCCGCCGCCAGCGGGGGAATGCACCACACATGATCCCCGTGACAGCTCTGCATCTTCAACAATATTTGCGCTAGCAGAGGCGTTGAGCCTGGTCATGATCGGCTCAAGCGCCTGCTGTGCCATTGTCACATCTTCAGGATGCACCGAAATCCTCAGCCCGGTCGGCTCTATCACCAGGGGAAGCACCGCTTTGATCTGATCAATCACCACGCTGGGATCATGCTCGACCACGCGGTGAGTTACCTTTCTTGCAATCTGCATCGCAAACACCAGCACATCCTCGCCTGTTTCAAGCAACATGCGCTGGCGAGATGCTTCGAACTCTTCAAACGCACTGGACCAGCTAACAACCAGACGCTCAATGTCAGCAGCATTTCTCTCCAACGCCTCATCCATTGCCTTTTTCAGGCCGGCTTCTCTGCCTTCGCCGAGCCCTCGTTCATACCCCTGGGCATGACCAACCTTGTCAGCACCATTGATAATTTGCTGTCGTTGTTCACGAGCCTCAGCCAGAATCTGATCAGCCTGCGCCTGGGCTCGAGCGATCAACACCTGACCCTGTCTTTGCAGATCACCCAGGTCAAGCACCACCGCGTCTCGGGCTGCCCGCTTGGCCTGTGTACCCCGGATCATGCCCATGGCCATTGCTCCAGATGCACCATCACGCGATCATCTCCGTTGAATCACCACGCCCTGAGATCATGATCTCGCCAGTCTCTTCCAGACGCCTGACGATGTCCACGATCCGCTGCTGAGCTGCTTCAACATCACTCACACGCACCGGCCCCATAAACTCCATATCTTCAGCAATCAACGCACCGGCTCGTTCAGACATGTTCCCCAGGATCTTCTGTTTCAGATCTTCAGATGCCGTCTTGAGCGCCAACGAAAGCTCTTCGTTGTCCACTTCTTTAAGCACCGACTGGATGCCCTTGTCATCGACCAGCAAAATGTCTTCAAACACAAACATCAACCTGCGGATTTGTTCCACCAGATCAGGATCATCAGACTCAAGCCCCTCCATGATCGTCTTTTCCGTCGCCCGATCTGCTAGGTTGAGAATCTCTGCGACCGTAGGCACCCCGCCTGTCTTCTCCATCGATTGCGTCAACATGTTGCTCAAGCGACTCTCAAGCCCCTTCTCCACCTCACGAATAATCTCCGGATTGGTCTGCTCCATGTTGGCTATCCGCTTGATAACCTCAATCTGCTTCTGCACCGGCAGCCCGCCCAGAATCTCTGCAGCTTTATGATGCGCAAGATGGCACACAATCAACGCAATGGTCTGGGGGTGTTCATCTTGAATAAAGGTCAGCAGGTTTTCGCTCTCAGCTCGCTGAATAAAAGAGAAAGGCGTTTTTTGCACCTGCGTCTGAATCTGCTGAAGCACACGATCTGCCATGCTCGGATCAAGCGAGTTCTCCAGCACAATCTTGGCAAAATCAAGATTGCCTTCCTCAGCTCCTGCTGATGCAATCGACATGAAGTAAAACTCTTCAACGATCGCGCGCCGAAGCTCCGGCGGCACTCGACCCAGACCCGCAAGCTCCCGCGTCACCTCCTCAACCGCTTCAGAACCCATCTCCGCCAACAGCTTGGGAGCCTGCTCAGACCCCACGCTCAACAGCAATATCGCAGCTTTGGTCAGCCCGTCGAGTTCATCAGGGTTGGTGGGTAGCTTCTCGTGAGGTTTGCGTGCCATCAGATTTTGCCACCCTTGCTCAGCTTGTTACACACCATCAGTGATCCTCCACAACCCAGCGGTTCAAAAGCCTTGCTGATGCCTGGGGATCCTGAGACACCAGCTCCCGCACCTGATCAAGTTTCACCGTGGCTGAGAGTTCTTCATCACCAAGCTCGATTCCTGTCAAAGGCGTATCGCCTTCGCTGGCCTCACCAATGATGGATGACTCACGCTCAAGTGGTGGTGGAAGCCCCACCAGTTCCTCAGCAGTTGGCAGCGCCGTCTGACGAGCAGCTTTGCGAACCATGAGCGCCATCATCAACAACGCCAGCACCGCCAATGCAGAAAGCACAGCTGTCTCGATCGTCTTGCCTCCACCGGATGCGAGCAACGACCCAATCCCGCCACTCATTCCTGCCTGCTCTACCGATGATCCCGTCGCAGGCACCTCACCTGGAATCAGCGAAACCACCACATCGCCCTGTGGTTCGAGTTTGCTGCTGTCCGCTGATTTCGTATGAGGCAGGTGTGGTTGAATGCTCGCTTCGATATCCTTTTTAATCTGATCAAACGCAGCCAGTACCTCAGCTTCACTCACCTGCACCTCCGCAGGCTCAGCCGCTGACCCATCCCCCCCATCCCCCCCCGCCCCATCACTCGCAGTATCTGCTTTGGGTTTGCTTGCCAGCACTTGCTGAACCACATACCCCCGAGGCACATTGACCGAAACCGCCAGCCAGGTGGGCATCCCCCGTGGGTCAACCACATTTTCTTCGCTCGTGCCTACGAAAGGTTGAAGCTCGGTCTCATCGTCCGTCGTATTCATGCTCGAGCCCGAGTTGCCGCCCGAGCTGCGAATATCCGCAGTCGCATTTGATCGAACGCCCGGTTCTGCAGCACTACCCGCCTGAGATTGCTCGCTGGTCGAACTTTTCTCACGAACCACAGGAATAATCGTGCCTTCACCTTTTTCAAAGTTGCGTTTTATCCGTTCATTGCGTCTGGTCACATCAACCTGTGCTGTCACCGCCACGATCCTGCCGGGAATGTACCCCAGCAGGTTCTGGATCTTGTCACGCATCTGCTGTTCGACCTTGTGCGCATGCTCCAGATAGGTCGTGGGGATCAGATCATCCTCGCTTGTGGCTGCCCGTTGCACGCCCGTTCCATCTATCACGCGCACATTCTGCGGGCTTAGCCCTGCTCGTGCGCCTGCGACCTGGCCAGCAATTGCATCGACCTGCCTTTGACTCAATGGCCCACCATCGGCTGTCCATACTGTCACCGCCGCTGTGGGCTGACGCACAATCGAACCCAGACCATGAGGTGCAGGAACATCCAGAAGCACCTGCGCCCGCTTGATCCCGCGATATCTGGATATAATCATGGCAAGCTCGTTGCCAAGTGCAATCGTAAACTGCTGGTCTGACTGACTCCGCGACATCGTCAGGCTCTGCTTGCCCACAATGTTCTTGAACATCAGAACCTGATCCGCAGGCATCAAACCGGATTCACTCAGTCGACTCAAAACCCGTGGCCGATCCTCCGCCAAGACCATCAGCTTGCCATCGATTTCCTTGTATCGAATGTCATTGGTCGAGAGATAGCTCACCGCCCGCTGACGGTCTTCGCTGGTTGTCCCAGGCAACAACTCCACCATCGCAGGCTTTGATGCATACTGGCTGACAAGAAACAGCGTCATCAGCATGATGACCACCAGCGAACCGATCAAAAGCTTCTGGCTCGGGTTCATCTGACCCAGATAAGTCTGAATCGTCAGCAATATTTTTCGCAGGCGTTCCAACGCCAAGACCTCCTGTCATCCTTCAGCATCATCCTGACGCTGACCCCCACCACCAACCTCCCCCATCATTCCATACTACAACAACCAACTGCGATTATCGATCGCTTCTGGCTCATCTCCATCGGCCCAACCATTCAGTCAGCTTGAAACTGCGCAACCTCGCGCAGAATATGCGCAGCTGCGCACGAAATGCACAATCACCCCCCCACCCCCCAAACAATCCTCTGCATTGATTCCCCCTCACACATAGACACACCCACCTGGAAATACAGCACCGTCACACGCGCATCTGCTTGACCTCCTCGTACGCCTGCATCACCTTGTTTCGCACCGACTGGAGCAGGCGAAACGCAGTGTCAGCCTTGGCTGTGGCCAACAGCACGCCTTCAACATCAGTCCGTTTCCCGGTTGCCAGGTCTTCGATGGCGCTGGTCGCATCCTGCTGCAACTTGTTGGCCTCGTTGACATTAGACATCAGAACATCCTTAAAACTTGGCTGACTGGCATCGGTCGGCTTGCTTGCAGGGCGCATGGGCGAGATCGGCCCAACACCTCTGACACCCCCAGCACCTGATGCTCCAATTAATCCCAATGGATCTGCCATGACTGTGCTGCCTTTGTTTTCCACGCTCAGATGTCTGAGTCGTGAGCATCATCTCTCATATCCGTCACGCAATCAACCGCAACGCCTGTGCCATCATTGATTTGCTCGCCTCTGCTGCCACGATATTCGCCTCATAGGCTCTTGAAGCCTCCATCGCGTTGACCTGCTCCACGATGGGATTGATATCAGGCACCGTCACATATCCCTGGTCATCTGCCCATGGATTCGATGGCTCATACTTGAGCCGAACCGCAGTTTCGTCAGCCTCAATAGATGCGACATGCACACCCATTGCCTTTCCTGAAGCTGTGCTCGCAGAAGGGTCACCCGGTGAAAAGAAGACTTGCCGACGCTTGTAGGGATTCAGGTTCCCCTGT
Source organism: Phycisphaerales bacterium (assembly GCA_029260555.1). Classification (GTDB taxonomy): domain Bacteria; phylum Planctomycetota; class Phycisphaerae; order Phycisphaerales; family UBA1924; genus JAJDCZ01. The sequence goes on from JAJDCZ010000052.1 coordinate 30,998, forward strand.
GCATCCAGAATGGTGTTGCTATTGGCAATGTTGGCTGCAATGGAAGCCATCCGCGTCCGCTGAGCGATCATCCCGCTGGTTGAAATATCCAGTACGCCATACATGGTTCGTCTTCACTCCTTGCTCAAAGCTCACCTAAGCCCGTTCTGACAACGCATCCTTGATCTGATTATTCTGCTGACGCATCAGATCCGTCGCCAGGCGAAACGCCCCCACATTTTCTGTAAGATCCTGCATCAACTGTTCCAGATCACGGTTGTTTCGATCATGAAACAGTATATTTCCGCTCGGTCTTGCAGGATTGAGCCTCATCGCTCCACCCTTGCCAATCTCAATCTGCCGATCTCCTGCCAGTTTTAGCTCACCAAACATCCCACCCGTCCGTGAACGGCGTTCATCCACAGCCTTGGAAAGCACTTTCTGAAAATGATCTGGCGAAACATCCATCTGCTGAAAGTTCGGCGTGCTCAAGTTTGCAATGTTGTGCGCTAAAAGCGTTTGCCTTTGACCCGCATAGCGCATCATCGCGCTCAGCGTCGGCATGGCTCCAGAACTCAGTACATCGTTCACAAACATGATCACCCTCATACCGCAACTTGCGCGCCAAACACATTCAGCCTCGCTCTACAGACTCTGCGCGACCAGATCCAGTTCCTTCCACTTCTTGAGCTTGAGCCCCAGCGTACGCACACCTATCCCAAGAGCCCTGGCCGACTTGCCCCGATGCCCGTTGTACCGATTGAGGGTAATCACGATCGCTTCTCGCTCGATCTCCTCCAGTGTGCGCACATGGCTGGGCTTCGTGGCTGTGGGCACTTGCACATCCAGCGTCCCTTCCTCGCACAGCCCAGCATCATCAAGCCCCACCTTGGGCTGACTCCACGCATCCAATAGCGCCCCCGCTTCATCATCAAAGCGGCTTGGCCTCACCTCTTGATATCGTGCTTCAACCCCTGCCCCCGCTGCCACACGAGCAGTTTGCTGGTTTCTCAGCCAGGGCTCAATCAACGCCGAATCAATCCGCCCGCCACCGGCATGACTCAGCACCACCGCGCGCTCACAGATGTTCTGCAACTCGCGCACATTGCCGGGCCAGTTGTATCCCTGCAAAAGTACCATCGCATCCGGGTCAATCACCGGTGCTTCGCGACCATCTCGAATCGCAACTTCCTCTACAAAATGTCTGGCAAGCTGAGGTACATCTTCCACACGATCACACAATGGCGGCAAATGAATCGGCAGCACATTCAAACGAAAGTACAAATCTTCACGGAAACGCCTGGCTGCTACCGAATCCAGCAGCCTGCGATTCGTCGTTGCAATAATCCTGACATCCACACCCATCGACACACTCGAACCCACTCGCTCAAGCGTCCGCTCTTGCAAGACACGCAGAAGTTTGGACTGCAGATGCGGACTGATCTCACTCACTTCGTCCAACAAAAGCGTGCCCTGGTGGGCTAGCTCAAAGCGCCCCTTGCGCATTCGATCAGCCCCGGTAAATGCGCCCTGTTCATGCCCGAACAGTTCGCTTTCAAGCAAAGATGCGCTCAGTGCTGCGCAGTTTACGCCTAGAAATGCACTTTTATTCCTCGGGCTCAGGTCGTGAATCACGCGCGCGACCACTTCCTTGCCCGTTCCTGTCTGACCCGACAGCAGCACCGTGCCATGTGACTGGGCAATGATCTCGATCTGCCGTTTAATCTCGCTCATGGCTGGCGAGTCGCCAATCAGACGATCCATCGAGCACGCGCTTCGTTCATTTCCATGCTGTGCGGGTTTCTGGCTGGCTTTGAGGACTGCATTCTCTCGCGAAAGTGATGCCTGGCGAATCGCCCTTTTGATTGATATCACCAGTTCATCGCCTTCAAACGGCTTGGTGATGTAGTCAAACGCACCCAGTTTGATCGCCTGAACCGCGGTTTCGACGCTGCCAAATGCAGTCATCAGAACTACGGGAAGATCCATGTCTATCTGACGAATTTTCTCGAGCAGTTCAATCCCGCCCAGCCCCGGCATCTTCAGATCCGTGATAACCGCATCGGGCCGATTGCGTGATATCTCAGCCAGTGCCGATGCACCATCGCAGCACGATGACACACCAAACCCAGCCCGCCGAAGCGTTGAACAGACGCTGTCACGCATCAACTCCTTGTCGTCTACAACCAACACGCTTTTCATAACTTCTCCAGTCTCAAGCCCGCCCGACAGTTTCTTTTTCCTCTGTAACCTGTTCATCCCGCCCACCCTTGTCTGACCTGCCCTCAGGCACCTGCAGACGAACCGTCGTTCCCCCACCCCCCCCTACCCCCCCACTCTCATCTTCCGCACCGCTATCAGATTCACGCACAAATACTCGAGTCTCGCCGCCATGCGCTTCGATTACGCGATGCACAATCGCAAGCCCCAGCCCAGTCCCCGTGTGTCTGGTTGTAAAGAACGGATTGAATATTCGATCCAACGCTTCGTCATCAATCCCTTCGCCGGTATCACTCACATCAAAGACAATCATGCCTTCATCTCGTGATGCATGAATTGCCAGCCGATGACGCAGGTTTGAATCTCGAACGCCAACTGCTGCGATCGCCTCAGCAGCATTTCTCACCACATTGACCAGTGCCTGCACAATCAAACCCGGATCACACTCCACAACCAGGTCCTGTCCATCAGCTGCGCCTGATATCACCACTTCACAGTCATAATCTTGCTGAATCCGATGCAAGGGTTCACGGCAAGACTCCATCGCTGACTCGATAAGCTCGCCAGCTGACACCGGTACCGCCCGAATTTTGATTTCACTTGAAAAAGTCAGTACATCATTGACTATTTCATCCAGCCGATGCACAGAGGTGTTGATCTTCCGGGCAATATCCTGCTCCTCTGGTCGATCTTCCAGATCTTCAATGAGCATGCTGGCATAAAGCTGCATCGAACCCAGTGGATTGCGCACTTCGTGGGCAATTCCTGCAGCCATCTGTCCCAGGGCTGCAAGTCTGCGGCTGCGCTGCACCTGAAGGTTGGCTGCCTGAAGCTCCTCCTTGAGCCTTGCGACTTCTGCGTGCAGCATGTCATGCGTGCGTTCGAGCCGCGAGGTCACTTCGCTGAAAGTCGCCAACAACTCGCCCATATCCGCAGCTGAAAGCGGCGCTTCAGAGAGATCTTCATTCCGAGATATATCCAACTGCGTCATCGATCAGCACTCCCGATCCTGATAGCGGGGGATATTGTGTTTATCCGGGTTGTGATACGCAGAGAGTGCTGAACGCCCACGCGAAACACCCGTCAGTTGATCCGCAAGATGGTCACGCTGTTTGCTGAGCAGCATGCTGTCGTGTTCATCGCGTTGACACACGCGCTTCATGAGTTCACCAAGATCATCAATTTGCTTTGCTACAGCTTCTTGCTGATCAGCCTTGAGCGATTGGTTCAGCTCATCCCAGCGTTGACGAAACGGGTCCAGCTCTTCTTGAATTTCGAGCACTTTCTCAATGAGCACCTGTCTCTCACCGAGCAGCGTTAAAAGCCCTTGCGTATCCACAGCTTCGATCAGCGCACTTTGTTTTTCACCGATGGCATCGAGCCTTTGCAAGAGCTGCTGCTGATCATCCATGAGCCGAGTCAGTCGACCCAGCCAGATATGCACATTGCCCAAGGCATCAAGTGTTTTCTCGTTGTTCTTCATACTGGTCATCCATGACCTTCCCGCAGCTCCGCTGCTGGTATCTAACCGCTACTCTACAAGCCCCCGGCTTCGGCACTCTTGCCTGCTGTTCCTGTCTGTCCGCTCTGACGAATCTGTGCAAGTCTTGCTTTGGACTGAATCCACCGCTCCCAGTCATCACGCCCCATGGGCAGGTCTGGATCATTCCAGACACTATCGGGCAGTTTTTTGTGAAATCGGCTGGCTCGTTCGTTGGCGGTCATGGCCCGCTTAATATCACCCAGTTCCAGATACGATGCCACGATCTGACTCATAGCAACGAGTGAAGCTGGGTCTTGGGGATATCGCTGACGAGCAGCATCGTAATACTGTATTGCGGTTTGATAGTCACCCAGATCAAATGATGTATCACCCAGATAGAACAGGCTGTTGCGTTGGGCCAGATTTTCAAGTGCCGTGAGGTATGCTCCCTGGCGTTTATTCAAAAGCCGACTGGCGTGTTCATACGAAGTGCGAGCTTCCTTGAGATGTTCAACTCGCAGGTCGATGAGTTTGCGTTTTTGAACTTCGGGCATGGCACCACGCACGGTGATGGCGATCTGCTCTGCTTCAAGCCGAAGCGCATCTGCAAGACGAAAGCTGATCAGGCTCTCGTATTTTTCATCCGTGCCACGGTCAAGGGCTTCACGCAGTCTGGCAATCGCTTCGGGATAGCGCTGATTGACATAGTAGTAATACCCAAGCACGCGCAGTGCTTCAGGAAACTGCTCAGCATCCGGGCCTGCGATGCCTCCCAGTGTGCCACTGACCACGCCTCGCAAAAGCCTTTCTGCTTCAGGGTCATTGGCTGGGTCTTCATCAAGCAGATAGGTCTGGGCCAAAGGCACATAGCTGCTGTCACGCCAGATCCCCACGCCGGTGCTTGCTTGAATCAGCTGCTTGTACTGCTGAGCTGCCAGGTCGTAATCCCCCCGCGCCTGATACACCTGACCAAGCTGAAATATCGCCTGAGGCCTGCGCGGATCATTGGGAAGTCCATCGACAAACTCGCGGTATGTTTCAACAGCTTCATCGCGGAAACCACCTCGATCAAAGCTGTCTGCGCTCATCCATAGCGAGTCGGCATACTTATTGTCGCTGTCCATGACTGCTGACAACGCATGAAGTTTAAAATAGTTACCCGCACGGTTGTAGTTCAGGGTGGCGACTTCTCTGGTCGCAGCATCCAGGAGTGAAAGCTCGATCACGCCTCGGCTTGATTCTTCATCACCTGAGACTCCCACTGCATCATCAGCAAGGCGACGGTGAGCCTGAGCCATGGCCAGGAGCAAGGGTGCAGGCACGCGATCCAGATCCGAGTTGTACAGCTCTATGCCCAGCTCGGCAAACGCCTTGGCTCTTTGAACATCACCCGCGCCAAACCTGTCCTCAAAGCGATCCTGCAGTTTCTGCGTGACCAGTTTGATCTCGGCGGGTCTGGTTTCTGAATCTGGTTTCAAATCGTTCACGACCCTGGTCAGCGTTTCATAGGCTTCGTCATGCTCGGCCATGGTTGCCTGGACATCACTCAGGCCGACCCGTGCTCTGGCAGCAGCCTTGATGTCGTCAAACTGCTCAATGACCCGCAAATAGATCGACCGTGCTTCTTCAGGACGACCTGCCCGTGCGATCACATCACCAAGAGCCACGCCGATCTTTGCCTGAATGGGATCAAGCCCCGAGACCAATGTCTGGGCTTGCGTCAGATTGCGCTCTGACTGCTCCAGATCACCGGTTTTGAGATATGCCTGGCCCAGCAGCATGTACAACTCGCCGAGGTTTTCAACGCCTGTATCTGCGAGTCTTGCGATTGTGTGCAGCAGTTGATCTATCGCTTCCTGATCAAAACCCTGGCTCAGGCGAACTTCGTTCTGCCTGGCAACCACCCAGACCCGCTCGCTCCTGGGAAGCTCTGATTCATCGAGCATCTGCGCCAAAATGCTCAGCACTTTGTCATAATCTGGATTGGGTTGATCCAGAAGCGATTCGACGATCTGATGTTCGAGCGCAATTCTTTGCTTTTGATCCTCATCTGGCAGTCTCTGCACTCTTTCCAGAGCCTTTTTATCATCACCAAGAGCCAGATAAGTCTGCGAAAGATACCCCTCGTCACGAGGCTCAAGCGTGGCGCCCAGTCTCTCAGCCTTGTTGTAGTTGCGAACAATCTGCTCGTGATTGGCCTTGACGGATAGATCCTGATCCTTTTGTGATTGATATAATGACCTGGCAAGCAAAAGGTTATAGCGAGATTGCAGCCGATCCGGCACGCCATCTCTGGCGACAAAGGGCCGAACCTGATCGTTGATGTAATCAAGCCCTTCCTTGTATTGTTGATGATCAATCAATGACTGGGCATGATCCAGCATCCCCACCACATCCTGCTTGGGCTTGGTCGCGATCAGCATCATGAATCCTGACACGAGCAGGATGCCAGCACCCAGAAACAAAGGCACCTGCCAAAGCTCCTTCCAGCTGCTGCGCTCAGACTGCTCAGCAGTGCTGGACTGATCAGTACCCTGGGCTGATTCGTTCTCTGGTTTTTTGCCTTCCTTGCCCATGCGCGGCTCCGCCACAACACCCGCTGCTGCGCACAGTGTCACACTGAACTCCAACAGAGGCTCAGGAGACCTATCGGATCAACCACGCACCACACTGCAACGAACACCCACCCCTCACACTCCTTCCCATCCCCGTTCTCAGAATAAAGCTTCTGAAACCTAACACGACCCAGACCTGACAAGATGTGCTGCTCACGAGCTGAAGCCGTGAAGGAGCGATCAGATTTCTTACGATCCGCGACTGTGAGGGCGTGTTGTTTTGGGCTGATCTCGAAGACCGCTCCCTCACGGTCGCGGCTCGTTAAAGAGTCTGAATGCACTCTTATGGTCGCGGCTCAATCAGAAGATGGTTTGACGCTTTGGAGCACAATTGTGCGTCCCAGCACATCGCCCATGTGCCTGCCTCCGACATCAGACATGCCCAGAATCGCAAGCGGTGGCACAAACCAGCGCACCGCATTGCGAACTGCCGCCCCTCGGAACCCCGCGCCCTTGATCACCTCAAACACTGGCGCTGACTCACCTGAAGCTGATCTTTCACTGAGCAAGGCATTGTCAATCTCAGCATCCACACGGGCTTTGGCTTCATCGCTGCCTGGGACAAGCCTGCAAACAACACAGCCTGTCAAAAGTTTGCCAATCGAAGCACCAAAGAGCCCTTCGAAAAGCGCACTATGTCCAAAGCCTACCGCCATGATGGTCAAAATCGCTGATGGATTGCTGGCCTGACCTGTAAACCAGGACCAGGGTGCAAGCATCTGCATCACAGGCTCCCCTGTTGCCAGAGAAAAGACCATAAGCCCGGGGGCGATATCAATCAGCCCGGCAAACAGGCGGGAAAGTCCAAAGGCTGGTGCATATATATCGGAAACGACAACGCGAGCGGTGCGGTCGCCAGGTTTGATCATGAACAGGATCAACATGGCCATCATCGTGACGAGAATAATGCCAAGCAGGCGTGCATCGTCAGTTGTCACCGGCGAGGTGCCTTTGACTTTGCCTGAGTAAAGGGTCATGCCCGTGCCTGTGGAGACTTCCATGATTTCGAGCGTGCGCATGGCTGAGGGTTTGGCCTGTTCAGGCTCCAGAACAGACAGGGCGACAACTCGACCGACATCATTTAAAGGTGCCGTTGCGATCAACACGCGCTGTTTGCCAGCTTCTGCGCCAGGAATATCTGTCAATACGATCGACTTTGTATCTTGAAACAGCCAGAGCTGAGCTTTTGCTGTTGTTGCATTGCTGTCCTGCTCAAGCCTGACGCCCACAATGTTGCCAGATGCACTGATCAGGGCTCGATCGTTTGCACTGTTGAGCCATGACGCATCCAGCCCCGGCGGAGTTATGAAGTTCCACGCCCAGATGGAATCACTCTCTGCTGATCGACCAGACCATGCTTGCACATTTGAGTCGCCTTCAGACGCACCCAGCAGAAGCAGGCCTTGATCGTCTGTCAAAAGCGTGATGAGACTCAGATCCGGGATGGTTTTGGGCAAAGACTCGACCTGCCAGACGCCATCAGTTGAGAGTGTTGCAAGAACGAGCCTGGAATCTTGTCTCAAGAGTGCTACGGGGCCTTGCGCTGTTGCTGAGAAGCCTGCGATGTGCCCTTTTGCGTTCAGTTTTGGTAGTGAATCAAGTCTTTTTGCAGGTTCGTACAGCCAGATGCCGCCTTGCATGTGGGTTGCTGCTCGCATGGTCAGGATCGTGTGACCAGTTGCACGATCTGGCGCATCGCTGTTGGCTAGATTGGCCTGGTTGTCAAACAAAAGGTAGACCCGGTCGCCCCAAGCACCGATCCACTCTGGTTCTTCGTAGAGCCTTGTGACCATGCGGATGGAACCGGACTCCGCGCCGCTCTGGATCGATCCATCGGGGCCAATCCTTGGCGGGAAATGAATCAATGCATACTCAGGAAGAATCCCGGTTTGCCTGGCAGCATCCGAATCGGGCAGCGGCTCTGCAGGCGTGTGCATGGGCACAACCATCCAGGCATGTCCCAGCGAACTTCCAGCACCAGCGATGACGCGCTGATCTGCATTTGAGGATGCACTCCAGAGTAAAACAATGGCCATTGCTGCGAGCGTGATGCACCAGATGTTGCATTGAGATCGGTTTTGTGCACGGCTCATTGGAGTTCGTCCAGCATGTGTACAACTTTGACCCGATAGGCGCGGCGAAGTGCATCAAAGTCAAAGGCTCGTTTGTTGATGGGTCTGATCTCGGTGCCATGGAGGCGAAGACGGATCTCTGCTTCTTGATCAGGGACGGTTACTTCGATGCGATTGGGGACTCTGGGCGAGATGTCGCCGCTGCCTTTGATGGGCACATTTCCATAGCCAAATAGTTCAGACTGTGAGAGCACTGCTCCGGATTCATCGAGCAGGGCAACGCGACTGGGTTCCAGGCGTGCGGGATCGAGTACGAGTCTGCGATAACCTCGGGGGGTGGGGAGATCGAGCTGGATTTGCTGGTCTTTGGTCCAGATGGGGCCTTGGATATTTGCGGGTGCTTTGTCGGGTATGCGGGTTACGCCCAGCAGTTGTATCAAGTCACGGGGATGGACCGGGCCGATGGAGTACTCGCTGATCAGTTCATCGTGGCGACCGATCCATGCTTCAGAATTCTCGTAGAGATCGATCCAGAAGAACGCCTGAGCATTACAACCAAGATAGAAATAGGTATCGCCCAGCTTGCCGATGCGGACAGCGATGCGATCCGGAGCAGCGTATTGAAGATGCCCTTCACCTTGATCGCGACGGCGTTTGCCATCTTCATCAATATAACCAAAGCCGACCTCGGTGCGTGCCCAGAGTGAGGGCAGATGGTCAGCACGAGCGTTGATTACCTGGGCGATGTGGGCATAACTTGGCAGATCGCCCATGCTGGGTGTTTTTATTGTGGGCGTTGTGCTGCAGCCACCAAGCACGATGGTAAAGAACAGTAATAAAGTGCAGAATCCTGCAGTGGTTTGATGGCTGAGTCGATTGAACGCGCTCATGGTTGCGGCTTGTTGAGTTACGAGAGGGAATCTGATCACGAGCTGGTCTCGGCATCATCGTCGATATCGCCCAGCACCTGTCCCAATTGTTCGATGACATCTTCGATGGCGGTTTCATCCATCTGGGGATCAACCACTTCGTGCACGATCTGGGCGTTGGCACCTCGCTCGCGCACGGTCATGCCTTTGGAGTTGGCATCGAGCACCACGAGCACGCGCTTTCTGATCAGAATCAGGCTCAGGACATACCGAAGCACGACACCTTTGTGGTCGGTTGCTTCACTGAGCTGGGCAAAGAGATCTCGAAGTGATGAACGATCGATCGTCAGGCCTTTCTTTTGGCCAGGTTCGGGCACGATGGCTTTCCAATGTCCCACGAGGCGAACGCCTTGTTCTAATGCTTGCCCCTGATCCCAGCAATCGGGCAGATAATCGCGCCGTTCGAGGTTGCCATCCTCTGGCAACTCAATGAGAGCGGTGATGACCTGATCGCCAGGCAAGAGTGGTTTGTTGCTGACGGCACAGACCCGGCTGGACTGACCGATGTGATAATTTGCAGATCCGATACTCATTGCAAGAGTGTAGCTTGCAAGGCCTGGGATGGGCTACAGCATGAAACATGCTGCGTTGGGAAGTGGAGGGAGGGAGTGAGGGGGGGAGTGGGGTTATTTGCAGGAGAGTTCAAAGAATCGTTTGCTGGATCCCCCTTCGCCGACGCGGAAGCGGATTGATTTGCCACACTTTGGGCATTGAGCCATGTAGGCTGTGCCTGCGGGGTTGCGGTAGACACGCTGATAGGCATTGGCACAGCGGAACCAGACCTGCAAGAAGGGTCTGGGGGCTGATGGCGGGATTGATGGATTTGCCGTTCCAAAGGAGCCTGGCACAATATTTAGCGGGACTCGATGCTCAACAGACATGGGCATTGCATCGGCCAATGACCCCGTTGAGCTTGTGCAGAGGATACTGTGTTTTGGGCAGGAAACGGTGTTTTTTGAGAGCGAGGCGAGGGTGAGAGTGTGCTGGGGGGGCGGGGGTAAGTTAGTAATAACTACCATGAATTCAACGGGTTGTGTGCAATGAGGCAGGTGGGTTGATATGATAGGATTGGTCAGAATCCGGTTCAGATGCCGATGACTCGATTGCCGATTTGATACTCGTACCCAGGAGCCCAATGGGTCCATGCCTGCCCCATTGACTATTCTGCCCGATCCACCTGAGCCACCTGCTGGGATCGGTTTGATTGCGGGGGGAGGTCGGTTGCCGATCATTGTGGCGGAGGGTCTTCGCAGACAGGGGCATCCGGTGCATGGGTTGGGGCTGGCGCATCAGTATGACCCGGAACTTGTGGGGCTGTGCCATTCATTTCATGTGGTTGGCTTGCTTCGGATCAAGAGCTGGGCAAGGGTTCTTACCCGCGAGGGCGTGCATCATGCGATCATGGTGGGCAGGGTTGACAAGGCAGCCATCATGCATGATCCCCTGCGCATGCTTCGCAACATACCGGATCTAACGACGGCGTGGCACTGGATTACACATCTCAAGCATGACCGCCGATCACATGCGGTGCTTGCAGCGGTGGCGGATTTTCTGGGAGAGTCAGGCGTGCAACTTATCGACTCAACTGTTTCCATTCCCGAGCAATTGGCTACTGCGGGTGTCATGACCCAGCGGCCGCCGGACAAGGACTATCTTGCTGATGTCCGGTTTGTGTGGCCGATGCTGGTGGAGATTCTCAAGCTTGATATCGGACAGGCGATTGCGGTTCGTGAGCGAGATGTGATCGCTGTGGAAGCGGTCGAAGGGACAGACCGCATGATTCATCGTGTGGGATCTTTGTGTAAAGCCAAGGGATGGACACTTTGCAAGGGCGCCCGCGTAGGGCATGATCGTCGGTCTGATGTTCCCACTGTTGGCATCGACACCATCAAGAATCTTCATTCCAATGGCGGGCGTTGCCTGGCGCTGGCTGCGGGAGATGTGATTATGGTCGATAAACAAAAGATGATCGAGCTGGCGGATCGAATGGGCATTTCCATCATCGGAGTCCCCGTGGGTGATGCCTGAGAAACCGGCGCACGACTCCAACCCTTACACCCCTGCGCTCCCACTCTCATCTTCAGCTGCTGAATGTCCGTATGTGAGTCGGGGTGGTCTGAAACTGGCGCATGCATTGAAGGCGTTTGATTTTTCGCCTGAGAATCTGTGCTGTGCTGATCTGGGATGTTCGACGGGCGGGTTTACGGATTGTCTCTTGCAGGCGGGTGCTGAATCGGTCATCGCGATTGACACAGCCTATGGGGAACTGGCGTGGAAGCTTCGACAGGATTCGCAAGTTACGGTTCTGGAACGGACCAATGCTCTGCACGCAGAACCCGGCGAGCATGCGCACAAACTTGATCTGGTTGTACTTGATCTGGGCTGGACACCTCAGAAGCGGGCACTTCCTGCAGCATTGAGGTGGGTCAGACCTGAAGGACACATCATCTCGCTGATCAAGCCTCATTATGAGCTGAGCGATGATGAGAAGTCGCTGTTATGCAAGGGTGTGCTTGAAGATGCAGAAGCTGAGCGAGTTGCGAAAAGGACCATCGAGCATCTGCCTGAGCTGGGTGTACGGGTGATCAATCAGACCAGAAGCCCGGTGCGTGGGGGGGGCGGTGGGAAGAAGAAGCGAGGCAAAGGCAATGTGGAATGGCTGGTGCTGCTCAGCCCGGGTTTATGACGAGGTGCTCAGTTTCCAGCCTTGGATCTGGTCTTCGGGGTTGACCATTTTCCAGAGCCTTTCCATGAGAACTTTGAGACCCATGTGAGTTGCACCGCTGATTGTTAAGACCCGGTTTTGATCGTCTTTGAGCCCGAGTTCTTCGGTCAGGCTGAGCATGGCATCGAGTTGATCTGCCTGATCGGGGAGCAGGTCCATTTTGTTGAGCACGATGAGTTCGGGCTTGTTGGCAAGTTCCGGGGCGTATCGGAACATTTCTTCGCGAATGAGCATGTAGTTTTCTGCGGGCGTAGCGTCGGTTGCGGTGACATCGAGCACATGGACGAGCACCCGGGTGCGTTCGACATGCCTGAGAAAATCATGACCTAAACCTGCACCACTTGCTGCACCTTCGATCAGACCCGGGATATCAGCCAGGACGAGCCGACGCGATGCATCAAGCGAGGCGATGCCGAGTTGGGGGCTGAGCGTTGTAAAGGGGTAGTCTGCGATTTTGGGTGTCGCCCGGGTGAGTGCTGCGAGCAGGGTGGATTTGCCGGCGTTGGGTTTTCCGATGAAGCCAATGTCTGCGATGAGTTTGAGGTCGAGCCTGACATCGCAGACCTGTGCGGGTTGGCCGGGGGTGGTGTTTGACGGGGTCTGGTTGGTTGCGGATTTGAAGTGTTCGTTACCAAAGCCGCCCTTGCCGCCTTTGAGGAGGGTGATGCGATCGTTTTCGGTGACATCAGCGAGGAGTTCGCTGGTATCGCGGTCAAAGATGAGGGTGCCTGGGGGGACATTAATGATGCAGTCCTGGCCATTGGCACCGTGTTGCTGGCTGCCTCTTCCGGGTTCGCCATTTTGGGCTTTGTAGTGGTGTTTTCCACGGAAGTTTACAAGTGTGGTGATATTGGGATCACCTGTGAAGATGACGGAGCCGCCATCGCCGCCGTCGCCGCCATCGGGGCCGCCTTTGGGGACATATTTTTCACGCCGGAAGGAGACGCACCCGTCGCCTCCTTTTCCTGAGCGGATTTGAATGAGGGCTTGGTCTACAAACATGCCAGACGATAGAACCTGAGTCTGGCAGAAGCGATTATTCAATCAGAAAGCAAGTTGTGATGAGCAGGATCAGGCGGCGCGTTTGTCGCTGGTGTTGAGGTATTGTGTGAGTTTGTCCAGTGCGGTTGAGTCGGCAAAGCCATTGAATACTGCAGCCATGCGGATTGGGCCGGGTTCTTCAGTGTCAATCCAGACCACGGTTGCTCCGACCAGAACGGACCGGGTGGTGCCTAATTCGTTGCAGCCGGGTATAAAGGGGAGCTCAATGAGCATTTCAACAGGTGTGCCTGGTTCGATGATTTCATCGAGTTCAAACTGAATCCCGCCTATGGAGATGTCGTAGGCATGGCCTTTTTGATCGAACAGTTCATGATCCAGCTTTCGCACGGAGATGCCGGTATACATGGGGCGAAGCTCGTACCTGGGATGTATTCTACGATCGTGTGCCTGTTCCATGGTGCTGCTCCTTGCTCTGCCTGTCCCGGGGCATTTTGAGCCCGGGTTCTGATGTGGATATCGGGCGTGAGAGCCTCTGACTTGAGCATGGTGCTGAGGCATGGGGGTGAAAATATTGAATCCGCTGGAAATCATTTTAATTCGGGCAGATTGAGCATTTGAACGAGATTGGTGGCGATGCCAGGGCTGGTCATGCCTCCGACGATGACCCAGCGTCCATGGCCGATCGAGATCAGGCCGCGATGGTCCATGGTGGGAACCCAGCAGGCGGGGGGTGAGGTTTGTTTGATGGCGAGTGAATCGGGCTGAAAAATGAGCAACTGGCGTAGTGGTGTTGCGGGGGATTTGTCGTAGCCGATGCCTGAGATATTGTAGGGGCGGTGCGTGCCTCCCACGATGTATGCTGGACCTGAGTGTGATGCCCCGGCGTTACTGGCAGCGCGGTAGGTGGCTTGGCCGGGGTGCTCAGGCAATGTGCGCCAGGTGATTGATGCGGGGGTTTGTGGATTCAGCGTGCCAATCCAGATGTCGTTTGAGATGACGAAGCCCAGATCGTTTTTGACGCCTCCTTCGATGATGAGGGTGTCGCCTGTGATGCTTCCGGATTGGCCAAAGAGGCCGGAGTGTGGTGCGGGCAGTGGAGTTGCCTGTGTCCACGAGTTTGTCATGGTGTCGTAGATCTGGATTGCGGGGGTGTTGTCGTTGGTGGGACCATGCCAGCCACTGACCAGAACTATGTATCGATCACGCCAGGCGCAGGCGAGGGTGTCGTCGACTTCCGTGGGCACGGTTGAGACTTGCATGAAGTTGTCGAGGTCAAGGTCATAGTGGAAGAGTCTGGGTTCGGTGACTTCGGTGGCATCTTCCATGACAGCGTAGCCTCCGACGAGGTAGACCTGGTCTGCGATGGTGAGGGCGCTGGCACCGATGCGTGGTTTGCTGTTGGTCAAAGGTGCATCGGCGAGTTGAACCCAGTGGTCCTGCCCCTGATCCAGGCGATAGCACGCAGGGGTGATGGTTTGCACAGCTTTGGGGTGGGTGATGCCCATGAAGGAGTAAATCGACCAGGTGCCATCATCATGGATCACGGAAGTGACAGCGTTGTTTGAGATGGAGACGGGGTAGGCTGGGAGTCGGCAAGCCTGTGGCGTGCAGCCGACGATTATGAGTGTGATCGGGAGCAGGATCAGGTTCAGTGTGAATGACATGATTGTGCGCATGGATGAGATCCTTTTTCAGTATTCAGAATGCATTGTTGCTGACAATGGTTAGACTCTGCATCACAAAGCCAGCAAAAGGAGGCACCAGCGATGAAGCTGCGAAAGACAACATACACAGTTCATCGTTGGCTGGGGATCATTATTTCGTTTCAGTTGTTGGCCTGGAGTGTGGGCGGGCTGATGTTCAGCTTGCTGGACATTGATCTGGTGCACGGGGATACGAGGAGTACCGGTTCGCTACCGATTGTTTTATCTGGGGAGAGTTCATTTGTCAGCCCGCAGGATGCGATTGCGGAGGCTTTGAAAGAGGGGGTTGATCTGGCGGGGTTGACTGCGGTGATGCTGATGGATCGTGGTTTGGGCCCACGATATGAACTCGTTGTCAGCACTCAGCCAGTAGCGATCGCTGCGATCGATGCGGTAACGGGAAAACTGGTCAGCCCGATTTCAGAGGATGAGGCAAAGTGGTTGGCTGGGCGTGATTTTATTCCTGAGTCTCGGATCCGGGCTGTCAGCTTCATCACGGATCAACAACCCAGCGAATATCGGAGTAAGCCTTTGCCAGTGTACCGAGTCGATTTTGATCATCCGAGTGAGACGCATGTGTATGTGCATGCGATCACGGGGCGGGTGATGGCCAGGCGAAATCGTGCGTGGCGAACATTTGATTTTTTCTGGATGCTTCACATCATGGATTACAACGAGCGTGAAGATTTTAATCATCCGCTGTTGAGCGTGATGAGTCTGGTGGCGGTGCTAACAGCAGGGACGGGGTTGACCCTTTGGAGCTGGCGGTATGTGCCCAGGCTTCGATCCAAGAGTGGGAAGCAGTCTTGAGATTGTGAGTGAGGGGGGGATTGTGGGAGGGGGGGATTGTGGGAGGGGGGGATTCATTCAGGATGAAGACCGCTTCCTGACGGGCGCGGCTCGTTTTGACGGGCTTGGTTCGTTTTGACGGGTGTGGGCGCTGGCGTGCTTTTATTGCATGCTGTGTATTAGATGCGTGTGCGATCGATATCGCGAAGTGAGAGGCCGGCTTTGCGTGCGATTTCAGCCAATCTGACGCGATCGTGCTCGCCGAGTTTTTTGCCAATGGAAGTGCGGTGGTGTTCGATGGTTTTGGGTGAGCGATGCAGGACATCGGCAATTTCGATGATGCGCATGCCTCGGCCTATGAGTGCGAGAACTTCAAGCTCGCGGTTGGTCAGCCTGTTGAGCGGGCCGAGCCTGACAACGCTGGATTCGATGATGCGATAATCGCCCGGCGGGATCTGGTCAATGTCGTCTTCAGAGACGCGACGGGTGATCACGAGAAAGAGTTGTGGGTGGTTTTCTTCGCTGTCACTATCTGAATCAGAGGGGATCGGAGAGATCCACGAGAGTTGCTGGCGGCCTTGCCAGAGTGTTCTGAGGAGAACAGGTTGTCCAGTCGAGGCAACCTCATTGAGTACCTTGATGCGCTCCTGAACCCATCGCTCGGGGAATAACTCTGACCAGTGCTTTGAGATCATGTCAGCTGGTCTGGCATCTTCGTCAAGGAAGATTTTCGTGCCATGCTGATTGATCCAGTGGGTGTGCCCATCAGCGGTGATGAGGGCAACGCCTGTGCCGGGTTCGCTGGCGATTGCCTCCAAGAATGGAACCAAGCCTTTTTGAGGCAGAATGGCGGGAAAATCCACATTTTTGTCGTAACCAGAGCTTTTCATGGCTCTATTTCCATAGAAATGGTGTCTCTCACTATCCTGCAGTTGCCAAACGATCAGGTTCCATTGTAGCCGTTTTTATTGATGCATGTTCTGTTTACAGACAACTTTGGGGAAAACAAGAGTACTGGCTGGGCTGATCATATTCAATTTTTTAAATGTTGACATAGTCCGATAATATCTTGGCAAGTGTCATTCAGCGGATATCCAAGCGGCTCAAGTCCGAATATGGACTTCTCAGGGTGTTATTTGGCCATCTAAACCAAAAAATCGTTGCAAAACGATGTAAACCCCTTGTAAAGCGAGATCCAAATTTGTATGATGTGCACTGCACGAGAGAGTAACTTGTCTAGTTGTACTCTCAGGCTGATCGTAGATTTTCGTAAGATCTACCAGTCGATTGTGAGCAGGCATGTGTGATGAAGGAGAGTTAGAAAATGAAGAACATTCTCGCAATGGTTGCGGTTGCTGGCTTTGCCACCTCCGCGATGGCTACTGGAACTTTCAGTTACAGTGGTGACAACATGGGTGGTCTGATGTGGGATCGTCCCATCGGTATGGGTCCTGGCATTTCAGGTCTTGGCCCGGTTGGTTATTCCGTTATTGAAGTCGGCGTCACCGCTTCTGGTGCTTACAACTTCGCCAGCGTTCAGGATTATGATGGATACCTGCATGTGTATGCCGGTTCCTTTAATCCTCTGGACCAGCTCACCGGCCTGATCGGTGCGAATGATGATGGCGTCGGTGGCATCGGCACATCAAACATTGATGCTGTGGCACTGACTGCTGGTACAAGCTACTTCGTCGTGACCAGCGCATTTGCTGCTGCTGACATGGGTACCTTCACCAACACCATTGATGGTGGTCCCGGCAAGGCATTTGCTGTTCCTGCCCCCTCGGCTCTGGCACTGCTCGGCCTTGGTGGCCTGGTTGCTGGTCGTCGTCGCCGCTGAATAAGCGATTGATTCTGCTTATTTTTCAACCGCTCGGGTTCACGCCCGGGCGGTTGTTTTTTTGAGCCTGCAACCATGTGGCTGGTACTCTGGCTATTGTTGGGTTCCATGAGACGCTCGCTGCTGGATGCACACAAGGCCCTGGACACGCTGATTAACGATGAGCGGGCGGTTTCGCGCCTGGAAACGGTGGCATCGCTGCTGGCGACGCGGTTCAAGCAAGGGTCAAAGGTGCTGACCTGTGGCAATGGCGGGTCAGCGTGTGATGCGATGCACTTTTGCGAGGAGCTAACGGGGCGGTTTCGCAATGATCGCCCCCCACTGCCTGCGATTGCGTGCAGCGATGTGGGGCATATCACATGCACCGCCAATGACTATGGCTATGAGCATGTTTTCAGTCGGTGGATCAAGGCGCTGGGCAATGAGGGTGATGTGCTTGTTGTGCTATCGACGAGTGGTAACAGCCGAAACATTCTGCGTGCGGTTGATGCAGCGGGGGAGAAGGGGCTTACGCGTGTTGCGCTGCTGGGTAAAACCGGAGGGGTGCTGGCGGGGCTTTGCGAGCATCAATGGGTTATTCCCGGGCAAACCGCAGACCGTATCCAGGAAGTTCACATGCTCATTTTGCACACGCTGATCCAGGGTGTGGAGCAGAGGCTGTTTCCTGAACAAGCCTGAGCGGACAAGGTCATGTCGATAGTTCAATCCGGGGTCATCTTTTGCGAGCCGCGACCGTGAGGGAGCGTTTGTGTAAATTTTAAAAACTCGAAGATCGCTCCCTTATGTTCGCGGCTCGTTGGATGCGATGTCTCGGCGACAGACCATGCCTTGGAAATGGATCAGGTCTACAGCCTGGTACGCGCGTTCGCGTGCCTGCTCGAGAGTATCGCCCATTGCGGTGACATTGAGGACCCGTCCTCCAGCGGTGACGAGCTGACCATCTTTATCGAGCGCTGTTCCTGCCTGGAAGACGGTCACGCCTGGGACTTGCTGGGCTTGATCCATGCCTGTGATGGGAACACCTGTGCGTGGATTGTCGGGGTAGCCTTCACTTGCCAGAACGACGGTGCAGCAGGTGCCTTGCTCCCAGCTGATGTCCACGCTGGCGAGTTTTCGTGATGCGGTTCCAGCAAGGAGTGAGACCAGATCAGTCTTGATCCGTGGCATGATGATCTGACATTCGGGATCACCAAAGCGTACATTGAACTCGAGCACTCTGGGGCCAGCGTGGGTGAGCATGAGACCTGCATAGAGAACGCCACGGTAATCGATTGATTCGCGTTTGAAGGCTTCGACGACGGGGAGGAGGATGTCTTGTTCGATGCGGATCATGAGTTTTTCGTTGATGAGCGTGCTGGGGCCGAAGGCACCCATGCCTCCGGTGTTGGGGCCTTTGTCGCCATCGAGCAGGCGTTTGTGATCCTGACAGGCATCGAGGATGTAGAGGCTTCGGCCATCGAAGAGAGCGAAGACGGAGATTTCCGGGCCTGCGAGTTTTTCTTCGATGATGACGGTTCGCCCTGCATCGCCGAAGGCTTTGTCGACCAGTATGGCATTGAGGGCATTGAGGGCTTCGTCTTGTGAATCGGGGACGAAGACGCCTTTGCCTTTGGCAAGGCCTGCCGCTTTGATGACCTGAGGCGTGTTTCTTGATTCAAGGTATTCACGGGCATTGTCAAAATCGGTGAATGAGCGGCCTTCGGCCATGGAAACGGATGCTGATCGAAACAGATCTCGCGCCCAGGCTTTGTCAGCTTCAAGCCGAGCACCTTCTGCCACTGGGCCAAACACCAGCCGGGATTCGGTGGCCAGGGCATTGACAAGTCCTTCAGCCAAGGGATCTTCGGGGCCTACGACGATCAGTGAGACATCGTGATGATCGCAGAACTGCTCCAAGCGGTAGGCTTGTTTGGCATCGACAGGGACATCAATGGGTCTTGCCAGAGCTGCGATACCCGGATTGCTGGTGCCTGAGGCATAGAGGGTGTTGAGCGTGGGTGACTGGGCGAGTTTCCATGCCAGAGCATGCTCGCGGCCTCCAGCACCGATGAGAAGTACATTTCGTTTGGTCGATTGCATCGCGCGATGATAGACCGGGTTGCAACTGACGGCTCAATGAGGGTATGAAAACTGACGAGTTGTGGCTTGGAGGGTGCGATTGACTGGCTTTGGAAGTTGAAGATCGCTCCCTTACGGTCGCGGCTCGGTGGCTTTCAGATGCGATCTGCTGGAGCAAGAGGGGGGCTTGAATCTCACGAGATGGTCTATAAGGGTTTGTTCCCGATGAAATGCTTGACGCTCTGGATGGGTGGGTCTATGGTGGCTGACCTAGATTGCGGGGTAGAGCAGTCTGGTAGCTCGTCGGGCTCATAACCCGGAGGTCGTTGGTTCAAATCCAGCCCCCGCTATTCCCAGGCCGGTTGCAAACGCAGCCGGCCCCACGGTTCACGCCAGTCGATGACGAGACGCCGCCGAGAGACCTCGGCGGCGTTTTCGTTTGGGACGCGGGTGGTGGCAAGGGTTTGCCGATCTGCCATTGATGAGGCCGAGGTCTCTGATTGACGACAGGCCATAACCACGATCAGCATCCGTACCCCGCTTCGACCCGATTTCGCCAAGGGTCTCTCCGAGTCTCTCTGGGACCACCGCCGGGGTTATGAGGTGGTTGTCTCTGCTCGCCGAGCGCAACCGGGAAGGTTGAGGTCGCGATGCTCGTACAACAGTGATCCTGCGCACAAGCCAACGGTGAGCGAAGCGTGCACTCCAATCTGCACTGTGGGAGGATGTTCGTACAGAATCAGATATGATCACTGATGCCATAGAGAGATCAACAGCGTTCCCAATGCAGGAGAATCCCATGAATGAACTTGATGCCCGTTATCTTGAACAGGTATACAAAGCTCCCATAGGGGATCATCAAACCGGGGAAATTGAGATACTGACCAACACTGAAGTGCTCAACAGTGCCTATTTGCAATGGGCACAAAACCACGGTCGAACAGCTCCATATACCGGGATTGTCTATCAGGATGTCTACATAGCGGTCATTCGTGATGCTGTACGGTTTCCAAGTGGATCTCTGGGCGACTATATCCGAGTGGTGCCAAAACCGTTGAATGCTTTTAGTGATGGCGTACTCATCATCCCGAAAAGCGGAGAGGAGTTCTGCTTTATCAGGACTTTCCGTCATGCAACTCGACATTGGGAGATAGAGCTGCCAAGAGGAGGAATCGAGCAGGGTGAAGAGCCAGCAGTATCCGCTGCTCGTGAGCTTCAAGAGGAAACCGGGTATACCGCACTCAGCATGCACGAGTTGGGGACGCTTTATCCTGATAGCGGCTTGATCGGTTCTTCTTTGCGTGTGTTTCTCGCAGAAGTGTCACGCACTCAAATACACGAGGCAACCCCGGAAACATCCGAGGCAATGGGTGAGACAACCTGGTTCACGCACAATGACTTTCTTGAGCAGATTCGTCTTGGGAAGATTCGTGATGCGCTGAGCATTGCTGCAATGAACCTGTACTATGCCCATCGTGTTGCAGGGAACGAGTGATGGCAGAAGAAAAAGAGCAATCATCCTACTGGCTTTTGTCTGATGACAGGCTCAACCTGTGCTGCAAGAAACAACAGCAGGGTATTTTTAAAGCACACTTCAAGCATGCGTTGTTGTTTAATCGTCGTCTTGTTGTACCAGATTCATATGTCATCAACAACTACAACTTCAGATATGCCATTCGCCATGATAAAGAGATTCAGCAGCTCATAAACGATCAAGTCCTTTGTATCGCGCGTCGGTGTGACGACCAGGGGGTCGAGCAGTCACTGGTTCAAATTCGTGATGAAATGCAAGAGGACAAAAGACCCAAAGAGTTTTCCAAAGAAGAGTATGACTCCAATGACGATCTTGGTTTTGTTGATCAAGTTGTACAAACTCTGCCTTACTCGTTCAATGATGTTTCAGATCGGTATGCCACAAAGGCTGTTGATGTATTTCAGTCAAGCAAAGCGATTGAAAAGCTGGGTGAAGATGTGGCAACTGTGATCACCAGGCTCAGTCGTGAGGCGAGCGGTGTGAACGAAGATGGCAGCTTCGCAATCAAGCCAGAGGACAGATCCTTTGGTAGAGCATTTTATTTCTACAAACTCAAAGAGATGTTTCATCGTGTCACGGGCAAGGATTGGAAGGAATACGAGAAGGATATTTTGGGCTTTGCTAATGCGCCATATCTTACTGCACTGCCTTCACTCCTTGAACTTGAGCCAATCTATGCTCCACAGCATAAAGAAGCCTTTGAAATCGTCCGTTCCAGCAAGGGTGATCAATCAAAAATAGTTGACCAGTTCAGCTTCTCTTCCAGACTTGGCCTTGGCTCCTTTGTAAAGGGTTTGGAGCTGTTGTCGTGTGATGATCTGCACTGGTTGATTGAAACTGATGAGGCCAGGCATCTCAGCCTGATGCTCAGTGATGAGGAGCACAAAGTTGAAGGTCAATCCATTGCGGTTGCTATTTGCAGTTATCAAAGAAGGATTGAAGATCGAATCATGCAGCGTTTTGAAGGGCTGAGTGCTGATTCATCAGATGGCAATGAGAAGCGAATCCAGATATCACTGGACGATGTAGCCAGCTATTTAAACGATACTTGCGTGTATCTCTCCGTGGCATTTTCTTCGCTTTCACCTTTGAGTATTCTTGGCGTAGTCTTTACAAAACCTGTTCTCACAGCCATCAAGCACGCAACCGGTATGACCAAACGAGAAAAAGAAGAGGAGAAAGCCCTGCAGCAGCAAGAAGTTCATCGACAGAACCTCAAAGAGATAGTACAAGCAGAGTTCATGAAAGAAGAGTGCCCCGATCGCATCGACACCGTTGGGTATTGGGGTGAACAAGGCAAGGAAATCTTGTACAAAGACATCATCTGATATTTCAAGTTCTGCTAGAAACCTCAATCAATCATGTCATCTACAGCACCATGATTGCTACACCAAGGCCTCTCGATGCACTTGTGTCTCTGGGTGTGAAACGCAGTTCCGGTTCCAGATGAGGTTTGTGCCTACACTTGCTCGGTCCGTTGCTCACGCAGCTGGCTTCAAGGACACGATGAACGCTGTCGAGAGACCTCGGCAGCGTTTTTTCTCTGAACCGATCTTTAGCATCGCTCATCGAAGGTACGCACGAAATAAAGTCATCTCTTGGTATCGAGATCTGTCACAGTTGATCTTCGGTTCTTTGTCATCCAGCTGAATCTTCAGTTTGCCAGGTATCTGAATGCCCCAAATCACTATCCATCTGCCCGATTTTGTTCCCTTCCGCTCCAGGATCTTTGATCTGCGTTCAGCCATGAGCGGCTCTCCCAAGGCGGAGATTCTTTCGGGCCTTACCGTGGCCCTTGCATTGGTGCCCGAAGCGGTTGCATTTGCTTTCCTGGCGGGTGTGCCTCCGCTTGTGGGGCTTTACGCAGCGTTCATTATCTGTCTGATTACTGCAATTGTTGGGGGTAGGCCGGGCATGATCTCAGGAGCGACGGGGGCGATGGGTGTTGTCGTTGTCGCGCTGGTGGCGGATCATGGCATTGGATATCTTTTTCCTGCAGTCGTGCTTTGCGGGTTGATACAGATCGCAGTTGGCCTGCTGAAGCTTGGAAAGTTTATCCGCATTGTGCCTCACCCGGTGATGCTGGGGTTTGTGAACGGGCTTGCGATTGTGATTCTGTTGGCGCAGCTGGGCAGCTTCAAGACTCTGAGCGCTGAAGGATCGATGGAGTTTCTTGCGGGTTCAAAGCTTTGGATCATGCTCGGCCTGGTGGCTGCCACGATGTTCATTATCGCGTTCTTGCCCCGCCTGACTCGGGCTGTTCCTTCATCGCTGGTGGGGATTGTGGTCATTTCGATTGCTGCGTGGATCATCAACGCTGTGCCTGCTGATTCACCTGGCTCTGCTACTGAAACAAGAGCAGTGCTTACTGTGCGGGACATGATTGTAGACAGCACACTTGCTGCTGCTGTGACAAAAGCCCAGCAGGAAAAGGATCTTGGGGTGCTTGCAGAAGCTCGGGATCAACTCCCGCAGGGGGTTGTTGCGGTGTCTGAAAAGGCAGGCCCCCTTGTGCCTTTGACACCTGATGAAGCTGTCGCAGCACTGGACACGGTTGATGTATCCAAGGTGGGTATCGCGGGCGGCCTGCCTCGTCCGGCGTGGTGGAATTTCACTTTGCCGCCGCTCAACCTTGCAACGCTCTGGATCATCCTTCCGTTTTCGGTCATTCTTGCGGGTGTGGGGTTGATTGAGTCATTAATGACGATGACGCTTATCGACGAGTTGACGGAGACGCGAGGTCGGGGCAATCGCGAGTGTGTTGGCCAGGGTATTGCCAATGTGACTTGCGGGATCTTTGGTGGCATGGGCGGGTGCGCGATGATTGGGCAGTCGCTTATCAATGTTAAATCTGGTGGTCGAGGTCGACTCTCGGGAATCACCGCGGCGGTCACGCTGCTGTTGTTCATTCTGTTCCTGGCTCCATTCATCGAAGCGGTCCCCATGGCAGCGCTGGTTGGCGTGATGTTCATGGTCGTCATCGGAACATTTGAATGGACGACATTGCAGACCTGGCGTCGAATCCCGGTGCCGGATGTGATGATCATGCTGATCGTTGCGGGGTATACCGTGTTCATGCACGACCTGGCATCTGCGGTCATCATCGGAGTGGCGCTCTCGGCTCTGGTCTTTGCGTGGAAAAAGAGCAAGCATCTTATGGCAGATGTGCAGGTCAATGAGCAAGGCAGCAAAGTCTATCAGCTGCATGGTGTTCTTTTCTTTGGCAGCGTGTCGCAGTTTCGAGAGTTATTCACGCCTCGAGATGACCCTGATGATGTTGTGATCGACTTCTACTTCAGCCGTGTGTATGACCAGTCTGCGCTTGAGGCTGTCAATACGCTTGCTGAACGATATCAGAAACTGGGAAAACGCCTGCACCTTCGGCATCTCAGCGAGGATTGCAGGCGGCTGCTCGATCGTGCGGGAGATATCGTGGAAGTCAATATCAGCGAAGACCCACATTATCATGTCGCGACGAATCTGGTGAAGTGACCTGAAAACCGCCTTTACTGCCAGTCCCATGTGGGATTTGCGATTTGGAGTTGATCAAACCCCAAGGATTATGCAGGGTCCAAGCTCCAGATTCATGGTCATTTTTTGATGTGTGCATTTTCGAGTATTCAGCTATAATAGTAAAATGAATACGAACTGGTCACGGCGGGATGTGCTGAGGATGGCGGGGGCAAGTTGTTGTGCTGGTGTTTTTGTGCCTGGCACTGCGATGGGCTTTGGGGCTCATCCTGTTACTGATGAGCTGCTGTTTCGGATCTCGCTGGCGCAATGGTCGCTGCACAAACTATTATTTGCCAGGAAAATCACGACCAATGACTTTGCCCGTGAGGCACGCGAGATGGGGTTTGATGCCATTGAGTATGTCAACAGCTTCTTCAAGGACAAAGCAGCAGATCAGTCATACTTGAATGGATTGAACACACGGGCTGATGATCATGGTGTGACGCAGCTGCTCATCATGTGTGATGGGGAAGGTGCGCTGGGCGATGCGGATTCTAAAAAGCGAACTCATGCTGTTGAGAATCACCACAAGTGGGTTCGTGCTGGGAAAACTCTCGGGTGCCATTCCGTTCGTGTTAATGCTGCGAGTTCTGGGGGATATGAAGAGCAGCAGCGACTTGCCGCTGACGGATTGCGACAATTGACCGAGTACGCTGAGCCATTTGGGATCAATGTCATCGTGGAGAATCATGGGGGGCTTTCATCCAATGGTCAGTGGCTCTCGGGCGTGATGAAAATAGTTGATCATCCAATGTGTGGCACGCTTCCTGACTTTGGCAACTTCTGTATGGACTGGTCAAGACCTGACGAGCCTGATGCCTGGTATGACAGGTACAAAGGCACCCGCGAACTGATGCCTTACGCAAAAGCTGTCAGCGCCAAGTCGCACGAGTTTGATAAACAAGGCAACGAAACGAAAACAGATTACCGGCAAATGCTCAAAATCGTGATTGATTCGGGATATCGCGGGTGGGTTGGTGTGGAGTATGAGGGATCCAAACTTGCACCTCGCGAAGGAACCAGGCTGACCAAGGCACTTCTTGAACGGGTGCGAGATGAGATTAAAGCTGAATCAGACTAATTTGCGATCGCGTGAGGGCAAAAGGCAATCGAGCAGGATCAGACAACTGATGAGTGTTGTGCCGATTGCATAGAGCCCGCCACCGAGTACGATCACATAGGCAAATGATGCGAACTCGCGGGTGATCCACCAGCCAGCCATGTCAATCAACAACCCAAAGCCAGCGATAAATACGATCACACCGATGAGTCGATTGGAAAAGCGGGTCAATGCACACAGCATCCCCAGGACAAGCATAACGATCGCCATCATCGGCGCATGAACATGTTGACTGGTCGCGATGATATCAATGCCTGCGGGCTGAATGTCCTTTGAATCGGCGAGTTTCTGGATGTCATCCCAGTATTCCAAAGGCACATCAGGATTTGCATCAGGACCAGATGCTGAACGGGTATGACAATCAAGGCAGCTTACAGCGATGATCTCTGAGGGTGCCTGATCGCCCAGATCAAGATTGTCGTAATCCTGTGAGACCCGGTCGCCATTGAGCCATGCAAGGAGAGTGGTTCGTTCAGAGTCTTTGATTGTGTCGGGGTGTCCTGATTCGAGAGCGGTAATGAGTGGTGATGGGGTTTGTACGCCGTGGTATGCACCGATGATGTCGTTTATTGTCAAGCCTGGAGATTCATCGCGGTTGTCATAGTGCCAGCGAAGATGAAGCCCTGAGACGATGTACCCGCCCAGGAGGGTGATCACCAAAGCACAGATGCCCATGCGAAAGAAGAACGGGAGAGATCGGAGATTGAAGGCGGTGTCGTGATTCATGGTTTTATTCTCCCCCAGCTGATTCAAAGACCAGACAGATCAATATCGATTGCATTACCTGAAACGATTGCGTCATTGGCTGCGATTCCGACGACGGTTGCCCGGGCAGCTTCAGCGATCGAGCAGGCTGGGGCGTGGTCTGAGGCGATGGCACTGATCCAGTTTTCAAGTGCGTAGTACTCAGCGGGGTTGGGCAAGCCTACGCCTTCTTTGAGTTTGCCTTGCTCTGCGAGTTTGGTTGCACCTGCGATGAGGGTGATTCCTTCGTCGTTGTGGAACTGCTGACGGTTGGCGTAGACCTCCCAGCCCTGGGTGGGAGCATCGGATTCTTTAAAGAGCCAGCCATGCGACCAGGCGAGTTTGATGGCTGCATTTGATCCAAGGAATACTTCGTGCTTGCTGCCAAATGAGTTGGCGAGAGTCGCATCGTACGCCAGCGTCGCGCCATCTTCGAATACCAGAGTGCAGGAGATCGTGTCGTGCACGGTGCGGTCGTCTTGATAGAAGCGAACCGAGCCGTTGCCCAGAACCCGGGCTGGATATTTCCCGGTGTACCAATGGAACACATCAAACTGATGTGTCCCCCACTCACCAGCCAGCCCGTTGGCCCGAGCGGGATCGAGCTTCCAGTTGAGGGCTGCTTTTCTGACGGGGTCACTCGAAGGCGTGATCCAGGTGGTTTTATGGTGATTTTGAGCGCGCATCGAAATCAGCTCGCGCACCGAGTCTGATCGAAAAAACCCTCGTGCCAATGTATACACAGGGTTTGAGCGTCCCTGCAATCCCGCTGCGATTACGCCCTGGGCAGAGCGTGTTGCTTCCAGAATGGCGACGCAATCTTCACGGGTATGCGCCAGCGGGCATTCAAGATAGACATGCACGCCTGCTTTGATACACTCGATCGCCACTTCGCGGTGAGTATGTGTCGGTGTTGCGATTGCGATTGCATCGACTTGTCCTGATGCGAGCAGTTCTTTCACGCTGGCATAGCCTTGAGCACCTGATGATCTGCGGAGCCCTGCGTTGAGCCTTCGTTCGTCCACATCGCAAACAGCGCTCACCGAGACATCAGCGAGTTTGCTCAACTCACCCATAATCTTGCGTCCTTGCCGACCTGCGCCTGCAACTGCTACTTTGAGCGGCTTGTTGAGCTTGAATGTGCCCAAGGCCTTGAGATCCGGTACGATCGCCATGGCAGCGACGCTGCCAGCGGTGTGAGTGAGAAATGTTCTTCGATCAAGATCGGTCATGACTGGTCCTTCATGATGGGGTCTTTGAACTTGCAAGCACAACCCCAAGCGGATCGTGAATAACGGGGTTGGGTGATGAATCAAACGCGATCAGCGTGCAAGGATCGGAATAGAGCTGAGCGATAAGAGCGGGTGATGCGCAGCAGGCTGTGGAATAGGCATCAGCAGCGGCAGCACTTGGATGAATACAGACCACTTGTGTGATCGAGTTCATCGCGGGTCTGTTCTTGAGCGGGTTCATGACATGCCCAAATCTTTGCTCGCTGTGCCTGACTGACTGTGACAGGTTTTCTGAAACGCCAACTGCCAAGCTGGGCAAGTTGATTGTGTAGTCTGCGCCAACCCGGGTTGGCCACGGGTAGCCGCGATGATCCTTGCCCAAAGCGAGGATGCTGGAAGTTCCGCCATGAATGAATGCGTTGTAAACTCCGTGTTCTTCGAGTTCGATTCTAATCAGATCCAGCGCAAAGCCTTTGGCGATTGCGCCAAAATCGAGCATGACGCGGTCGTCTGTTTTTGTGATGGACTGGTTCTGGCTATCAAGTGTGAAGGCATGATTGAGATCCAGACCATCAAGTGATGCATCATGATCGGCTTGGGAACTTCTAAATCCATGGGCATGCATCAGTGTCCCGGCGGCGATATTGAATGCTCCATTGGTCTTGCAGCGAATCTGCTCACACAAGGTACATAATCTGTACATGTCGTCATCAAGATGGAACTCTGCTCCTGCCATTGTGCGATTGATTTGTGATGCGATGGAGCCTGCTTCAAAGATTGACAAACGCTGATGCCAGTCTTGCACTAGCGCACGCATTTCCTCTGCGATCCCAAGGCTGTCACAGTGTCCAAGCCCGGAACTGCCTGGGTCGATGAGCAGCTCGAATCGGCATCCCATCGCTTCAAAACCAAGGCAGGTGTATTGGTCTGTTATGCCTTGGCAGTCGTCAGGATTTTGATGCACGCATGGTGCCTGGATCGAAGGTAAATGCATGGCCTTCCCACATTGATCTGGTTGCAAGATCCACAGCGACCAACACCTTGGATGCAAGATCAATGTTGCTCCTGGCTGGCTCGCGAGAACGAATACTTGCCAGCCAGTTGAGACGGAGTTGATCCTGGTCGTTGCCAATATCGGGGCACTCGATCCGCTGTTCGTCGATGTCGTCTACAAAGATGCGCTCCGGGCGGATCTGGCAATGACGCGAGTTGAGATAGATGTTGGCTTTGTGGCCTCGGATCATGGTTTCAAGCCCGACCTCGTTGGCTGTCGAACCTGCGATCATCATTGTGTGCTTGTTCTCGAACTGAACGGTCAGATTCACCTGGTCAAAGTTTTCCATGTCAAGGTCGATCACATGGGCACCGGTTGCAACCACGCGCGTGGGCCAGCCAGAATCAAGCGCGAAGATCAAAGGCGTCATCACATGGACCAGAAGATCCCCAATGATCCCCGTGGAAAAATCCTTGTATCGACGCCAGCGTGCATACACCTTTGGATCCCACTCGCGCGGACCAAGATGACCGAGCCAGGCTTTCCAGTCGAGATTCACGCCGGGCTTCCACTCGGGATCAATCTGGTAGTAGTTCCATTCGCCCGTTGTCGAGTTTCGGCAATAGCTAGTCTGTGACCAGACCGGGGTTCCGATCAGGCCTGACTTGATGATTTCGCGCGCTTTGTTGTATTTGGGCAGCATGATCATCTGTGTCCCGACCTGGAAGATCTGATCTGGATGGGCAAGCACAGCTTTTCGCACCTGCAGCGCTTGATCAAGCCTCAGTGTCATGGGCTTTTCGGTGTACACATCCTTGCCTGCAGCGAGGGCATCAATAATATGCTGAGCGTGCCAGTGTTCAGGTGATGCGATGAGCACAGCATGAATGTCATCTCGCTTGAGCAGATCACGATAGTTGGTGTAGGTATCGACATCGAACCCCTGCTTTTCTTCTGCGACCGTTTTGGCACCGAGCAGCCTGGAATCACAGACATCAGAAAGAGCAACGATTTTGGTATCGGTCTTGCCTTCTTTGGCAAGTGCGATGATTGAGTTCAAATGTCCCCCACCCATGCCGCCGGTGCCGATGATCGCCATTCGGATTGATTCACCTGCCTGGGGGCGTCTCCCCGGGGATGCTTTGACGGTTGGCACAAGCCGTTGTGACGAGTTTGTAGCACATCCAGCACCGATCATTGCAACGCCAGCGAGGGCTGCGGTTTGGGCGAGGAAAGAGCGCCGGGATTCACCGGGTTTATTTGTATCGCTATTATTCATTGCAGCATTCTCTATGAAGAGGACTCCGGGGTGATATTCGGTGGAGTGCCAGCGTACCATGTTTTCAATGGATATACAAACCGCCAGGAGAGATGAATGCTGAAAACTCTCGGTGTTTGTTCATGGTCTCTTCATCCAGATGGGTGTGCTGATCTCATCGAGCGCGTCCAGAGTTGTGGGTTGTCGCATATCCAGATCGCACTGGACCCGTTCGACCATGGCAAGTGGGATCTGGAATCCACAGCTCAATCGCTTGAAGCTGCAAAGATCAACTTGTGTTCGGGGATGATGACCACCGCAGGGGAAGATTACTCAACACTCGATTCCATCAAGCGCACAGGCGGGGTTCGCCCTGATGAATATTGGGAAGCAAATCTCAAGCGTGCCCGGGAAAATGCGAAGTTCGCCTATCAGCTGGGGCTTGATCTGGTCACATTCCATGCGGGATTTATCCCGGAAGATGGTTCAGCTGAGCACGATGCGATGGTCGATCGCATCAAGGCGATCGCAGATATCTTTGGAGCGTTTGAGATCCGTACTGGTCTGGAGACAGGGCAGGAACACGCACAGACCTTGCTTGATCTGCTCTCTGCACCCGGGCTCTCTCATGTGGGTGTCAACTTTGATCCTGCCAACATGATTCTTTATGGCATGGATGATCCTGCTCATGCCATCGAGATGCTCAAGGATCACATCGTGCAGGTTCATATGAAAGATGCGATCCCAACTGAGATCCCCGGCACATGGGGTCAGGAGGTGCCCGCGGGAAAGGGAGCTGTGGATTGGGACCACTTATTTCAACTCGTTCAATCCTTGCCAGATGAGATCAATGTCGTGATCGAACGCGAAGCGGGGCATCAACGGGTGGAAGATATCATCGAAGCTCGAGAGATTGCGATTAAGCATGGGTGTGGACAATGAGCAATGATGTGCATGGCAGCCAGGTCATTGGTGTTGGCATAATCGGCTATGGCTTCATGGGACGCACCCACGCAAGGGCGTATCAAAGCGCACATCGCGATGGCTATCCATGTCGAATGCTTGCGGTTGCCGATACGACCGTGCAAGCTCTGGACCAGACTCAGGAAGCAGCTGGGAATATCGTCAGCTCCGCTCCAGAAATCGATTCTTCTGGCATCACTCTGTTGTGTGATGCCCAAGAGCTTATTCAGCGATCTGACATCGCTCTCGTGTCTATCTGCACGCACACGCAGACGCATGTCGAACTTGCGATTCAAGCACTTAAAGCGGGCAAGCATGTGCTTGTTGAAAAACCCATCTCGCTCAAACCAGAAGCGGTGCGTTCACTTGCAGACTTTGCAAGTCAGTCACAGCAGGTGTGTGTCCCCGCGATGTGCATGCGGTTCTGGCCCGCGTGGGTCAGAGTCCGCGAGATTATTGAGTCCAAACAATACGGACCTGTTCGCAGTGCGGTATTTCATCGGCTGGGCTCAAGACCGACCTGGGCTGCAGATTTCTATACTGACGACACTCGCACCGGAGGCGTGCTCTATGACCTGCATATCCATGACACTGATTTCATCATTCATTGTTTTGGCACGCCCGACGCGGTCACAACTGCTGGCGACGGCCTTCACCTGAGCACGATCTATCATTACGCGAAAGGCCCTGTTCATGTGCTTGCCCAGGCTGCCTGGGATTATCAACCATCAGCTGGTTTTCAGATGCGATACACGATCGTCTGTGAACAGGCGACTATTGATTTTGATATCAGCCGTGATGATCAACTCATGATTTACCACGGTGATTCATCGACCCCGGTTGATGTGGGACCACTCACAGGTTACGACGGCGAGATTCGATATGTGCTTGATCTGATCTCGGGTCAACCAGACTGCAACACGACATCCATGAATGATGCCTCGATGGTTGCATCTGTACTTGATGCACAGCGCAGGAGCATGGAAAAAGGAATCAGGATTTTGCTCAAACAATGAGTTTTATTGAGTTTCTGGATCGTTGGCTGTTGTTTTTGATGCAGGGTCTTTGAAGAATGTCACAAACAGGATAAGAATCAACAACGCGAATGCTGCGGGGTAGATCCAGACCTGTTGCCAATCGATGGTGCTTACTTCGTCGATCGTTGTTGTATATTTGGCAACCAGCATGCCAGAAAGCTGGGCACCGATGAGCATTCCAAGCCCTTGTGTGATGAGTACGAGGAATCCTTGTGCCTGGCCTCGGATTTTTGTGCCCGATACCTGATCGGTGTAGATCTGCCCGGTGACGAAGAAGAAGTCGTAGCAGATCCCATGGAGCAGGATGCCACCGAGGACCATCCATTTGATCTGATCGTCAGCTGCACCTGCAAAGAGCCCATACCGGGCGACCCACGCTAACATGCCGATGGCCAGCATCCATTTCACGCCAAAGCGTGCAAAGAAGAGAGGCATGACCACCATGAACAAAATTTCAGACATCTGACCAGTGGACATGGTGAGTGCAATTCTTTCGATACCCATGTCGCCTACAAACTGGCCCGCGAAGCTGTAGTAGGCTGCGAGCGGGATGCAGATCAGGAATGAGCAGATTGCAAAGATCGCAAAGGAGCGATCCTTGAGCAGAGACAAGGCTTCAAGCCCGATGGCATCCTTTGCTGAGAAGGCTTTGCCTTTGGCTGGTGGCGGGGTGTGAGGCAGGAAGAAGCTGTAAAACCCGAGCAGAATGCCAGCCCCACCCGCGATGTAAAACATATTGGGGGATTTATCAAAGAGCAGCGAAGAGATCATAACATTGGCGACAATCCACCCGATTGTGCCAAAGACACGGATCAGTGGGAACTGCTTTTCAGCGTTGGTCATGTTGTGGAGTGCGAGCGAGTTTGTAAGCCCCAGCGTGGGCATATAGCACAGCATGTGCAGCAAGAGCACACCTATAAAAAATGATGATGATTGTTCTGCAACCAACGGTGCTGCACAAAGAATGATGCCTCCGACGAGATGAAGGATGCCGAGAATTCGCTCGGTTGCAAAGAACCGGTCTGCGATCAACCCCAGGAAGAACGGCGACGCGATGGCTGCGATCGGGCCGACTGTATACGCTGTGCCGATCGTTTTGGGTGTCATGCCCAGGTTGGCCATGAATGGACCCATGGTGACATACCACGCACCCCAGAGAAAGAACTGGAGAAACATCATCAAAGAGAGTTTGAGGCTAACGAATCCGCCAAGGTGGTGATCATTCTGGTCCATTTGGGTGTATCCTGCAGGTGAGCCAACACGAAATCGCGTTCGTGGAGAGTATCAAATATGCACATTGTCTGCCACTGGTGCATTGACAAGGAAAGCTGGAAATGACCAAACCCATCACCCTGTTTACCGGCCAGTGGGCAGACATGCCCCTTGAAACACTTGCAGCCAAAGCGGCAACATGGGGATATGACGGGCTGGAGCTGGCCTGCTGGGGGGATCACTTTGAGGTTGATCGGGCATTGAACGAAGATGGGTATTGCCAGCACCAGCTAGATATTCTGGAAAAGCACGGGCTGGCGTGCTTTGCGATCTCGAATCATCTGGTTGGGCAAGCTGTCTCTGATCCAGTGGATGATCGACACCGTTCAATCCTGCCCGATCGTATCTGGGGAGATGGAAATCCAGTTGGTATCCAGCAGCGAGCAGCCCAGGAGATGATGGACTCGGCGAGTGCTGCCAAGACTCTCGGCGTTGGCATCGTCAACGGCTTCACTGGCTCGCCGATCTGGCACAAACTCTATTTTTTCCCGCCTACAACCAGCCAGGAAATTGTTGCTGGATATCAACACTTCGCATCCCAGTGGAAACCCATTCTTGATGCATTTACCAAACACGGTGTCAAGTTTGCACTGGAAGTGCATCCTACAGAAATTGCTTACGACATCGTGACCTTTGAGCACGCTCTGGATGCTCTGGATGGGCACAAGGCGTTTGGAATCAACTTCGACCCTTCGCATTTGATCTGGCAGGGACTGGACCCTGTTCAGCTTATCAACCGATTCCCCGATCGGATCTTCCATGTGCATGTCAAGGATGCTGCGACCACACTTGATGGTACAAACTCGATTCTTGGTGGGCACCTGGGGTTTGGGGATCATCGCCGAGGATGGGACTTTCGATCGCCGGGGCGCGGCGAAGTTGATTTTGAAGGGATCATCCGGGCGTTGAACCGGATCGGATATGACGGGCCTTTGAGTGTGGAATGGGAAGATAGCGCGATGGATCGAGAACATGGTGCTCAGGAAGCTGCCGAGTTTGTTCGAGATATCGATTTTCCCGTATCCGGGCAGGCTTTTGATGCTGCGTTTGACAAGAAAGAGCAATCGTCATGAAAGACCAGCTCACCTACGCCATGATCGGAGGCGGGATCGGGGCATCCATCGGACAAGTCCACAGGCGAGCAATCTCGCTCGATGGTCGTGCAACAATTGTCGCGGGGGCTCTCTCATCAACCCCCGAAAAATCGATCAAAAGTGCACAGGAACTCGGGCTAGACCCTGATCGGTCGTATGCCACCTTTCAAGAGCTCTTTGAGCGCGAAGCATCGCGTGAAGATCGAGTGGATTTCGTTTCGATTGTGACGCCTAACGACACGCATTATCCAATCGCCAGGCTGGCACTTGAGCATGGATTCCATGTTGTGCTTGACAAGCCCGCAACACACACATCCATGCAAGCTCAGGAACTTGAGGAGCTGGCTGCAGCAAAGGGACTGGTTTGTTGCGTAACCTACAACTACACCGGCTATCCGATGATCCGCCAGGCAAGGGCGATGGTTCGAGACGGGGTGCTGGGAACGATTCGCAAAGTGCTTCTTGAATATCACCAGGGCTGGCTCGCTTCGGATCTTGAATCAACGGGCCACAAACAGGCGAGCTGGCGTGTTGATCCAGCAAAGGCGGGGCTCGGCGGAGCGCTTGGGGATATCGGGACACACGCAGAAAATCTGATCTCGTTTGTCACCGGGCTCACGATGAAATCGGTCTACGCAAACTTGCACGCATTTGTCCCCAACCGACCGCTCGATGATGATGTCAGCGTACTGATCCAGTATCAGGGCGGTGCTCATGGTGTCCTCACTGCTTCGCAGATATGTATCGGCGAGACCAACGGCATCTCCATCAGGATCTATGGCGATCAAGGCGGGCTGAGCTGGTACCACGCATCCCCCAATGACCTGCGCGTGACAATGCTCGATGGGAATGCAACAACTTACACTCGAGGCGAACCGGGTTTGCACGATGATGCAACTTTTTCTTCTCATACGCCGCCGGGACACCCAGAGGGGTATCTTGAAGCCTTCGCCAACATCTATCGCGGTGCGATTGATGCGATCCTTTTACAAACCAGTGGCAGCGATGAGTCTCAGTTGGCCAGGCTGACCCCGAGGATTGATGCTGGGCGTCAGGGTGTTCGATTTATTGAAAAGTGCGTCGAAAGCGCACAAAAAAACACTCGGATCAACTGGGTGTGAAAGGTAACACTTGCTCAGATGATGATTAGTCCAGCTTGATGACCCGGATATCGCGATACTCGATGACATTCCCATCGTGATGGCCTTGAACTGCGAGATGGCCGGAATCAAACTCGCTGAGCCTGGTATCGACCATCGGTTGGCCATTGATCCAGGTCTGGATGTGATCGCCCTCAGCCCGCACTCGATAATCAAACCAGGCGCCATCACGGGTGATTGGTTTGTGAAACGCTTTGGGCCATGCCTTGTCATAGACGACCCCGGTGAAGTTCTTTGGATCGTGATTATCCACCTGGGCTTCATACCCGATGGGCCAGGGGTTGCTCGGATCCGGGTTTGGCTTGACGCGGAAGTACATCCCGGAGTTGCCATGGTTGTTGACCTTGACGAGTGCACGCATTTCAAAGTTGGTATAGGTTGATTTGGTGAACAGATGCCCCGGCCCCTTGCGACCAACCAGCGAACCGTCTTCGTTGGTCCACACAGCGTTGTCTTCTGCAAACCAGTTTTCCAGATTGTCATCAATCAGCGCGATCATTCCGGTTGGCTCTGGGTCAGGCGACAGATCCCTGATCTTGATATTGCGAAATCTGAACGGGTGGCCGTGATCTTGTAATGAGATATACCCGGTTGTTGCGCGGGCATTCAGAGGCAGTTTGACATCAGGCGATCTGAAATACCCACGCTCATCAAGCTTTTCATTTTCGATCACTTTGATGCTGTTGAGCGTGACATCGATCCGGTCTCCAACCACTCGGATGTGATATGTGTTCCATTGTCCAGCAGGATTGACCGCCATTTTGGACGCAGCGATCGCTGTATACACGGAACCACATGTGTTGTTTCTGGGTTTTTGGCCTTGGGTATCAAGAATCTGAACCTCGAACCCGGTGAAGGCCGGGTCGCCGTTGGATGAGCCTCTGATTCCTACGCCGGAGTTGCCGCCTTGGGGCAACCAGAAGTCGAGCATGAGTTCAAAGTCACGATACATCTTCTCGGTTCGAATCCACCAGCCTTTGCCGGGTTTGAGCGTGACGAGTTCACCATTGACCACACCCCATGCATCAAGATCAACCAGGGATGTCCAGCCTGAGAGATCCTTGCCATTGAATAGATCGACCCAGCCTGTATCTTGAACCGAGCTTTTATTCTCGTCCTGAGCCTTCGACATTGTGTTGCACGCGCTCATGGAAAGACCCGCGATGACAATGCTTGAAAATACCAGTCTCATTGATTCGGCTCCCTGTTATAGTTTGGCGGCGACAATTCAGTCTGCGTATTCTACCAAATTCAAGGCGGTGCCATTGGCGAGCGAATCAAAATATTTGTCTGGATAAGATTTACCCGAAACAGGAATTCCATCCAGTACATTCTTAGGGGCTACATCTTTGGCTTTCACTCTGAGCGGTTATGCCGCTGCGGCTCGCTGAGAATGCCGGGCGATCAGATCGATCAGCATGGCGCGATTGATCGGCTTGTTGGCAAAATCGTCGCATCCTGCTTTGATACATTTTTCCCGGTCGCCTGCCATGGCGTGGGCAGTCAATGCGATGATGGGGCCGACATAGTTTGCGTCTCGCAGTTTACTCGTTGCTTCATAGCCGCTCATGACTGGCATCTGCATATCCATCAGGATGCAATCAAAAGCGTTGCCTTTGTCTCGGGCTGCAAGAGCTGCATCGAGAGCCAGTTTGCCATTCTCCATGACCTTGACTATTGCGCCTGCCTTCTCCAAAACGAACGAGATCAGCCGCTGATTGTCCGGTCCATCTTCTGCGAGAAGGATTCTGAGACCCGTCAGATCCGCCAGGGGAATGCGTGACTCTCGCGCACTTGCCTGAACTGTGATCGACTGAGGATTCTCAATCATCTTCACGCCTTGAATCGAACCAATGGCAACCGTGGCTCGGAACCGCGTACCCACACCGATCTTCGAGTCAGCAATCGTGATGTCGCCGCCGAGCAATTCTGTAAACCGCTTGCTGATAGTCAGGCCAAGTCCTGTACCACCAAACTTGCGAGTAATCGAGTTGTCAGCCTGAGTGAAGGGCTGGAAGAGGCTCGCGATCTGTTCCTCGCTCATGCCGATACCAGTGTCCAGCACATCAAACTGCAAGTACGATTCGCCGCCTTCCCGGACAAGACTGGTGATCAGTTTGACAGAGCCTTCTTCAGTAAACTTGATGGCATTTCCAATGAGATTGATAAGGATCTGCCTCAGGCGTGTAGGGTCGGTATGAATGGTCTCGGGAATGTCACCAATGTATTCTATTTCAAACGCCAGCCCCTTTGCCCGAGCGCGAATCTCAACCAAACTTGCAACATCAGCGACAAGGGTACAGGGATTGTGTGGGATTAGTTCCACTTGCATCTTGCCTGCCTCGATCTTTGAGATATCAAGGATGTCATTGATGATGTTGAGCAGGTGTTCACCGTTTCTTCGAACGGTTGCGATTGCCTCAATGTTCTCAGGCTTTTTGATGTTCTCCGCGATTGTTTCGGCGAAGCCGAGAATGGCTGTCATCGGCGTGCGAATCTCGTGGCTCATGTTGGCGAGAAACTCGCTCTTGGCCCGGTCGGCTCTCTCAGCAGCTACCTTGGCCTGTTGAATCGCAAGTTCGGTGTTCTTGCGTTCGGTGATGTCGCGTCCGATCGCGGTGAACATGAGTACATCACCGAATCGTACTTCACTGATCGACAGCTCAAGTGGGAATGTGCTGCCATCCTTACGCACTCCCTCGACCTCAGTAGGTAGCCCTATGAGCTTCGGCCGACCACCTCCGACAAGGCGAGCGAGCCCATCCTTGTGCGTATTCCTGTAAGAGGAAGGAATAAGCTCAATAATATTCTGTCCTACAATCTCAATTGCTGCGAAGCCAAAAATGCGCTCTGCACCCGGGTTGTAGTTTTGTAGGTAGTGGGTCAGTTTGAATCTGTGGTTTCCGTACATCTTTGTTCAGTTGTTCACCAATTCTGCAATCGCTTGGCCATTATCTGTAATAGCCGATTTTGCAGCAAGGAAATTTTGGGACAGTTCGGGATCTAACTTGAGCAGAGATTCAAAAACACCAGATACAGAACTGGTGACCTTGAGTACTACTTGGTCAATGTCGTGAGTATCAACCGAAACTTCAATTTTTTGAATGCGTCCTGTTCGACTCCCCACAAACACTTTAACACTTGGGTCATCATCTTTGACACTCGTATCAAGCTCATCATCGCCAATTAAATACTTGAACTCGATAGTCAAAATTCCCAAATCTGAATCGTAGTTGCACTCCAAGAGTTCAGGAAAAAAGTACGGCGAAACCGCGACCAAAAACTCGATCCCGTTGATCATTTCTCGGTTAGACTCACGCTGCGCAACAATGCGAATCTGCTTCATGGCTTCTTCCCTTCCAGTATTCGTGAGAGGAGTGAAACTATTCTAATGCCGTGAGAATTAGAGAAACGCTCTACGGACAATCCTTTTGGATCTGGTGAATCGAGCAACAAAACTCCCCATCTCTTTCGGTCAACATATATACAGATCCCACCAATAGAGCGTGCGTAGTATGATTGGTTTTTTACAGTTTTATAGTCATCGTTTGTCATTACTGCGTATTTGCGGACTTCTTGATCTGCTATGTGATCATTTGCTTGCAAGTCGGGAAGATTTTCTTTAACCAGAGCTCTGGATCCGTTTGCAAACACTAAGCCGGCGATTCCCTTGCACAGTTTCTGTTTTTTGTTATGCACATAAAACACCCGGTGAGGATTACTGCTAGAGCTTGGGGCGCGTGCCCTAGGTATAAGTCGATGCGTGCAAGGATCACGTCGCCACACTTTTCTCAACCAGCATCGCTTTAGCTGAAAAAGCGTCACACGATGCTGCTCCTTGGCCCCGTCTAATTTATCGGGCGTCCTGTTCCAAATGTCGTGCCCTAATACATCTAGCACGCATTCGATGTACTGTTTCTCCGCGGCACCGATATTATCAAGAACCCGATAAGTCACTGTAGACAAAATGCCCAGTATGCCAATAATGATTGCTACAACGATCCACCAATCCATTTCTGGCCTGTCTTTGATCAGAAAAAATGGCATCATTGACAAAACGGCAGTCGGGACATACTCAAAAACAAAGAATAATAAACGTACCGGTTTGGATAACCGTATTGGATCACGCCAGTTACAACTCATTGTTCAGCAATCTCCAATATCAGTTGCGTTGTGTGCCCATATGAAAAAGATTACCTTGCGAGTCTCCACATCACAACCCCCCCTTGTCTCAACGACTCAATCAACGCCTTGACCTTCTTGGGTAGGAACGAAGAAATCAAACGGAGTGTATTCCATGATTTGTCACCAATCAGAATTGTGGCGTATGATGCTACCCATGCAAGACCGCTCAAGCAAGAACAAGAAATCTCGCCGTGAGGATGCGAACCAGGCTGCTGCACGCGTTCTCCGAGAGGCCACTGGTGAGAGTGAGCCCGAGAAGCCCAACCCGGAGCGCAAGAAAAACCCCGCCGCCGTCGAGTTGGGGCGGCGGGGAGGGCTCAAGGGCGGTAAGGCCAGGGCAAAGAAGCTCACCCCGGAGCAGCGGTCAGAGATCGCACGGAAGGCGGCAAAGGCACGATGGAGCAAGGAGAAGAAGTAGTGTTACTGCGAGAAGCCAACGACTGTGTGCCGGTCATTAAAATACACGAAACTGTTTCGGTCACTGCCAGATGCCATAGTTGGCAGCGGTCCTTCGCCAGGAACAACGCCGTAGATCCACATCTCGACTGATGCGCCGATGTATACCGACTGTCGATATGTTGTAGGTGTTCCCCAACTCGCGACAACTTGGAGTTTACTCATCCCGGTATGAATGCGTTTCGCACGGATATCCTCCTTCGTTTGCTCGGACCACTCGGGGTGTTTATCCAAGATCGTCTGCCGCACCTGGTTGTAGTATCCGCCGAAGCCGGCCACGCCAAATTTGGCGTAATGAACCTCTTCGTATAGTTGTTGATCCGACATCGCATCGAGTTGTGATTGCGATTTCACGCAGCCACCCAAGTTCAATGACAACATGGCGAACGCGAGATAGAGGACCGCGACAGAAGCAGACTTCTTTCCGACCATGAGTACGATGGGTACTACGATCATCATCACAACTGGCAGAACAACACCAAGAAGTTTCGCGACACCAACATCCATCTCGCCCCGGGCGTAGAGACCAATCCCTTCTCCAAACATGTCCGTATTCATCCAGATCGCTCCGCTGCTGCGCTCAAGCGATTCACCGATATTATTGAGGATTTGTTCAAACCCACTGAGTGTCTCGCTTGACGACAGCGTGCCGCTGGAATCGGACCCGTAATACATCTTGCCGTCAGGACCAATTGTTGACCAGGTGTCTCGCATCTCAAGCGTTCGCCACTGGCAGAATATGAGATGCAGCAGAATTGAGGATACGACCAAAAACAGTGAGATGGCAGAACGGTTTTTCATTGAACACGCCCCTTTCTTTCTGAGTCTGAAACAAAGAGGGCGCCGAACCACGAGTGCCATCGAGACCCTCGCCAAAGGGCTTTCAGCACAGCACATGGCCGGCGCCCCTTTCGGGGCGCGGCTCGGGCAGTGCTGCTGAAAACTCAAGAGCCCGATGGGCTCAAGTTGGCGATTCCTCGATGAGCAGACACCCAACGCTCACGCGTTGATCAGTTGTCACCGCGATCTATCGCGGCGTCGGTCTCTTAGATTCGGCTCCTCAATCACACCCGCCGATGGTCACACGATCATCTTCAAGCGGAAGTTTTTATAGTCTATCTGAAAGAATTGTCTTTCGCTAGGCCATTTAGATCATGTGCGCACGTCTAGTAGAGCATGAAGCGCGATTTTTTAATCAAATCCCGGACGACCCAGCCCGATCAGATCCTAATCCCGATCGAGGAGGTAGCCCGACTTTTGGGCTGTTCCAGGGCCAGCATGTTCAAGGCGCATGATGCAGGCATCATCCCTGCGCCGATCCCGCTCGGACCGAGGATGCTCCGTTGGAGCCGTATTGAACTGGAGATGTGGGCAGCCTCAGGCGGGCCGTCTCGCCATATCTGGATACAGATCAGAGAAAAATGGGTCAACACCCATTTCCTGGGAGGTGCGCCATGACCTCCTGACGCTGAATCGATAACTCTTTAAAAAAGCAAGGCCCCGCTGGCGGCGGGGCGGAGCTTCGTGCCGGCGAACCGGTGGAACTTATATGTTACATTAGTATCCACCACAACCGGCTTCTTGTCAAGTGCTTTTTTAGCATTTAAGGAGTCGCTATGCGTACTCAACGAAGATTCGGCAGGCGTTGCCTGCGACCTCACTGGGCTCGGCCCAGTTTCTATGGACGACGGTGGCGCACTTATTGCCGCCCAACTTGGGTGTGATACATCCCAGCCCGGTCGAGAAATCAACCGGGTTGAATTTTCAGTTTTAGACTTGACAATGCTTGACCGATCAAGCATAATGGAGGTTTCAATGAACCGCCTTAGCAGGAATAAACGAGTTGAGATTGTCCGTGCGCTCGTTGAGGGGTGCTCCGTGCGATCAACATGCCGGATCACTGGCGTTGCCAAAGGCACTGTGCTAAAGCTCCTGGTGGATCTGGGGCGTGTGTGCGCCGACTTCCACTACGAGACCGTACATGACATTGAATGCAAGCGCGCCCAGTGTGACGAACTCTGGACATTCTGCTACGCGAAGGCAAAAACCGTTATCAATCGCGACGACCTTGCAGATCGTGATGGGATCGGTGATGTATGGACATGGACCGGTATGGATGCAGATTCCAAGTTGATGATCTCCTGGCTCGTGGCTGACAAGGGACCAGAATCAGCACAAGAGTTTATGCTCGACCTCGCAGCACGCGTTCGCTCCAGGATGCAGCTTACCACCGATGGGTACCGCAACTATCTGGTCGCTGTCCCCGGCGCCTTCGGGCGGGAGGTCGACTACGGTATGCTCAAGAAGATCTACGGAGATCCTAAACCAAATGGGCGAATGGGTACGACACGACGCGTCTGCATCGGCATCATAAAGAAGCGCATCATCGGGAATCCTGCAAAGAAACACATCTCCACCAGCTATGTTGAGCGACAAAATCTAACTATCCGAATGTGCTCACGCCGCTATACCCGGCTGACCAACGCATTCAGCAAGAAGCTGGAGAACCTGTGCGCCGCGGTCGCCCTGCACTTTGTTTGGTACAACTTCTGCCGTGTACACCAGACGATCAAGCAGACTCCGGCAATGGCATCAGGTCTGGCGGACCACCAATGGCCGATTGGCGAACTGATTCAACTCTTGGAGCATGATGAGCGGGTAGCGATTGATGATGGAGAACTGAAGCGAGGTCCTTATGGACCGCGAAACGGGCTTTCAAACTGACCCACTATCGTTTTGTACAATCCCATCCGTGTTAATCGTAATAATGGCATCCGCAGCAGCGCTGAGAATCGCGTTGGTTCGTGCCTCGTTTTCGGTAAGGGCTTCCGTGCGCTCCACAACCTTCCGATCCAGCGATTCTGCAAGCTCGCGAACTTCACGCGCACTGCGCGTTGCTTCTTCCGTGCGCGACTGTAACTGCTCGACAAGATTTGAAAATGCCGTCGCAAGATGACCAACCTCGCCGTGACCGATCCTCGCGATCGTAACATCTTGTTCTCCCGCGGAGATTCGGCGTGCCTGATTCGTCAGAACCGCGATAGGCTTTGTGAGTTTGCGAACTCCAAACGCACAAAGAAAACAAGCACCCAGAATAGCACCCACCGATACAAACAGCGTTTTGGTCCGTAGCCCTGCAATGTCTGCGAGCACCTCACCCTCGCGAACAATCAACGCAAGACCCAGGAATCGTCCGTCAGAACGATCTTCAAGGGCGATTTGCCCCACCACATGGACCTGTTGGTCATCGGTATCCCAGACGACTTGCCTTCGTCCCGACTGGATGGCCTGCCAGCTATGCGGATATTCCTCAGCATAGCTTATCCCCGAGCCAAGCTCAAAGCCCCATTCCCTGTCTGAATCAGGGTGGTGAAGAATGCCACCAGTGTTGTTGGTTATAACCAGATTGTCTCCACTTGAATCATGAAGATCACTCATCAGTATCTGAGCATTGGCGTTAATCACGATGATGCCGAACACTTCTACTGAGCGCTCAGATTCGATGATATCAAGAAATGTATTGAGGCCCGATTTGTAGACAGCCTTTTGAGTGGTATAGGACTTGGATCGAAGCAGATCGACCGACTCTGCGTGCCGTCCCTGGTGGTTCAGTTCAAACGACCGTTCTTCCATTTCAATGAGAGCTTGATTGGACTCGGCAACCTTTTCGATTGCGTCTTGACCGTCGCGACCCGTGACCTTCAATGCTCGAGCCAGTGCCTTTTCAAGCAAGGGAACATGATCGCGGTAGCGCCGCTCCCATTGTGGGTCCTGGGATTGAGCTGCTGAGAGTGCTGACATCGTCAGAACCTCATCGTGGTACCTGATGCTGCCTGCAAGTTCCACAGCATTCACAAAAATAGTCGACACCTTGTCAAGCTGTTGCACCTGGCCTGCATCTGAAGCAAAGATTGGCGTGGAAAAACGCTGCATGGGTCGCCAAGGCTGCTCGATCACACCTCGTTCGCGATTCAGCGTAATGTCCGAGACATAGACCTGTCCAAGACTCAGTTGAGCAGCTTCTTTCATATAGTCTCTTCTGCCTTTACGCTGCAGTTCGGACTGTTGACGAATAATGACCTTGCCGCCACCGATATCCGATGCATCCACGCGGACGATCTCTTTGCCCCCGTCTTCAAGTCCGATGAGACGAACCTGCTCGTAGCCTTTGGATTCAATGAGAACCGCAAACACCGATGCAAGGCGCGCACGCCAGTCGGCTTCGGTAAGATTCGCCTGTTCATCATAGCCCCCAGCACGACGAGCCCTGATGATCCCCTGAACAGCATCGGACTGGCTGATAAAAAGTGCGTCCTGTTGGACAAGATCGATGGCTGCAGTCGCTCGCTCGATCTGCCTCTCCATCGAGTTCTCCATCGACTCAACCTCGCTTCTGAGCAGCAGATCCTCTGAACTCCTGAAGGACATCCACGCAGCTGTCAACACAGCCACGACCGTGGCGAGCGTCGCAATGATAGTCAACCTCATCGCGATCGAAAGCTCGAATCCCCAACCGAGCATCCTGGGTCTTCGTGGATTCACGGTCTCTCCTGGGTGATTGTCATGACACTGTTCTTGCCAACAGGGTCGTCTTCCAGTACAGAAATAATGAGCCGATGCGCATACTCCATCTTCTGGTATACATGGCTCGAAGTACGATCATCCCGCAATGCGTTACTCACGGTTGTCTGATGCAAATTCAGATGGACCTTGAGCGACACGATTTCAGCAAGGATCATGCCGACATCGTTGTAGACATCGTTGGGAGTGACCTGCCCAGTAGCCCGCTCCGGTAATACAGCGGGCTGGGACATCCCCGACCGTCGCTGGGCTTCTATAAGCAGCTTCAAAACGCTGTGCGTCAAGGCAATGACATCGCGAGGCTCCTTACCCGGACTCAGCGATGGAAC
Organism: Phycisphaerales bacterium; assembly: GCA_029260555.1. Taxonomy (GTDB): domain Bacteria; phylum Planctomycetota; class Phycisphaerae; order Phycisphaerales; family UBA1924; genus JAJDCZ01. Next base: position 75,885 of record JAJDCZ010000052.1, read on the forward strand.
TTCGACAGGTGCCGTGATACCGAGACAGCGGCGGATCACAGAAAACTCATCGACGATCCGTTCTGCCTGTTGATAAACATCGTTCGGTGTGTAGCCTTGCGATCCGAGGATCGTATCCAGCGCGTGTGAGTTACGACTCATGATCTCATGCACATCCGTCAGCGTGATCTCACGGCCAGAGAGCTGTGAGATATCCCGCAAGTAAGCTGGGGACACGGTCTCGGGAGCGATCATTGCCAACTCCGCATCCAGTCGAACCGCCAGATCAAAGACCTCTACGGGAGTGATCTCCCTGAGTGGAAACTCGGGCACAAAGGTGCGATCAAGCCCCTTTTGCTCACGCAGACGATTGACCTTCTCCAGACACTCCAGCGTCCTTTGATAGACATGCTTGGGTTGTCGCTCAGGTGCGCGTATCGCAAGCCGTGGCTGCACGCGTATACCGCGCTCCTCTCGATACATGACGAGACGATCAGAGATAGACATCGCGATGGCATAGACATCGACTGGGCGTTGCAGCAGGCTGTTCTGGCCATACTGAACCAGAGGCCGTTTCATCTCGAACCTGGGCAAAAGCAAGCGAGCCCATTGAAGGTTGAAAACTACATCGTCAGGTGTTCGAGCTGGTTCGACCGGAGGTGTTGTGAATTGTCGATCCACTCCCAGCCGATGCTTGATGCGCTGTTGTTCTGCCAGCACGACTTGCAACAGGTCATACACCTCATTGGGATCAATCTTCCGCTTCGGAACCTGTGGTACGGTGCAGGGAGCAATCCACAAACGCTGCTCCGCCTGGGCAATGTCATCCAGAAGTGCAACGGCTGCCTGCAGCGCATGGTTGGGATAATTTCCCGCGGTTCTCTGTGGAGGCTCAATATCCATGGGAAGATTCTGTGAAGCACGCAGAAACTTCGCGTTTTCCAGAACACGGGCGCTTTGGGCATACACATCACCAGGTGTAAAGCCCCGTACGCCGAGTATGGGATCGATCGCAAGAGAGATCCGCGACAGCAAGGTGTAGTTGTCCTCCACAGCAACCGGGTTGTCCTGCACAAACCTCGAATCATCATGGCTATGGGTACCCTTCCCCAGGATGAGTTCCAGTTCGCCTTGCAAGCGTTGGGCAGCAATGTACACCTCGTCAGGCGTGATGAGGCGTGATGGATACCGGGGGATTGTGATCGCACCCATGCCTCGAATCTGACGAAGCCGATTGATCTTCTCGAGAACCTCAAAGCTTTTTTGAAGCACATGACGAGGTGAACGCTCACCCTCAGTCTCAATCACTGGCCAGGGAGTATCGACTCCTGCTAACTCCCTGAGTTCCTGGACATGATCGGCTGCGTGCTGCAAGAGAAGATACACATCCGCAGGCGTCACTTCATCCTGGCCACTCGCGATACTCCCAGGAACCATCATCAGGAGTGCCGCTACCAGACTGCATATCTGTCGCAAGCCATTCACGAATGATCTGCGCTGCATGATCTCAGGTCTCCACAAACAGGTAAGCACCGAAACTTTGGGCGAATGCTTGACGCACCGCCTGGAACGGAGCGAACGCCGTGAGATAATCATCGGTGGAATGTTGAAGGTGGTTTCGTGAAAACCAGACTGGTCGGTAACTTATTGTGGGTGACTCGTCGCCTCTTGTTGCGGTGCGGAAAATGTCACGATCCCAGCGGTTCTTATACCGCACCACCACAACAGGGTGGTCTGGCCAGTGGACTTCGCGTCCTGCTGGATCTAAGCCAATATCTCAGCATGTGAAACCCTTCCGGGTTATGAGGTGGTTGACACTGGAGCACCAGCGTGCGATACCTCATGGTGGAGCAGCCATCGCTTTCGCCAGATGCCACCCCCGTAGCCCACCAATGCACCGTTGCTTCCGATAACGCGATGGCATGGAATCAAGATGGCGATGCGGTTCTCGCCATTGGCACGACCGACAGCGCGAGCGGCATTAGGACGACCAATCGCCTCGGCCTGCTCGCTGTAACTCCGTGTCTGGCCTGGAGGAATACTCCTGAGTTGTTCCCATGTATCAATCTGGAACGCAGAACCGACCATGTGAAGCGGCGTGCTAAACCCGAGCATGTCGCCAGCAAAGTACGCTGCGAGTTCATTCTTGAGTTGATCAAGATGTGGATGCTGCGTCGGTACGATCGTGGAAGCAAAACGCGCCCGCAGCCTTTGAACCTCGCGTTCCAGAGCGCGTCGGTCGCAGAACTCAAGCAGTACGATTCCCTCATCGTGCGCGATCGACACCATCGGCCCCAGAGGCGTTTCTATCCAACCAACCGACAGTGTTGAAGCCTGATCAGCTTGTCCGGGACCGATGCCAAACAACGCTGTGAAAGCATCCGCGAATCCCGATATTGAATCGTACCCTGCCTCATTTGCAGCCTGGAGTGACGAACCTGTGGACGATCGCAATAATCTAAACGCCCGGCCGAGCCGTTCTGCTCGTTGATACGCTTGAAATGTCATCCCGATGGAAGCCTTGAACTGCCTTCGAACCGTTGAGGGATCCATGGATTCACAGCGCAGATCTGCATCAGTGATCCGATCCAGCGGGGCTGACCGCACACGGGCCATCAGCTTGCGTACCAACTTGTGTTGTGATTTTAGCCCTGGTTCAAGCGGCGTGCACCGCTGACAAGCACGATACCCAGCTGAGAGTGCCTCGCGTGCGGTGGGAAAGAACTCGACATTCTCCCGCTTGGGCTTCCGGGCTGAGCAGGTGGGACGACAGAAAATCCCGGTCGTTTTTACACCAACCATGAAGATGCCTTCAAATGCTGCTTCACGATCGATGAGGGCGCGATACATCCGGTCATCAGTGGGACGGTCATCCATGGTAGAAGTAAAACTCATAACCACAGTGTTCGCTGTGCAGCAAGCAAGCTCAACCGGAAAACGCGCATGGATCTCGAATCACCCCCTCCACTCCCACACTTCGGCTATGAGTGTGAAGCACGATCCATTGCTACCAGAGTTGGATGTCCTAACCGAGCAACTTGAAAATTGCCTAGGCTTTCGAGTTGATGAGAGCCCGTCGCTTGTGGCTTGCTAATTCTGTCAACAGATCGCCGGAAAAGTGAGGGATTTGGATCGGCTATGCAGGCATCAGTACAAAAGTATGCCAGAGCGATTCGGGCATACTGGATATCCTGGTAGCCCCGAACCCCTGGTTGACCCGCTCACAGCTGCAATTCCAGGGATTGTCACGATTTTTCAATCTTTGTCTTGACAATAGTTAGATGATTGGCTAAACTTCTAACTGTGAACAGCGTATTCAAAGCATTATCTGATCCAACCCGCCGAAAGGTGCTTGGGCTTTTGCGTCAAAGACCCATGACCGCAGGCGAGCTTGCTGAGCATTTCGATGTCTCCAAGCCCACCATGTCTGCCCACTTCGCGGTCCTGCGAGAAGCCGATCTGATCGAGGCAGATAAAGCTGGGCGGGTGATCACCTACCGCATCAAGATGTCCGTTCTTGAAGAAGCCCTCTTCGGCTTCGCCCAAGTCTTCGGGCTTGAAGTCAAAGCCACTGACCAACCCAACAAAGATACAGATACGACCACGACGGAGCAACTATCATGATGAACCCAAAGACACAAACCATCGTCGCCAGCACCGTCATCGGGCTGACCACAGCCGTCTCGCTCATACTCTTCCCCATGAAACCAGATGGCTCGGCAATCGTGATGGGCATGATGGCTACATTCATCATCGTTTGGAACGGCTCGAAGCACCTAGTCAATCGCAAATGTTCCAAAGATGATTGGATCAACTCTAAAGTTCGCCATGAGATCCTCTTCGCGATTATTCTTGCGAGCTTGCTCTTGCTCGGCTCGATCAGCGCAACCCTCGCCAAAGAACTTGAAATCTTTGATAGCGATCTTGTGAAACGGATCGTCGGCATCAATATCGGGCTCATGCTCATAGTCTTGGGAAACTACATGCCCAAGAAGCTCATCGGGCAATCGAGCTCTTGCAGCACCAATGTAGCCAACGCGAATGGTGTGCAACGATTCATGGGATGGGTCTTTGTACTCGGCGGATTCCTCTACGGTAGTGCTTGGATCATCCTCGACCTTGACCAAGCGGGCATCGCGATCTTGTTCGCATTCCCCGCAGCCATCGCGATCATCGTTCTCTCACGCATGGCCTACCTCCGGTTCACGGGGGTGAAAGACATCGCTAATCAATCCGTATAACCAATCTCCTTGTCAAACTCATGTCATGCATGTCATACTCTGTTAAGGAATCTCGACGGTGAAATTATCAATATTCAAGCTCCTCACCTGCATCCTCTTAGCTTCAACAACCATACTCGCCACCGCAAGCACAGATTCCGTCGTTGGCAACTGGCACGGCGAAGTCCAAACACCGTCGAGCACACTCTCGCTCGTCTTTGTGATTGTCCAAGACGAAAATGGTAAACTCAGTGCCCATATGGAGGTCCCGGCCCAGGCGCCGGGGCAGAAAATTCCAATTTCAGACATCTCCGTCGCCAATGACCATCTCTCGATGCTCATCGCGATGGCTGGGGTGAGCATCGAGGCAGACTGGGATGAAGAGAACCAACAGTGGTCGGGTACATTCTCGGAAAGTATGGATGTTCCAATCGTGATCACGCGCGGGCTCCCCGACGAAAAACCAATTATCGAAGGGCTCGACGGCGACTGGAAAGCAACCATCAACCGCAACGGAGTCGATCTGCGATTGATCCTTCACATCAGCACCACAAAGTACGGCACATCGGCAAAGGTTGACGCGCCCGATAGCATGGACATGAATGTCCCGGTCTCTGAGCTCACCAAAGACGGCGATTCGATCGGATACAAAATCGCGGCTGTCAACGGCGTATTCGCCGGTACGCTCACCCATGCTGACACCATCACCGGGCTCTGGACAGTACCCAACAAAGATGATATCACCATCACATTTGTGCGTTCAGCCAAGACTGATGCGCCAGCCGAGCATCTCCGCCCGCAGGTGCCCACCGAGCCCTTCGGGTACTTCGTTGAAGATGTCACCTACGAAAACGCACAAGCCAAGGGCGTGACACTCGCGGGGACGCTGACCTTGCCAGAGGGCGAGGGCCCATTCCCGGCGGCGATCCTGATCTCGGGCTCTGGGTCACAGGATCGCAACGAAACAGTCTTCGGTCATCAACCCTTCCTGGTGCTCGCCGACCACCTGACCAAGCAGGGTATCGCGGTGCTGCGTTACGACGACCGGGGCATTGCTGAGTCTACTGGCGATTACTATGCTGCGACCTCCGCGGATTTCGCCACTGACGCCAACGCCGCCGCGGCCTATCTCATGACCCGCTCCGAGATCAATCACAGCGCAATCGGATTCGTGGGTCATTCCGAGGGCGGGCTCATCGCACCGCTTGCGATCCATGACAACAACACGATCGCCTACATGGTCATGCTCGCCGGTCCGGGGACGAGTTCACTTCAGATCGCCCGCTCACAGAATCGGCTCCTCGCCCAGTCTCAAGGGACATCCGAGGAAGAAATCGCCAAGAGTGAAAAGATCAATACCGCGATTACCAAGGTGATCGCCGAATCGAAAACGACGGAGGAAGCAAAGACCCAAATCCGTGCGATCCTCACGCCAGAGACCATGGAAACAATGAGCATCAATGAATCTCAGGTCAAGATGATCATCGCCCAGAGCACCACCCCCTGGATCCGATACTTCATGGGCTATGACCCGGCGAACTTCGTGCCTCAGATCACCATCCCCATCCTCGCGCTTAATGGCGAGCTTGACATGCAGGTTCCCGCAAAGGAAAACCTCGCCGGGTTGAGTAACCTCCTCAAGAACCACCCCGACGCGACCATCACAGAACTTAAAGGGCTCAACCACCTCTTCCAGCACGCCAAGACCGGCGCAATCGGTGAATACAACGACATCGAAGAAACTTTCTCACCTGAAGCGATGCAACTCATTGCCGACTGGATTAATGAACGGTTCAACAAGAAGAACTGACCGAGCAGCATTTCCCAGCTGGGTGCGGCTAATCGCCCGAGGGCGTAATCGTGCTTCTGCACCCACAAGCCAATTGCACTACTGCGCCGAAGACGGCGAGTAGTGGCACCCAGAAACGGAAACCTCCCATGCCCGACAAAATCAACCTTGTTAACAAGCTCGCACTCTTTGACGAAACATGGACCCCAAAAATCATCGGTGCCCTCAATGGTCAACTCGTCAAGCTCGCCAAACTTCAGGGCGATCTCACCTGGCATACCCATACTGGCGAAGACGAACTCTTTCTTGTCCTCGAAGGATCGTTGACAATCCAGTTTCGTGACAGCGAGGTTCATCTTGAACAAGGCGATATGTACATCGTCCCCAAAGGCATCGAACACAACCCGGTTTCTCCTGAGGGGGCATCGGTGCTGCTATTTGAACCGGAAGCAACTAAACACACCGGCAATCTGATCATTGATCAAACCGTGACAGATCAGCAGTGGATCTAAAACGCCCGCAGCGATGATGCTGAGGGCGTTGTGTTCATAGGCGGGTTCAGCCAACGGGTAGCCGGAAGGGGCCGCTTGATCCTGATGTTACAAAAGGACTTGTGTGCCGAGCATGTCCCGGTTTTACGCTGCGTTGGCTGCGGGGGATCTGGGCACCAGTACCTGGAATGGTTCCTTGATCCCCACTCCGCTGGCAAAGTTTCTGAGCCTTACAATGAGCGGCTGTGTAATCTCATTGCCCCTGGCGACAAGCAGGGTTCCTGATACAGTAAGAATATCCTCGTTTGAGTACATGCCCGGGGCAAGCTGCCAGACGGTAATGTGCTTTACCGTACCCTTCAGAGCCTCATCGATCTCCGGGATTGATACTCTTTCGAGTATGTCGATCATTTGCGGGTTGTACTCGCCCTCAAATTCCCTCATTCTCGTGGCGGCAACCTGTTGCCCCAGGCCTTCAGAGAGATACATGTCAAAGTCCATCGCAGCGTGAATGATCTGGGACCCTGTCACAGTTGCTTCATCTGCTTCGCTCTGTGTGTCATAGCGCTCCAGTTGATGCTCGATCATCTTGGCGCATTGTTCCAGCCTTGGAATGTGGTCAAGCAGTTTGCGGCCGTTCTGTGGATGAGAAGCGTACATATCCTCTTCCTTCACCGTCAGCTTTTCTCCTGAAAAGACCTTGTCGATGGTCTCTTCCGGCAACACGATGCAGCCGATCTGCGAGAGCATCCCCGCGATCTCATATTGCCAGGGATTATCCAGTTGCAGTTCCCGCACCAGCGCTTTCACGATCGGTTTGACCCGGCTACTGCGGGCAAATGCCTTGGGGTTTACGAGTCCCAGAACATAAGCGAGTGCTTTGATGCTGCCAGTCAGCGTTTTTTGCAAAAGTTCCTTTTCGGCTGTGATCAACCGATACTGTTTAATCCCGGCTTCCAGTGCGGAGAACAAGACCTCCTGATGGCAAGGCTTGGTCAGGAATCGAAATATCTGACCCTTGTTAACCGCGTTCATCGCAGTTTCCTGATCAGAGTTCCCCGTCAACATCATGCACACAGTATCTGGCGACAGCTTGTGTACTGCGCATATAAACTCGATCCCGTCCATTCCCGGCATACGCATATCAGATATGACGACTGCGAATGGGCCTTCCCTGCGCAATATGTCTAGCCCCTCAGCACCACCTGTAGCGGTCGTGATATCGAGTTTCCTTCCCAGCGATCGCCTGCTCGCTGCCAGAATGTTCGCATCGTCATCTACATAGAGGATTTTGCTGTTCATTTCTGATTCCTTATCATGCAGCGTGCGAGCACGCCTCCTGCCAGACTGACAATCGATCGACCAGCCCAATGCGATCGAGGTACTCGTAGTCAACATTCAGTTTGTCTGTGTGGTTGTAAGTCGAGTTGTGACGCACAATCGCATCGGCGACATGCACCGCTGTCAAGATCGAGAAGCCGCTTCCGCCGTGCCTGTTTGGGCTGTGGTGATAGAGGGCGGCATCGACAATGGGAGATTCAAACGCCCAGAGCGTCAGCAGATACGCGCCGATCTCACCGTGTGATGCGCCGATCACACACCGCTCAGCTTCCTCAATGTGGATTTGCTCAGACCTTGCCATTGCGATAGCGACGGCGTACTGCTCGGGTCGATTCGTCGCATAAACCAGCTTGCCCACATCATGAAGAAGTCCCGCCAGACATGCCACTTCGGCTTCCTCGTGAGTCAAGCCCTCGGACAACGCGATCTTCTTCGTGACCGTTGCCACCGCAGCGCTGTGCAGAAGCAGTTTGTCCTGAGAGAACCCCCTGATCTCGTCGGGTGCAATCTGTGAAAAAACCTGCATTGTCGTGACCAGCGATTGGACCGTGTCCATCCCGAGAAGAAGCACTGCTTCTGCGGGGCTGCCGACATGCCGACGAAGGCCGAAAAACGCCGAGTTCACAAGTTGCAGAATCTTCGCAGTCATGGCCAAATCCCGCCCGATCGATTCGCCAATAAGCTTTGGTGATACCTCGGGCATCTGGAACTGTGCCATGAGTTCCTGCTGATGCGAGGGAAGGCTGGGCAATGATTCCAACTCCGTCACGATACTCTTGAGACTCTCGTCAGCAAACAAATCACCCATCTCAAGCGCACGACTGATCGTGGTCTTGAGAGTCTCCTCATCGCAAGGCTTCTGCATGAACTGATGAATCGGACCAACGCATTTGAGAATGCTCTCCTTGTCAGCCTGCCCGGACAACACAAGACGCACTATGCCCGGGTAGCGTCGGCGAACTTTTGCAAGGAGCTGGTCGCCTGACATCCCCGGCATTCGCAAATCCGAGACAATAACATCACATGACTGCTCTTTAAGTATCTGGAGGGCTTCTTCACCACCTGAAGCGAAAATCATTTCCCATTCAGACCGCATAGAGCGCAACAAACGCCGCAGACCGTCCAGTACCTTCTGCTCGTCATCAACAAAGAGAATCCTTTTCTTGCTCGGCATCACGCGGCTCCGGATCGAGGGATGGTGGGCTTGTTGTCGTCCTCGCCAGAACGACCCTGGCTCGTATCCGAGGTACTCACCATGTTTCGGCCGTTTTCCTTCGATGCGTAAAGAGCCTGATCGGCCTCTTGAACAACACCTTCCCATCTCTGAGCAGAACCAGATGCCACTCCGAGACTCACCGTAATCCTGTCTGCTGTGTCGCTCGCATTGTGCTCAATGTTCGCAGCCCAGATCGATTCTCGTATGCGTTGTGCCTGCTTCATCGCCCCTTCCAGGCGAGTTCCCGGCGCAAGGATAACAAACTCCTCGCCACCATACCGACCCGGAATATCTGTAGCGCGAATCACTCCTCGAACGCAATCAGCTACACGCCTAAGAGCTTCGTCACCCTTTGCATGGCCATAGCTGTCGTTGAATGCCTTGAAATGATCCACATCAAGCATGATGACGCAGTAGCTTTGAGCCTGCGTTGCCAATCGAGCGTGCTCAAGCGTGATGCACTCTTCCCAAGCTCGACGGTTAAAGAGCCTGGTCAATGGATCAATGCGGCTGAGCTGGGAAAGCTCTACCGTCTGATCGGCCAGTTTCTCGGACATCCTTTCAATGCGTGCGTTCCTCTCTTGAGAATCTCGATCAAAACTCGCGATCTCGATCGCCTGCTCTATGGCAGTTTGCACTTTCTGAGCCGTCACCGATCCCTTGCAAAGATAGTCGTGAGCGCCCAGCTTCATGGCTTTCACTGCCACTGATTCGTTTCCCTGGCCGGTCAAAATCACAATCGCCAGCGTGTGCCCTTCATCTCGAATCCTCTTCACGAGTTCAAGCCCATCCATCCCCGGCATCGCGACATCCGCGATGATGGCATCAAATCTCTGTGCATGAATCAACTCCAGTGCCGCCTGGCCACTGGTCACAAAGACCATGTCCCACTCTGACCTCCTGGCTCGGAGTATTCTCCGAAGACCATCAAGCATTTCCTGATCATCATCTACAAAGAGGATTCGTTTCATTTCAATCATCAAGCAGCCTCCTTGCGTACCGTTGTGGTCGGCACCGCCATTGGCATTCGGATGATAAATGTCGTACCCACGCCCGGATCAACTTCGATCTCAAGCGTCCCCCCATGCTTGTTAACGATAACATCATGGCTGATCGCAAGACCTTGTCCGGTACCCTTACCAGTTGCCTTGGTCGTGAAGAATGGATCGAACACCTTCTGCCGGATCTCCTCGGGAATACCTCCACCGGTATCACTTACCCGGATTTCGATGAACTCGTCAACCTGACGCGTGCTCACCTTGATCTGGCCAGTGCCCTCCCCATCATCTCCGATGTTCTCACTAATTGCATCCGCAGCATTAACCACGATATTCAGGATAACCTGGTTAAACTCCCCCACCAGGCATGGCACCGGGGGCAAGCCCTTCTCAAAGTCCATCTCAAGAACCGCGACATACTTCCATCGATTGCGACAAACCGTGATGGTGCTCTCGATTGCCTTGTTCAAATCCGTGGGGGTCTTCTCAGAACTGCCCGGATGCGAGAACTCCTTCATGGCACGAACGATCCTGGCTACGCGTTCCACACCGTCAAGGGTCTGCTCGATAGCCATCGGGATCTCATCGAGCAGAAACTCGAGGTCAACTTCCTCGACCATCTGTTTGATATCCGCAGCTCGATCCTCCCAGCACCGCTCCTCTGCCTCTGGATCAAGTTGTGCAGCATACGACTCGACAACGCCCATCAGCGTCACAATGCTGTCACGAACAAACCGTGTGTTGTCGCCAACATACTGTATTGGTGTGTTGATCTCGTGTGCGATACCCGCTGCAAGAAGCCCCACCGACTCCATTTTCTGAGCATGCAACAGTTGTTCCTGTGTCGCCTTGCGTCGGCTGATGTCTCGAATAAAGGCTGTGAAAAACGAATCCTTCTGCGTCTCCCAGTTCGAAGCTGCAATCTCAACTGGGAGTTCGGTGCCGTCTTTCCGTATCGCCTGCAGTTCAACCGTACACTCTCCCCCTTCGGTCGTGCTTGCAGTTGTCTTACAGACAGTTGTGTAGGCAACTCGGGACCACTCTGGCATAACCATTGTGATTGGCTGACCAATGGCTTCTTCCCAAGTGTAACCAAAGGTCCTTGTCGCAGCCTTGTTCCACGAAACGATATTCTCTTTGTCGTCAGCGGATACGATGGCATCGCTGGCAGCTTCGTGCAATGCCTGGAGCCGTTCCCTGGACTCGAATACCTGCATAATCAGGCGTCCCGTAAAACGAGAGACTATCGATGTGCCGAGTATCACGCCAATGATCGCAACAATGCTGGAGAGCGCACCAGCGATGATAAAAGGCTCACGAATCTCCGAAAGATCAAGCTTGCTCACCAGGCCAACATTAAGCCCTTCCACTGGTTCAAACGCTGCAAGCACCGTCTCACCTCGATAGTCCGCCGCGATGCATGTGCCAGAGAGCCCCTGCAAAGCACGGCGCATGGGTTCGGCCTCTTGCGCATCCCAAGCAATCGGTGCCTGGCTGTTATCGCCCTCGTATCGGCGCCCAAAGAGAAATACAATCTGATCACTGCGGCGTTCAGCAAGTGTAAACTCGCCCGTCTCACCGAGTCCGGTTGAGCGGGAATGTGAATCAATAATCTGTTTCAATGTGTTGGTGCGCGCACCTTCTGGTTTTTCAGCCGTGCTGTATTCTGCTTCGTGCCTTGCAACCGCCTCCATCAGACGCGCCTGACTCCGAACCATGTCATACAGGCGCTCTCGCTGCTGGTCGATTGCTGCACGGTACAGAATCACCGTGGATACGATCACAATGGTCAGGGATACTCCCACAAGTGTCACTATGTACGAGAGCAGTATGCGCTGTTGCTGGGTCAATCGTGAACTTCCGTTGCTCCGGGAATGCTGCCTTTGTCGCTCTGTTTTAGATGGTACATTCATGCTGCGTCAGCTCCAAGAGTCTGAGGCTCGTCTCTCAACTCGAGCCTGATATCCCGGAACTCGTCTGTGATGCACTGGAACGCCGCGAACACTTCAGGATCAAAGTGCCAGGGTGCTTCTTCCAGCATGATCGAAAGAACCTGATCTTCCGCATACGCTGGCTTGTAAGGTCTTGCATGTGAAAGCGCGTCGTACACATCAGCAATCGCAACAATCCGGGCTTCCAGCGGAATTTGTTCACCCTCCAGGCCATGCGGATATCCGCGACCACACCATTGCTCGTGATGGGTCAGCGCAATCACCGCAGCTTGCTTCAGAAATGGGTTTTCAATTGAACTCTGAGCTGTCTCGAAATCATCGCCATGCCATTGCAGAGATGCCGGCAGCCCTGCAGGATCATGCTGCAAAATCTTGTAACCTATCTCACAATGCTGCCGCATGATTGACCACTCTTCAGGATTGAGCGGACCATTCTTGAGCAGCGTTGTATCGGAGATGCCGATCTTTCCAATATCGTGCAATGGGCTGGTCAGAAAGATCATTTCAACAAACTCACTCGACATGCCAAGTTGTTCAGCCAGAGCTCGGCTGTAGTTACCAACCCGCATCACATGGTTGCCGGTCTGCTCATCGCGGTATTCGCCAGCCTTGGCAAGCCGCCAGATAATCTCCAGGCGCGATCGATCCAGCTCAAGAGTGCGTTCTCGAACCCTACGCTCCAGGGTTTCGTTGTGATCTTTCAACTCATCCTGGTATGACTTCAGGCGAAGGACGCTCCGAATACGCGCAATCAGGTCTTCTGCAATGATCGGCTTGTTCAACAGATCAACCGCTCCAAGCTCAAGCGCACGGCGTTTCAGATCTATGTCAGCAAGCCCGGTGAGAATAATGACGGGAATGTCACATGTGGTTTCCGCATCCTGAAGTGCTGTAAGAAGATCAAGACCATCCCGCTTTGGCATCGTGACATCGGTGACGATGGCATCGAAGTCCTTCGTGAGTACCTTCTCCAGTGCTTCATCAACACTCTGGGCATAGGTGATATCCCAGACATCGCGCTGGCTGCGAAGCGCACGCCGCAATGCTTCAAGAACGCTGACTTCATCATCGACAAAGAGGATTGTGTGCTTCTCTGACATCTTCGGTACCTCCGTGTCGCGGTGCGATATAAATACGGCTGCTTCAGCCCGCCATTGGACTGGAACATCGCCGCAACGGATCTTCTCTATATGCGAAGACTTCTAGTGGTTACGACGGTGAGTCTCAGTTGTGTATCGGAATGCAATGGCACAGGCCATGCGGCCGAACCCCGAGCCATTGCATTAATAAGAGCTCCTAAATCCTACAACTGGAACACCCCCAAAGAGGGGCTGAGACTTCAAGCTTAAAGAACCTGTCCGTTGGCATATACGCAAAGCCCATTATTATCCAAATGTCTTATTTGATCAGTCTATTTCATAACAGAGACCATCTTCACTCGAGTGGTCTGTCGCTTTGTGTCTCACGCCGTGAAGAAAAACTGTCCTTCCTGAGAGGATGACTCCAGGATAAGTGCCAGGCTGGGCGTAATCGCAAATGACCATTTGGAGTAGACTATGGATGATGATTGACCGCACATCACGCCGGGTGGCATAGCCACGGCACCCAAGGATAAAGATTGGGCAATCGGATACCCATTCCAGGACATCCATCTTTGGAAATACAACGCTTACAACTAACATAAGCTCTATATTTCTTACCTGACCATTTTCTGAACTGATGATTGTTGCCTAAGCCTATCAAAGAGTGCGAAGTCTTTTGCGTACCGTTTGTGAATATCATTCTTAAGATCAGCAGTATACAACGCTGCAGCTGGAGGAATGATACCCTGACGCCGAAGATCACCTGATAGGACATCAGTCAATAGACTGCCAGACCATTGGCTTGCCGCTAAGCGTGGCTGGTCTTGTGGCGGCTCCGCGGGAAGTGCGTATTTTTCTTGTAGAAATGCAAGTGCCTTGTTCAACGATCGCACTTCGCCAATCACTTCAACATCAAGACCTCGAAAGAACGCAGCTTGAGGCCTCCAGTGGTGATCAATCTGGTCATCTTCCGGATGGGTACTGAGATACCCCACGAACTCACGAAATGAGATGCCCGGATCAGCTCCAGCACCAGAACCATGTACCTGCTCGAACATGCTGCGATTAAACTCCTCACGCTCAATACGCACGACTCGATCACTGAAGGCCGACGCGATGCGTTCATAGGGGTCTCGAATTATAGTGAGGATGGGTAGCGTCGTGAGGAGCGAGATGCGGTCCTCTACAGAGAAACGATCAATACCAATTCCGTCGCTGCAAAACTCCTGAAGATCAGAATCTGATATGTTTGCGTGTGGGATTCCGACGGCATCGAGCAAGAACCGCTTGATTGTCCGATTTGCATTCTTCGGAATCGTGCAGAACACGAAATCAAAACCATCAAGTTTGAAAAAATGAGCCGCTCGCCATGTACTGGCAATTAGCACAAGATCATAGGATTGTACATTTTGCATGAAGGACCTTTCGGCCAGATACAGGCTTGATCAACAAAATTGGACTTCAACTTGCTATTTACCCCCCCCTCCTACAATGGGTGTCTTCGTGTAATCTGGTTTTGCTTGATGACAACCGTTCAAAAGGTGTTCTGCAAAATGAAAGCAACCAAGACCCTTTTCTTACTCACCTCTATCACTTGCATTGGCGGGCTCACTGCCGTCGGGTTCGCGTTGGCGAAAACTCCTCCACCTGAACTACTGATCCAAGCTGTCGCTGGTGCCTCATGGCGGAACCCCAACGGGCCCTACCCAACCGAAGGCATCCTCGGCATTGGAGTTGGCCCCTTGCAATCCGGGTTTGTCTACCTTTCAACCAATGAGATTAACGGCCTGGACTCGGACGGAGATGGATGGAACAATTATATTGCCATCAACCCTGGTCAAATAATCCTGTCTGGCATCAAAAATGCCACGATAGTTCGCTATGATGGCATTGACTCGCTTAAAGATGAACTCATGGTGACCGTTATCACAACCTCTGGTATCGCCTATTACACGCATACCGAGCAACAGCGTACACATAATCCCCTCCGACCCAACGATAACTTTGATTGGCATGACACAGATGGTGATCTTTGGGCTGATTGGATAATAGTGGGACCAGCTGAGTAATCATAAACAGCAGGACTTATTGGCAATCCGGCCAACATTGTGTCCAAGTTGCCGTGTTGCATGCCGTGAGTTCACTAGGCGCAAGGCCTTTTTTATACACTGGCATCGCACAGTTGAACAAGGTGGTGATTGAACAATCGGGTGCTGCATCCCCAGCCATCGAAAAAAGATTCGATGCTTTGGTATTAGTTGACACTTGGCGGGTCATCATCACGGCCGCTGCCATCGAAAAATCGATTGGTTGCCCCGTTGGCGCTATATCGAAAGCTGCCGTCGGCTTCGCGTACATAGCCCAGATCCTCAGCTTTTCCCGCACTGACATGCCCGTCGAGCCATGCGACATTCGCTTTGCCCATGTGCCGTTCGTCCGGGGCTGATCGTGTGAACCCATCGCGGTTGCCGTTGCAGTTGTCGCTGTCAGCAGCAAGTCGTGGCGGGTCCAGAGCCCAGCCATGGTTGCAGATCTCGCGTGTGTCCTTGTTGGGGTGAGGCTTGGGGTTGTAAGGCAGTCGCTCATTTTCTGAAAACGAAGCAGCGGTCCCCAGTGTGTCAGCAAACAGGACAGTCTGTGAGCGGAACTGGTGCAGCCGGGCTGGGAACTGCACAAAGCGACCATCGCCGCGCCGCCTGCTGTTGCCTAAAAACTGAAAGTTGTACCCAAGGCTGTAGTTTCGATTGTTGATGTAGTCAGGCACCGCCGGGTCCACAA
Source organism: Phycisphaerales bacterium (assembly GCA_029260555.1). GTDB lineage: Bacteria > Planctomycetota > Phycisphaerae > Phycisphaerales > UBA1924 > JAJDCZ01. Next base: position 91,731 of record JAJDCZ010000052.1, read on the forward strand.
AAATATCGTTTTCGAGCAGGCGGTTGTTGTCGTTATCCTTGCTCGGGTCCGTCGAAGGCTCAGCATATGCATAAAAACCTGCTCCTGCTCCCATCGAAACCATCCAGCGCGGTCGATAGTGCAGCCCGTTTCCAACATCATAGTGATTGGCAGGATCTGTCGAAGGGTTCACCTTGGCAAAGCGGCCCGGAATGCTGATGCCATCAAAATCGTTGGCATAAAGCGCATGCCCTACCGCAAGCTGACGCATGTTTGATGCACACTTGAGCGACTGGGCTGACTTGCGAGCACCGCCAAGCGCTGGAAGCAGAATGCCAATCAGCAGTGCAATGATCGAAATCACTACAAGAAGCTCAATCAGCGTAAATGCAGGGGTGAACCGATGCGTCAAAGTCGTCTGATAACTCATGGGTATCTCCAATAGCCACGATGATACTGGAAAAGCACAGCACCTGTCACCTCCCCCGCCACCTCCCCCACTACCCCCCACCTCATCCCCCCACCGTTGTTTGCTACATGCAGACTTTCTCATGAAAAGAGCAGCCTTGCAATTGCATTTCGTATCGGCATCTCGCATCCTGCTAGAATCACCCTTGGACATGCGTTGCCCACAAGCAAAAGAGATCCCCAAAGTTCCAGCCTGGTGGGTTTTGATTGAATACAGTCCCGTCCTCAATAAACATCTGGCCGGTTATTTAGATCGTGCCAAGGCAAGGAGTTGAAGTAATGCGTGTTCGTTCCTGGGCTGAGCCTTACAAGATTAAAATGGTCGAGCATCTGCAGATGACAACCCCCGACGAGCGAGCGGTTGCTATTCGCGAGGCTGGTTACAACACATTCCTGCTCCGCAGTGCCGATGTCTATATCGACCTGCTCACAGACTCTGGAACCACCGCGATGTCTGATCGCCAGTGGGCTGCGATGATGCTCGGCGACGAGGCATACGCAGGATCAAAGAACTACTACACACTCGAAGAGGCCGTGCACAAATACTATGGCTACAAGCACTTGATCCCGACCCACCAGGGTCGCGGAGCTGAACATCTGCTCAGTAAAATTGCCATCGAAGAAGGTGATTTCGTTCCGGGCAATATGTACTTCACGACAACCCGCCTGCATCAGGAGCTTTCCGGCGGACAGTTTGTCGATGTCATCTGCGATGAAGCCCACGACCCCACCAGCGAGTTCCCATTCAAAGGCAATGTTGATCTTGACAAAATGCAGGCACTGATCGACAAGGTCGGGGCTGACCGTATCCCCTATCTCTCGCTTGAAACCAATGTCAACATGGCTGGTGGTCAGCCTTGCAGCATGGCCAACATCAAAGCTGTTGGCGAGCTGTGCCACAAGCATGGCATCCCGGTGTTCCTTGATGCCACACGGGCTGTCGAGAACTCCTATTTCATCCAGCTTCGTGAAGATGGGTATGCGGACAAGACGATTGCTGAGATCCTGCATGAAATCTGTTCACACACCGATGGCTGCACCATGAGCGCAAAAAAAGACTCGCTCGTCAACATCGGCGGGTTCCTGGCCATCAACGACGACAAACTGGCTGAAAAGGCTCGCAACATCGTCGTCGTCTACGAAGGGTTGCACACCTATGGCGGCATGGCTGGTCGCGACATGGAAGCCATGGCGGTCGGCATCGGAGAGTCGGTCCAGTATGACCATATCCGTGCTCGTATCGGCCAGGTCGAATACCTCGGTCAACAACTCCTTGACGAAGGCGTGCCGATCATTCGACCCATTGGCGGGCACGGCATCTTCATTGATGCCTCACGATTCCTGCCTCACCTGTCTCGTGACCAGTTCCCAGCTCAGGCTCTCGCAGCGGCGCTGTATGTTGATTCAGGTGTCCGGGCGATGGAACGCGGAGCCGTGTCTGCTGGGCGTGATCCTGAGACGGGTGAGAATCGATATCCGAATCTCGAACTCGTCCGCCTGACCATCCCAAGGCGTGTGTATACACAAGCCCACATGGATGTGACCGCAGAATCGGTGGTCTCACTGTTCCAGAATCCCGAACGCGTCGTAGGCCTGCGCTTCAACTACGAACCGGAATACCTGCGATTTTTCCAGGCACGATTTGAACCAATTCTGGGTGATGCAGTGCTGACTGGGAGTTGAAAGACTCCATTTTTGAAGTAATTCATATGGAATGGCCATAACAGGTGTTCGCCAGGAAAACCCTGCATCTGATTGTTCATCGAGTATACTATCGGACCTGATTTCAACTTATTGCATCTGAGTTCAACGAGATGCTGCGGATTTATCTCGGATAAGACCGGCCACAGCAGACGGATAAAGCACAAGAAAGAACAAGAGTCCCCAAGGCCACTTGACATTCACATGAGCGGCCAAATATACTCGCCAAAGTAGATCTGGATATCTGGATATACTTCTCCATCCCACATTGGGAGTTTTGTTATGACAACATCTATGCGTGGACACTCATCAGGTTCTTCCCAAGGTCAGACCGGACCCAGTGGCCACTCTGCTTCACCAGGCGGAGATCCAAACAAGTGGCAAGCGGTCTGGTTAGGGCTTCTTTTTGCGCTTACGCTGCCGATCACTTTGTGGTTTGTCATCGCAGCTCAGACTGGTTCTCAAGCAGCCAGTGCAGCGGGGGTTGAAGGCTCTTCAAAGTCGATGTCCCTCGGTCAGCTGGTTTATGGCAGCAGCTGTGCGGTTTGCCATGGCCCCACAGGCGACGGCATTCCCAGGCTGGGCAAACCCCTGCACAACAGTGCGTTTGTTCAGAGCAGCACGGATGACGAGTTGTTTCAGCTCGTTGCCATTGGTCGTCTACCAACTGATGCTGCCAACACCACCGGAGCCGCCATGCCCCCACGGGCAGACAAGCAACTGAGTGATGCTGAAATCCACAAAGTGATCAGCTACCTGAGAACGCTTCAGGATCCATCACAGCCAACCGCTTCGCTTGATGCCTGGATCCTGCCACCTGCAGACACATCAGGCGGCGGAGATGCTGGAGGGAATTCTATCCTTGGGCATGATGTCTATGTTGCTTCTTGCTCTGCCTGCCACGGCCTTAATGGCGAGGGCATGGAAGGTCTCGGCAAGCCCTTCACAACCAGCGAGTTCATCAAATCCAAGACGGATAAAGAACTCACGACCTTCATCAAAACAGGGCGACCCATGTGGGACGCTGAAAACACCACAGGTGTCGACATGCCACCCAAGGGCGGAAACCCTGCACTCAACGATGATCAAATCACGGAAATCATCTCTTATCTTCGGGCAATAAACAAACTTTAGCAGTAAACCGACCGCCTTGTGTGCGGTCTTCATGTGGATCAGATTCAGGTCATTTATTTGAAAGGAACAACGATGACTTGCACTCGATTTGGTTACCGAGCAATGCTTGCAGCTTCGGTGCTTGCCATTGGAACAGCTTCTTCAGCCTGGGCACAATCAATGAACGATGTTCAGAGGGTTGCCAAGGAGCGAGGATTGTCAACTGCGGATCTTCTGGCAGCTGCCAAGACATTCACGCCTACCGGCAAGATTGATGAATACCTCATCTTTTCATCGGGCGGACACAGTGGTCAAGTCTTTGTGATCGGCGTGCCCTCTATGAGACTCTTGCGCACGATTGCCGTGTTCACTCCCGAGCCCTGGCAGGGCTGGGGCTATGGCGTTGGAAATGAAATTCTTGCTGAAGGCAATGTCAACGGCAAGGAAAACCTCTGGGGCGACACCCATCACCCCGCACTTTCTGAAACCAACGGCGACTATGACGGCGAATGGCTCTTTGTCAATGACAAAGCCAATGCCCGTATCGCGGTCATCGATCTGCGTGACTTTGAAACCAAGCAGATTATCAAAAATCCGCTCTTCATCAATGATCACGGCGGCACTTTCGTCACACCCAACACTGACTATGTCTTTGAAACCGCACAGTACAATGTGCCTTGGGGAGCTGAGTACGCACCCATCGAGGATTACAACGATAGCTACCGCGGTGCAGTTACAATGTGGAAGTTCGATCGCAAAAAGGGACGGATCGACAAAAGCAAATCCTTCGCCATTGAACTGCCACCCTACTGGCATGACATCGCCGATGCTGGCAAGCTTGTCAGCGATGGTTACTTTTTCCTCAACTCAATCAACACCGAACTTGCCACCGGCGGTATCGAGGATAAGAAGCCTCCATTTGAAGCTGGCGTGAGCAAGAACGCGACTGACTACCTGCACATCATCAACTGGAAGAAGGCTGAAAAGATTTTCCAGGCTGGTAATACCACGATGATCGAGGGGTTCCCGGTCATTTCTCTTGAGACTTCAATCGCTGAAGGATTGATCTACCTCACGCCTGAACCCCGCAGCCCGCACGGCTCGGATGTGGCTCCCAAGGGCGATTTCATCGTCGTCTCAGGCAAGCTCGATCCACACACAACCATCTACTCATTTGCAAAGATCCAAAAAGCGATCGCAAACAAAGATTTCTCTGGCACCGATGATTATGGCCTGTCCATCCTCAACTTTGACAGCGTCATGGAAGCACAGGTTGAAGTTGGCCTTGGCCCTCTACACACCCAGTTCGGCCCTGATGGTTATGCCTACACCTCGCTGTTCCTCGACTCAGCTGTCGCTCGCTGGACCCTCGGCGGCTCTTATGGCAAAGGCACACCCGAGCCAGACTGGACACTCGTTCAGAAAACCCCTGTCCACTATAACATCGGGCACCTTGGCGCAGCTGAGGGTGATACCGTCAGCCCCGATGGCAAGTATCTCGTTGCATTCAACAAGTGGTCAGTGGATCGTTTCTTCCACACCGGCCCACTTCTTCCCCAGAACTTCCAGCTGCTCGATATCTCCGAGCAAGGCACCGAGATGCCCGTGATCTACGACATGCCCATCGGTAATGGTGAACCTCACTATGCCCAGATCGTCAAGGCTGACAAGATCAAGCCATGGTCGGTCTATCCAGAAATCGGCTGGGATCCGATGACCCAGGCTGTTGATCCGTGGGCACCACGCCCCGGCACGGAGCGCGTTGAGCGCAAGGCTGATGGCACGGTCGAAATCTATATGACCGCTGTCCGAAGCCACTTCAACCCAGAGCGCATCACTATTAAACAGGGTGACAAAGTCATCTGGCGCATTACCAACACCGAGCGTGCTGTGGATGCGACCCATGGTTTTGCGGTTCCGCAATACAACATCAACCTGAGTCTCGAGCCCGGCGAAACCGCCAAGTTTGAGTTCGTTGCTGATATTGCGGGTACCTTCCCTTATTATTGCACCGAGTTCTGCTCGGCATTGCACCTTGAGATGATGGGCTACTTCCTGGTTGAGCCCAAGGATTAATACTCAATGCCGCACGCGTGAAAGCGCGGCGCGGCGTTTTAGCCGGCTGGTTTCATTGCCTAAAATCAAACTTTTCAGGAGAGTCTTTTAATGGCCTCACTTATTGATAAAATCATTGGCCCACGCGTTGACCAGACGGACCTTGCAAAGAATGGGCTGAGATATGGAACTCCAGGCTTCTTGCTGCTCATAGCCCGCGTGCTACTGCTTGTTTCACTCTTTGTACCCTTCTGGCACATGGAACTTGTCGCGCCACAATATCCAGATAATCTGCACCTTGTTGCATATGTCACTCATCTCTCCGGTGATGTCGCTGAGATCGACAGCCTCAACCATTACATCGGAATGAGACCTCTTGAGGAAGCCGCCCAGATCGAACGATCAATCGGGGTCTATGTGATGATCCTGTTTGTGGTATTGCTTGAGTTTGCCAGCTGGATCCATAGCCGATGGGCGGTGCTGTTTATACTTCCCGTGCTGTTTTTTCCTGCAGTATTTCTGATCGATCTCCACCTTTGGATGAGTCACTTTGGGCAGAATCTTGATCCGGATGCACCGCTTTCCAACTCAATTGCTCCGTTTGTGCCTCCGGTTCTGGGAACCGGCATGGTCGGGCAGTTCAAGACCGTCGCATCTCCGGGGCTTGGGTTGATTCTGTCAACAGTTGCATCGGCAATCATGATCATCGCACTCTTTTTTCATCGCCGGGCATATCTGCCGCTTGTCAAGGCAAAGAAAAACACTGTACCCTCGTGAATGCAACGCGCTCCATCCCGGCATTGATCATCCTGCTGGCGATAGCATTCGGTGTCAGCGCAGAAGCACAACACAAATCAACCGATGAGATTCTGCGTTTGATCGATGCAGCGGAGCCTCGTGCCGTCGTCGTTGTGCCGCCGGGTGTTTACCAGGGAAATCTTGTACTGGATAAACCCATAGAGCTTGACGGCCAGGGGCTTGCCATTCTTGATGGCGGCGGCAAAGGAAATGTCGTCGAACTGCTGGCTGCAAACATCACGATCCGCGGTTTTGTCATTCGAAACTCAGGCAAAACAGTGAGTGGCGAACCCTGTGGCGTACGCGCCATGGCAGGCCCGATCGTGATCGAAAACAATCGATTTGAAGATGTCCTCTTTGGCATAGACCTGCGAGAATCACCCGATTCCATCATCCGGGACAATGTCATTCATGGCAAGGATATGGAACTCGGCCGGCGCGGCGATGGCATCCGCCTCTGGTGGAGCCACAACTGCATCGTCGAGCGAAACGAGGTCAATGGCCTGCGAGATATGGTGTTCTGGTACTCCGAAAACCTGACGATCTCACAAAACCATGTCACCAACAGCCGCTACGGCCTGCACTTCATGTACAGCCACAACACCATCCTCAAAGAAAACCAGCTCTCTGCAAACTCCGTCGGAATCTATCTGATGTACAGCAACAACATCAAGATGGTGCGCAACAGCATCGTCAACAACCGAGGGGCCAGCGGCTACGGCATCGGCCTCAAAGACTGTGATGGAATCATCGTTGAAAACAACGACCTGCTGGCCAACCGGGTCGGTATCTATCTCGATAACAGCCCCTCTTCGGTCGATTCCACCGGGCTTGTTACAGGAAACATGGTCGCCTTCAACGAAATCGGCCTCCTGGCAACACCCATCACGCACGACAACACCATCTCACACAATGTCTTCATCGAAAACGAAGAGCAGGTTTCCGCCCATGGCGGAGGCAAACTCTCACGCAACCACTTTTCAGCTGATGGCATCGGAAACTTCTGGTCAAACTACGCTGGATTTGACAAAGACGACAACGGCATCGGTGATATTGCCTATGAACCACGCAGCCTCTTTCGAAGCCTGCTCGCTCGCGAACCTAACCTCCGCATCTTTTTGCACAGCCCCGCCCAGCAGGCGATCGAACTGACCGCCCGTGCATTTCCCGATCTTAGACCAGAACCCATGTTCGTTGATCCCGCTCCATTGACACGACTCCCGCAGCTGGATTTACTTGTGCAGTCAAAAACAGTTGCCCGAACCCCCATGGCTTTGTTAGCTCTCGGGCTTCTCCTCGGGGCGGGTGCTGGAGGCTGGATGATCGCTCGTCAAAGGACATTGCCAGCCTCGGTGGGGTCTCCAGCGAACCAGCAAGCTCGAAAGGTTCCGGCATGATCAAAGTATCGCAAGTAACCAAGCGGTTTGGTCGTGTCGTCGCGGTTGATCAACTCTCCTTTGAGCTTGACAACGCGGAATCAATCGCTCTCTGGGGCAGTAACGGTGCTGGCAAGACCACACTCATCCGCTGTCTGCTCGGCGTGTTCCCTTTCCATGGCTCAGTGACAATCAATGGCATTGATGTGGGCAACCATGGAAAACAAACCCGTTCGCTCGTGGGCTATGTCCCCCAGGAACTCGCCTTTCATGATGATGCCCGCCTGGGTTCTTCCATGCTTTTCTTTGCAGGTCTGCGCAAGGTCGATCGCCACGCAGCAGCCAACTCGCTCTCCATGGTCGGATTGCAAGGCCACGAACGCAAACGCGTCCGCGACCTCTCCGGAGGCATGAAACAACGCCTTGCCTTGGCGATCGCATTGCTCGCTGATCCTCCAGTCATCGTCCTTGATGAACCAACCTCAAATCTTGATGCCTCAGGCCGCGGTGAAGTTGTCCAGACACTGTGCCGACTCCGCGATGCTGGAAAGACACTTGTCTTTGCATCCCATCGCCCCGACGAAGTAATCACACTTGCCAGTCGCGTCCTGGTCATGGAGCACGGCAAACTGCTCAAAAACACAACCCCCACTGAGCTTTGGCCCACCGATGCAGGCATCCAGACCCTGCGTCTGCACATCAGCATGGGGTCTGATGAAGCCGCTGCCACTATACTCAGAGATGCGGGTCATGTCGTCAATCTCAATGGGCATGGCTTGTGTGTCTCGGTGCCTCGCAACCGCAAAGCTGAGCCAGTCTCGGTTCTTACCCGGGCATCGATCGAAGTTCGAGACTTTGAGATTCTTGATGACATTCAGCAAAGCCCTCAGGAGAATCCAGCATGACCACTCTTGCGGGTAAGCCTCATCTAACCCGGGCTGGGTCACATCTATCTCGCACTGGCAGCATCATTTCATTTGCTCGCCGAGAGTTTCGTGATGCTATTTCCAGCCGATGGTTTCTGCTTTACACCGTCGCGTTTACAGTGCTCGCGGTTGCAGTTTCGTTCATGTCACTTGCAGGCTCTGGATCCCAAGGCTTTGCGGGGTTTGGGCGCACAACCGCAGGTCTCTTGAATCTCATCATGCTTGTTGTGCCGCTCATGGCACTCATCGCTGGCGCAGGTTCCCTGGCTGGCGAACGCGAACGCGGAACCTTGCTCTACCTGCTGGCACAACCTGTATCACGCATCGAGGTTCTGCTGGGAAAATACTTCGGCCTTGCACTCGCCCTTTGTGGCTCAATGTGCATCGGGTTCGGACTCAGCGCAGGTGTGCTGGCATGGCGTGCTGGAAGCGTCGGCCTCAGCGCCTTTGCCATGCTCGTCGTCTTTACCTGCGGGCTTGCACTGGCCATGCTCTCGGTTGGCATGTTGCTCTCTGTCGTCTCCAGACGCACAGGCGTGGCGACCGGCCTGAGCCTCTTTGCATGGCTCGTCTTCGTCTTTCTCAGTGATCTGGGACTCATGGCTGGCACCCTCCTCTTTAAACTCCGCGTGCAGGAAGTCTTCGCGATCGGCATCATCAACCCCCTGCAAGCATTCAAAATGGCTGTCATCGTCAACATGAATGCTTCGCTCGATGTGCTCGGCCCCGTCGGCATGTACGCTTCCCAAACCCTGGGCAACTCACTTCCCTGGCTTCTCGCATTGGTGCTAGCAATCTGGACCATCATCCCGCTACTCATCGCTGTTATTCTTTTCAGTAAACGAGCTTCCGTATGAGTATCAAAATCCCCATCGCCCTGGGTACCCTCTGCCTCGTGTTCATGCTCACGGGTTGCCGTTCAGATACAGATGGACCGCCAACCATTCGCTATGGCGATTCCGTCTGCGATGAGTGTGGCATGATCATCAGCGATGAACGCTTTGCAACCACCACCGTCATCCAAGGCGACCGTGGCCCAGAGCCGATGCTCTTTGATGACTTCAGTTGCCAGTTGAACTACGAAAATAGCCACTCCGACTTAAACATCCTCACCCGCTGGTCCCATGACCACAACTCAAGCCAGTGGCTGTCTACCAACGACGCCTTCTTCGTGCGTTCTGATCAACTGCAAACACCCATGGCCTCACACATTGCTGCATTTGGGTCCAGCGCTGAAGCAGATGCCTTTGCCAAATCCCTCAACGATGAATCCGTTGAAAGGCTTGAGTTCAAATCGCTCTACACTGACAAGTAATCCACCAGCAACCCCTCCAAAGTGGATCATCACTTCAGCTTGTTTCGCAATCCTCCAACTGCCAACCAATTGCCAGACCCCATTCCAGGGCTGGATCGATCAAGTGCATATACATGCAAGCAGATCATGCCCCCTTGCAACCACAGCCAATCCCAGCCCATAAACTGCCCTCAGAGGGCTTGAGAACGACCGATAGCCAAAATCCCTTGCCAATCGCATCCGGAGGGAATAAAGTCCAAGTGGTTCCAGTTTGCACAGGTGACTTATGACACGCCTTGTATCTCCACAACTCCGATGGCTGGTCGCAACCATGATGATGGTTGCTCTGCCCTTGTGCTGCTGCAATAACCAGTTTCTGTCACAGATACTTTCGCGGATCATCGTCAGCCAAAGTGCTGTGCACGAATCTGACCACCACACTCAAGACACCCAGATGCAGGTGGCAGGCCATCACCAATCCACACAGGGAAGCTGCTCAACTGATTCTGATGAAAACTCACCCTGCGACGATCAAAGCACCTGTGGCTGTGATCAGTATGCTCAACTCAAATCCCTGCCTGGTGCCCCACCAACAGTTTTCGCCCCGACAACTCCCATTACGATCCTGCCAACTTTCTCGCTGAAACTTGTAGATAACTCTCAGCAATTTGAACTGGCCCAGGCAGAAAATCAGGCTGTTCTCAGGCCTGAAATGTCACTGCTGCGCCTGCGTTGTGCGCTGATCATCTAGCAGCTCAACCTGACGACCCTTCGTGTATGCCCTTTTGTATACACCGATGTCGCAAATCACATCATCTTAAACTTGTTTATTGTCTGTCTGACTGTTTCCCAGTCAGTCCCCGGTTCATGTTCCCATTGCGCCCACGGCGCATAAAGGAGTTCGATATGTCACATTCCCGTTTTAGTCACATCGTGGCAGCTTTGGCTGTCTCAGCCATAAGTTCCGCAGCTTTCGCTCAACACGAAGGTCACCAGCAAAAAAAAGATCCGCCAGCCTCACAACACCAGGCTCACGACAAAAAAATGGCTGACCATCCAGCTGAGCATGCTCAATCTCAGCGTCCGTCTGATCCGTACCCACTTGGAACCTGCCCCATCTCTGGCGAGCCCCTCGGCGCTATGGGCGAGCCCCTCGTGAAATTCTACGATGGTCGCGAAGTGCGCTTCTGTTGCAAAATGTGCACCCCCAAGTTTGAAGCTGCACAGGCTGACAATTTCAAAAAAATCGACCAGCAGATCATTGCTCAACAGCTACCATACTACCCCCTGACCACCTGTGCAGTATCCAAAGAGCCACTCGTCGAAGATGGCGAGGACATTGCCATCAACTATGTCTACCAAAACCGTCTGATCCGTTTCTGCTGCAAAGGCTGCATCAAGGACTTCAAAAAAGATCCTGAAGCGACGCTCAAAAAGCTCGATGCTGCCATCATTGCACAGCAAAGCAAAAACTACCCACTCAAAACCTGTGTCGTCTCTGGCGAAGAGCTCGGCACCTCAATGGGCGACCCCTTTGATATCGTCATCGGCAATCGCCTCGTCCGCCTGTGCTGTAAACGCTGCGAAAAGAAAGTTCGCGCAACACCTCTGGCCTATCTGCCCGCTCTTGATGCAGCCTGGAAAGCGCAAGGCTTCCCCTCGCCAACCAATGTCATCCCCGAAGCCGCAAACAAAGACCATGACAGGAACAAAATGAAGGGGCACGACATGGGTAAAGCCAACAAGGATCATGGTGATCACAAGCAAGGCCATGACATGGGCAAAGCCGACAAAGATCACAACGATCATGGCGATCACGACGACGACTGAGTAATTGATTCCCCATGCAGAAGGAGTAAACCATGAACGGTATTGCAAATCTTTTCCCCCGTGTCGTAGCTGTGACGATGTCGTTTGTGGTGGTTCTTTCTGCTCAAGGGCAGACCCGGGACACCTCCCCGGAACCCGCCGGGGAGGTGCAGGGTCCTGTCAACCAGATGTGCCCTGTAAGCCCTGATGAAGAAATCGATCCTCGCTTTGTTGTTGAGTATCAGGGCAAAAAAGTCGGCTTGTGCTGTCGCAAATGCCGCAGAAAGTTCCAGGAAAATCCTGAAGCATTTATTGCCAACCTTCCCCAGATCAAGACTGTCGCTCTTGAGCAGGACGCCGCTCCTCAAGAAGATCATGCCTCAGGTGCTGAGCACGATCATCCCCAGAACACCCCCGCTGATGACACCAGCAAACCGGCTGGCCATCAAGAGCCTGACACCAGTTCACACGAACACACAGATGCAAGCGAAATCTCACCTGACACCGCCGCCGATGCCTCAACAGAGCATGATCACAACAAAGACCATGACTCAGATTCGCCTCGGATCTTCTCATGGCTCGGCAAGTTTCATCCACCCACAACACATATCCCCATCGGCATGCTGATCGGTGCTGCCCTGGCTGAGAGTCTCTTTATCCTTACAAGGCGTGAGTTGTTTCAGCACGCTGCAGCTTTTTGCGTATCAATCGCAGCTGCCGGCGCTCTTGCCGCTGTCACACTCGGCTGGTTCAACGGCGGGTTCACACTCACCGATGATGACTGGGTCCAGACCCTCCATCGCTGGCTCGGTACCGCCACCGCCACCATGGCTCTGATCACGCTCATGCTGCTCATTCGGTCTTCCAAAAAAGACTCACCCCCTATGCACAGGCGCTGGTTCCGCGTCGCTCTTTTCTCAACTGCAACTCTGATCGGCATCACCGGATTCTTCGGCGGCGCCCTGGTCTACGGCCTGAATCACTATGCTTGGTAAACAAACCACAAGAGGCACCTGCCTCAACGAGATATCATAATGCCCAGGTCTTTTATCCCGAAACTCATCACCCGCTTTCATCGGGCTCGCCTTCGGACGCAACTGCTCCTGGCAATCAATCTGTCAGTTGCAATCGTCATGGCAGGTTTCCTCTACTTTGACTATCAGCAAGGCCTTCAATCCAGACTGAGTGAAAAAACCATCGCCCTCAGCGAAGAATCCCGCACCATCCAGGCGGCTGTGCAAGAACTCAAAGCACTCGGGGCTGACGCTGTCCAACGCCACATCAATACAATCTGCAGCACCATGACTTCGCGTGAATCTCCCGGACACACCATCCAGGTCACACTTGGCGATGTCGTTCTCACCGCTGACCCTTCCTCCCATGGCCATGAGCAAAGCACACCATGGTCAGAGTTGGTCTCCGGCTCAGCATCCTCCGGGGAGATCCAGGTCCGCGTAGGGGAACAACGCCAGCCTGTCATCGCCGCTGCTCGACACGCTGAGCTGGCACGCATCGGTGCTCTTACCGTCGCAGCGTTCTTTGGAGCCATCATTCTTAACATCCTGCTCGTCCATCTTGTCACTCGACCACTTGAACGCACAGCACGGGCTGTTCGTGAAGTTGGTTCCGGCAAACTTGGTACGACCGTTCATATCAACGCCAACCGCGAGCTCTCAGATCTGGCTGATGATGTATCGCGCATGAGCCGTGAACTGGCAGGCAGAGATGCTGAACGCCATGCTCAGTTTGACCGCGCCCGGCGACTGCAATCGCACCTGCTCCCGCGAACCGCCAGCCACCACGGCGCAGGCATCGCCATCGAATATCACCCCGCTGACGAAATCGCAGGCGACTTCGTTGATGTCATCGATTGCCCCAACGGCGATACCCTGCTCTGTGTCGCTGATGTCGTAGGCCATGGCATTCACGCAGCTATGGGCTCTGCAGTACTCAAAGCTCTCCTGCTCGCGACCGATCTGAACGAACCCTCGCCCGCAGCCATGATCGAATCAATCAACCGACGCTACTTTCTCACCAGCCTCCCCGAAGACTTCGCTTCCATGATCCTCTTGCGAGTCTCCTCGGATGCAAAGCACGCCATCTACGCCAGCGCCGGGCACGAACTGGGCTACCGACGAAGTGCCCAGGCTTCTTGCATGGAGATCTCCTCTACAGGACTCATCCTGGGTGTTGACGAGCAGGCTCCCTACACCGATGTCAAACTGCAACTGGACCACGGCGATCTGCTCGTTCTCCTCTCTGATGGGATCACCGAGTCAGCAAACAGCCAGGGCAAACTCTTCGGCCGACGCACCGTCGCATCCGTTGTCGAGCTCTCCAAACAACCCGATGCTGCCAGCCTTGCCCGGGAACTCGTGGCAGCGGCAACTCAACACCGAGGTGATGCCCCCCTGCTTGATGACATGACTGTTCTGGTTCTTGCCGTCTCTCATTCTAAAGCAGATATGAAAGCACCACAGTGCACCACATAACCGAATAACACACGCAGCATGATCTTCCAGCCGTCGATGTTTCCAACGGAGCTTCTCCCCATGCAAGACAACCCTGACCAAAACAACCAGCAAGTCCACGATCCTGTCTGTGGCATGTTGATTGATCCTGAATCCGCAAAACAAACAATCACGCGTGGAGCTACGGTCTACCACTTCTGTAGTAAAAAGTGTGCCACAAAGTTCAAAGCAGATCCCGATCAATATCTCAAGCCTGCTGAAGACCAACCCGCCAAAGCTGCACTCAAAGATGCCATCTATACCTGCCCCATGCACCCTGAAATCAGGCAGGTCGGCCCCGGCTCATGCCCCAAGTGTGGCATGAATCTTGAGCCTGTTGACGCTGATGCGGAGCAAGACGACACCGAACTTAAAGACATGACAAAACGGTTCATCATCTCCGCCATCCTCACGGTTCCGCTGTTGATTATTTCGATGGGAAACTATCTCCCCGGCCAGCCCTTTGATCGCCTGCTGGGAGCCGTTGGCGAGCGCTGGGCTGAACTCGTGCTTGCCACACCCGTGGTCTTGTATTGTGCATGGCCTTTCTTTGTGCGAGGCGTGCAATCGGTCAAAAATATGAGCCCCAACATGTTCACCCTTGTCGGCATGGGTGTCGGGGTTGCTTATGTATTCAGTGTCGTCGCCACACTTGCACCGGGCATCTTTCCAGAAGCCTTCCGTGATGAAGCCGGGCAGGTCGCGGTTTATTTTGAAGCCGCAGCCTTTATTATCATGCTCGTCCTTCTCGGTCAGGTTCTTGAACTCCGCGCCAGATCACAAACCGGCTCTGCCATTCGTGAACTGCTTGAGCTTGCACCTCCCACCGCCATGCTGATCAACGCTGACGACACCGATACCGAGGTTCCCGTCGAGCAACTCAAAAAAGGTGATCGCGTCCGCGTTCGTCCCGGCGACAAAGTCCCCATCGATGGCATCGTTGTGCTAGGTCACAGCACCGTCGATGAATCCATGCTGACCGGCGAGCCTCTTCCTGTCACAAAGGACCAGGACAAGCAGGTCACCGGTGGCACCGTCAACCTCACCGGCTCGTTCGTCATGGAAGTCCAGCATGTCGGCTCAGAGACCATGCTCGCGCAGATCGTGCAGATGGTCGCAGATGCCCAGCGATCCCGTGCCCCGATCCAGAAGCTCGTCGATGCTGTCGCTTCATGGTTCGTTCCCGCGGTCATTCTCATCGCCATCATCTCGTTTATAACCTGGTCACTTGTAGGCCCAGCACCCGCCATGGCATACGCCCTCATCGCAGCCATCTCCGTGCTCATCATCGCCTGCCCCTGCGCTCTGGGGCTGGCCACCCCCATGTCCATCATGGTCGCTGCAGGCAAAGGTGCCCAGAACGGCGTGCTCATCAAGGACGCCCAGGCTCTGGAATCCTTTGAAAAAATCTCAACCATCGTCGTCGACAAAACCGGCACACTCACCGAAGGCAAGCCCCGCCTGATCGATGTCCAAACCATTCAAGACATCGACGAACACCACATGCTCTCAATCGTCGCTGCAGCTGAACGCTCCAGCGAACACCCCTTAGCCAGCGCGATTGTCCAAGGTGCTGTCGAGCGTGGAATCGACTCCATGCAGGTCGATGACTTCAACTCCGTCACAGGCAAAGGCATTCAGGCAACCGTCGACTCGATCAAAATGGGTATCGGTTCACCCAAAATGATGCAGACGCTGGGGATTGATCCTTCACCACTGGAGCCTGCTGCCAACAAAGCCAGGCGTCAGGGTCAAACCGCCATGCTCATCGCCATCCAAGGCAAACTCGCAGGAATGATCACCGTCGCTGATCCCATCAAACAATCAACACCCGATGCCATCAAAGCCATGCACCAACTCGGACTCCGCGTGGTCATGCTTACGGGCGACAACTTGATCACCGCCAACGCCATCGCAGCCACACTCGACATCGACGATGTCATTGCTGATGTCCTCCCTCAGCAAAAAGCCGATGTCATCAAACAGCTTCAAGCCAAAGGCGAGCTTGTCGCCATGGCTGGCGATGGTGTCAACGATGCCCCCGCACTCGCCCAGGCAAACATCGGCATCGCCATGGGCACCGGCTCAGGCGTCGCTATCGAAAGCGCAGGCATCACCCTTGTCTCAGGGAATCTCTCGGGGCTTGTCCGCGCCCGCAAGCTCAGCTCCTCGACCATGCGCAACATCCGCCAGAATCTATTTTTCGCCTTTATCTACAACGCTGCGGGCGTACCCATTGCTGCGGGCGTGCTCTATCCCGTCTTTGGATTGCTTCTCAGCCCCATCATCGCTGCTGCAGCCATGAGTTTGAGCTCCGTTTCCGTCATCGCCAACTCATTGAGACTCAAAAGCATCCAACTCTAACCCCCTTCCTCACACCCCCTTCCACACCACTCTGATTCTCCATTAGATCCTGCTGATTCAACTCAAAACGCCCTTTCAATTTTCATCTCTATTAGCTGTAGATCCAGTTAGCGAGGCTACCCTTATCCAAGGCTCCATCGCCGAGCTGTCATCCCGTCCCATCTCATACCCTCCCTCATTGCCAGGAATCCCATGGCTCCCAAAGACGCACGAAACAAACCCGATCGCTCTCGCTCAGCCCGCCCCTCGCGACCCGCAGGGGGCAAACGACCAGCACCATCGCGATCCTCAGATTCCTCCAGCCCTTCAGGCCCTTCGCGTGGCAAACGCCCCAGTTCAACTCGATCCTCAAACTCTCCCAGATCAGCTGGTCCTCCTCGATCAAAAGGACCATTCAAACCTCGGTCCGGTTCCAAACCCCCATTCTCTGGTTCACCCCACCGCGCCCACTCAAACCAGCGCGGCCCCTCTACAAACCGAGATCGCATCAACACCGGGCGCGTACGGCTCGTCCACGAAGATGAGCAGTTCTTCATTGTCGACAAACCCGCGGGCCTACCCGTCTATGAAGAATCCGATGCACCCTGCGTCGTCTCCATCGTCTGCTCCATCCTCAAAAAACAAGGCATCAACCGACCCAATATCCTCGCCTCCAGCCATCTTGACACCGATGCCTCAGGTCTTGTCCTGCTCTCAAAAAATAAATACATGTTCGAAAAGCTGCGAACCCAAGGCAGCAAAGGCACAATCGACCGCACCTTCATCGCTGTCACTGAAGGACACATCCCCCCTCCCCCCCCACTCACCCCAGCCACTCCATCAGAAACCGATGATCCTTCACCCATCAGCAAAGCCCAGGCAGACCTGGCCTGTGCAACCATCCAGAGTGATCTGGTGATGGACCGCCACGCTAAGGTCTCAACCCTCCCCCCCGGCTCACCTCGCCAGCATCATCGATTCGCTGCAGGCCCCTGGGGTGCAACAACGCTCTACCGCATCTGCCGATATTCCGACGATGCACCTTCCTCAAGCAAATCCGGTTTAACGCTGGTTCGTCTGACCCCTCGCACCGATGTCCCTGATCAATTGCGTGTGCACATGGCAGACCTGGGTCATGCCATCATTGGTGATGATCGCTATGGCACCGGCCCTCACACCGCTGAACCCCTGGCTTTGCACCTGACTGACCTCTCATTCATTCATCCGAACACCGCCAAACGCGTTCACTACATCAGCAAGCCCCCCAAACAATTCGATGATCTGATCAATAGCCCACCCCCAGGTTTGCTCAATGAACCTGAAGTTGATCAATCCGCTGAAAAACCCGCTGTCCCCGGCTCGTGGGACAATGTCGCAGACTGGTACGATCGCTACCTCTCCTCAGATCGATCTGACCACCACGACCAGATCATTCTGCCAGGTGTTGAACAGATGCTCAATCTCAGTGCTGGCAAATGCCTGCTTGATGTCTGTTGTGGCCAAGGCATTCTCTGCGCACGCCTTTCAACCAAAGGCATCAAAACCGTCGGTGTCGATTCATCTGAACACCTCATCCACTCCGCCAGACAACGCACACCCGAAGTCACCAATCAGGTCCGTTTCGTCCTTGGCGATGTTCGTGATCTCAACGCGCTGGACCTGGGTTCATTCGATGCTGCTGCCTGCGTACTCGCAATGATGAATGTCGATCCCATCAAATCCGTATTCGCTGGTGTAGCTGAACATCTCAAACCCGGCAGCCCGTTTGTCATCGTGCTCATGCACCCGGCGTTTCGATCACCTCGCTGCACCTCCTGGGGCTGGAACAACGATGCCACCGGCAAAGTTCGTCAGTTCCGCCGAGTCGATGGCTACCTGTCTGATCGCGCCGAGCCCATTGTCATGAACCCCGGCGCAGTTGCACACAACAAACAGGCTGTAACCACAACCACCCACCATCGCCCTATTCACCATTACATCAACGCCCTTGGGGCAACGGGCTTCATGGTTGATGCCATGGAAGAATGGGCAAGCAAGAGGCGTTCAACCAGTGGTCCCCGTGCTGCTGAAGAAAACCGCGCCCGCGCTGAAATCCCCCTCTTCCTTGCAATCCGTGCCATCAGAACAAACTCTTCTCATCAAATCTGAACCGTCTGATTAGTCCTTAGTAACTTTTTATATATGTTCTTGCGCGCGAGTTCTGCTCCTAACGAAACCCTTGTCGCTGCGCCCAGGCAGAATGTGCCTTGAATACCTGCATTTAGATCAGGGATATTTTTGTCAGTTTTTGCCATATTTTGATTCCTTTGCGTGATTCATGCAGTTCATTGTCGCCTGTTCCTTGTAAAGTTAATCAGAATCAGCGAGGTTGGCTCGCTGGCAAGAAAAAACTGGCCCTAATAGCCCCGCAACAAGGAGTTCATCATGAAACAGGCAACCACATCCCGTAAAGCAAGAACCAGCCTCAGTACAAATATCCGCTCACTTTTGAGCCGATCAGGCAGCAGGAACCTTGCTCTGACACTCTCCCTTACTGCGATGGCCCTGCCCGCTGCTGCTGACATCGTCTTCACCCAGTCCGTCGATAATTTTTGGAGCAACGAATACACATGGGATGCACAAGTAGAATCCATTACCCGCGCTCGCAGTGCTGATCTTGTAGGCGATGTCATAGACATCTGGGTTCAAGTCGTCCAAAAAAACGGCTCGGAAGTCGGTACTGAAATCTACTGTACCACCATGACAAAAACAGGTGCAGGTGCATTCACCGACACATGGGATGTTAATGTTCTTGCTGGCACAATCCGTGACAAAGACTTCTGGGATGCTGACCGTCTCGGTGTCAAACTCGTCAAATGCAAACGCTCCTCGTCCTATGGCATGAACTCATTTCCCACACACTATGGCTCACTTCAAGGCTCAGACTACGCCACCGGCGAACTTGACGAAAACCAGAACACCCGGCATGTCAGTATCGATCCCGTCAACTGGGATGATCAGGCGGTTCGCGATGATGGCTTTGACTTTGCAGTCTATGGCTATATGAATGGACCACTTCCCATTATCCTCAACCATGTCGATGAACTCGGCCTGACAACCTTCAGCTATGACCAGACCGATGCCTTTGGAACTGGTCAGCCCTACGACCCCAACCAGCTCGTCATCCTTGGCATTGATCTTGACCCCAGCTGGGACAACCTCGCCCTGCAATCCAATGGCTTGAACTTCTTTGACTGGCAAGTCATCCCCAACGGCGGCATGCTCTTCACCGATCAAGGCAACTTCCAGATCCTGCGCATTGAGCCCATCATCCCCGGCTGGATGATCATCTGCCCCGCAGATTTGAATCAGGACGGCAATATCGATGTCCTTGACTTCTTCGCATTCATCGGCTTCTTCAACGCTGGCGACCCCGCAGCCGATCTCAATGACGACGGTGCCATTGATGTCCTTGACTTCTTTGAGTTCATTCTCGTGTTCCAGGCTGGCTGCCCGTAAAACCATTTCCAGCCGCGAAACCAGACTCTCAAGAAAACCCCCTTGCTCACCTCAGGTCAGCAAAGGGGGCTTTTTTTCATTTGCATATATCAGATCAAGCTCGAATAGATCGTTTGCGTTTGAGTTCTGCATCAATGAACCCGCCGAGCTGCCCATCAAGAACCGCTTGCGGATTGCCGATTTCAAAACCCGTTCGATGATCCTTCACCCGATTGTCATAGATCACATAGCTTCGGATCTGCGTGCCCCAGCCCCGCCCCACTGCACCACCAGTCGCTTCAGCGATCTCTTTCTCGCGTTCTTCCTCTGCAAGCTGCTCAAGCTTGGCCTGCAAAATCGACATCGCCTGCCTGCGATTCTGTGGCTGCTCCCGATATGTACTGGAAACAACCATAAACCCCGTCGGCTTATGCACCAGCCTGATCGCTGACGCCACCTTATTAACATTCTGCCCCCCAGGTCCTGAAGATCGCGCAAACGCTGTAATCTCAAGATCCTTCTCGGGAATCTCAATGTCCACTTCCTCAAACTCAGGCGTGACATCCACCGTTGCAAAGCTCGTCTGCCTCTTGCCCTGTGCATTAAACGGGCTCACCCTCGCAAGTCGATGCGTCCCTCGTTCACACGAAAGATATCCAAATACAAAATCACCACGAATCTGTAGCGTCACATGATCAATCCCCACCTCAGTACCAAATGTCTTGGAAACCTCTGAAACCTTCCACCCCATGTTCTCAAAGTAATACAGATACATCCGCAACAGCATCTCAGCCCAGTCGTTAGCTTCGGTCCCGCCATCACCCGCATCAATTGTAAAAAAGCAATCTCGCTGATCATGCTTGCCGTTGAGCAAACTCTGCGTCTCAACTTTCTCCATCTGACGAACCAGCTTGTAAAGACTCTCATCTGCATCCCCCAAAAGCTCCTCATCATTCTCTTCTTTGGCCAGCTCATAGGTCAGCTTGACATCCTCAAACCCCTCCATCAGCACCTTCAAAGGCGAAATCTGGACCTTGATCGACTTTAAACGCCCAACCGTCTCCTGGGCAGCATCAGCATTATCCCAGAAATCCATCGCACCCATCAGCTCATCGATCTCTGCAAGTTGCTCAATCTTCTGGTCATATCCCAAAGATTCTCGAATTGTCGATATCCGCCGTTCCAGATCATCAATCACAGACTGGTGAGTCTCAAAATGCATAGCGTGCTCCGTTCCTGTCAGCCTCAGTGTAGCCCCGCACTGTCCACGAACTCTAAAACACACAGATTCACATCTCACAGCCCGCACCCTGCAGAACATCAGAACTCACATCCGCGTATCATTCTCACATGCTCACGCCCCTTGTCACTCTGGCTCAAACACAATCACAACTCCTCTTTGGCGGTCAGCAGTCCCCTACTTCACCACCACCCATCCAGACCATCAGCCCCATCATCATCTTCTTCATCGCCATGGTCGCCGCCCTCGTCGTCATACTCACAGGCCTGCTCGTCATCGGCGCCAATCGCCGCCGCCGACAACGCCTTGCACACATCAAAACACCCGTCGATCCTCGCGCAAACATTGATCCCTGGGCTGAAGCTGGCAGGCGACTTGAACCCGAACCTCGCGAAAACACCGAGCCTGAACCATGACCCCCCCTCCCCCCCTCACTCTCCACCCACCCTCTAAACCCCTTGCCCTCATTACAGGCGCAACCCGACGCATCGGGTTTGCCATCGCCCACGCCCTTGCAAGTGCAGGCTTTGATCTCATCCTCACATACCGTTCCAGCACCGCCGATGCCAACAGCGCCGCAGCTGAGCTTCACAAGCTCGGCTCCGCTGTCCGCCTCGAACGCCTCGACCTCGCCCAACCCGATCGCGTCAGCGACCTCATCATTCGCCTCACCGATGAACTTGATCGCCTTGATGTCCTCGTCCACAACGCCTCATCCTACGAACCCACCCATGACACAACACCCCTTGACCTCTCAAGTCACACCCAGCAGCTCATGCACATCAACGCCATCGCACCACTCATGCTCTCGCTGGGCTTGGCTCCGCTTATCAAAAAATCCATCCTCCCCTCCCTGGGCTCCATCGTCGCCCTCAGCGATATCCACGCCTTGGGTCACCCGCGCCTCAACCACGCCAGTTACGCCATGTCCAAAGCAGCCCTCACCGAAATGGTCCGCTCTCTTTCTCGCGACCTCGCTCCTGACATCCGCGCTAACGCCATCGCCCCAGGCGTCGTCGCCTGGCCAACCCAAGGCACCGATGCCGACCCTGACATGCAAAAACGCTACATCCAGCGCATCCCCCTGAATCGCCCAGGCACACCAGAAGACGCTGCCCAGGTCGTCCGCTGGCTCGCAATGGATGCTGCCTACATCACAGGCCAAATCATCACACTCGATGGCGGCCGCTCCCTCACCTGACCCCCCCCTCCCTCACCCCCTCCATCCCCAATTAACCATCATCCGTGATGGCTGCGATCAACCTGTCCGCCCCAGCATGCCCAAGTGACCTTGCTCGCCTTGCAAAGACCATCGCCCGCTCACCCCGCCCCGCCTTTCGGCTCCACACCGCAGCTTCATACGCAAGTTCCGCACTCCCCACTCTTGCATCTGATGCCCGCCCCGCCAAATCCGCTGCCTGCTCAACCTCATCCAGCATCCCATACGACTCACAAAGCAGCCTCACCACTGGCAACTCAAACAGCTCCGCAGGCTCCACCGCTCCCAATACCAGCACCGCCTCCTTAACCCGCCCCAATCGTTTCAGTGCCCGCGCCTGCACAAGCCTCCAGACCAGCGCCTCGGGCGCAAGATCCCGCGCCTTTGCCACATGCTGCAGCGCAAGCTCGGATCGGTTCTTCCTCAGCTCAATCTGGCTCAGCGTCCCCCATGCAATCGCATAATCCTCATCCAGTTTGATAACCCGCAAGAGTGTCACCGTTGCAGCTTCAAGCTCATCCATCTTGAACTGAATCAATCCATAATAAAGTGCATATTTCGCATTGCCAGGCTCAGCTGTTGATGCTGCTGCATAATGCTCAATCGATCGATCAATCTTCCCCGCTGCAGATGCCAGCGTCCCCGCAGAAAACTCAATCGCTGCCTCTCGAGGTCCAATCACCAGCGCACTCACCTGCTGCTCATACGCCTCATCAAACCGCCCCGCTCCATTCACCCCGGTAGCCAGCGCATTGGCATACGCCAACCGCAACGCCTGATCCTCCGGATATACCTTCACCGCATCCCCATACATCTCAATCGCCCGCTCAGCATCCCCCATCACAAGCGCAGCCCCAGCCTCATCCATTAACTCTTCAAGTGACCGCCCATCAGCCAGCCCGCCCCCACCCACCTCATTGGGCCCATCACCCCCTGTTCCAGACCCATTTGCGAGCCAGATCACTCCCCCCGCCACCCCTGCAAGCGCAATCAAAGCCACCCCCACCATCACCCCCCGGGCAATCGAGCCTCGCGATTGTGCATTCATATTCATTGCCTGCTCCCTCAGTTTCGTCTGGATCATTCATCGGCAGGATCGCCTCAGCCTCTCAAACCAGATAAACTCTCATAGTAGTCCATTTCCATTTAACCACCAACAGGTGTGCCATGCCCAGCCAACTACCCAAAAAGTACATCCCCGAAGATCACGAAGCCCGCATCCGCCAGCAATGGGATGATGCTCAAGCCTTCCACGCTGATCCCTCCCGCGTGCTCTCGGGTGAAAAACCGCCCTACTGCATCCTCATACCGCCTCCCAATGTCACCGCTGCCCTGCACCTGGGTCATGCTCTGAATAACACGCTCCAGGATGTACTCATTCGCTCCCACCGCATGATGGGCTACGAAACCCTCTGGATGCCAGGCACCGACCACGCAGGCATCGCCACCCAGACCGTCGTAGACAAACGCCTCCAGGCTGAAGGCAAGCCCGCACTGGCAGACTACAAACGCATCGAAGTAAAAGACAGCACAGGCCGCGACCAGTTCATCGCCATCGTCCAGTCCTGGAAAGACGAATACGAACAACAAATCACCGATCAACTCATCGCGATGGGTTGTTCATGCGACTTTGCCCGTCAGCGCTTCACCATGGACCCCCTCTGTGCCCGGGCTGTCCGCCAAGCCTTCTTCCAGCTCTTCAAAGCCGACCTGATCTATCGTGGCAAACGCCTTGTCAACTGGGACCCCGCCACCCAGACTGCCCTCTCAGATGATGAAGTCGAAAATGTTGAAATCCAAGGCCACTTCTACTACCTCCGCTACCCACTCGTCCACAAACCCACCAACCCCGATGATCCCTTTGACACCGCTCCCGTCACCTGGGATGAACTGGCCACCAGAGGCTACCCCGGCGCCGCTTCCCATGCCCCCAACGAACCCGCATGGGTCACCGTCGCTACCACGCGCCCCGAAACCTACCTCGGCGACACCGCTGTCGCGATCAACCCAACAGATCATCGCGCCAAACCTCTCAAAAGTCTCTTTGTTCAGCTGCCACTCGTGGGTCGTGTCATTCCCATCATCGAAGATTCCTATGTCGTGCTCCCTGATCCCGATTCCAGCGACACCAAAGCAAAGTTCGCCACAGGCTTCCTCAAAGTCACTCCCGCCCACGACCCCAACGACTGGGAACTGGGCCAACGACACAACCTCCCCATCATCAACATCATGGCTCCCGATGCCTCCATCTCCGCAGACCATGGCTGGAATGATTACTCCCCCCACAACGGTGCCCATGTCTTCATTGGTAAATCCCGCGAAGAAGCCCGCAAACTCGTCATCCGCGAGTTCGAAGCACGCCAGGTCGGGCCAGATTCTTCTGAAACCCTCCTCGAAGACATCCAGCCCCACACCCACAGCGTCGGCCACTCCTACCGCAGCCATGTCGCCATCGAACCCTACCTCAGCGATCAGTGGTATGTCAAAGTTACCGACGACCGACTCAAAGGCACCGCCCAACGCGCCCTCAACCTTGATCAGCGAACACAAGCCTCACTCAACCAATGGCCAGAATCACACCCAAACAATCCATCTCTTAACGAGCCGCGACCGTCAGGGAGCGGTCTTCATTCCACCAACAAACCTCAACCTTCAGAAAACCAACCCCTATCTCTTAACGAGCCGCGACCGTCAGGGAGCAGTCTTCATTCCACCAACGAACCTTCATCGTCAGAAACCGGTCCCCGAATCTCCTACCTCATCACCTTCACTACCTATGGAACATGGTTACATGGAAACACCAAAGGCTCCGCAGACCGAAACCACAATCTGCCCGGCACCCCATACCTCCCACCAGACACTGCACAAGAACTCAAAGAAGAACAAACGCTCAAGCACGACCCCGTTGAACTCGACCAGGTCCATCGAAGCACCGTTGCTGATGCGATCCGCGAAGTCTGCGAGCATCGCAACTGGGAACTGCACGCCTGTAATGTTCGTTCAAATCATGTCCATGTCGTGGTGAGTGCTGACGCGACACCCGAGCGCGTGATGAACGATCTCAAGTCCTACGCAACACGGGCAATGCGTAACTTGAGCCAGCCCATCACAGCAGAACATGTCTGGACCCGCCACGGCTCAACGCGATACCTCAACACACCCAACGCATTCAATCACGCAATCAAGTACACACTCGAAGAACAAGGTGAAGACCTTGGCGGTGTCATCCGAGGCACAACAGAAGTTTCAAGACCGCTCCCTCACGGTCGCGGCTCGTTCAGAGAAGACTCTCTCAACGATAGCTCCCTCTCGTTCCACCCCCCCCGTTATGCCAAAACCTACGAATCATGGCACGACAACCTCCAGAACTGGTGCATCAGTAGGCAACTCTGGTGGGGACACAGAATCCCTGTATGGGCTCTTGATAACGAAAACCACAATCATCATCCGGATGTTGAAGCAGAACTAAGAACAGAAGATTGGGAGCAAACAAAATTCGCCCACTGGGAGAAACAAAATCGCATCAGCATACATCGAAGAGGTAACGCTGGCGGTGTCGATCGCAATAAATTATTTAGTGGAATTGGTTTCAAACACCATCTGTTTATTTGTGTTCGAGATATCAATGATTCAGAGATCATAGATTTCATTGAGCAAAACAACACCTTCGTCAGAGACCCCGATGTCCTCGACACCTGGTTCTCCTCCGCCCTCTGGCCTCTAAGTACACTTGGTTGGCCCGATGTTGATTCTGCAGCAAAAATCACCGGGCTTGACGACTTCCCCCAGATGCTCAAAGCCTTCAACCCCTCTACTGTCCTTTGCACAGCTCGTGAGATCATCACGCTCTGGGTTTCTCGCATGGTCATGTTCAACCGGTTCTTCCTGGGTGAGCAAGAAAGTACACATCCCACAGAACGAGCCGCGACCGTGAGGGAGCGGTCTTCCTCTTCCACGAATCAATCGACAGAACTCCAAGGCCCCGCCCCATTCCGCGATGTCTTCATCCACGCCATGATCCAGGATGGTCAAGGCCGAAAGATGTCCAAATCCCTCGGCAACGGCGTAGACCCGCGCGACATCATCCACTCCCATGGCACCGACGCCATGCGCTACACACTCTGCCAGATGACCACCCAAACCCAGGATGTCCGCCTGCCCGTCTCCACCGACCCGGAATCCGGCAAAAACACCAGCCCCAAGTTCGACATCGGCAGAAACTTCTGCAACAAACTCTGGAACGCTGCCCGCTTCACACTCAGCATCCTCACCAACGAAAACAACACCAGCGAAAAAGCTGCTGACCAAACAGCCCTTATAGATCAATGGATGGCTTCTCGCGTTCGCCGTACATCCCAGCGTGTGCGCGATCATCTCAGCGCCTACAACTTCAACCAGATTTCCGAAGAGCTGTACGACCTGCTCTGGCGCGATTTCTGCGACTGGTACCTCGAAGGCATCAAATCAACCGTCAGTTCCAACCCTAACCAGCGCGCAATGCTCCGCACCGTGCTCGAAACCATCATCCGACTGCTCCACCCCATCTGCCCCTTCATCACCGAAGCCATCCATGAACAACTCCGCCAGATCCCCGTTGAAGATGTGCCCGGCTTCACACTTGGCTCTTCTAATCTGCTGGCAACCGCCCCCTGGCCCGAACTTGCAGATACATTAGACAACCCCCAGGCAGAATCAGCCTTCATCCGACTCCAGGAACTGGTCACAGCCATACGCGAAGTCCGCGCACAACATCAGGTTCCTCCCAAGCGCAAAATATCACTGCATGTTTCCAGCGTCAGTGCCCAGGAAATCCAGGCTGCTGATCCCGTTGCCCAACTGCTCGCTGGTCTTGATCAGGTCACCACCGAGTCCCCCCCTTCAGATGCAGTAGCCTTCGTGTTTGATTCCGCTCAACTCCACTTGAGCAATCTCGCTGATCAGATCGATGCCAACGCAGAGCGTCAAAGGCTCGACAGCAAGATCCAGGATCTTGATCAATCCATCAGTGCATTAGAAGCCCGCCTTGCCAATCCGGGTTATTCTCAGCGCGCCCCTGCTCATCTTGTCGAACAAACCCGTGAACAACTCGCCCGTGCCCAGGCCGATCGCAAAACCGCTGTAACAACCCTCGAATCCCTCGAGACCCCAGCGTGATTGCATCTGGTCGTCAAAGTTTTCAGCCGCATCACAAACCAAAGCACCGTTGCGCACTCACATGCACAATCCTGCTCATCTCTTCAAGTTTGAGCACCGTCAGCTGCACTTCCCAACCCCAACATTCCAATACCCTCACTCAGCAGGCACAACACAAACTTCCCTCCCACGAACCACTCATCGATGTTCAACCCGTCCAGCTCGCAGGCAGTCCGGGCCAAGCCATCAGCACACCCAGTTGGATCATCCGCACCACCGTCACCAGAAAAAATCTCCTGGACCGCCTGCCTCTGTTTCTTGAAGCGGCTCACGACAACTACTCATCATCACTTGCCATCCTCCCCAAGCCAGACCATCCACTTGAGCTCTATCTTCTCCAGACCCGTTCTCAGTGGGCATTGCTCACCCGTCTCCTGCTAGGAGACCGGGCTGACCG
This sequence comes from Phycisphaerales bacterium, assembly GCA_029260555.1. Classification (GTDB taxonomy): domain Bacteria; phylum Planctomycetota; class Phycisphaerae; order Phycisphaerales; family UBA1924; genus JAJDCZ01. The sequence goes on from JAJDCZ010000052.1 coordinate 119,629, forward strand.
TTTCCTCCGTATAGACCGTGGAGGCTTCACCACCGCAGGCCGAGCTGTCCTCTTCAATATTGGCGCCCACGACACCTTCGCCCTCACCGCCCACGAAGGCTGGCATCTTTACTCTCAATCCATCCTGAAGCCAGGCACCCTCCCCGTCTGGCTCGAAGAAGGCATCGCAACACTCATGGAAGGCTTCCGCTGGTCCGCTGCCAACCCCATGCGGGCTTCCTTCAGCCCCTGGGCCAACCCCGAACGCTTTGATCAACTCCGTGATGCCTACGCCCGCAAAAATCTGCTCTCACTCACCCAGCTACTTGACGCATCCCCAGCCACACTCATCGACACATCTTCCATCAGCACACTCGACTACTACGCCCAGGTCTGGGCACTAACACTTTTCCTGAGTGAAGGCGACAGCCGGGCTTATCGCAACGATCTTGAACGCCTGCTCACCGATGCTGCTGCAGGAAGCATCAATCGCCAGATGGTTCGCGCCATCGGCATCCAGGCCAGCCGTAAAGCCCTCCGCTCACGCAAAGGTCCGGGCATCTTCCACACCTACTTCTCCACTGATCTCAATCAGATGAACGCCCGCTATCAGCACTTCATCAAGCAGCTCGTCAAAACTGGCTCCCGCGATGCCATCATCCAAGGCCGTTCGCCCTTTTATCAATCGCCTCGCCCCGCTTCAACTGATACCAGCGACTGATCCCGTGCTGTTGCCCCCACCCCCATGTACGCAAGCGACCGCTCCATCACCCGGCGAACAATTGGCCCCGCTGTTCCAGATCCATAATGCCGACGCTGTGAAATAAACTCATGCCCCGGATCATCCACCACCACCAGACACACAAGCTTCGGAGCTTCCATAGGCCCCGCTGCAATATAGTTTGGTCGATACTGACCCTCAAAGTACCCGCTCCAGCCCCGAGGCCGACGCTTCCCCTTTGGTGCATTTGACACCGGAATCTCAGGCGTTCCCGACTTGCCAAAAAGCTCATAACGCCACCCCGCCTCAGACGGATCCCGGCGCTTCATCGCCTTCTCCACCCGCTCCATCACCTCATGCATCGGCGCACGCACCAGCCTTGCCACCTCAGGCGATACCACCCTCTGAATAATCCGCGATTCCCCAAGGCTCTCATCAACCGCTGTCAACAACACCGGAGGCAGCGTCCCCGCTCTATCACCCTCCCGGGCAAACGCACAAAACGCCCGCAACATCTGAGGCATCGTCACTGCCACCTCATCTCCAAACGCCACCGATGTCTGTGAATATTTGCTCCACCTCTTTTGCGATGTCACCAACCCCGATGCCTCGCCCGCAAGCCCCGTCCCCACCGGCGCACCAAACCCAAAGCTCAACACCGCATTGCGAAGCTCATCAAAGCTCAACCTCGATGTCACCTTCACCATCCCGATATTCGATGAGTTGGTCAACACCTGCGACCATGTCATCTCAGGCCGCTTGGTCACATCCTCAATATACCTCCCGTAAGGCGTCCGCCATCGCCCACCCTCGGTATCAATCATCTCATCAGGCGTCGCCTTGCCCAGCTCCGTTACCGCAGACCACACGATCACCTTAAAAGTCGAACCCGGCTCATACACATCCTCAACACATCGATTGTGCCCAAGCGATGGATGAATCTCCCTCATCGCATCTGGCTCCACCGTGCGATACCGCGGACGATCCTTCCCCATCGGCTCGGTCAACCTCGCATCACCCCGCTTGCCCGCTTCAAAATCTTCCCACGGATACTCCTCCAGCCCCGGTACATCACGCACCAGATCCACCATCGCCAGAACCTCGCCCGTCTCCGGGTCCATCATCATCAATCGACCCGCAACCGCATCCGCTTCCTCAATCCCCCGCTTGAGTTCCTCAATCGCGATCCGTTGCAGCTCAAGATCGATCGACAACCGAACCCGCTCGCCATGCCTGGCAGGAACCCATGACCCCGGCTCTGTCCACAGCGCACGCCCCCGAGCATCCGTCACAAAACGCGCCGACCCGTCCGCAGCCACAAGCTCACCCTCATACGCAAGCTCTACCCCGCCCATCCCCCGCTGCTCAAACCCCACCTTCCCCACGATCGAATCCGCCAACCCCTCCGCTGGATACTCCCGCACCGACACCCGCTCAAGAAACACACCCTTGATCCCCGCACTCGCCACCGCTTCAACCCGGTCATCATCCAAAACCCCGCCCACAGGCACATACCGAATCAAAGGCTTGCTCTTGCTCCCCGCAGCCTTGAGCACCTTTCGTTCCTGATTCAACATCAGCTTGGGAACAATTCGTCCCCCGACTTCATCCGCACCGATCCCCATCGCCTCTGCCAGCTTCACAATCGCCTCATCCGGAGGCTCAGCAAACCGCAGCGGATCGACTATCACCCTCTTGGCAAACCGCGTCACCGCAATCGTGCGACCCCGCCTGTCAACCACCGGTCCTCGCAACCCGGGCTCTGTCGTCGCCATCACCCGCCGACCACCAGGCACACCCAGCCCCACCTGTAAATACACCACCCTCCCCAGCACCCCAGCCATGATCAGCATGATCAAAACCAGCACCAAACTGACCATCCGATCAGTCTTCACCCCCACCCCCTCAACCTGACCACGCTCATGACTCATCAAGGCCCATCCATGACACCCCCAACCCCCACATCAACCTCCGACGAATCCTGCACCAACTGCTCCAGCCGCTCAGGCACACCAGGTTCCATCGGCCCAAGTGACTCAATCAACTCGCCCAGATGCCCAGGTGTGACCTGCTCTGCGATCTTCGCGCGAATCATAAAAAGCTCAGCATCCCGCTGCACGACCCGGCCCCGCGCCTCTGCCATTTCATGAATCGCCTGAATCCGCAGCTGCCTCAGCCCCAGAAGCGCACTGCCACACAACCAGACGAAAATCACCATCACAAACAGTTTGATAAAAATCACCCGATTGATCGCATCCGGCTTTGTCATGGATCAATCCGCAGGCACTCGAAGCTTCAATCCCACATAAATCTCGTCAGCATCGCTGATCACGCTTTTATTCAGCGAAATCAGATCGGTCAGCTTCCGCGACGACCCCAGCAATCGCTGGGCAATCTCACCCAGCGTGTCACCCTTTTTCACCGTATAAGTTGCATACCGCGTGGGCTGACTTGATGACCCACGCCCGGGTCTGTTTCGTTGCTGGCTGGGCTGAGCTGCAGGCTTGACTGGTTGAATCGCTTTGCCCGCGCTCTTGAACGCAGGAATCCGCAACGCCAGCCCCACATTCAACCGATTCCTGTCAGGCACACGGTCCTTGTTGGCAAGATACAGCTGATGCCACAGCGAACCGTCCCCATAGTACTGTCTGGCGATCGATGTCAGTGTCTCACCCTTGCGAACATGATGCACGAGCGTCCTGCCAGTCTGCTGTGCATTTCTATTTTGCAAACTTGTGCTGTTTTTGACATTCGGGTTACGCGTTTTGCCTGTCTGGGCCAATGCTGTGCCGGGGTTGAGCCTGTCTGTGCCCCAGGATGCCAGTTTCTGTTCAGTTCCGCCACGCTGCGTACCCATGCTGCCCTGTCGCGTGGCAGGTGACTGGTTCAGGCTGTAAAACAACTCCGGCTCACGAGAATCCTTCTGGTCAGTGGCTCTCGAATCCGCATTCCTTTGCGCAACCGTTCTCGATTCCTGCGCATTTGCATTGCTGTTTTCAGCAGTCACAGGTCCAGCCTGCCTGACTGGCATCTCGCCCGCAAGCGGGTCTTTTAGCTCAAAGACGGGCCGGGCTTTTTCTCCGCCAGAGCTCGCCATCTCGCCATAGCGCGTTTCACGCCCTGCCTGCGAAAAATGGTCGCTGATGAGCACACCCACCACCAGTACAACCGCAAAACCAATAATCAATGCCAGCTTGTGTTCCCGAGTCACTTGTTTCCGCGTCCTTGCGTCTTTAAAAACCTTCGTCTCACATACCGTATCCATCTTCGACCCAATCCGTGGATCTTTAAGCAACGCCCCCTTCCCCCCCGCTCTCGTTGACATGAAGCACGCGCAGCTTAGCAGATCTCGCCCGAGGATTGGCAGAAAGTTCCGTTTCTTCTGCAACAATCGGCTTGCGAGAACAACTCCTGGCCAATCCCTCCTGCACCAGCTTTGAAAAACACTGCTTCACCGGCCGATCCTCCAGCGAATGAAACGAAATAATCCCAACTCGAGCGCCTGCTGCCAGCCAACCCGTACTGCCCTGAACAACCGCCTGAGCTCCACGACGGATCTCAGCCATCAACCCCTCCAAGTGTCCCAGCTCATCGTTCACCGCAATGCGCAACGCTTGAAATGTGCGCGTCGCTGGATCGATCCGGGTCCTGCCAAAGGAAACCGATCGCACGAGCTGAGCCAACTCGCCTGTCGTTTGTATCGGCGATTCCTGGCGCGCTTGGACAAGTTTTCGTGCGATCCGTCGCGACTGCCTTTCCTCGCCATATTCATACAAAATCCGGGCCAACTCTTCCTCAGGAGCCTCTGCGATCAGATCCGCTGCGGTCATCCCCACACTTCGGTTCAGCCTCATGTCCAGTGGGCCATCATTGCGAAACGAAAGCCCCCGCGCAGCCTCAGCGACCTGATTTGAGCAAAACCCAAGATCCGCCAGCACCATATCTGCACGAATCCCCCGCTCTCGCAATGTCCGAGGCAGTGCTGCAAACGAACCATGAACCCCCACCACCTCCACCCCTTCAGCTTCATTCCTCAGCAGGCGCTCTGATTCGTGCAGATTCTCCTCATCCAGATCGTTCAACACAATCATTCCCCCTGGCTTGACATGCTCTGCTAACACAATCGCATGGCCACCCAACCCCGCAGTGCAATCCACAAATACCCCCCCAGGCTCTGGAGCCAGCTCAGCAAGCACCCGCTCAGTCAAAACCGGCACATGCCCCCCCCTCCCTACCCCCCGCCCAATCCCCTGCCCCATTTCCCTTACATCCCCCTTCACATCATTTTGTCGTTCTGGATCTTTCATCACATTCATTTATACTCATGACCATGAACCAACACCGGCTCTCAACCATAATCATCGCGCTCTTTTCAGTTTTCTGTCTGCTTGCAAGCCTGGGCTGTACACCCGTTACCGTTTCGTTCACACTTGGCGAGAAGCACGCACTCAAACCTGCACTTGTCATGGGCGATAAAGGCGCACAATCCAAAATTGCACTCATCCAGGTCCGAGGCCTCATCTCAGACACACCAAAGCCAGGTCTCATCTCGTCATCACCAAGCGTCATCCACCAAATCGTCGCCAGACTCCGACAGGCAGAGCACGATCCCAGCGTCAAAGCTGTCATTCTCCGCATCAACTCACCCGGAGGCACCGTCGCAGGCAGCGAAACCCTCTATCACGAACTCCAACACTTTCGCCAAACCACAAACAAGCCCATCGTCGCATCCATGGGCGAAGTCGCAGCCAGCGGCGGCTACTACATCGCCCTCGCCGCTGATCGCATCATTGTCCAGCCCACCACACTCACCGCCTCCATCGGCGTCATCTTTCCGACCATCAATGTCTCAAAGGGGCTCAACAAACTGGGAATCCACTCCCGAGCTGTCACATCAGGGCCAAATAAGGACATGGGGAACCCGCTTGAACCCATGAATGATGCCCACTATGCACTGATTCAACAGATCGTCGACGAGTTCTACACCAGTTTCAAAGAGCTTGTGATCCAACGCAGACCAAATCTTCCCAAAGCCATGCAGGATCTTGCAACTGATGGCCGAATCATGACCGGTGTGCAAGCTCACGAGCTCAAGCTTGTTGATGACCTGGGCACACTCCGCGATGCCTTTGCTATCGCCAAAGATCTGGCTGACCTGACCTCTGCACAACTGGTCTCGTACACCGCTACGCCTGCAAAATCACGAACTGCCTACGAACAATCCGAACTCGCTGTTCCCAGTTCGTCCGTTGAGATGAATCTGCTCAAAATTGATGCTCTGAGTTCATGGAATCAACTATCCACTCCCGGGGCATACTACCTCTGGCTGCCTCCAACACCCTGAGCATGATGATGCACGCAATGGTTCATCGCCTGGCATTCTCTGCTGAGATTGGGATATTTTTGTCACAATCCTGCGTAAATCGGGTGTGGGCGGATCAATCAATGCCTCAGATGGCTTCCTTTGCATGATCTTCACACTCAACCCGGTACAATCGCTCCGCCATGCCTACGCGATGGAAAAATCTGGGTAACGCTGAACTGGTCCAGGCCTGTCTCAGCGATGAACCCTTCGCATGGGATGCGTTTGTTGAACGCTTCCAGGGGCTTGTCTACTCGGTTGCCAAAACTCGAGGCCTCCGCCCTGATCAACGCGAGGATGCAATGCAGGTGGTTTTTCTGCTTGCTTTACGCCATCTCAAGCAGCTCAAGAATCATGATGCGGTCACTTCCTGGCTGATCAAAACCACCCAGAGAGAATGCACAAGGCTCATTAAGGCAGCCAATCGCAAGCTGCCTGATGATCTGAGAGTGGCAGCTGAGCCTTCGCCTGAGATCTCGGCTCAGCTCGAACAGATTGAAGCAATCCAGGTCATGCAGCAATCGCTGGATCAGCTGGGAGGCACCTGTCAGCAACTCCTCACAGCCTTGTTTAAAAGCGATCCCCGCCCCAGTTACGACCAGATTGCTGAGCAGGTGGGCATCGCCCGAGGCAGTATCGGACCCACCCGGGCGCGCTGCCTTGAAAAACTCGCCCGGATCTTTCAGCAGGCAGGCCAAGGCCCACCTCCAAGCCCATCCCAACCCTCCCAATCAGGATAAAACAGCGTAATTACGGTTGCAAAATGTATCCAGATTGTTCTGAACGGCTCGTCTGTTGCAAAGCGCCACGAAGCACTCGTAGAAAACGGATTGTTGCAATGAATGATCAAATCTTTGAAAAACTGATTGCCTACGAACTCGACGAACTGAGCACCGAAGACCGCCAGGCAGTTCAAAAGCTGCTCGACACGGATGCTGCCATTGAAAGTCAGTTCAAGCTCGTCCAGCAACTCATGACCACCATCGGCTTGCCCGAACTGGATGACGCACCACAATCTGTCATCCGTCAGCTCAAACAACTGTATCGCACGCGTAAACCCACTCTGGCCCAGACCCTCCGTCAGGGTGTAGAGCACATCATCGCCTCGCTTGAGATGGACAGCAGGCTTTCGCCAGCTCTGGTCGGATTCCGAGGCTGTGCTCAGACAGCACATCTCGTCTTTGAATCCACGCTGGGCGAAGTCGACCTTCAACTGACCCCTGGCGATGAGTCTGAAACACAATCCTGGACCGTGCAGGGTCAGGTCGACACTGATAAACACCCCTGTGGAGTACAGCTGGTGTCGATGGATGAGGAGATGTGTGATCCATCGACATCAGCTCGTACCGACTGTACCTGCCGTGGACGATTTACGCTGAGCACGCCTCCGGGAACTTATGTTCTCATGGTTGATTTTGATGATGCCCAACTGGAAGTTGGGCCGATTCAGATTCCATGACCCGGAACCCTGATGAAGTGCCACTCACACCCGCGCAAGCGATCTGGGGGGACAAGGAGTCAATTTGCTCTTTTCTGGCTGCCGAGGAGGACGGCCAGGGAGCTTTTGACGCCCTTGTCGGCGAAGTCCGCAATCTGATTCTTCAGGATCTGGACAAGGCACTTGATCGCTGTCAATTGCTGCACGATATTGCAGATACTCAGGACAACACGCTGAACATGGTTCGTGCCCGCTGTGTTCATGCCCACGCACTGAGCTATGCCAACCAGTTTGACCAATCACTGGCCATGCTCGATGAAGCGTGCGAGCTTGCGCAAAAGGATAATCTGCGTCAGGATCTGGCCCGGGCAAAGCTTGCCAAGATCCAAAGCCTGGCCCGGCTGGGCAGGCTTGATGAAGCTCTGGAGCAGACAACGCAGGCTCGCGATGTTTTTGGGGAACTTGGCAATAATGAATGGCTTGCCAAAGCCGAGACCAACCTGGGCGTACTCAAACGCATGGTTGGCCAACCTGAGCCTGCGGTGGAGCACTTTGATCGTGCGTTGGCTCTTGAAACTGATGCGGTCACGATCGCTCAGATTCAGAGTAATCGTGCCCAGACCTTGCTGGAACTCTTTCGCTTTGATCAGGCAGAGCAGGCCTATCACGCAGCGATTGAAGCCTTTGATCAGGCGTTGATGCACCGGGCGGGCGCCATCGCGCGAGGCAATCTGGCTGAGCTTTTAGGTCGTCAGGGTCGGCTGCGTGAAGCGGGCATCTGGTATGAAAAAGTCAGGCGGTTCTTTGATGAAGATCAGGCCAAAGGCGAACGAGCGCGAATCCAGGCTGAGCAGGCTCAGATTCTCTGTGAGGTTGGGCTCCATGAACAGGCCCGTGAAATTCTCGATCAGGCGATCATCGATCTGCATGAATCAGGCATGGTCCACGAGCATGCTGCAGCTTTGATCACACTCAGCCAGTCAGCTGTTCAACACAATCGTGAGCAGGCGTCCAAGGCACTGCATGATGCTGAGTCGCTTTTGCTCAGCCAGGGAAACCCGGCACTGCTTCACCGGGTAAGGCTGCTTCTGGCCTGGCTTAAACTTGAAGCTGGCGACATTGATCAGGCTCAGTCGCTGGCAGAACTCGCCAGCGAAGCGGAGCAAGAGCCCGCCAATAGCGATGTTCTGACGCTTCGGCTGCGCGCCGAGATCGCAATCAGGCGTCAGCAATGGGATCTTGCAGAAAACCTCATTGCTCAAGCTCTTGATCTGACACAGCGTGCAGATCTGGCACCGATGACCAGCGATCTGCTGCACGCCAAAGCACGCATCTGTAAATCGCAGGGGCAGGCTGATGTCGCCTTTGATCTGATCCGTTCTGCGATTGATCATATCGAGAGGGTTCGAAGTTCATTTCAGGGAGATCGGCTGCGCACTGCGTTTCAAAGCAGCAAGATGTGCATCTTTCATGACGCACTGGATCTTGCCCTTGAACTTGGTCAGACTCATCAGGCACTTGAAATCGCTGAGCAAAGCAAGAGCCGCTCAGCGCTGGACATGACCCAAGGCGGCATCGAGCTGGACCACTCGGGATCATCCGCTTCGCAAAGCCCCGATGAAATGCTCATTGCGCCACTCATTGCTCAACGAGCCAGACTTAACGCCATCTACAGCCGAATCGATCCCTTTGCAGGCATCATGCAAACCGCTTCTGCCCAATGGGTGGATCAGCTGCACGATTGTGAATCAAAAATCAATCAGCTGGAAACTCGGATTGCTTCGATCAGTCAGAATACGCCTTACCTTGCTAGATCGATTACCGCTGAGCAGGCACTGAGCCTGCCTGATGCTAATGAAGTCATCATCGAGTATGCCTGCACTGAAACACATATCCACGCCTTTGTTTTGACAGCGCAAGGCATCGAGAGCTTTGGTGCAATCGCAACGATGGATCAGGTCCAAGAAGCTGTTGACGAGTTTACATTTCAAGTATCTCGGGCCATCATGCGCCACAAACCGCCCAGCCAGGCCATGATTCAGGGGGCCAATCAGGCACTTGAGGATCTCTATGGCCTGCTCTTTGCGCCGCTGGCAGATGCCATTGCCACCAGCACCCAGAGTCTGACTTTTATCCCGTCTGGTGTGATTCATCAGATCCCGCTTGGTGCCCTTCTGCACGACAATCAACACCTGGTTGAGCGTTTTACCATCAGACGGGCACTGAGTCTGAGCATGATCCAGGCAACAAGGCATCAGACACCAAAGCCCGGCGAGTTGGTGGTTGGCGTTGCAGATGAACACACGCCCAGTATCGAAACCGAAGCTCATCAAATTTCACTGACGCTCAATAACGCCACGCTCTTGCTTGGTGAAAACGCTTCCACTAGAACAGTGCTCGATCAGATGAGCCAGCATGGCTTGATCCATCTGGCCTGCCATGGCATGTTCTTTTCAGCAAGTCCCATGGCTGCTGGATTGAAGCTTCACGATGGATGGCTCACTGTTCGTGATATCTACAACCTTAACCTTCAAGGCTCAATCGTTACGCTCAGTGCCTGTGACTCGGGCCGATCTGCCATTGTCCAAGGCGATGAAGCTCTTGGGTTCATCCGCGCTTTTCACGCAGCTGGTGCATCGTCGATCATCTCTACGCTCTGGAGTGCCCATGATGAGACTACACGAAAGCTCATGGACCATGTGTATCAACTTATTCAGCAAAACCAGAAGCCGATGCAATCCCCCACTATGCATCACGCCCTCAGAAACGCCCAACTGACGCTCATAAAACAAGGAACCCACCCCGCATACTGGGCTCCGTTTGTTGTATTCAATTAGTAATTGAACCAAGCCTGCTGAACGACTCTAAGCAGGTTGAGTGTGGCACAGATCAGGGACAGCCGGTATTGAACAGCTGAATAAACTGGAAGAAATCCAGCACATCAACGATCTTGTCATCATTGAAATCTGCATCCGAATCCTGATTTGCATAGAGACCGACGAACAGGAAGAAGTCTGCCACATCAAAGGTGCCATCAAAGTTGATATCGGCATCGTTGCCACAGGTTATGGATGCCAGGAGGGCAGCGGCTGCAACATCGAGCCTGCCCATACCGATCTCGCCTTGCACGCCCGGGTTGATCCCATCGATATCGACAGCGGTATTATTGATGATATTGCGGAAGTCACTTCGTGTACGCACACTGCCAATAGACTTCAGGATTGCAGCGGCTCCACTGACAAGTGGCGTTGCGTAGCTTGTCCCGCTGCTGGTTCCATACTGGTTGCCCGGCAGCGTGCTGATAAGATTCACGCCAGGAGCTGTCAGATCCACATACCCGCCATAGTTGGAAAAACTTGCCAGATGGTCTGTGGTGTCCACAGCTGAGGTTGCAATCACACTGGAGAACTTTGCGGGAAACATCGGAACGGTGCTGGCGAAGTTCCCGGTTGAAGACACAACGATCACGCCGAGTTCTGCAGCGTAATCACTCGCCATTTTGATCATCTCGTCTTGTGCCAGTGTGCCCAAACTGAGATTGATAACCGAAGCACCCTGATCAACCGCGTAGTAGATGCCTTGGGCAACTATGAACGAGGTTGTGATGCCATCAGCGTTCATCACGCGAACAGGCAGGATCGAAGCGTCCGGCGCTACCATGTGGATGAGCCCAGCGACGAAAGTGCCATGGCCCAGGAGTTCGTCGATCTGGTTGTTGTTGTTGTCGTCCAGACCATTGCCAACATCTGAAGAATCTGTGGTGTTGTTGATGAAGTTGTAGCCGCCGGGCGCTATCGCCCCAGCCAACTGAGGATGGGTCGCATCCACGCCAGTATCGACCACCGCCACCATCACACCCGCGCCTGTAGCAATACCATGAGCAGCAGACAAGCCAAGTGAATAGCGTGAAGGCTGAAGTGAAAACTCAAGCATTGAGCCTGCCAGGAAAAAGCTCTGGCCGCCAGGGCCGGGGTCACCACTCTCATAATCAAGTTCGGATTCATCAATCGCGGGATCATTAATGAATAGCTGCTCAAACTGCAACTCTGTCATTGTTGTGGGAAGCGAGACAAGATAGATGCCATGCGCTGGGATCGAAGCGATAGTGCTCAGACCATATTGTGCGTTGACCGCATCAATCGATGCACCTGGGGCAAGTCCAAGGATGCCTCTGTTCGAAGCTGAATCACCGTTGTCGCCGAAAGCTCCAGCGCATACACCCACACTGGCTATCAGACCGAGTATCAGTTGACGAGTCATGGCGAAAGATCCCCTCATTGCCAATATCAGTTGTTCGTTGGCTTTGCTTATGATATCGGCAAGCTGGGCCAAACACAATCTAAAACCTGCTGATTCTCAAAGTTATACGACAAATTTGCTCAGCTGTTTCTAAACGCTGAATATGGGCTCCGAAAGCAGCCTGCGAAAATGAGAGTTTGCGATACTTTTTTCATCTTTGTCTGTATCCAGATGATTGCTGAACCGCTCTTCTACCTAGACCGGACATGCCTTGCCGGTCCAGCGCGCGAATGGTGCCCGGTCCCATAACAATGACCTAAAGGATGCATGAATGGAAAACTTCACCTCTTGTATAAAGACCAAATCCATCCGCATGATCCTGAGCATCGTGGCTCTCGTCATCCTGTCAAACCAGTCACTCGGCCAAACAGTTTTTTATGTTGATACCGATGCCACTGGACAAGCCAATGGCTCATCATGGACAGATGCTTTTCTGCAGCTTTCATCTGCTCTTTTCTTTGCACAGGCTGGTGATGAAATCTGGATCGCACAAGGGACATACCCGCCTGAGACCGAAGGGACAACATATACACTACCCAGCGGCGTGGGAATCTTCGGTGGGTTTGCAGGCAACGAAACCAGTCGCTCACAAGCAGACCCTGCCAGCAACCCGGTGATCTTCGATGGAAGCCTGGGAAACTTCGGCCACATCTTCACACTCACAAACTCGAGCCCCACCACAACCATCCAGGGTATTACAGTTACTTCAGCGGTTGCAGGTGATGACACTATTGGAGGCATCGGTGGTGCGGGTGCTGTCATGCTCATCACCAACGGCTCACCCCTTATCAAAGACTGCATCTTCACGAGCAACTCTGCAAGACTCGGGAGCGTGGCGATGGTCATCGACTCCGGCCCTACCTTCCAGAGCTGCTTCTTTGGCAGCAACTTTTCAACACGCTCTGGTGAAGGTGGCGCGATCTATAGCCACATTACAATTCCAAATACGCAACAGCTGCTCTCAATAGCAGACTCTACTTTTGATGCCAACTTTGTCATGCAGGGTCACTGGGCGACTGGCAATGGCGGGGCGGTGTATGGCGGAACGGGTGTGAGCATTGAGATAACCGGCTGCATATTTGATCGCAACGCTGGATACCACAATATGACCTATGGAAATGCTGTCAAAGGCGGGGCGATTTTTTCTGACGGACCCATAGTTATCAAAGATTCTATTATCAGTAGAAGCTACTCAGCGCTCGGCGCGGGTGTTTATGCTGGAACCAGTATTGTATGCCAAAACACAATCTTTACAGGCAATCGAGCTGTCTGGAATGGGTGTACTGGCCCGGAATGTGGTGACACGAATACCGGCTCGGGCTATGGTGGCGGAATCTATATACAATATGGTGCTGCGAATCTCACAAGCTGTATCTTCGCAGGGAACTGGGCTGTCAAAACCGGAGGTGGTGCTTACATGAACGGCACCATCACCAACTCTATCTTCTGGGCTAATGAATCTGCCCCCGTCGAACCGGGCGAAGACCCCGTACTCACACTTCGCAAACAGATCAACGGAAACGGGTTTGGAACCATTGACATCACCTATTGCAATATTCAGGGACTTTTTGAGCAGATCCCGGGCGAAGACCCTGTAGACCCTGCCAACTTCCCAGGCACACTCGATCAGGATCCCGGTTTTACTGTCATGCCTGTTGTATTTGTCGGCAACGGTATCCTTGCCACACATGGCGAGTTTCATTTTTTACCCAACTCTCCAAGTATCGATGCTGGCAATAACACTGTTGTCCCGGTGGATATGACGCTGGATCTTGACGGCTTGCCTCGATTCTTTGATGATCCCGCCACAGCTGACACTGGCGTGGGCCCCGCACCCATTGTGGACATGGGTGTGTATGAGTACGGTTCAAGCCTCCCCTCATGCGTTGTTGATATCAACAATGACGGCAATGTCGATGTGCTAGACTTCTTTGCCTTTATCGTCGCGTTCAACTCGGGTGATCCACTGGCTGATCTGGATGCCAGCGGCACCATCGATGTGCTCGACTTCTTCACTTTTATCACGCTCTTTAGTGCTGGCTGCTAGCGAACAGGATTAGGAGAACGATCATGCTCTTGAACAAACTTGCTTGTGTTTCAATTGCTGCAACTTTGCTCTTTTCATTATCGACATTCGCACAAATCTGGGAACCAGGTCCGACTCTCCCGACCAACAGCCTGGCGAAGATCCACGCTATAGGTGTGACGAGCAACGGCACAATCTACGCGATGGGCGGGCCGCCCTGGATCAATGGCACGGAAGATGGCTCGGTCTTTTCACTTGCACCGGCTGCTACAGCCTGGGTTCAGGAACTCGGCTTTGATGGCTATGGCGGGTTAATTGCTCAAGGTGGTGGGCAAGATGCACTGGGTAGAATAATCATCTTTGGTGGTGATGACCCTTTCAATCCGGGGAGTAACAAGCCGCCGTTTGAATGGAATCCCATTGAAGGCCCATGGCATCAGCACGCTGCCCGAAATCCGCTGGCACCCAGGACCTACTTTGCATACTGCACCGATGATTTTGGCAGGATTTATTCACTCGGTGGTGGTCCCGGCGAAGCGGCTACAACCCTCGATCCCAACTCCAACTTTGCAGAGAGGTTTATCGGCAACGCTGATGTCTGGGAAGTCATTGCTCCACTTCCCTTAGCTGTGGGTGATGCGGCAGCCGCTTATGATGGCATGGGGCACATCCTTGTCTTTGGTGGCGTTTCAGCAGACGGTTCAACACGCAATTCAGCTGTCCAGCAATACGACATCGCTACCAATGTATGGTCAACAACGATGGTTCCAGATATGCCCTCAGCACTTTCAGGGCATCGCGCCATGCGCGGTGCTGACGGGCGCATCTATGTCATGGGTGGAGCAACTGGTCCCATCGGCACGGAGACGATCCTTAGCGAAGTCCATGCCTACAACCCGTTAACCAACACATGGTCTATCGCACCTTCCATGAGCACACCTCGGCGCTGGTTTGCAACGGCACTGGGGCCAGATGATCACATTTATGCCATTGGTGGAGACAACGCAACCGGTGGCACCAACGCTGTGGAACATATCTACACAACCCCCTGTCCGGGGTTCAATCAACAACCCGCAGACAGCACCCTCTGGAGAGGTGGCACTATCGCATTCCAAACCGTCGTCAGTGGCGGCGGGACCATCACCTATCAATGGAAAGTAGATGGTCAACCTCTTTCTGATGGGCCTTCCGCTGGTGGCGGAACCATCACGGGGGCACAAGCCACAAGCTTGACCATCACACAATCCATAGCTACTGATGCTGGAAGCTATACGCTGGAAGCAACCAATACCTGTGGCACAACCACGAGCAGCCCTGCGCTGGTCACAATCCAGATTCCCCCTGCCATCCCAACAAACTGGACCGTAACCAACCTACATCCTGCATGGGCGCAGCAGTCTTATGCTTACGCCGTAGATAATGGCGTTCAAGTTGGTAATGCTGTCTTTGACACGCCTGAATACAACATGATCGATCATCCATTCATGTGGCAGGGCAGCGCACAATCCGTGCAGGATCTGACCCCCGCGGGCTCGCAGGGTGGGGTCATAGATGACATCGCGGGCAACTACATGGTCGGCTGGTGGTGGGAGCCAGTACAATGCTACATCAACGGTCAGTGGTACACTTGCTACTACCGCAGAGGCAGCACCTGGCGACTTGATGGCACTCATCTTCCCTCAACCTTTTCAGGGTGGGAATACTCAACTATTCTTGGAACCAACGGCACAAACCATGTTGGACGCGTCTGGCGCGATGATGCGGGTGGCAACATCACCAATCATGCGTATATGTGGATGCCTCCCAACTACACCTCCGGCATAGATCTTCATCCTGCCACTGCGAGCGTCTCCAACAGCTATCTCACCGCGATCGATGGCATCTACCAGTATGGCACAATCCTCACTCCATTTCCCGGGCCTTCGCCTCATGCTGCCAAATGGGCAGGATCACGCAATACTTATGAAGATATGCATCCAATGGTTGCAACCAACAGCTCCATCACCGATGCCAGTGATGGTCAGCAGGTCGGCACCATCAACCTGTGGAACAACCCGCATGCAGCTCTGTGGGCTGGCTCATACCTGAGCTTTGTCGATCTCAATCCAGTCGGTGCTGATTCAAGTTCGCTCAGCGCGTGTGAAGGTGGCTTGCAGATTGGAACTGTGACTTTCCAGGGGCAGCCTGCTTCACCTTGTATCTGGGCAAGCAGCAAGGACACCTTTCTTGACATGGCTCCCTACAAACCGGCGGGCTTCTCTTCCATCACGATCAATGATCTGGACATCGAAGCTGATGGCACAATCGTCCTCGTCGGGTCTGGTTACAATATTGCCAATGCTCGCTCTGAAGCACTCGTGTGGCGATCATCACCCACCAACCCGTGTCCGGCTGATCTCAATAACGACGGCGTCGTTGATGTGCTTGACTTCTTTGCCTTCGTCACACTCTTTAATGCCTCTGACCCTCAGGCTGACCTCAACGCTGACGGCAATATCGATGTGCTTGACTTCTTTGTCTTCATCACGGCATTCAATAACGGCTGTTGAATCATGCACTTGCCCGGCAGTTTCATGAGGATTAGTGCAGGATCGTGACAATCTTTGCCCTGTCGCGGTGACAGCCAACCGGCATCCGCTGTAAACTCTGGCTATGTCAACTGCGCCATCGTTACGCACAATTGTCTGGCTCAGGCCCGATCAGACCCGGCTCATCAGCGATGTGGCCTTGCTTGCAGGCTTGACCATCACTCAAGCTGGGACATCTGAAAAAGGGCAGTCCCAGGCAATCGCAGACGATCTCAAAACCGAGGCGTGTCAGGACATCCGAGCCGCGATTGCACAAGCTGACGCTGAACTCATCCTTCTTGCAGATCAATACGACCTCTGGAGCGAACCGGCTGACATTGCCACTCTTCCACATGCTCATGCCAAAGGCCTGACCATCGCGACCCTCGAACCCATCCCCGCCAACGCACTGGATCTTTTCAGTAACGGCTGGCTTCGGATTTCTGCGGGAAAGCCTCCTGTAGATGCAATTAACTTCATCCCGAGGGATCGGCTCAGCAAAGTCATCACGCCCATCTTCGAGATGCTCGAATCGTTCAAAACCATTCGGTCGCTCAGCATCGAACTGCTCGGTGCTCCCCACCAAGGCTCGCTGGCTGCCAGGCTTTTGAATGCGATGGATCTCATCTACTCCATCATGGGCGAGCCCGAACACATCGATGCAGCCTGTGTCAGCCCCATCACCGCCCGTGGCCTACATGCTCTACCCGGTCAAAGCCTGCGCGATCTCCATGGCGACTTGACCATCAATGCCCGCTTTAGTGATGGTCGAGCAGCAACATGCCATCTCTCAGATATGGCTGGTGCCTTTAGTCGGCGTTTGACACTGCTGGGCGATGCGGGCAGGCTCACGCTCAGCGATCAGGATCTCCTCTGGATCGACCCTTCAGGAAAGACCATCGAACACCAGTCACACACTCCCGGATCGCACACGATCACGGATCGAGCTGTCCATGCCATTGCTCAGGCTCTTTCACAAGTTGTCTCCCCCAGCACCTCCCCAGCATCACCCCTTAACCACGAGGCTTTGTATTCCATGTGCCAGGCAGCATTGCTCAGCACCCGGACGGGTCAGTGCGAATCACCGGACACCATTCGCCGCATGGCTGTGCCTTCGAGTTTGTGAAGTACGATCCAGGATCCAATGCCAAGAGCAAACTTACGCATGGATGAAAGATCGTCTTGTCAGCCATACATCATTCTATTTAAAGCATGAACAAAGAGAAGTTTTACCGTTTGGTGTTTATGGGCAACCCGCTGCGAACAAGGTGATAAATGCGAAGAAGTCCAGCACATCGATCGAGCCGCTACCATCAAGATCCGCGATGAGATCATCGCTATCAAACAGGCTGATGAAAACGAAGAAGTCCAGGACATCAACCGCGCCATCACAGTTGAAATCAATCGGGCAGGATACGGCACCGATGACGAAAATAGTGTCACCAGCATCGCCAGAGGTCGCCAGAAGATGGTTGTTGACCGGGTCATACCCAAGCCCCAGCAGGCGAGGTGCAAACACGAACGATGACAAGACCGAGCCATCGGGAGCAACCTCATAGACCTTGCTCTGACCCAGACGGCCCCTCGCCACCCAGAAGTTGGTGCCATCATAAGTGACCGCATCAGTCGCAGGAAATGTGGAATCCAGTGCGTTTGAATCTATTGCAAGAAATCCGACATAGGTGCCGTCAGGCTGATATTGGTGAATCCCGGGATTGTTTGGAGCCACTACATAGAGATTGCCGTTGCGCATGGTCAGATCATTGGGATTACCAAGGTTGCCAATATCAAAGGTCGATGTGATCGAGCCGGAAGTCGTGTGCCGCACCGTTCGTTCGAAGCTTCTTCGATCGATCAGCCACAGCTCGCCACTGGCATCCATTACGATTCCCTGCGGAATAGCTACGGGTGAGTTAGCTCGTGTGCCTGACATTTCAGTGCCAAAAAGATCGATCTGTGTGAACTGAATTGGGCCATTCCCTCTTTTGTTAACCCAAGCGTGTACACCATCATTATCCATGCCGATGCCATAGGTTCCCACCCCCAGAGGCGATACAAACGACCTGACGACCGTGCCATCAATCACGCTGTCACATGCATTTGAACTGCCTGCAGTTCCAAAAGCCACTACCGACCCAACCAATGCTGCCAGCACTTTGATCTTCCCGGATCGCTTGAAGCATCCACACCTATTTAGATTCTGCTGCCTGTTCATTTTCATGCTCCTGTTTGATCGCTTTGTGCGTGCAACCGCATTTTTATTCATGCCCGGCTGCTGAGAATCGGTCGCCATGATGGGCTCCATCTGTACTCGCACGGTTTGCACACATCGCCCGCCATGAAAACATCAAATTGGAGCGATTTTCATGTCTGGTTTTTGAAATCATCCCCCCATCCCACCCCCTCGCCTGCGACTCAGAGTGCTGCCAGCCTTTGGGCTATTTCCTGCTGAATCAGTGCCTGCATCATGGGTGCCAGTTCGCCATTGAGCGTTTTTTGCAGGTTGAAGCGTTCGTCGAGCCTCTGGTCCACGACGATCCCTTCCTGATAGCGATAGGTTCGTATCTTTTCGCTGCGCCCGCCTGAGCCGATCTGGCTGGAGCGCTGGCTTGCTCGTTCATCGCTAATTTTTTGTTGTTCCAGATCAAACACCCGGGCCATGAGAAGCCGTCGTGCTTTCTCGCGGTTCTGGTGCTGACTCTTGGATTCCTGCATCCGCACTTCGATGCCGGTGGGTTTATGAATCAGATGGCAGGCGGTCGCGACTTTATTAACATTTTGTCCGCCCGGCCCCTGCGCAGTTGTAATGTGTTCTTGCACATCAGTCGCCCAGTCGATGTTCACCTGCACCTGTTCTGGCTCGGGCAAGACCGCCACTGTCGCTGTGGATGTATGAATACGACCCTGGCTTTCAGTCATCGGTACGCGTTTGACGCTATGCACACCCGCTTCAAAGCAAAGCTCCGCCCAAACACCCTCACCCCGCAAATTGGCAATTGCGCTGCGAACCCCGCCTGTACCATCATCAACGCTCATCTCCAGCATCTCAATCTTCCACCCCTGGCTGGCAGCATATCGCTCGTACATCGCCAGGAGATCCCGCGCCCATAGCCCCGCTTCATCGCCACCCGTCCCCGCGCGAATCTCCAGCATCACCGAACCAACCTTGCGATCCTCCGTCGTCACCAGATGACCCACAACCCGTTGAGCAAGTTCAACAGCTTCATCTTCAAGCCCCCCCACCTCTGCCCTGGCCATCTCAACCAACTCGGCATCCTCATTGGCGCCGATGACCTGGCCCAGTTCTACAAGCTCAGCTTCGATCGCCAGAATCCGCTGATACCCTGCAGCTACAGGCTCAAGTGCAGCTTTTTTGATCGAAATCTCGCGCACCAGATTGTGATCGCTCAACACTTCAGGAGCTTCGAGTCGCTGCTCTAGCTCTGCGAACTGGTCGATGATTTCATCGAGCTTTGCCACCACCGTGGCTGTCAGAATGTCCCGTGCTGATGACATGCGTGACACGATAGACCTATCTCCCCCATCAAACGACCTCGCCTCCCACCCCCCTCCCTGCCCACATCTCTCCTATTCGCAGATTGCATAATGAAACCCGCTGTGCACTTTCCCATACCATTCCAACATGAACACCAGCACCCATTCAGCACAAGGCTTCCCTTGCTCCCCCATACGCCAGCTCTTTACAAGTATCTGGGCGGGTATCAGTGCTGCACTGCTTGTGCTTCTCTGGCTGCCCGCTGCTCTGGCGAATCCTGTTGATCTTGACATCTGGTACATCCTGGAAATGTCTGGCTCGCGTGCTGGCTACAGCCAATACCAGGAAGTCCATCAGGACAACACCATCACCACGAACACCTCCATGTATCTGCTCATCAAGCGAGGCACGCTCGAAATTCCCATCTCCATGCAAGGCTCATTCATCGAATCACCCGATGGCAAACCCATCTCCATGCGCTCTGTCCAGGAACTCGGTGCCGCTCCCGTCACCACTACGGTCCTTTTTCAAGATAACCAGATGATCATCACTACGCAGCAAAACGAACAAACAACCACAACCACTCAAACCCTCCCCGATGAACCCTGGCTTACTCCCGCAGCAGCCCGCACCACCATCGCAATCGCTCTCAAGCAAAACCAGACCACCTTCAAGTTCTCCTCCATCGACCCCCTCAGCGGCATCATGCCCATCACACAATCGTTCACCATCCTCGATCAGCTCACCATCAAAACCCTCGGTAAAGCACTGCCCGCGTACAAAGTCTCCTCAACCAACAGCCTTATGCCCAACATCACGACCATCCAGTTCTTCAGCACCGACGGCACCTTGATCCGCTCAACGGTCAACCTTGGAGGCATGACCATCACCACCATCGCTGCGGACAAAGACCTTGCCCTGTCCAAGCTTTCACCCCCCGAGATCATGGCTTCGACGCTCGTCAAGCCTGACAAAAACATCAAAAACCCGCGCCACACAAGGCAAGCTCAGTTCCTCTTGAGTATCCAAGAAGGTCAGTTTCAACTGCCGCCTGACACTGCGGTTCAAAGAACCCAGCGCGTCAGTCCGTCCTCCATCATGCTCACAATTGATCTGGATCAGCCCGTAGAGGCTGACGCTTCAGAAGATGCAGCGGCTCTGCTTGAATCCTCAACCATGCTCAATGCCAGCGACCCTGCTATCAAGGCGCTTGCAGATCAGGCTTTGAAAAACCATGCGCCTGACGACATCGCTGATCGTGCTGAGGCTCTTCGCGTGTTTGTCAACAGCTATATCAACGAGAAATCGCTCAGCGTCGGCTTTGCCTCAGCTTCGCAAGTCGCCCAGACTCGCGAGGGTGATTGCTCCGAGCACGCCTGCCTGCTGGCAGCCATGCTCCGCGCAGACAAGATCCCCGCCCGTGTCGTTTCCGGGCTGATCTATGTCCCTCGCTTTGGAGGAAAAAGCAACATCTTCGGCTACCACATGTGGGCTCAGGCACTCATTACCATCGATGGCAAGCCTCGCTGGGTTGATCTTGATGCCACACTCCCCAAAGCCACGCCGTTTGATGCTTCACACATCGCGCTGAGTACCTCAACACTCAACGACGGCCAGGTCGATAACGGCCTTCTCCAGATCACACCCATCCTCGGCCAGCTCTCCATCAGTGTGCAAAGCATCAAATAACCACTCTCGGCATTTCCATGGTCCGGTTGCTGATGTTTCCAGGGTTCAACAGAGCTGTCACAACGATCGTTTTATCAGCAAATGCGACAAAACTATCTAGTTAGTTAAAAGGTGCAGCGATGGCATCAAGCGTGTCCAGAGGCACAGCTTGATGAGCTGGCAAACAGGTGCTTCAGGCACTTTTTTTGGGTTGCTGGCTTGCTTCAGGTGCTGTTTTTACCGGGCTCTCGGTGCCTTTGGCCTGAGGGATGCGGATAATCATGCCACAGTTTTTACAGCGGACCGCTTTACCTCGAGCTGCGGGGGGAACGGAGAGTACCTTCCGGCATGTCAAGTTTGGACACATGATGCGAATGTGATCATCTGACATAGGGTGCTCCGGTCTGCAGACATTTTTCATATCGTCCACACAGGTGCCCAGCTTGACCTCTGGAATGGCCTTCCAAGTCATTAATCCACAAGATCATGCTTTCAAACCATGCTGGCGATGCGATTTATCCCGCCAGCCATGCAACAATCGCAAGGTGATTGACAAATCCCGGCGAAAGGAATCAATGAGCGTTCAAGAATCATGTAAAGACTCCGTTCAGTGTCACAACACCCCTTCTCAGACAGCCCCGGCGGCTCATGCCAGTGCTGTCGTGGGGCTGCAATGGGGCGATGAAGGCAAGGGCAAGATCGTGGATCTGCTGGCTCAGGACCACGATGCGGTGGTCCGATACAACGGCGGCGCCAACGCGGGTCATTCCGTCGTCGTCAACAAAAAAAGATACGCTCTGCATCTTGTTCCCTCTGGCATTCTTTATCCCGGTAAACACGCCATCGTCGCCAACGGCGTGGTGATCGACCCGGCCAAGATCATCCAGGAAATTGACCAGCTTGAAGAAGCGGGTATCGATACCTCCGGGTTAGTTCTATCGAGCCGGGCTCATGTTGTATTGCCATATCACAAACTCGAAGACCAGGCCCGTGAAACCTTGCTCGCAGGCAAGACAACCGAGCAAGGCGATGCAAGCATTGGCACGACCAAGAGAGGCATCGGGCCTTGCTATGCTGAGAAGATTCAGCGAGCTGCTGCGGTACGCATGGGCGACCTGCTCAGACCCGAAGTGCTTAAAGAGCGTGTAGCACGGGCTTGCACTTTGCATCGAACAGAGCTTGGAAGCGATCTGGATGACAAAGCGATTGTTGCGGATGCCCTGGCCCAGGGTGAGAAGTTGAGCGCTCGCATCCAGGACACGACTTATTTGCTGCACGATCTGGTTGCCAGCGGTAAAAAGTTGCTGTTCGAGGGTGCCAACGCCACCATGCTCGATGTGGATCATGGAACCTATCCATATGTCACCAGCTCAAGCACCACCGCGCTGGGCATTGGCCCAGGCACCGGAATTCCTACCAGGCATATCAGCCGAACTGTGGGTGTTATCAAGGCGTATTCAACCCGCGTCGGTCATGGCCCCATGCTCACAGAGCTTGACAATGAAATCGGTGAGCAGATCCGAACCATCGGCAACGAGTTTGGAACCACCACCGGCAGACCCCGGCGTGTAGGCTGGCTCGATCTGGTCGCTGTGAAGTATGCTGCCATGATCTCAGGCGTAAGCGAGCTTGCCTTGACGCTCCTGGATGTGCTGGCAGGATTTGACGAGCTGCTCGTGTGCACCGGCTATCGCTATCAAGGCAATGTAATCGACAGGTTTTTGCCTGATGCCAGTGATTTGGCTGAAGCTGAGCCGATCTACGAAACGCTGCCTGGTTTTTCCCAAGATATTACTGCATGCCGTCAGATGAACGAACTTCCTGCTGAGGCTTTGCGTTATATCGAGCGAGTTGAGTCATTTGTGGGTGTTCGCGTGGGACTGATTGGTGTTGGCCCGGGCCGAGAGCAGACCATCCGCCGGGACGCTCAGGCTGGGAGCACTTTGTGATGACACCTGCGGAGCTTGAAAGCTCACACGCTTCAGACAGCAAGCTCAAGACGGATGCGCAAGCACTTCTTGCTGAGGTCGGTGCTGAGGGCATACCCAGGCATGTCGCCATCATCATGGATGGCAACGGCCGATGGGCTGCCCAGAGAGGCTTTGAACGATCATTTGGGCATCGCAATGGTGCTGCATCAGTTCGACGGGCGATTCACGCGGTGAAGGATCTGGGGATCGAAGTGCTCACGCTTTATTCCTTCTCAACGGATAACTGGAAGCGCCCCAACAAAGAAGTCGATGCCTTGATGCAACTTTGCGAAACCTATTGCCTGGGAGAGCGTGAAGCGCTGGTCCGCGAGAACATCCGCTTTCGAGTCATTGGTCGGCGCGAGGGGTTACCTGACAATGTGCTGGAAGCTCTTGATGGCTTGACCCTGACGACTCAGAACAATACCGGGCCAACGCTTTGCCTGGCGATCAACTATGGCTCGCGCCAGGAAATCGTCGATGCTGCACAAAAGCTGGCTTGCGCTGTGTCCAAGGGAGAGCTCAACCCTGAAGACATTGATGAATCAGCACTGAGTTCTGAAATGTACACCGCTGATCTGCCGGACCCGGATCTTTTGATTCGCACTGCTGGGGAACTGCGTTTGAGTAACTTTCTGCTCTGGCAGCTCAGCTACTGCGAGTTGTATGCGACGGATGTGCTCTGGCCTGACTTCACGCATGAGCACCTGTTCCAGGCAATTCGTGCCTACGCCAACAGACAACGCAGGTATGGCGGCCTCAGCGATCAATCATGCACATGCTCGCCTGACTCCAGCACAGACTGACCAATGTTTGATCGCCTTGCCCATGCCAAGGCTCTTTCAAGTCGTCAGGGATCGTTTCCTGAGCTGATTTTTGCAACAGGTTGTCAGAATCTGCACAAAAAACACTGTTGTTAGATGACGAATGGTCGAAATCACTCACAATGGACAGCGACATGCAGCACCAACAACCTCGATTTGCAACAAGAGGCACCGCCTTGCCGATCAAGGCAGGCTTTGTGTTGATGCTGAGCATCATGGTGCTGGGGCTGACAACAGGTTGTGCGTTTAACCCATGGCAAGGGGGGTATCGCCCTGCACCAACGCAAATGAGCCAAGCGCATGAAATGCGCACACACACCGCGGTTCGACAGATCCCCTGGCCTCGACTGGAGCAGTTTCTCAATACTGAAGCTGATCTGCTGACCCAGAGCGATGTCGCGGTTGAAGACTGGACGCCTCAGCAGCAGGCTGAAGCGCGTGACCGGATGATGCGAGCACTCAAACTGGCAGAAAAGCCCGGCGAACTTGAGGTAATCGGCACATCAACATTTCAGACCGATCGCAAGATCGACCCGAAAGATGGTCAGCTTGCAGAGTTTGCTCGCAAGATTGGTGCAGATTATGTGGTTTATTCAACCCGATACCTTGGCAAGCAGGACACGATCAGAATGGTGCCTACCTGGACACATACTTCTGGGCGGGTTTATCGGGAATCGCGTCGGAACCGATCATCCAGACGCAGGCACCGCGTTGAGTATTACGACGAAACGACTCTGAGTTCAAACCCGGTGCGTGTTCGTGCAGATTTCTACGGCTTCGTCGCGTATTTCGTCAAACGACTTGACGAGTCTGAGCAATGATCCACCAAAGGAATTACCGGCTGGTGATGTAATCCTGCATGGCTTTTACCGTGATGCTCAGATCGACATTCGAAGCTGCGTTCAGATCACCGATAGAAATCATGCCGACGAGGTTGCCCTTGTCGATTACGGGGACATGGCGTATGTGCCGATCCCGCATGACCTGCCTGAGTTCGGTGAGAGTGGTTGAAGGATCGCAGCTGACGACATCGTGAGTCATGGTATCGGCGACATGTGTGGTGCAGGGATTGCGTTCGGTAGTGACGACGCGGGTGAGGATATCGCGTTCGGTGATGATGCCAACCATCCCGCCATTGATGCCTGTGACGATGAGAGAACCCACATGCTGTTCGTTCATAAGCCGGGCAGCATCAAGGA
Source organism: Phycisphaerales bacterium (assembly GCA_029260555.1). Classification (GTDB taxonomy): domain Bacteria; phylum Planctomycetota; class Phycisphaerae; order Phycisphaerales; family UBA1924; genus JAJDCZ01. The sequence goes on from JAJDCZ010000052.1 coordinate 145,178, forward strand.
CACTGGTACGATCTGAAACAGTGTGGACATTTTCGATTCGGTCTGCGCCGTGGTCGCCTTCATTCCAATGCTTTTTGTTAGCCAGAAGCTGAGAGACGGTATGCATGATCGATTCCTTTCGATGCGATCAGCTTTTCCGTATTTTCACGCCTGCGATCTAACAAACTCCATGGAACAACAGCTGATCTCGATCTGACTCCTATTATGCATATTTTTGAGCGCAGCGAAAGCGGTTTAGCAATTTTTCCACCAGAGATGGAAAATCAGCGTTGATTTCGAGTATCTGGGCGGTTTAGATAGCGGTTTGAATGTCTGATTTTAAGCAAATAGTGGGTGTGAGTCGATCACGGAGGCTGATTAAGCTCAGTACTTGGCTTGTACCGATGATTTTGCTGCTTTCGGTCGCGCCTGTTCACCTTGAACAAGGGGGATTTCGCGGCGATACGGGGTGGTATTCAGCGATTGGTGTCCAAGCGTGGCGGACGGGTTCATTGTGGACGCTGATGTCTGAACCGGGGGTGCCTTATTTTAATAAACCGCCATTAGGGCTTTGGATTCATGGGTTGGTGCTGTGGATCTTTGGTGTGGGACTTTTGCAAGCGAGAATGCCGACGGTTCTGGTTGCTGCAGCGTGTGTGTTCGTTGTGACACGAATTGCGCGGACACTTTCAACTCGGAAAGTTGCGCTGGCATCGGGGTGTTCGCTGGCACTAAGTTACGAGTTTTTTCGGCGATCGCGCGAAATCTCGCTGGACATGTGGCTGCTGCTTTGGTTTATGCTCGCGCTTTGGTGTGCAGCTTGTGCATTCAAGCGAAATCGACCCAGGCTATTGGTAGTGATGGGAGTTCCCATCGGGCTGGCATTGATGACCAAGCCGTTGGTTGGGCTGGTGGGATTGGTGATGATTGGTCTGTGGCTTGTGTGGTGTGGCCGAAGGCAGTGGCTTGGGTATGTTGCAGCTGCGGGTGCTGTGGGGTTGATGGTTGCAGCACCCTGGCATATCTGGATGGTGCTTCAATGGGGCGATGTGTTTGTGGGTCAATATTTCGGCGCTGAGACGGTGCAGCGATCCTTGGGGCAAAGGCACGATTCGGGTGGCGAGGTGCCGATCTGGTTTTATGTTCAGAAACTTGTGACGACGGGGTGGCCCTGGATTTTGTTTGCTTGCCTTTGGCTCATCAGCATTATGCGAGGCGTGGTTTCAGATCGACACAAGGCACTGAGCCGGCTTGCGATCGTGTGGGCTGTTGGCTGGCTCATATTGCTGACTGTTTTTCCCGATCGGCGTGATCGATACAGTCTGGTGTATCAGCCTGGGGTTGCGATGCTGGCGGGGCTCTGGCTTGGAAGCCTGCCTTGGGGGTGGATTCGCATTCTCAATCGCCCGCGGTTGATGAGACTCTCAGCACTTGTTGCAGGCGCAGCTCTGGTTGCATGGCTGCTTCCCATTCGCGTACAGCAGCCTGCCAATGAACACTGGATTGCACTTAAAGCATGGCTGAGTGAACGAGACAATGTCACGCTCTATCAAGGCGGATTCAATGGCCCACACGGAGCGCGAGTGTATCTGCTCACAGGTCAATGGCCCGTGACCACACGCGATGCAACAGGGCGCGATGTCAACAGACCTGAACCGGGAGCGTATTTGATTTATCACAGACGAGACGGGCTTGTACCTGGCGAAGGCGAAGATGTGATATGGGAAAATGGTGACCTGCTGATCACACAACTTGCAAGTACGAGCTGGCAACCAGTGCCTGTTGATGATCCAGGCGAGCGGGAAGGGGAGTGAGCTTTGGGATTTTGCGGCAAAGCACGCACGACTCGAAGACTCGCTGGGCGTGGCACACTGCTTAGTAGTTTGGGTTACTTGGCAGGATGCAGGGCTTGGGGAATGAAGCTGGTAAGGTCCATTGCCAGGAGGCCTGCGGGTGACTGGTTTTGTTTGATCCATAGTTCACTTGCTGCGCCATGGGTGTAGACAGCCATGCATGTCAGATCAAACAGATCTGGTGATGGCGGGGTTGAAGGGCTTGGTGTGAGTGATGATTTTGCGTATTGGGCGATGAGGCTTGCGATGATGCCAGTGAGCACATCGCCGGTGCCTGCGGTTGCAAGGGCGCTTGAGCCTGTGGTGTTGGTCCATTGGCGATGACCATCGGTGACGATGGTGTTTGCACCTTTGAGGACCACGATGCAGCCGAGCCTTTGGGCGAGTGAAAGGGCTGCTTTTGGCCGCCGGGCGGGATCGACAGCATCCTGTGAGATGCCAAGTGATGCAGCAAGCCTTGCATATTCGCCGGGGTGAGGCGTGAGAATCATGGGTGCACTGGTTTGCTGCCAGAACTGAGGCGACTGGGCCAGAGCATTGATGGCATCGGCATCGACAACGACGGGAATATCAGCATGACTGAGTACGCGGAGTGTAATGGTCGCGATGGCAGGGCTTGCGCCCAGACCTGGACCCAGGGCGATGCACTGGCTGGTGTTGAGCGCGTGGTCTATGAGCGGGGCTGATTCGTGAGGGATGATCGCAAGATTTTCGTCAACAGCCAGGGCCGAACCTGTACACGATGGTGCGATGGTGAGAGCAGCATCAAGAACGGGCTCGGGCATGAGCAGGCGGACCAGGCCGGTGCCGGCGCGGTGGGCTGCGATGCCTGAAAGAGCAGGGGCACCGATCATGCGGGTTTGGGGTTGGGCGCAGCCTCCGATGATGGAGACGGTGCCAAAGGTTCCCTTGTGGCCCTGCGGGTCGCGATCAGGAAGCTGCAAAGGTGCTTGTTCAGAGCGTTGGCTGATCGTCATCATCCTTGAGGAGGTCATCAAAGTTGAAATCGGCGAAGCTCGAGCCATCGTTATCAGCATCATCAAAGATGCCCTCGAGCAAATCGCCCGAATCATCCAGATCATCACTCGTAGAGCTTGCCTGGGAAGCAGTAGCAGCCTGCTTCTGGACGGGAGGCTGCTTTGCTGTCTGGGGTTGATCATTCTTTGCAGCAGCTCGATTGGCCAGATCGGCAGCGTCTTGATCGTCGGGGAGGCCATCAACGCGGACGACGAAGGAGGCGGGTCCGACACAAAGGACATCGCCCGCCATGAGTTCGCCTTGTTCGACTTTTTTGCCGTTGACGAGTGTGCCGTTGCTTGAGCCCAGATCCCGCACGATGGCGATATCATCGACGATAGAGATTTCGCAATGTTCGCGGGAGACGCTAGGCACGGGGATGCGCAGATCGCACTGCTTTTGCCTGCCTATGACCTGGCGATCAGATCCGACTTTGAAGACTCTGGTTGAGCCATCATTTTGTACGAGTACGAGTTCCAGTTCCACGCGTTGGATCCTTCTGGCACAAGCCAAAACCATGCCAGACGCACCACACTCAGATCTGCGCGCCTAGAACCCGGTAAGACATCACCGGATGAAGCGACATGGCTCCACAATATAACCATATCGTCTTACCTACGCTGGGGCAATGCCCTTCAGCATCTGCAAGGCAGGTCTTTTTAGCGCTGAAACCCCAAACCAGCCCGGCCAGGGCGCTGTATATCCACATTCCCTTCTGTTCACACAAGTGCGATTACTGCGATTTCTACAGCCTCGTGGATACCCGCGATCGCCAAAATGTCTTTACTGACAGACTAATTCGTGAGCTTCGTGCCCTTGGCTCGTTCGCTCCTGAGCCTTTAAACTCAATCTTTATCGGCGGCGGCACACCCAGCCTGCTGGATGCTTCTCTCTGGGAACGATTGCTGGGCGAGTTGAATGATTCCTTCGATCTGAGCAGAATCCAGACTGGTCAAGGCGAGTTCACCGTTGAATGCAATCCCGAAAGCACCACGCCTGAGTTTTTGGGCATCCTGAAAGCTGGCAGCGTGGATCGCGTGAGCTTTGGTGCTCAGAGCTTTGAGCCTGAGCATCTGAAAACGCTACAGCGGCTGCACGATCCTGACCGCGTGGAACTTGTGATCATCATGGCGCAAGATGCAGGCATCGTACGGCAATCGCTGGATCTGATTTATGCCATCCCGGGGCAGACGCTGAGACAATGGCAACGGGATCTTCAACGAGCCGTGGCGATCGGCGTTGAACATATCTCGTGTTACAACCTGACCTATGAGCCAGCCACAGCGATGACCGCGAGGCTCAATCAAGGCGAGTTTACGCCTGCAGATGAAGACCTTGAGATTCAGTCATTTGAGCTGGCAGGCAAGGTGCTGGGCGAAGCGGGCCTGATGAGGTACGAAATCAGCAACTTTGCGCAGAAAGGGTGCGAATCACTGCACAATCTTGCATATTGGCGGAGCGAATCATGGCTGGCAGCGGGGCCTGCTGCTGCAGCGCATGTAGGCGGCCATCGATACCGCAATACGCCTCATCTGGGACAGTATCTTGATTTTGATGACCAGGGCTTTGCCCCGATCATGGATCATGAACAACCTGATACCAGAAGGGCGCTGGCTGAACGACTCATGATGGGGCTTCGGCTGGTGGAAGGCGTTGATTCTGATCCGATTTATCGAGCAGGCGAGCAGATCAATGAGCATCTTTGTGATCAACTGCGCGAGTGTGTGCTAAAACAGATAGAAGCGGGATTGATGGCGATGCAAGACGGGCGCTGGCAGTTGACTGATGCTGGACTCTTGCTGACGGATGGGATTGTGGCGGAGCTGATGGATGTGGTTTATCAAGCCTGAATCGTGCTGACAGATTCAGTCAGTGTGCTGCTTGCAGCTCCTGGATCAGTTGGGCCATGTTCTGGGCTGCCTGGGCACGATGGCTGATGGCGTTTTTCTCAGCAGGGGTCAGTTCGGCGCTGGTTCTGGTGTAATCTGGTGCGACGAAAAAGAGCGGGTCGTAACCAAAGCCCTGATTACCTTTGGGGACTTGGCTGGGGGTGCCGATTCTGCCCAGGAATGAGCCTTGGGATTGGGAGAGGATCAAGCCATTGGGAGCTGCCAGAACCATGGTGCAGACAAACCTGGCTGTGCGATTCTCCAGCGGAACATCGAGTAGATCCGCCATGAGTTTTTTATTGTTTTGAATGTCGCGCTGGTCGCGGGTCATGCCGACTTCCTGGCCTTGGGTGCAGTAATGGCTTGAAATAACGCCGGGGCTGCCATCCAGAGCGTCCACACAGAGCCCGGAATCGTCCGCAAGGCAGTTTTTCCCCGTCTGCTGGGCATATGACCGAGCCTTGATGGTGGCATTGAGTAAAAACGAGTCGCCGATTTCGTCAGGCTCGGTAAAGGGGCCGGGCAGTTCACTCAGGCTGATCAATCGCACGCCCAGAGGCGTGAGAATGGCACTCATCTCACGAACTTTATGCTCGTTGGCGGTGGCTATGACGATCGGGCTGAGCTCTGACATGGCTGGTCCTGTAGCGTCGCGGGTCTGATCTTCTGAATGATCCCTTGTTCGGGGACCGCTCTGGATTGACAAGCCTAGACTCGATTATGAGTCAAGAAATTATGCAGACACTGGGGCTATGTGATGATGCGCGGTTTGTTGCTGATGTAACAGCTGAGACATCCACAGATTCCGGCGTGGTGGTGAGCATCAATCCTGCAACGGGCCTGCCCATCGCAGGCGTGACGCTTGATGATGAAGCATCATACGAAAAGACGCTTGCACGCTCACGGGAAGCTTTTTTACGCTGGCGCAAGGTGCCGGCTCCACAGCGTGGACTGGTTGTGCGGGCGATGGGCGAAGAGCTGCGTCGATTCAAGAATCCTCTGGGCACACTGGTCTCTCTTGAAGTTGGCAAGATTTTGTCCGAGGGGCTTGGTGAGGTTCAGGAGACGATCGACATTGCAGACTTTGCGGTCGGGCTGAGTCGTCAACAGTATGGCTTGACGATGCCCAGCGAACGACCTGAGCATGCGATGAAGGAACAGTGGCTGCCTCTGGGTCCGATCGGAATCATCACTGCGTTTAACTTTCCAAATGCGGTGTGGGGCTGGAATGCGATGCTGGCCGCGGTGTGTGGGGATACGAGTGTGTGGAAGCCGAGCCTGCTGGCGCCGCTGACTGCTCTGGCATCCAATCGCATCGCTGATCGTGTTGCAACGGAGATGGGTCATCCGGATGTGTTTTCGCTGGTGATCGGGACGGATGCGCTTATTGGCGAACGGATGATTGCTGATCGCAGGCTGCCTTTGATTTCTGCGACGGGTTCGTGCCGCATGGGTCGGTATGTGGGGTCAGTGGTTGCGGGGCGACTGGGGCGATGTCTGCTGGAGCTGGGCGGGAACAACGCTGTGATCATCGAGCCAGATGCTGATCTTGATCTGGCAGCCAAGAGCACGGTGTTCGGCTCGGTGGGGACCTGTGGCCAACGCTGCACAACCACCCGGCGTCTGATTGTCCATGAATCGATCGCTGATGAGTTCGTCGCAAAGCTTGTGGGGCCTTACCAGAGTGTCAAGATTGGTGATCCGGTGCAGGCAGGGGTGCTGGTGGGACCACTGATCAACTCAGCAGCAGTGGACGGGTTTGTCTCTGCGGTTGCCCAGGCTCGTGAGCAGGGCGGCGAAGTGGTCACGGGCGGCAATGTTGCTGAGATAGATGGGGGTAAGGGGTACTTTGTTGAGCCTACGATTGTCAGAGTGCCTGCGAGCAACACGCTGGCGATTGCGATGAGTGAGACATTTGCTCCCATCTTGTATGTGTTTACCTATAAGACGCTCGATGAGGCGATTGCCATGAACAACGCGGTCGATCAGGGGCTGAGTTCTGCGATCTTTACATCAAGCGTACGATCTGCAGAGCGATTCCTCTCGCCCAGCGGCACAGGAAGTGACTGTGGCCTTGCTTATGTCAACTGTGGCACGAGTGGCGCAGAGATCGGCGGAGCATTTGGAGGCGAGAAAGACACCGGGGGCGGGCGTGAATCGGGCTCGGATGCATGGAAGGCGTATATGCGTCGCCAGACGAGCACGACGAACTTCGGGACGCAGTTCAACCTTGCACAGGGGATTCGTTTTGAGTGAGCAACAAGTAGCGGACGCACTGGCTGAGAGAGCTGTCGCGGAAATTCGATCCGGTATGATCGTGGGCGTGGGTGCTGGCAAGACTTCAGCACGGTGCGTGCGAGCTCTGGTAGATCGCGTAAAAAACGAGAGACTGGATATTAAGTGTGTCGCTGTCAGCGAGCGATCTGAAGCCTTGTGCATTGAACATGGATTAGCAATTGTTGACTTTGCTCTGGTTGAGCAGATTGATTATCTGTTTGATGGTGCAGATGAAGTCGATGGCGACATGAACCTGCTCAAAGGCTCTGGCGGTGCGGTGACGAGAGAACGCATGCTTGCCTGGGCTGCAAAAAAGAGCGTGTATGTGATCGCAGAGAAGAAACTGGTGCATCGACTTGGTACCAGACACACACTTCCGATTGCGATTATGGTTTATGGCCTGTCGTCGATCCGGGCAGAGCTGCGCCACTTTGGGCTCAATGGCATCTGCAGACGGTCGATGGATGGAAAGTATTTCATCACCGACAATGCAAACATGATTATTGATATCGCACTGGACAAAGACGAACCCCGAGATCTTGAGGAGCTTTCTGGTCTGCTCAACTCGATCCCAGGCGTTATTGACCACGGCTTGTTCTTGTCCGAGGCTGACGAAGTGCTGATAGATCGAGGTGACAAGATCGACCGCATGGTCCGTGCAACGGATTAGTTCATCTTGAGACAGGCCGATCGCCCGTCCTGCATTGAATCCTGCAATAGCTTTGATGATCCTAATCGTGGCGGAGTGCTTCGATGGGGTCTTGCCGTGCAGCTTTCAGGGCTGGGTAGATACCAAAGACAAGCCCTGTAACCAGTGCAACGCCAAACGCCAGCACAATGGACCAGTTTGTAATCTGCGTTGGAAGTGAAAGATCCGCGGGGATAAACCTGCCGATGACGGGGAGGGTAATAAGCCGAGGCACACCCCAGCTAAAGCCAAAGCTGAGCGAGATGCCGAGCAATACACCTGTCAGACCACCGATCGCGCTAAGGACACCAGTTTCGACGAGGAACTGCCAGATGATGTGCTTGCGAGTCGCACCGAGTGCGCGTCTGATGCCGATTTCGCGTGTTCGCTCGGTGACGGTCGCAAGCATGATGTTCATGATCCCGATGCCACCGACGAGCAGCGAGATGCCTGCGATCGACGCCAGAATGGCGCTGTAGGTGATCGCGGTCCGCCTGGCGTTTTCAAGAAGCTCATAAGGCACAATCATGCCAATGTCTGCCATGTTCTTGTGGCGTACAGCCATGAGTCTCTTGAGCCTGGCAGCATCTCTGACAACGCGGTCACGAGAAAGCACACGGATGTAAATTTCGGAGATCTGAACTTCGTTAGCCTGGAATGAGCCGCTGGATCTTCTGAAGACGGTGTCGCCAAATGCGACCTTGGCTGTGGTGATGGGGATGTGCAGATCAAGGTTCAGATCGCGGCCGATGAGTGCGGCACCGCTGCCGCCGGAGAGTCCGACGGGTTCCAGCACGCCGATGATTGTGAAAGCTTTGGTATCAATGCGAATAGTGTTACCCAGCGGATCATCAAAGGGGAACATTTCCTTGGCGACTTCTCGGCCGATCACCGCGACCATGGCTCTGGTATCAAGATCCGTTGCTGTAATGTACCGACCCCGGGCGACCTTCAGCCTCGCGACTTCCTTGAACTGAGGCATCACGCCAAATGACTGGCTGATCTGTTTGCGATCTTCGCGGAGGATTTGACCACCAACTTCCTTGATGGGGACGATGGCAGTGGCATTGGGGAAGTTTTTCTTTATGACATCAAGATCTTCGCGTGTTAGGCCATATTTGCTGATAAAGCCTTTGTTCTGCCCGCCGCCTTGCTGGGTTTCTTCTGCGGGTTTCTGGCTTCGGACGATGATGTTCAGGGCACCAAGTTGTTCGATCTGTAGCAGGGCTTCGCGTTTGGAGCCTTCGCCGATGGAGACCATTGCGATGACCGCAGCCACGCCGAAGATGATGCCCAGTGCGGTGAGAAACGATCTGAGCAGATGCAGCCTGAGGTTGGTCAAACCCAGCCGTATGGTTTCGAGTATGAAGGTCATGCGTCTGCTCCAGCAGTTTGTCTTTTTGTTATGAGTTATACCGGAGGTCTGAATGAAACGAGGGGGCGTCGTGCATGACGGCTAAAAATACGAATGAATTTGGAATCTGAAAGTTCTGCAAAGACCACTCCCTTACGGTCGCGGCTCGTAAAGACCCTGGTTTACGGTCGCGGCTTGTTTTTGACTGTCAAACTTTACTCAGGCATGATGATACGATCTTACAGGTTGCTGATATGTGTGTGTGGTTGATCGTACCGTGGAGATCGTTGCCGGTGGCAGAGGTTTTGATCATTGAGGAAACAGATTTGAGCCGGGGGTGGTCTTATCTGGTGCAGCTTTGCCCTGATGGCCCGGATTGTGTGCCCAAAGAACACACGGTGACGCTGAGCTGGGTGGACCATGACCACTGGACCGGCGGGCGGGTGCCTCCATCAAAGTTGATGGAGAAGCTGATGAGGATTCTTTTGAGCCGCGTGGGCCAAGGCGATTGCCCCCGGGAGATTCCCGCACGGTTTGATGCAACCCAGCTTCGACGCTGGATTGCTGGAATCGACGAGTTGGTGCAGCGGGGGGAGGATTAGGGGAGCGTTGTGTCTTTGTCAAAGCCCAGGCCGTTCCAGAGCGCATTTGAGCCAGCATCGTTTTCGACGAGGTTCTGGGCTTCATTGATGACCCGATAGCCAAGCTCGCGGAGTGTCAAACCCTGGACATGGCCATCGAGAAACGCCATGTTTGCCTTTGAGCCATGCCTGGCGTGTGCGGGTGTTTTACCTGATGACTGGGCGAAGGCGTGGGCGTTGTTGTTGATGGTGTCGAGCCTGGGTGGGTCGAGCGTGTAGCTGTGCTCGCGGAATCCTGTGTCTTTGTAGGTGTTCTGATTGCCCAGGGAGTCGCCCAGAGCGATGGTCTTGCCGGGATTCTGAATCCTTGATTCATTGACGGGCCAGTTGTTGTATTTGTTCTGGGGGAAGGTGGTTTTGGAGTTGCCGAGGTAGTGGTAGTTGTAGCCATACGAGCCGTTGCGGAGCGCTTCGATTCTGCCTGTGGTGCCTCGGGTGAAGTCGTCGAGCCTTTGTGTGGGATCGCGAAAGACATCGTTATCAAGCCTGGGGATGGGGCCTGCAGCATTGAAGTCATCAAGTTCCTGTTGATTGCGAGGCGTAAAAGGCCTGCCAACCTGATCGCCTGCAAACCATTGCCAGCGCGCACGCGGGCGATTCGTATCAGGATGTGATTCACCAGCGGGCTGACGAAATGCGGGGTAGGTTTCGTAATCAAAAACATACAGCTGAATACCCAGCTGAAGCGAACGCAGGTTCGAGGTGTCCTTGACGCTTTGCGCAGCTTTGCGCGCTTTGCCCAGCGATGGCAACAAAATGCCTATGAGCAACGCGATGATGGCAATGACAACGAGCAGCTCAATGAGCGTGAAAGCTGAGGAGAGTGAGGATCGAAAGACAGATGAAGGGCGCGTGTTCATGTCAGACTCCTTCTTTGTTGGAGCCGGATTGTATCTACTTGAGACTGAGACTCAATACTGATTGAAGATGTTTTTGATATTTTCTGGGTTGGAGACTTTGCGATTTGTCGTAATTGTTTTTCTATTAGGTGTTTATGGAAATTGCGATGCTTCAGGTGAGAGTGAGATATTGCTGAGGACAATGACAGATGTTGTCTCGTGTTGAAATCTGAGGCTCGCATGTGCCTGCATTGGCTTCCTAGAATGGATCCGATCGGCACAGCAAGGCGGTCGCGGGTCTGGTTGTCGAAAGTCAACCGGGTCTGAGGAAAGTCCGAGCACGACAGGACACGGTGATGGGTAACGCCCACCCGCTTGGATCGAACCCGCAAGGGCAAACTCAAAAGCGGGGGAAAGGCAGCAGAAAGAATACCGCCGATGACTTGGCTCGCGCATGCGTGAGCTGGGCACAGGCAAGGTTGAAATGGTGCGGTAAGAGCGCACCGCTGGGCTGGTGACAGTTCAGGCAAGGCCCCCCCACCGCGTGCAAGCTCAAGCAGTTCCCAGTACGCCTGGCGTCATGGTCGGTCCGGCCAGAAGGGAACGGGTGGAGTGCTGAGCCAGAGCCTCTTTGAGGCAAAGGCTCGATCACGCTGGCAACAGCGTGACCAGAGAAATGGCTGCCCCTTGTGACAGGCCCAATGGGAACCATCACAAGGACAGAACTCGGCTTACAGCTGTGCCTGTATTTGAAGACGGGCTCCTGAAATGGAGCCCGTCGCCTTTTGTAGCATAACTCACCAAGCTCGAAAACTGGCTGCTTGTATGCTGTACACTCTCGAACCTGAGCCGGTGTGGTGCGTAGAAGTTGGGCGTGTTACGAAGGGAACCTCCATGGCACTGAAAACCCCTGCGGTCCCTGCGGTGATGCTTGCTGTGATGGGCGTGTTCAATCTTGTTGCGGCACTGGCGACATTTATTCCTTCGTTTGTCCATGATCGTGTTGCCTTGCAGTTCATGCCGATCTGGGCGGTTTTCTTGAAGATGATCTTCGGCGGCGAACCGAGTGAAGCGGGCATCAAAGTGCTGGCGGTGGCTTCACAGGTTGCCATCGGGTTCAGTGAAGTGATCATCGGGTTGTCGCTTCTTGGAGCTGCGTTTACACCGACACGCCGACTGGCACTGGCAAACTTCGGGTTGAGCTTTTCAACAGGCATGTTTGGCATGTTCTTGCTGACGATGTTCGCTCTTCACGACAAGAGCCTGCCCGCGTGGCACCAGTACCCAGCGATACTGGGCTGGATTGGCGTGACCTGGGTGATGGTGGCGTTGGACCATCAAAAGCCGCTATCAGTATAATCACAATCAGTTTGCATCAACCCGGCGGCTCAGGATTCTGTCATGCCGCATCGGTGAGAGAGCGGTTGATTTTGCATTTGTCCTTGAAGACCGCTCCCTCACGGTCGCGGCTCGTTCCTGCGTAGACAGAACTTAGTCGTCGTCGTGTTCTGTATGGCTTTCGTGTGATTCTTTTTCTCCAAAGGTTGCGATCAAGCCATCGATCAGAGTTTGACGCTCTGTATCTGACAATCTGGCTTCTGGGTGAGTTGGCAGATAGAACCAGAGTGGCATTTCACCTTCGCGAAGTTCCTCTGCGGCTTCGTCGCCTTCGTTTTTAGGACGATTCCATTCGGACACATTGAACTCTGCGCGGCCTTTATTTACATCGTATTGAACCAGCCATGAAATGGGAGCGACTTTGCTGTACCAGGGCCATGTCGTTTCGTTGCTGTGACAATCTTTGCATGATCTGAAAAACAGCTCTCGCGTCGTGGGGCTGTCCCATGCTGGTTCAATGGCAACCTTCGGGTTTGAGTGATCACGACCATAAGGAACAAGCTGAATCGCAACCAGCAGCACGAATACAGCAACGGCCAGCTTCAAGAAGATTTTTTTTGATACGCAACATTTGAAGCTCATTCTATTTAATTCCCTGCCGAAGCTATATCTGTCAACTGCATTGATATTCACCTTGCTGCAAGATCAGATCGTTATACCAAACTGAACTGACATGAACAAGAACCTGGGTACCTTTTCTCGCTATCGTGATACACCCTGACCCAAACGATGCTGACTTATTGGGATACCATAGTCTTCTTTTCATTCTCTGGATAGCAATCGACTGTCATTTGTTCGAGTGAACACTGATGACAAGGCAGCTTTGGATTATCAATGTAAGTCTGGGCCTGGTACGAGGGCGCAGCACAGGCATTGCCATGACTATTTATGGCTTTGGGCTTTAGTGACTCAGCAGATACAGCCTGATGTAGGGGGTGTGGAGATGCGGGAGGGGGCGGAATGAGGTGTGGGAGGGGGGGGTCAGGCGACCATTTTTTCTTCATTCTCGCGGGTCTGGAGGCGTCCGATGATCCGAATCAGTTTGCGGATTTCTGTGGACGATTCCTTGGCGGAGCATGATGCATGAAGCGACTGGACCACGCTTGAGGCAACTGACGAAAGCATGGGATAGCCATATCCTGCACCGGTTGAATGAAGCGAACTGCAAAGCTTGCTGGCCAAAGTGGAGTCATCGCTTTTGATGCATGTATCAAGCCTCTGGGCGTACTGGGCGACCATCTTCAAATACTCTGCCAGTTGATTGTCCGGGCATTGCGTCGCGGAGAGTGTTGAGTAGATGACCGCGGTCCCGCTCATGGGATCGCGTGATGCTTCAAACGCATCGCGGAGTTCAGCCAGCAACGAACCAAGCTGGAGCGGGCTTTGCAACACTGCAGCAGCACCTGCATCCTTGAGCGAGTGATCCCGGTTGTTTTTCGAGCTGGTGTACACGATGATCGGACCTACATAGCCATGAGTCTGCAGTTTCTGGATTGCGTCCTCAGTTCTGGTGCCACTCTCAAGGGAGTCGCTCAGAATGATGATGTCGAAGGGTTTTTTCTGAACGCGATCGATGGCTGCACCGAGCGAGTCAGCCTGCTGGACGGTGATGTTCGCGTTGGCGAGTAGCATGGAGAGCACATTGAACTCGAGCTGGGAATCCTCAATGACGAGCGCAGTGCGTCTTTTCATCCATTCGGTGTCGTCTGTGTCAGCGGGGAGTTGGACCCAGGTGTCGTTGGAAACGAACAGCCTTGGGTCGATCTGATCAATGGGCAGGATTTCGACACAGTGCACCTGTTTGTCGAAGTAGCTGCACCACTGAACGATTCCGGGCAGCATGCACATTTCATTGTCGTTGGTGCTTATACGCACCGAGACGGGTGTGCCTTTGTGTAGATATCCGCGTGTTGCCATCCAGATGCCGTTGGTACCGATGTTGTAGACTAGAGGCTATCCCAGAACCTGTTTGATGAGTAGCAGCGAGCAACTCAGGTGTAGGAACCCTGCGAAGAGGGCGGTCGACTTTTCCCATCGGATGCACAGCCGACGGTAGTTCTGAAGCCATGCAATCGTGCGCTCCACT
>JAJDCZ010000053.1 GCA_029260555.1 Phycisphaerales bacterium
GGGACGCGTTCTTCGATGTTGAAGGCCACGAAGATCGCCTGCTGCCGATGAACCTGTCCTCGCATGGGTCAGTCTCCTTGTTCGGTGTGGATGAACAAGATAACACAACTTGAGGTGAGTTGCTTAGCGGCCTGCTAGTACCTGATATATCCCTCGTATGGGTACCACAGCCAGCTTCTCCTTTTCACAAGTTTTTTTCATCGGTTTGGATTGTCGAAACAGGTCGCAAATCGACAGCTTCGCCTCAAGTGTGACTCTTCATGCCACACTCGCATCATCGACAATCGGATAACAAACCTAAATCAATGGCATTCACAATTGGGACAAACAAGTGGTATTATGAGGGTCCGTCTAATTGTGGACTACTCGTGTGCTAATCAATAAAATTATTACCCGGTACCGGGTGTTGGCAGAGCATTTGTAATCCCCTGAACAAGGGGTGTTGGTACGCCCTTTCAATGGCGACAATGAATCTGTCAACGAATCCAGAATCCGATCAGGTTAAGCAGTGCAGGTTGAGGCTCAGTCGTACGCATCAAGCGAATTGACTCGGGTATGTCTTTGTGAGCGGGTAAACGCTGTGAACATCAATAGGAATAGGGCTGCGTCCAGGAATGGCAAACATGGCATGAGGTCCGAGGCTGAAGCCTTGTGCAATGTAGTTGGATCTGGAGCGTTGGATCGCGGAGTCAGGCAGTCGATAATCCTCTGGCAGGGTTGATTGTCTGTAACCTCAGAGCGGGTGCGAAGGAGTTGAGAAGATGCGAAAACACCTCTTTCTTGCAATGATTCTTTCAGTCTGCAATATCGCTGTCGGCTCGGACTGCACAAATACATCGGTGGGGTTTACGCCGATCAACGATCTGGATTCGGGGTTGTATCTCGGTCAGTTTCAAGGCGGGTTGTATCCAGATGGGATCAATGAGCCGCCGGCTGCTCATGCAGCAATGGGGGTGACTCAGGCGGGCATCATTCAGCCACTTGATGCTGCGGGCAGCCCAAACACCACTGGCCGAATCGTGCTGATTTCGATTGGGATGTCCAATACAACCCAGGAGTTCTGTTCAGCAGGCGGCGGTCTGCCATGTGACCCATGGACCTTCATGGGTCAGGCAGCGTCCAACTCGCTGGTGAATCATTCGACACTGACGATCGTCAATGGTGCCAAGGGTGGTCAGTCTGCATCGCATTGGGAGTCCTCATTGGACCCCAACTATGACAGGATTCGTGACCAGGTGCTGGGATCACAGGGACTCAGTGAGGCGCAGGTGCAGGTTGCATGGGTGAAAGTAGCCAACCCCAGGCCGACGCTTTCACTGCCGGATCCTGCTGCAGATGCGTATGACTTGCTGGGCCGACTTGGCAACATCATGCGCAGTTTGCGTACACGATATCCAAATCTTCGGCTGGTGTTTCTTTCCAGCCGAATCTACGGGGGATACGCCAGCAGCATGCTCAGTCCTGAGCCTTACGCCTATGAGTCTGGCTTTTCAGTCAAATGGCTTATCGAAGCGCAAATCAATCAGATGTCAGGGGGAGGGATTGACCCAATCGCTGGGAATCTGGCGCCGGGTGCTTCAGTGCCTTGGCTTGCCTGGGGGGATTACCTTTGGGCAGATGGGCTGAGCCCTCGTTCAGACGGTTTGACCTGGGCATGTGATGACTTTGATACCGATGGCACACACCCTTCACAATCAGGGGAACAAAAGGTTGGAACAGCGCTTCTGGGCTTTTTCCTGCAGTCACCATTTACAAAGGTCTGGTTTCGGGCAGATGGGGGCCAGTGCCTTGCGGACATGAACCACGACGGCGTCGTCGATGTGCTCGATTTCTTCGCCTTTATCCAGGCTTTTGGCACGAATGCACCCCGGGCAGATATCAATGGTGATGGTTTGATCGATGTGCTGGACTTTTTTGCATTTATTGTCGTGTTTGCAGCGGGTTGCCCGTAGCCGAGATGCACGATGGTGCAGGCGCATGCAAAAAGCCACCTCGGAGACTCGAACTCCGGACCTAAGCTTTACGAAAGCTTCGCTCTACCAACTGAGCTAAGGTGGCAACTCGCCTGCTGAGCCGTTTGCATGGCATCGATCAGCGTCGGGCCGATGAGCCTAGCACGCGGGCTGGGATCTGGCAACTGAATGTTGGCAGGCTCGCTACCGGGCTATGCTTGTCGCCAGGGATTCAACTGAGTAAAGAGATATAAAGGATCAAAACGATGGAAACAACACTGATTATCCTCAAGCCTGATGCGGTTCAAAGAGGCCTGATGGGTCGAATCATCACCCGCTTTGAGGACAAGGGGCTGGCGATCGTGGGCTGTAAGCTCATGACCATCAGCCAGGAGCTGGCGGCGACGCATTATGAAGCCCATCAGGGCAAACCTTTCTATGACGGACTGGTTGGTTTCATGACCTCCAGCCCGGTGCTGGTGATGGCGATCCGAGGCGTTGGTGCCATCAGCATCTGCCGAAAAATGATGGGAGCGACCTTTGGTTCAAACGCTGAACCTGGCACCATCCGAGGCGACTTTGGCGTGTCCAACAGCTTCAATCTGATCCATGGCTCGGACAGCACCGAAGCTGCAACACGCGAAATGAGCCTTTTCTTTGCTGATGGCGAAGTCCAGGAACTCAACCGGGCGATCGAAGGCTGGGTCTACGACATGTCCGGCGGCGACCCCGAATAAGCCTGGGTGTCATAAATAGGTGTCTGGCAAAGCGTGACCTGCGGGTCACGCTTTTTTGTGGATACATGACCAATGGTTGAAAAAAGTTTGCCCAATCGCCTGCCGAACATTGACAAGGCGTTTGGGAGATGGTATGGTCCTGTCGACCCGGCTCACGACCTGTGCCGTCCCGGGTTGGTCGTTACCCGCATTGGTTGGGTAAGGCCCTCGTGCATGGGCGATCGGGCGCCCACAAAGGGGTGTTTTGAAGGGCAGGCACATCAGAGTTCAAACCTGACAGCAAACGAGCCGCAACTGTGAGGGAGCGGTCTTCAAGGTTTATGCAATATCAGCTGCATCCATAAGGTTGCGGCCGTCAGAGATTGAACGAGACGGTGCTTTGCTTTTTAAAACTCAACTCGTGGCCACGCCCGACTAGAAAAAGGACAGAAGACCATGGCCAAGACCAAGAAACCACTTCCGGAGATGCAGCCCAAGCCTAAAGATCAAAGCATGAAAGAGCAGGCTCTGGGCAGAGCACTTTCGCAGATCGAGAAAACCTTTGGCAAAGGCTCGATCATGCGGATGGATGAAGAAGCCTACCTCTCAGTTCCGGGTATTGAAACGGGTGCATTGTCGCTGGATCTGGCATTGGGCGGGCGAGGTATTCCTCGCGGGCGCATTGTTGAAATCTTTGGCCCTGAAAGCTCAGGCAAAACCACACTTGCCCTCACCATCGCATCCCATGCACAAAAAAAAGGCGGCGTGGCTGCATTTATCGATGCTGAGCATGCTCTTGATCCATCATGGGCTCGGAAGATCGGTGTGAACATTGACGAGCTGCTCGTTTCTCAGCCTGACTCTGGTGAGCAGGCTTTGGAGATTTGCGAGTTGCTGGTCCGATCAAACGCCGTTGATATTATCGTGATTGACTCCGTGGCGGCGCTCATTCCACGGGCGGAGATTCAAGGCGAGATGGGCGATTCGCATGTCGGGCTGCAGGCAAGGCTGATGAGTCAGGCCATGCGCAAACTCACAGGCATCATCGCCCGGTCCAGTTGCACGGTTGTATTCATCAACCAGATTCGTGAGAAGATCGGCGTGATGTTCGGCTCGCCTGAGACTACCCCCGGCGGCCGGGCGCTCAAGTTCTATTCGTCTGTTCGCATTGATATCCGCCGCACTGGTGCCATCAAGGAAGGCGACCAGAATGTGGGCAACCGTATCCGGGCACGCGTGGTCAAGAACAAGATCGCGCCGCCCTTCCGCGATGCTGAGTTTGACATCATGTTCGACGAAGGCATCAGTGCCAGTGGCGACCTTCTCGATATGGCTGTGGAAGCGGAAGTGGTACAGAAATCTGGTGCGTGGTACAGCAAGGGAGAACTTCGTATCGGGCAGGGGCGTGAAGCATCCAAGCGTTTCCTCCGCGAGAATCCCGATCTGTTTGATGAGATTCGCAAGGCTGTCATTGAAGTGAAGATGCCCAAACTCGCTTCCACACCAGTCCAGGAAGAGGTTGCAGCTGAGCAGGGCGAACTCGTCACTCAATGACACCCTGCGTCCAATAACACGAATCTTGGCACCGGGAATCATCGTGTGTCTCGCTTGACGGTTTGTTGCGTATCATGGCTGAGCAAATGGAGGCTTGGCCATGTACGCAGCAATCTTGATGACTCATATTCTCTGTGCAACCATCTGGACGGGTGGGCACCTGGTGCTTGCGTTGACGGTGTTGCCTAAGGCGTTGCGCAATAAATCGCCTGAAGCAGTGATTGCTTTTGAGTCGGGCTTTGAAAAGATCGCACTGCCTGCGCTTTTTGTGCAGGTTATCACAGGGCTCTGGTTGAGTAACAATCTGCTGGGCGATTCTTCGCAATGGTTCAACATGAAAAATCCGCTCAGCCATCTGGTGCTGGGCAAGCTCATGCTGTTGAGCTTGACGCTGATCATCGCGATGCACGCCAGGATATGGCTGATGCCCAAGCTTCAAAGCCATGGCCTGAGCAAGGCATTCGTTTTTCACATTCTGAGTGTGACAGTCCTTTCGGTGTTGTTTGTTGTGGTTGGCGTGCTTTTCCGCACCGGCGGGTTCTAAAGCCGTCGCGATGCAACTTGGTCGAGTATGTGTCTGACAGCTCTATTGACCAACAACCTTCAGCGTGTGAGGGTGCCACGACTCGCCGTCATCGGCGCGGTAGTGTCTTGGTTATCCCCCATGTCATCTGCACGACTGCACCCTTGGGGCGAGTAGTGGCACCCCGTTTCGTATTCATACGAGCCATCTGATACAGCCTGTCAAAAAGCATCACAAAGTTGCGTGCAGGCAGTCTCCGTCCAGACAAATATGCCTGAGCTGATCTGCTCGCTGTAAAAAAATACAAAAAATCAGTTTACCTGCGTGAGTTGCATCGCGGGATTACGCCATCTCTGTGTCAACGAAACTTTTACCTCATAAGGAGATTTGATATGGAGAAGAAAATCGTAATGACAGCCGTGGCACTGTTTAGTGTTGCACCCTTTGCTCAGGCCAACCCGGTTGATGGCGTCTACTTTGATCTTCCAGGTTGCGATGACCATGGAATGCAGCAGGCATTTGAAGAGCTGGGAACAGGTCCCTTTTTCCCAGCAGATGAACTGATCGCGGCAGATTCATTCTTGACCGGCGACTCGGCCTGCCCGCCAATGGACAACGGCACTGCAAGCTCGCTCGTGACCATCACGAATCTGACCAATGGGCTCTGGGAAAATCTTTATTATGTGGCGGACCCACAGACGACATTTACCAATGTTGATGGTCGTGCTTTGAGCTTTGCAAGTGCAGCTGTGGAAACAATCGCATTCCGCATTGATGCGGTTGGTGTGAATCGGCCACTGGTCTTTGAATCCATGACGCCTGACGGGATCTTTGAACCCGGTGAAACCTGGCAGTTCATTGTTCAGAACTTCACCAACGCCTTTGGATTGCCCGCCAGTTCACTTGGTTCTCTGGACTTTTCCGGTGCATCTGACATGGATTCACTTTCCGCAGCCAGCATCATCCAGATGCGTCCCGTTCCCACACCTGGTGCACTCACACTACTCGCCATGTCCGGCATGGTGGCGGCCAGACGCCGGCGTTCCTGACTGAAAACTGCTTGTCTCTTTTGTACTCTCTCCCAACTTCAAGCCGGACTCTGATATCAGGGTCCGGCTTGTCGTTTAGGTGGATGTCATTCATTGCACTCAATGAATCTCAGTGCAAGAACCTTCGCAGAGCATGGCTTGAAGCTCGGGATCTGAAAGAGCATCAAGCACCTGAGCAAAGTTGCTCAGCACAACGCTCATGTCATCACTTGTCACTTTGTGTATTCTGGTTTGCACAGCTGCGGGCTGAACAATGGGAACATCTAGGAACTCGCCAATCCGATCAAGCTCAGCCTGCTCATCTTTAAGGAAGTCTTCATAAAACACGCTGAGCTTTGGGCGGTCGAGTGATTCGACAAATTGTGCCAGACCCTCGTCAACACCCTGTCGATTGCAAACCATCTTCAGCAGCTGATCAATGTCAATCTCAAAGCAATCGGGCCGATCGGCTTCGTTGAAAAGCTGCCAATGGCCGGTTTTTTCAAAGAGCCGATGCGAGTTGATGATGGACACTGCTGCTTTGACGACATTTCGCCTTTGCATGAAAACCACTCGCACGCCATAGTGATCAAGCAGATCTGCAAAGAGAATTTTATCAAGCACATCGCCCAGCTTGGTCTTGAACCCGATCGCTCGTACATGCTTCGGTGTTGGCTGATCGTAAAGAGATCGTACCCAGTCCAGTTGTGTATCAGCTCCTTTACCCCGCAGATGCTGGAGGTGTTCCATTTTTGCCACGACCGCAGGCTGCTGTTGAAGGATATCAATGAGATGCGTCGACCCGGTTCGGCCACCAAAGAGCACGACGAAACGGCAAAGATTATCATTGCGATCAAAGTCTGGGGGGCTGTTGCCTGTCATGTCACATCATCCATCGTCAATTTTGTCATCAGCGTCGATCTGATGGGGTGGTGTTGAAAAAAGCGAGACGATCCATGTGCTGAGCGATTGGACCTGCTCTTCATCAAAGAGTTCTGCGCCGAGTTCCTTAATGCCCAGCACCCGATGATCATTGTTGAGAATCACCAGCACCAGAGCAGAGCGTTTGCTGAATCGGTCGATGGTCTTCTCAGGTGATTCGGTCCAGAACAACGATTCTTTTACACGATCAGTTGCAGACGATTCGTTGTGTTGTTGAATCGCTGAAAGTCTCTGGTTCAGCCATTGGTCCGCTGCACTGCGATACGCCTGGGTTGAATAATCAGACAGTTGATAGACGATCGTGCTGACACCCACCAGCCGATGCTCGTTGAGCTGCTCCTGGGCCAGATCAATCGCGTGCATGGCTTTGATGCTCTGACCAATCCGGTTCGCATGAGTCAGCCTTGCATCCGCAGCACGGAAAAACACAATCGCCAGATTCGACCGGCTTGACCCCTGCCCGGCTTGTTCAGCAGGTTCGCCTTCAGACGCTGCGGGGTCAGCCATGTTTGTATCATCAGGTTGATCAGCCCGCGAAGCGATGACCCACAGGCTTTGATCATCCTTGCGAAGTGCAAGTTCATCGCACACATCGCCAGCGTGTAATACGCTGGTGAGTCGTCCAAACTGATGCAGGCTGGGGATTTCAATGCGATTTGCGAGTGAAATCGTCCAGGTCGCAGGCGGGATTGCTTCAAAGCCGATCTGTATGGTGCGCTGATGCGAGATAGAGGCTTCAAACTGCACCAGCTGGTCATTT
Organism: Phycisphaerales bacterium; assembly: GCA_029260555.1. GTDB lineage: Bacteria > Planctomycetota > Phycisphaerae > Phycisphaerales > UBA1924 > JAJDCZ01. The sequence continues at coordinate 7,476 of JAJDCZ010000053.1, forward strand.
GATGGATCGATCGTCAACTTTGCCGGTCCATCTGGTCCAAAGCCCAGAACCTGTATCAGAGCTGCATCATCAGGAGCCTTTTGAACCTCAGCCCAGCGAACAGGCCAGACAAAAGGCTCAAACACACGCGACCAGTCCGCATCACCTGACCCGCCAAGCAACAGATCAACGAAACCCGTCGGCAATGGTCCAAGCTCCTGAGCGATCGCTTCTGCATTGAAAGGCTCAACGATGTCCCACGCGAGCACACCCACCGGGTCATCTTCATGCACACACACCACCCGCCCGCCTTCAGCTTGCACACGAAAAGACCCAAACGCAAGACGCAGGCTTTCAACTGGACCCGCTCCGCCTTCATTCGATGCAGGCTCTCGCTGCACCCACACATCCACAACGCCTTGTTGATCGTCCATCCCATCCCGGCTGACCACGATGGTCAGTCGTTGATTCGTGTGCTTCTGGCTCATCGCCTGAGCAACACGGGTGAGCACTTCCTCAGGCGATAGCATGGGATCCTGTGCTGGTGTTTGTCCCAGAGCAGTGCTGGTAAGAATCAAACCTAAGAGCCAGCAGGCCAGTGCGCGCCTGGGTCCAAGTTGTGATCGCCCTGGTTGTGTTTCAGACATCACACGCTCCGCTGAGTGGTTTCTGGTTACTCATCTGGTGGAGATGATCAACAATTGTGCGCACAGACTGGTCCAAGCCTGGCACGATCAGATTTGGCGCAATTTGCATCAAAGGCACAAGCACAAAGAGTCGTGATGCAAGCTCCGGGTGAGGTACGCATAAGCCCTGTTCGTTGATCAAGGTTGAGCCATGGATCAGCAGATCCAGATCCAGCGTTCTGGGGCCCCAGCGTTCACTTCGCACTCGGCCTTGCGCTGTTTCGATCAAGAGCAGCTCATCCAGCAGCACGCGAGGCTCAAGGCTTGTCCGCACCATGACCACCGCATTGAGAAATCGATCCTGATCAATCGGTCCCATCGGCTCAGTCTCGATGATATCCGAACCCGTGAGCACATCCGTATGCTGAATCTGATCAATCGACTTGATGGCTTGCTGAATATGGGCGCTGCGATTGCCCAAGTTCGAGCCGAGCCCGATGAATGCATCGACTTGTAGTGCAGAATCGGGCTTTGCATTCATCGTGGTTCCTCTGTCTTGGATCAACGCATGTGCAGTTCAATCAACTCACCCTGTTGCGTTCAGTCAGATGTACCCACCGTTAACTGGGCAAGAGTCTCAGGCTCAGGTTCAGTATGAACAAGCAGTTTTTGCACACGGTGCTCTGACCAGTCTGACACCTGTAGATCCGGGCTTGTCAGCTCATTGTGAACGGCCAGCACATCGTAGTTGTTATCGCGCTGGGCGGGAACAAACCCGGCATCACGGATCAGCCTGCAAAGCACAGCCTCATTCAGGCAATATGTCGTACCCGCTGCTGAAACAACATTCTCCTCCATCATCACCGAGCCCATGTCATTTGCGCCAAACTGAAGACCCACCTGTCCAATGTGAGGCCCCATCGTTACCCAAGACGAGCCGATCGAATAGAAGTTGTCCAGGAACAGTCGGCTCAGAGCCTGCGTGCGCAAGTAATCCGTCGACCCGCTGGTCCGAAGTCGCCTGCCAAACAACTCGTGAGCTGCGGGGTCTCCATCGCCGGTGAGATTTGCAACCACATCACTCGGGAAGGAGCCTTGGTCTTCAGGCTGACTCATCCAGTCCTTGACGCGACCCAAAGGCGTGTTATCACGCTGGAAGGGCCAGGAAATAAACGCTTTGTAATGCCCCATGGGGACATCCTGCCTGCAAGCTTGTGCAAGAGCGAGGTCTTGCCATTCTCGGCAGAGTGACAGGTGATGGATGCGATCTGCAGCCCCTTCGATGTGGCCGAACATCATGGTGGCGCTGGTGAACATGCCTAGCGTGTGGGCGACGAACATGGTGGTGAGCCATGCCTGTGCATCGCATTTGCCCAGTCCGATTTTTCGACGAACGGGTTGGGCGAAGATTTCGCCGCCGCCGCCGGGCACAGAATCAAGCCCGGCATCTTGAAGCCGGCTCAGCACCCAGTGCAGCTTGGCTTGAAGATCAGTGCCAGGCGGATCAAAGAAAGATACAAACTCGATCAGTTCTGGTGGGCTGAAAGCATGAACATGCATGGCTGGGAAGGTTTGCTTGATTGTTGATAGCAACCCCAGGTACCAGTCCAGAGGCAGCTCGGGGTTCATCCCGCCTTGCATCAGAATCTGTGTGCCTCCGATGTCATGCAATGCCTGGATTTTTTCCAGGATCTGCTCATGGGTGAGTGTGTAGGCATCATCCTCATGCCCATCGCGTCGAAAGGCACAAAAGGTGCATCGCGCGGTGCATACATTGGTGTAGTTGATGTTGCGATCGATCACATAGGTGCGAATCTGTGAGCCATGGATCGCCCGACAGCGGGCATCCGCCCATCGCCCCAGTTCCATCAAAGGCATGGAGTGGTACAACTCAAGAGCCTGGGCAGATGTCAACCGGGCTTCTCCCTGAGTCACCGCATACAAGAGCCCTTCATCCTGCGCGGGCAACTCGGGATGCAGTGGGGGGGATGGGGGGGAGGGGGGTGAAGTGGGGGGATGGGGTTGGCTGGCTGGCATGGATAATTCCCTGTCACAGTGCTCCCGCAGCATCATCAACACCAGACGCTGGAGGATCAGCCTGACTATATCGGTCCCATATGCACAGTTCCAAGTGTGTCTGCTGTATGGATTGTGCAGTATGGAGCGGTCACACAAGCTCGACCCATTTCTGGGGGCCGAGCCGATCCTCTGGCGTGGCCCATGACGCTCAACAGGCCGATGATCTATGAAGACCATCGTGCAGGTGGTCATGGCTTGGATTAATCTCATGACTCGGCATGTTTCACAGGCATTGTTTCAGCTTCGCCGATGGGTCACCGTAATGGCCCTGGTGGTGGCTGGCTGCGCCATGGTCCAGTTGCTGATCTTTGGCTTCGTCCACTACACAGACATTCGCTTTGAAAAACCAGCAGAACAAGCTGCTACACGCGATTTCTCTGTTATCCAGACCCCGAAGACTCAAAATACCACCAACCACGCCATGCTTGGCAAACGCAAGACCATCACGCTGAATCAACTCGAAGCGGCTCAGACCACCCGTGTTCCCAGTCGCTGGGGAGGCTTGATGCGAGAAGCAAGCAGCATAGCAGTGACACTGGGCGTGTTGAGCGTCATCGTGCTGGCGGTTTCAGCCTGGATGGGCGTTGTGGTGGCTGGCGGGGCAAGTATCGTGGGGGTCGATCGTGTTGTCACCGCAGCGGTGTGGTCCACCGTGCTCATGCTCGCCTGTCTGCCTTTAAGTGCGGCTCTACCCGCCACACCATTGCAAGGCGTATTCACCAACTATTCAACCCTGGTGGCTGCTTCACAGAGTACCAATGATGGTCAAACTTCATGGGCTGAGTTGCTGGCCATGTATCTCATGATCCCTGCAATCTCAGGTGCTGTTGCACTTTTTATCATGTACTGGTTCCGCCTGGGTGTCATGCAAGGCATCATGGTTCAGACCATGAGCGAAGTCGATCAAAGGCTGGAAAAAGAGATCGCAGACCTGCACAAGCAAGGCGTCGCCAGCCATTATTCAGGACGAACTGCAGGTGTTCTCAACCAATCCATGAATCTTGCGCCCACAGGCACTCATGGACCTGCCACAGCTGGCAATGCCAACGCCACGGGTGATCAGTCCTCAGGCAGCCTGCCCATGCACGCACCCAATCCTGGCAATCCCATTCAAAGACCGATCTAGATCAGGTCGTCGGATGTTCAAACTTTGCTTTGCCAGGCAAGGCACCCCGTATCAATACCCCCTCTTTCTTGCACCCGCAAAGTGAAGAAGCTGTGTGATTCATGCAGGGCTTGATTAATGCTTGCCAGTCTGGTCTTTATGACTATTTTTGGAGCGTTCAGATGAGGCTGTGCTGTGGATGTGCAGGTTGTTATTTGCCTTGATAGATTTGCTCCCAAGTATGCTGAAATGCAAAATTATGGCTATAAGAGAGAATTAGGGGTGTTATTTTAGGACTTGGGTAGCAGCATTCTGTTTTGGGTACATATTTGGAGTTGTATTCTTTTTCGTTGGGGCTTGTCCTCAGACAAGTACTTCTTTGGGAGATTGTGACTGGTACTCCAGATCACAGTTTAATAGAGAGGAAGTATATGTACCGGTTGATATTTGCCACGAGTGTGGGTTTGGTTGCGTTTCCAGGTATTTCGTTTGCGACGACTTTGTCAGGTGACATCGTTGGGATCGAGAAACCCGCATCGGTTCTTCCGGGTGCTCAAGAGCATGAGCTGGCCCAGATTTTCATCGAGGCTGTGGATGTTGTTCTGACTCGCGATGTTGCAGTTGACATTTTGCCCGTTGCTGGCACATATACCTTTGGATCGGTGTTGCCCGGCGGCATGATCGATGCAGGAACAACAATCAACTCGTATTTCATTCATCAGGATACGATCGGCGCGAACCCCGCAGACAGAGTTTCCAGCACATTTTCGGTCACATTCGACGAGCCAATTCTTGGCGTGATACTGCTGGGTGATTTCGAGTTTGCCTTTGGAACAGCATTGGATGACAGCGACTTCCTGGGTGAGCCTGGAACGGCATACATCAAAAACAGCGCAGGCCTTACCCGAGGCACCCTCGAAGGCGCTGGGGATGTCATCACACTTTCCAGCGATGGCTTTACGCTCTCAGGCGTCATCACAACACAGGCTGATCTGCTCGATCAGATCCGCATCATTACTTTCCCAATACCCACACCAGGCAGCTTCGCACTGCTGACTATGGCAGGATTGTCCTTCACACATCGCAAACGCAAGTGATCAAAGAGAACTCTATTTCACGCTTGCTCTGAATGTATTCATACGAGCTTTGCATGTGACTTGGGACCAAACGCCAAAGATGATAGCTGAACATTCAAGCTTGCAGCGGCTCATGCTCGTGGGTGAAATGATGTGTGTATCTGCTTGAGGCGACTTGCATCGACATGGGTATAGATCTGCGTCGTAGAGATATCCGCATGCCCCAGCAGCTCTTGTACCACCCGAAGATCAGCACCGCCTGAGAGCAGGTGGGTTGCAAAGCTGTGCCTGAGCATGTGGGGATGAACATGCCTCAGCCCCGCAAGTTTGGCACGCCTGCGGATCATCTGCCACAGTGCGATCCGGTCCAGTTCCCGACCCGTCCGTGACAAAAACACGATGTCTGAATCAGTGCCTGTCGTCTTGCAGAGCGCAGGCCGACATGATTCCAGATATTGGGCAATGGCTGAGCGTGCCGGGGCACCGATGGGTACGAGTCTTTGGTTGCCACCTTTACCTCTGATGCGCACCATGCCGAGTTCGAGGTCGAGCCAGGCCAGTTTGAGCGTGCAGGCTTCCGTCGCCCGCAGGCCACAGGCGTACATCGCTTCCAGTATCGCCCGGTCCCGCATCCACAACGGCAGCCCCTTGCGCAACTGATTTTCCGGACAGGCAGAGTTGATCAACGAAACGACCTGCTTGGGCGAGAGCACCCCCGGCAGGTTCCGCCATCGCGTGGGACGAAGCAACACCTCCGTCGGATTGGACTGGATCATGCCAGATGCTTCAAGATACCGAAAAAATACGCGGATTGATGACAGATGCCTGATGATCGAGGTCGATGCCATCTCCTGCTCGCGACGAAGCCAGGCAAGATGATTGGCCAGGTGCTCGCCGGTGACCTGTTGATAGCTGCTGACAAGTTCCCGCCTGGCCAGATCCTCAGCCATATCCTGCAGATCCCGTCGATAGGCAAGCTGCGTATTCTCTGAAAGCCCATACTCGACGCGCACGATCAACATGAACGAGTCAATGGGGCCAATCAGCGTAGCCGGTAGCAGTTCGTTTGTATTCTGTTCGGTTTGAACACCAGCTTCCATGATCCTTGCATCGGTTTAGTGTGCACCATCAGGCCAAACGAAAAGCCCCGATCCATTATGGACCGGGGCTTGGTTTAGTTCAGGTTTGAGTTGGCCGGTTTATCCCAGAAGCTGGAGAGCAGCCTGAGGCTGAGAGTTGGCCAGCGAAAGGATATTTGTACCTGCCTGCACCAGAATCTGAGATCTGGTCAGAGCAGCGGTTTCCTTGGCGAAGTCAGCATCACGGATGATCGACTCCGCTGCGGTTGTATTCTCAATCGCCACATTCAGGCTTCGAATGGTTGCACCGACCACATTCTTCTGGAAGGCACCCAGACGGCCGCGAAGGCTTGAGACCTTGTCGATGGCCGTGCTGATGATCTTCTGTGCAGTTTCCAGGTTATTCCCATCAACCACATTGAATGCCTTGCCAGAACTCAGGTCATCAAGGAATCCGTTGGTGGAGTTACCAAGCTTGCGAATGGAAACATCGCCAATGCCCAGCGAAACCCTGCCTGCGATATCGACTTGGCCAGCCAGCTGGAAGGTGCCGCCACCACCAGTAATGGTAAAGGCTGAGTTGCCCGCGCCACCGACCTGCCCAAGAGTCTGGGCAGTACCCGTTGAGAGAGTTGCCTCGACATCAAGGAAGTCAGTGTTGATGCGGATGGTCTTGCCATCGGTCGTGGCGGCCACGCCGTTGATGGTTGCCAGAATATCCTGACCATCGTCACGAATGCCGTTGCCAGCGTTGGCGAAGGTCGAAACGACTGTTGCCGAAGCCGTTGAGAAGTCCGCAGCCTGCATTTCAAAGACACCAATGCCGGTACCCTGAATACTGGCATCATTGATGACCTTGACGGAAACAAACTGGTTGTCACCGAACTCATCACTGGTGAGCTTGATGCCACCGCCAGATGCAGCTGCTGCTACACCAGTGACATCGGTGAAGGTGTTGATGGCAGCGGCGATCTGCGCCACGGTTGTTGCAGAGTTGAACTGAAGCTCTCGGCTACCATTGGCACCAGAGACTTCAATGGTAAAGGCCGAGTTGGTTCCGCCGTTGAGATTCAAAGTTGCACCAGTCGAGAGGAACAAGCCACCCTGCTGGGCAGACTGCGTGACAAGGATGTCAACGCCCTGGGTTGCGCCAGAGAACTTGGCTCCGTTGACCTGGAAGTCGGTCACGCCACCAGCAATGCTTGACACCTGGAAATCCAGGTTGCCATTGAGAAGCTTGGTGCCCTGGAAGCTGGTTGCTGACGAGATGCGATCGATGGTCTGAAGAATCGAATCGATCTGCAACTGGTTGGCTTCCTTCTCTGACTGACTCAAACCAGACTTGGATGCACTGGTTGTCAAGAGGCCCTGTAACTCGCGGAGTCGGCCAGACACTTCGTCCAGACCACCCTCTGCAATGTTGACGACCTGATCAGCACGCTCAGCATTGCCGACAGCACTGTTGAGCGAAGTAATCTCAGCTCGAAGGTTCTCTGAAGCAATCAGACCAGCGGGGTCATCCTTGCCTCGGTTAATCCTCAGACCCGTGCTCAGACGCTGAAGCGACTGGTTGAGTCCAAAGTTGTTTCGTCCCAGCACATTCTGGGCAATCAGCGATGTAACATTAGTATTGATGCGGCTCATCGACGTCCTCCGTGAACTGCGTTATCTTGATCGGACTTTTCCGATATGCTTCATGTCCAGGCCTTGGGTGCCGCGTCGAACTCTTCCATATGCGGAACCGACTTGCTTCCGGCCTGCCCAGCATCCGTACCGGGCTTCCTTTTTCAACCGCCTCTTTCCGGCGATCTGATCATGCATCGGAATCAAAAGCACTCGGGTTAAGTCCTAAGAGTCACTCCACCCCCCAATTTCTTGTTTTAAGCAAAAAAAACCCCTGATCGCACTGCGATCAAGGGTCGGAAATCGACTGAGATTGATTATCAGACTATCCCAGAAGCTGTAACACCTGCTGAGATTGCTGATTGGCCAAGCCAAGCACCGTCATGCCCGAGCTTGACAGGATCTGAGCACGCGTCAGCCGGCTGGTCTCAAAGGCAAAGTCGGCATCTCGAATAATCGAATCGCTTGCACTGAGATTCTCAAACGAAGTCTGAAGCGAGCGGATATTCGGATCAAGAACATTTCGCTCAAAGGCACCAAGACGCCCCCTGAGGATCGCGATCTGGTCGATCGAAGCGTCCAGAATATCGCTGGCAGCTGTGAAATCGTTTCGCTGAAGGCTTTCTCGGATGCTGTTGGTCTGTCCTTCTTTAAGTGAAGACAGGAACTGCACCGATCCACTGACCAGCTTGCCCCCAAGATTGGATGCTGCAATGGAGCCGATTCCGATATTCACCTGCTGTTGAGCGGTCACGACAGGTCCGAGCTGGAACAAGGCTCCACCCCCGGTGATCTCAAACTGAGTGCTCTGGTTCGGTCTGGTCGCAAGATCCTCCGTCAGATCCAGCTCCAGGCTCAACTCCTGAGAGTTGATCTTGATACCCAGCCCATTGCCTGTTGCCAGTGTGCCGTTGACCAATGCAGTGACATTCTTGCCCGGGTCAAGCTCGCCAGCAGCAAGCGCACCGCTGGAAATAGAAGCTGCCCAAGGGAATGGTGGATAGGAGGGGACCGCGCCGTTATTGGCAAAGCTGAAGGTCTGAAAGTAGTTACCGTTGGGGTTGCTGGCTTCAAGCCGCTTGACAGAAACAAAGGCGTCTGAGCCATAGTCTACTGACTGAAAGACGACTCCTGAAGTTGAATCAGCTGGATTGACGAGCGCTGCCTTGACACCCGTGAGTGAACTTCGGGCGTTCACTGCCGTCACGATAGACGACAAGTCAGCCGCCGAGACCACTTCGATGACACTGACACCACGCGTGCCTGAGATTTCAAGTTTGGTTGATGAAAGCACCGTGCCGTTGAATGCCGCGTTGGCTCCTGTGTAATCGCCTCGCAGATACAAAGCACCAACCTGTGCGGAGTTGATGACACTGACATCAACCTGGATGCTGTTGGAACCAATGAAGCTGGCACCAAAGACTTGTGCAATAGAGATGGCACTGGATGCCAGGCCCGAGAGCGTGTAATCCAGAGAGCCATTGAGCAGCTTGAGCCCTCCAAACGAGGCTGTGGATGCGATTCGTGTGATCGAGTCGATCGCCGAATCGATCTGAAGCTGATTGGCACTTCGTTCGTCGCTGGAACTGGCCCCGGTATTGGCAGACTCGACGATCAATGCCTTGATCGAGTTGAGCAGGTCAGATACCTCTGTGAGTGCAGAATCAGTGGTTGCAATCACTGATGATGCTCGTTCAGAGTTCTTGACGCCCTGGCTGATTCCTTCTATATCCGCTCGCAAGCGTTCAGAAGTGATCAGTCCCGCGGGGTCGTCCGCACCTCGATTAATTCGCAAGCCCGTACTCAGGCGTTGAAGACGAGTCTGCAACTCCTGACTGGTGCGAGAGATATTGTTCTGTGCGATCAGACTTGGAATGTTACTATTAATCCTAGCCATTGCAATCCTCCGTGATTGAGGCTAAGCGACGCGGGAGAGTCCCTCGCCGACATGTTTCGTGCTTATCCACCTGTGCGAGGTCCAGTCGTGTGAGGTCTGGTTTCGCCCTTGCTATTAATGATTACGCTGGGAGTTGCATTTCGTGCATCCTCTCCCTTGCGTTTTTTTGTTTCTGAATCTACCGAACCTGCTCGTAGTGCTGCAGAGACCTTCGTCCTGCCCGGCCGAATTGCACCGTTCAGATCGGTGTTCTCCAGCCCACACGCCTGAGCGTTTTCTTTTCTGATCGCCTCGTAGATCTCTTTACGATGCACCGCAATTTGCGTTGGTGCCGAGATCCCCAGGCGGACTTTGTCGCCCCGGATATCAACGACCGTGATCTCGATTTCATCACCGATCATGATCGTCTCATCCCGCTGGCGCGAAAGAACCAGCATTGGTAGGCTCCTTCCTCATATCAGAGGCTGACCCAAAGTGTTCTGGGCCTTCCGGATCCATCCTGCCTCTACTCAAGCCATCTGCATCAAACCGTCACAGTACCTGCGCACCGCTCTTGTCAGACACCAATAACTCGAACACAACAATCGATTCATCCAGCTCAGGCTGTGGCCGCATTGGCCTGCGCAGCAACCTTCACCAGCGGATGGCGCGTTGTCCAGCGCTTCTCCGACAGAACCAACTGCTCGCCGACCCGCTTGAGCGTGTTCACGACCAGGGGCCCTTGCAGGTTCCCGGTCAGCTGCTGATCGACTTTGTTCACAATGACAAACACCTGGGCATCTTCAAGCTTGCTTAGCTCCAGACTGCCCATCTGTTCCGAACGAATCGGAACCGAATAGTCTGGAACAAACAGGCATGGATCAGTCACTACAAACGCCAATGATGCGTCATCAAGTGACTGAAGCCAGAAGAAACACGCGTCATCACCTGGTTGAAGCAGGCAATACCGTGCGTGCTGGGGGAATCCCAGCAGCCCCTTTTCAAAGGTGATCACGCGGTCCTCCGCGATCTCGATCACCCCGAAGCGTGTCGTTTGGACCTCCATATGGTCGCTCCGGATACTCGGCCAGCTCCTCTTGAGCCTCCTGGCAACTCCGCCAGGTCGACATCCTGTCATGCTTTGGCGCGGCCGATACGCCAAGACTTTCATTCTTTTCATGCCCGACCCTTAGCTCAGCCAAGGAAATCGAGCAGTGTTCTCGTATTCACCGCAGCACTCGTTTGTAGTGCTGCCTGTAACTGCGTCTGAAGCAACGAAAAACTCGATGCTGCCTGAGCAAAATCCAGATCACGCAATCCACTGCGTGTCGTCTCGTCGAACAGCACCGAATCTTCCTGTCTGAGCGATGCCTGCTCAACTCTTTGCCCATGACCACCGATCATCCCGCGGTTCAGTGCCACAAGATTCACGGTCTCTTCCAACTTACTACCAGCAAGTGTTATGCCAAGTGTGTCATTGCCCTCAAGGGCATCTCGCAGGTCCAGAAGATGCGTAAATACATTGTCAACGCGCACAGTTGCGCGGTCCTCACCGGCAAATGTTGCGCTGCTGACATCGTATGAACCAGTCATCAACCCAAGGTCTTGCGCTGCAAGCGAGTTGTTCTGCCTCGCAACCGAGAGCGCATTTGCATTGCTCGTGTTCTGCGTCAACATGATCCCGTTGTCGCCATCAGCCAGCGCTGCCTGAAAATCGCCAGGCACCGACACGCCCTGGGCTGCTGCCTGGGCATTAATCCGGTCGATCACTCCCCCCACCGTGATCACATCCTCAGGCCGAAGGTCTACATTGAAAGTCGTACCCCCAGCATCACCAAGCGTGATGGTAAAATCAGTGTCTTTGGTCGGATCAGCAAGCCCGGAGATTGGGTCCACCGAACCCGTCACAATCCGCACGCCCCTGCCATCGTTGAAATCTCCAACTCGCGTGTCCAAAGCCATGGTTCGGATGCCCAGTGCTGTAGCAGACCGGTTGTTTCCCGTGATCTCCGCAATGCTCATCGCTTGAGCCTTGCCCGCAGCCACCTCGTTGACCACATCAAGTGAATCATCTTTGCCAATACGCACCCGAGTCCCCAGCCCCGTCCCTTCAATCTCGTTACGAATATCACCAAGCGTCGTCGCATTCGTCAGGTTTACGATTCGGCTCTGTGACATGTTGTTCACGCGAATCTGTCCCAGCGGATCACTCAAGCCCTGCAGCGCAGTAATCGGTGTCAGCCAGGTCAACTTGGGGTCAAGACCCGCACCGAGCGCATTTGTTGCATTGAATACACTCGAAGGCTCAGCCACCAGACCCATATCCAGCCCAATCACCGAGGTTCCAATATCCAGAAACTCAAGATCAGGATCAGGTACGCCGCTTGCAACATCGATTGAAATCGACTCGCCTGAGATAGATACTCCACCCGCCCCCAGAATCGTCACGCTGTTGTCCGTTTCATACAGCTTCAGCGAGGAAGAGATCCGATCCACCACATCCTGCACCGTTGTCGCGCCGGAAAGATCAATCCTCGTCAAAGGCCCGCCATCAAACGAAAACTGGATCGGCCCCGCACTCACACCCAGCCCACGCGCCCCGCGGAGGTCGCTGAGCCGAGTGTTCGGCGTCAAGGCCGGCTGAAGATCAACCGTTCCCTTCACCCTGGCTGAAGTTGAACCCAGCGCATGATCCGCTTCCATCGTGACAGGCACCGCAACGCCAAGCCCCAAATCCGTTTGAAGCCCTGCCCCTTCGCCCGTATACCGATACCCACCCATAAACGAGTCAATCGGCTTGGTACTCGCGTGTGAGCCGCCAAACAAAAAGCCGCTGGGCCCTTCACGATTGGAAAGATGCGAAAGCCCGGTGATCAAAGAGTTGATAACCACAGCCTGCTGAGAGCGTTCCAGACTCGTTGTACCCGTCGAGACTTGCGTCGAAGCAATCGTCTTGGCTTCAAGCACGAAGTTGCTCGCCTCTCCAAGTGAGGCATCAAGCAGATCAAGGCTGGTCTTGGCATTATCAAGATTGCGAAGCCGCTGTTGAGCCCGCTCCAGGCGATCATCAAGAATCGAAATCGTCGAGGCACGCACCGGGTTGTCGCTGGGCCGATTAATGTCCAGCCCTGTCGCCAGCTTTGTCTGCACACGAAACAAATCCACATTGGTCCGGTTGATGTTTGCGAGCGATAGCTGACTGAACAGCAGATTCGGAGCTCGCGAGATGTTGGCGGGTATGGTGCTCATGGCTTACACGATCGAAAGGAGGGTTTGGGTCAGTTCATCAGCAACCGTAATCAGTCTGGCTGCTGCCTGGTACTGTCTTTGAAAGTTCAGGAGGTTGATTGATTCTTCATCGATGCTCACGCCGCTGACTGCAGCACGCTGAGATTCCAGACTGCTGCGAACAACTTGCGCTGCAGCCGCCCTTGTACTTGCAGAAGCGGTCTTGACCCCCACCCGTTGCACCTGATTAGTCCAGGTTGAGCTGATGGTTTCGTTGTTGAGGCTGAGGAATTTCGTATCCTGCATCGCCGTGATCGCAAGGGCGGTCCCGTTTTCCACGAACACGCCTTCATTGTCAAGGCGGCCGGTCAAAAGTGACGAAGGCGTGCGCTCCAGCTCGCTGTTCACAGCAATGTCAGATGCTGATTTGCCCGTGAAATAGCTGTTCACGCCCAGCACCGCCAACACCCCCGAGCTGTCATCAGAAAACGAGAAATCAAACCCCGCTTCAGCGTCGATCTGCACTTTGCCTTCGTTGTTGATCTTGGCACTGATGCCCGCAATCGCGTTCAGCCCTGTCACCAGATATGCAAGTGTGGTGTCATCACCAAACCCTGCAACTCCAGCATTGTCGATTCCATCCAGATCTACATCAAGCCGCACTGACTGGGTCGTCCCTGTCGCGCTTTGCCTGACATTGACAACAAACCCGCCATTGACCGGCTGAAAAGGCAGAGATGCGATGGTTTGATTGGTCGGATGATTCAGCGCCAAAATCTGATCATCGCTCGGCACGCTCAGCGTTCCAACGGAAAGACTTAGCCCGTCGACTGTGGTTCCAGTAGAATGAAGCTTGTTGACCTGGAAAATCAGCTCGCTGGAAATTGCATCCAGCTCATTGAGTGTCTGGTCGATGGTGGATTCTCTGGCAGACAAGAGTGCTCCGACCTGGCCCCCGCCGATTTTCAGAATCTGCTTGTTGATGTTGACAGCCACATCCACCTGCACTCGGTCGCCCTGGCTTTGACGACGCACCGTCAGCCCGCGACTGCGATTTTCAAGCACGATCGGCGTTGAACCCACCAGAATGTTCACCGCTCCTGAAGCCTGCTCCACAGGCGTGACATCAATCAACTCTGAAAGCTGCGTGATCAAGCCGTCACGCTGATCCCGAAGCGAGCTGGCGGTTGTATTGCCAAGCTCAGCATTGGCAATGTCGCCATTAAGACCGGCTATCGCATCAAGAAGCGTATCAGCCCGGGAAACAGCTGAGCTGATCTGTGTTTCAACCTGCTGGCGCAGGTTTGTCAGATCCTGCCCAAGCCCCTGAATCCTTTGTGCGATCTTCTGCCCCTGCTGAACCACCAAGGCGGATGACGCTGTCAGATTCGCCATTTCAGACCATGCACTGAAGAACTCGCTGATCTCACTGGAAAGATCCTGATCCGTCAGCTCGCCCAGGATCGACTCAAGCGATGAAAACACATTCAGACTTTCATTGGCAGATGCTTCATCAGAAACTCCCGCAAAGACTCTGCTCTGGAGTGCATCATCAATATTCCTGCGAACATCAGCCAGTTGAACGCCTCGCCCGATACGAATCCCGCGACCGATCGGCTGGCCTCTGGTTGGTCTGAGTTCTGCCACCTGCCTGGTGTAGCCAGGAGTGGCTGCGTTGGCCATGTTGTTGCCTGCAATCTGAATCGCCACCTGAGAGGCGGTCAGTGCGGACCTTCCTATGAGCAGTGAACTGGTCAGACCCATCGCATCACTCCCACTAAAGCGTCAGATCCAGACCCGTCGCGACAGAAGTACCCTGACGAACACGCCCGCGTCGTTCATACACCACCGAGTCACTCAGCTTGGAGCTGACCTCAAGCATCAAACCTTCCATGTGATTCATCAGCCAGCTCGTGGCAGACCGCGCCGATGCAGTTTTACTCGCCACTATGCTCACCAATGCTCGCAGTGCATCCGCTTTGGCATTGAGCCGATTGTGAGCTGCCTCGGGCAGTTTTTTAATCACTTCCTGAATCCCGGGTCCCGCATGGGTATCTTGCAAAGGATCGGTCCACGGCGCCAAAAGCTCTCGCCGGCGCAGCTCTAGCTCAGCAATCCGCTCATTAAGCCCGCGCTGACGAGCAGCACACGCACTGACCTGCTCGATATTGGCAGCTCGAACCGCCCGTTCGTATTGCTCGGTCTGCTCCAGCAAAAGGCCATACACGCTGTGCAGATTACTCAACAGCTTGTCAAGTTCATGGTCAAAGCCCTGTTGCATCACGCATGATCTCCATTATCCGGTTATCCCCGGCGGCGCAGCTGCTGCTCTACCTGATTAACAATCGACAAGTTTGACGAACGCACAATGTTGCTCGCAGTTCGTTGATCCAGGAGTGCTCCGAACTGTTTTTCTGCACTCGTTGCAGCAAAGGGTGGTGCAGCCTGAGACTGCTGACGAATCTGGCTGAGCATCGGCACGATGAACGAAATCGCTACCAGATCCTCAGCTGCTCTGCGAACATCATTTGTTGCACCGCTTTGCACAGATTGCGTCTGAGAACCGAGCATGTCTGCAAAGCGTGGTTCATCAGCACCCTGTTTTTGCTCAAACAGCGTACGATTAAACGAAGGCATTGTATCAAACGCAGGCGAAATGGCATCAAACATCGTTGACATCAGTTATTCGTCCCGGATCAGTCTGGCGTGCAGCTTGCCCGTCTTGTTCAGCATCGAAAGAATCGTGATCTGGTCATCAACAGGAATGTCCAGCTGTTTAAACGCATTGAGTAGGTCATCAAGCCTGGCAAGATCGCCGGGCTTGGCACCCGTCGTAACCCCCGTCCACTGCTTGCGTTGAACCACCGGACTTCCTTCTGTAGGCACCGGCGTTGGGATCGTCGTCGTAATGGTCAAATCCTTGTGCGTGATTGCCACCGGGCTGATCCGCACATCGCCGGTGACCACAATCGCCCCCGTGCGACTGTTCACAATTACCTGCGCTGGAAGCCGAAGCAAAGCGGTATTGATGGGCGTTGAAAGCACATCTGCAATGAATCCCGCACGATAGTCTCGCTCTGGATCAGGAATGTTGATCTGAATCTCGCGATCATCGATCGGCGTGGCAATCTCAACAGCAAATGCACCGCCACTGCTCAGATCATCCGTTCCAAACCACTCCTGATTGATTCGACTTGCAATTTCACTGACCGAAGGCCAACCCGCAAAATATGGCTTCACGATCAGCGTAAACGAGTTTCCCACCGTCCCCGTGCGCACATCGCGGATCATCGAGGCCCCATCACGCACCCGGCCCTGCGTCGGTATCTGATCATCATCAAGCTCGACCAGCCCCTGGGCAATAGCGTAAGGCATACTCCCCGGAACCGGTGGCGTAAGCGGAGCCATATAGAGCATCCCGCCTTGCAGGCTCTTTGCTCCATTGAGTACGGAAATGTGCGCATCAAAGCGGTCGCCGGTGCGGGCACCTTCTTCGGGGATTGTCACCGTTACCATGACCAGAGCTGCGGATTTGCTTTTACCCAGTTCATCAAAGGATGCAATCGGGTTGCCGTTGTTTCGCAGCACCTCAGCCAGTGGCCGAGCCAAAGCCAGGCTTTTGGCTGAATCACCCGTGCCATTAAGACCCACGACCAGCCCCAGCCCCTGCAGGCCTGAGATCTCTTGGCCTTGAATGCGCACGAGTTGCCGAACTGTTTGCGCAAAAGCTGCACGATCTGTCATCAGCATCACAGCAAGAGCACACAAAACAAGCCGAAAGGCAGGATCGCGGGCTAAAGAGCGACCATTCGTGTTGGCAGAGGCACAGATCATCACGCAGACATACGCGAATCCTGTGCCAGCAAATCGTCAGTGAGTGCATAGAGCAGGTGTCACACTCGCCGTTCTCGGCGCAGTAGTGTCTTTTTCGCTTATCGCCCTCATTGTATAAACACTACTGCGCCCTTCGGGCGAGTAGTGGCACCCTTCGATTGATAAAATATGGAACCTAGAATCGGAGTTGGAAGCGGGCGAAGGGGCCGCTTTTGTCCAGATCCTGATTCAGTGCTGTCGAGCCCAGATTGCCGGACATGTACTGGTAGCCTGCAAAGAGTCCGAAGTTCTCGGAAATGCGAAAGCCAGCTTCTGCGGTGAAATCAAGAAAAGTGCCAAAGCCTTGCAAAGCATGGGCGGTGGTGGTGCCTTGGACGAAGGTCTGGTTGTTCAGGTCGACTCGCAGCGTGCTTTCCAGAACGGGAATACGCACGATCTGTGTCACATCGCGATAATCTGAGCCCGGCACCATCGACTGTGGCTGGGTGACATTGCGAGCCAGGGCGCCTTTGGTGCCAAATGAGGTGAGTCCGCCGCCAACGGTCAATGTCATGGCACCGGCGCGCATGATGCTGCGATCCACCGTGAAACCAAAGCGTTCAATGCGTGCTGCAGAGCCAACATCTTCACGAGGCGCAATTGCCAGAGTTGGGCTGAGTCTGGCGTCATACACCGTTGCGCCGCGCTGGGATCGAACCATCCAGCCTTGGCCAAGACTCATGCCAGGAGACGAACCTGAGCTGTTCTGACTGAGAGTCAATAGGCTGCTCGATGCCTGTAGAGTTGCAATTAAGGTTGCCTTATCAGATCCAGCAAGTGCAGATTCGTCTGCTGAAAGTGCTGAATGCGGCGCAGCTTCTTCTTTTCCAGTTCCATCAGCATCAACTTCTGAACCGATTTCAAGTGTGTAGTTGTCTTCACTTGCCTTGGTGGATTGATCTTTGTCTGCTTTGAGCGGTGCTTGAGAAGCAGGCTGCTCAGCTGTGTCTTGCTTGTCCTTTTCAGGAGGCTCACCGGCCAAAGGCACGAGCAAGGTACACAGCGAAATGATCAGGCACATTGGTGTCATGTATCACACTCTCTGGCACTGCATCGGCTTACGACGCTGAACAACACGAATCCTTGCCATCAAATACGCCCAGGTCGAGCCGCAGCAAAAAAGGATTGCACTGCTACTTAGTGATCTCTAACAAAGTTCTGGATTGCCTGAATGACAGCTTTGAGCTGTGTTGATTCAGGAGCATCATCAGCGAGCGGGTTCGTGACATTGAAGACATGGTTGCCATCGTTAATCATCATGAGCTGCGCTTGTGTGTTTGCCTGTGTGAGATTCTGGGCGCAGATTGGGTCGATGGTGGGGTCAGCAGAGCCATGGATAATCAGGGCGGGACACTTGATGCGACTCATAGCTGCGCAGACATTGTGACCATCTGGATCATCAAGCTGTTCTTTAAGCCAGTTGGCATCAATGCGCAGATCCTGGCCGGTCCTGCTGGAGGTGACGGTGACATACCCAGCGGTGAGTACTGCGTCGATCTGTGCATTTTCCATGCGACAGGTTTCATCGGGGGAGGCCATGGTCACGATGCCTGCAGGCTTTGGTACAAGGTTGTCATCAAAGCGCTGGGCTGATGCAAGAATCGTCGAGATTCCGCCTCTGGAATGACCGATCAGGAACAAAGGGGAGTCTTTTCCTGCAAGGGTTCCATCAGCGACAGCATCAATGACGCGATGGATGTCATAAACCTGTTTTTTCCAGGTGTCTTGTGTAAACAGTTCGGGTTTTTCGAATGTGTCCAGAGTGTTGGTCATGCCGGAGTGCGAAAAGTTGTAGCGGTGCGCGATGATATTGGATTCAGCAAGGCGCTGGGCGATGCGCGGGAACATGCCATAGTCCTTGTAGCCCAGAAACCCGTGACTGATGATCGCGGTGGCGATGGGTGGCTGAGCTGGCAAGTGGGTGTTGCCTAGGATGGGGTGGTTGTTTGAGCCGGGGATGGACCAGTCTGAGTCATGTTGGTTCATGGTGGGAGTTCCGTGGAGTTGATCAGCATTCAAAGCGTGCATCTTCACGCATGATGACAAAACGATAGCATGTGGGCATGGCAAGGATCAGTAATTTCGTAGTGCTGCAGCAAGGATGGCTGGTATTCCTGCTGGTGGCGTTGAACTCGCCGATGGTCTTGTGTTGTGCAGGAGAGGGGGAGGGAGATCGTACGGGAGGGAAGACCGCTTCCTTACGGGCGCGGCTCGTTACGGCGGGGCTTCGTGAGAGAACGCCGATGCGGGCGTTGTGGGTGACACGCTGGGATTATCGCTCAGCTGGGGATGTGCGCACGGTGGTGGATCATGCTTTTGAGCTTGGTGTGACGGATCTGCTCTGGCAGGTGCGTGGAGAGGCTGATGCGTATTACCGGAGTGAGATTGAGCCTTTCGGGAAGGAGTTGTTTGGGCGAGTGCCTAAGGCTGGTGAAGATCCCGGGATTGATCCGCTTGAGGTTGCTGTGGGGTATGCCCATGCACGGGGGATTCGGATTCATGCGTGGATCAATGTTTTTCCGTTGTGGAAGGGGACTGAGCCTCCGGTTGATCCAGAGCATGCACTGATTTCACATCCAGAGTGGAGGCTGATGGATGAAGCGGGTAAGCCTCAGCCTTTGAATGAGCATTATGTGGTTGCAAATCCGGTGCGGGTTGATGTTCATGACCGGGTTGTGGCGGTTTGCCGGGATCTGGTTACGAGATATGACATTGACGGGCTGCATCTGGACTACATTCGGTTTGTTTCAGACACGCTTGGGAAGGGGAAGCTGTATCCGGGGGATGCTGCGACGCTGAAGATGTTTGAGGATGCAACGGGATTGCCGGGTGTCAGCACAACTGAGCAGAAACAGGCATTTCGTGCCTGGATTCGTGATCGAATTACAAGGCTGGTGTGGCGGGTGCGCAATGAAGTGGTCAAGGGGAGCGGGGTTGAGTTGACTGCTGCGGTCTGGCGCAGGCCTGAGATTGGGTCGGGGCAGTATTTACAGGATGCAGCGCGGTGGCTGAATGAAGGACTGGTTGATCGGGTGATGCCGATGATTTACACAGCGGATGACGGGCAGTTCGCCTCGGATCTGTCTGCGTGGAAAGCAGTGGGGGATGCGAGACAGGTCGTCGCGGGGATCGGTGTGTATAAACATGATGAACAGCAGACAGCAAGACAGATTGAGATAACTTTGAAACGGGGAGGTGGGGGCAGCGGCGGGGGCGGGGTGGGTGGGGGTTTTGCGCTGTTTGCGTACGGATCAATCTTTGAAAGCGTGAATCCTGATCAGGATCGGTCAGTCAAGGCGAAGAAGATGCGCACTCAACGACGGATGCGTATCAAAAAGGCTGTCAATGCGATCAAAAAGAGCGATGATGATGGCTGAGGTGACGGGAAAGGTCGCGATCGGGATTGATGTTGGGGGGACACGCATCAAGGTTGTGAAATTAGTGCAGGATCAGGCAGATCGGATTGCGATGAGCCCGCCTTATTGCAAACTGGGCATGAAGGATTTAGCGGAGCATATCAGGCAATGTGTGAAGGAGGTGGCGGGAGGCAGCGAGGTTGCTGCGATTGGTTTGTGTCTGCCTGGTGTGGTGGAAGGCGGGCGGGTGGTACGGTCGGTTAATCTACCCGGGCTTGAGGGTGAGCAGATAGAAGCCCTGTTTGAGGGGGGCGAAGGAGTTTGTTGTGCGGGGGG
The DNA here is from genome assembly GCA_029260555.1 of Phycisphaerales bacterium. Taxonomy (GTDB): domain Bacteria; phylum Planctomycetota; class Phycisphaerae; order Phycisphaerales; family UBA1924; genus JAJDCZ01. Next base: position 27,712 of record JAJDCZ010000053.1, read on the forward strand.
TGTGAGAGTTTTTTCTGATGCGCATGCTGCGGGTTTTGATCTGAGTCGGAAATGGGAGGGAGGGCATGGAGGGGGGCGGCTGGCGTGTGTTTCGATCGGGACGGGTGTGGGGCTTGCGGTGCTTGATGGTGGGGAACTGGTGTGTGTGTCGGGTGGATCATCGGGGCATCTGGGGCAGGTTGATGTGTGTCCAGATGCCTGGCCTGACCTGGGGGCGCCGGTGGGGGGTGATGGGGGGCGGGGGTCACTTGAGTCGTATGTGGGGTATCGCGCGCTGGTTGGGCGGTATGGGAGTGAGGAAATTGGTGAGATTGAGCGGGGTCTGGAGCGGGATGACACACCGATTCGTGCATTGGCGCGGGGGCTGAGGGTGGTCCATGCAATTTACAGGCCTGGGGCTATCTATCTGGCGGGGGGGGTGGGGTTGGCGATGGGGAGCTGCCTGGAACAGCTTGATGAACTGGTGCGCGAGGGGCTAACGAATCTATCTATAGATGGTTGGAAGCTGGGTGTGGGGGAGAGTCTGCATCATGCTGCGAGGGGGGCAGCGCTGCTGGCACTGAAGGAACAGATTGAAAGATGAGATAAGGATCGTCAATGGGATTGTGAATGGGCGTTGCGTTGGTGGGTGGTGAGTGAATAGACTGTTGGCGGACAAGTTGTATTGATGGGGTTGTCCGGGGGATTGGCAGTTTTTGTGACGGAGCGTACTTTGGCTGACCTCTTTGATCTGACGATTGGTCGGGTTTGTATTCCCGAGGGGTATGCAGAGTTGCCGATACAGGGCGGGGACGACAGCGTGGGTGCCTCAGCGCTGCGTGTGTGTGTGCTGGTTCGTGTTCAGGCGGATGAGGTGGGCGGGCAGCTGGTTCAGCTGCGCGATCAGATTGATGCACGGGTGTATCTGGGGTGTGTGTGTGATCAGGCGGGGACGATTCATCGGTGGGTTGAGGTGTGGGTACAGGATTTGTCGCAGCTTGAGCATGCGCCATCGTCGTATCGGCAGGCGTTGAGTAATGCGATTCTGGATGAGTGCTGGTGGACGAATCATCGTGCGTTTGCCGATGCTGATCCGGCGTTATGTGTGACGGGGGGATGGGAGCAGAGGCATCCGTTGTTGACGCTTCTGGATGTTGAGGGGGGCTGTGCGGTGCATCCGGTGGAGGAGCAGTCTGGTGAGCCTTGGCGGGTTTGTTGTGATGAGGGGGTGCTTTCGGCGCGGGGTTTGCCTGGATATGGAACGAGTCTGCATCGGTATGGGTGGGTGGAGTCGCTGGGTGAAGATTCGCCGATGGTTGTGTTGACAGCGGGTGGGCCTTTGAACTCTGGGGTCAGGCCTGTGGAGGAGGTTGTGGGAGGTGGGTTGTTGCCTTGGAATCTGGGTGGCGGGTTGTTGATGGTTCGGGCGTGGAGTCCGTTTGGATTTGATCAGATCATGGGGCATTTGAAGGGGGTTGAGACGGAGGGATTCCGTCATGGCAAGACGCTTCTGGATGTGGGTCAGCTGACGGGAATGGAGGCTGAGGATGCGATGCAGCCTCGGTCAGACGGGTGGCTGATGTGTGCAAGGCACAGCGCCAGTGAACGGATGCTTGAGAGTTTGTATTTGAGGTTGAAGCTGATCGGGGATGCGATTGAGCAGGTGCGGGCGGTGACGCGGGCGACGCAGAGGCCGATTCTGGATCTTGGACCTGGGAGTTTTCAGGTTCGTCTGGGAGAGCCGGGGTGCGGGTTGCCGTTTTTGTGGACAGCACGGACAAAGCTGATGGATGCTGGGCGTGCGGTGGCGTTGCCTGTTGCGGGTGGGGATGCGAGTTATTACATGCACAGCCGGGGGGTAGGTGCGTCGATTTATCGTCCCCAGGCTGGGTTTGATCAGATTCAGGGGCGTGGCTCGTTCCGGATTCGAGAGAGCAAGGTCCACGGGTCAGACGGGACGGGTGTGGTTGATGGCACATTTTCGACGCAGGAGCGGGTGGACCCATCGCGGAGTGATCTGGTGTGGATTCGGGCGCAGATCGGTAGTGAACGGGTTGATTTGCAGGGGACGCTTGAGCGGGACAGTGCCTTGGCGCAGGGGGAGTGGCGGTTTCGGTCGTTCAGTTTGCGTTTTGATGATGAGCAGATGGGGCTGTTGCGATCGGCGGAGGGGGTTCCGATGCCTGATGTGGCGTTTGAGATTGTGCCATTACTGAGTACGCCTTGCGATCTGTATGCGATTGCGGTTTTGGCGGTGGGTGGGCTTTTGGTAGATGGTGATACAACGCTGGCGGTGGCGTTGGATGAGGTTTTGAGCCTGGCGCGTCAACTTGGCAGTGATCATGATGACATGGTGGGGCTTGGGGACCGGATTGTTCAGCTATTTGACAGCGATTCACGCTGGGTTGAGTCGCTGGGGCCTCATCGACTGGTGCAGGAGAAGATGACGGCTGAGGAAGCGTTTGGGTTGATCCCGGTGGAGTTGTGGGCGGAGGTTCTGGGTGCGATTGTGCGGATGGTGCCTGGGATGGGTCCTGACAGCTGGTGTCGAGATCTTGGGCAGGTGCGTCCGGGTGCGTTGCACAGGGTGTTTGATGGGAGTCTGGGGTCGTTTGACAAGCTGGTTCAGCGTACGCGTGGGCTTCTGGTGGGCGATTCATGGAGCAATGATGAGGTTCAGTCGGTGATTGACCGCATGTTGATGGCGCTGGTGTGATGATGCACGATGTTGTTTGATCTGTTAGTGTGGGTGCTGGGTGATTCCACCCATTGGTCATGATAGAAGATTGTGAAGAAGAATCAGGAGTCGTTCCAGTGTGCGTTTGCAGGCTGGGCATAAGAAAAGGAAAGTCAGATGATGAGGATGAATCGAGTATTGGTGTTGGTGGCGATGCTGACTGGCGGACTTTTGATGGTTGGTTGCTCGAGTGGTAGCAGGGTTGGGGCGTTTAATGTGCAGGTGAGTGTCGCAAAGAGCATAGCAGATGACAAAGGGAGGATTCCCTCGCTCGAGGTGGATCTGATCGGTGTAAAGGATGTCAGGAAGAGCGAGTTTTCGAGCTATTCGATGAGCAAGTATTTTTCCGGGACGGACCAGTTCAGGCGTGATACACGGCATAAGACGATGGTCTTTACAACGAACAACAAAGATGCCCATCAGATGCTCATGAAGAAGGATGCGCTCTGGAAGGACTGGAAGGGTTCTTCCTGGCTCTTTGTGCTGGTGAATCTGCCTGGGGTTGGCAAGGATGAAATGGGCGGGGCGGATCCCCGGCGGATGATTTTGCCATTGGACAAGAGCCGATGGGCTGGTAATACGATTCGTCTGGAAGTGCAGGGCAGCGGTATTGCACTTTTGACAGAGATGAAGCCAGAACAGAACTGATGCAACAGGCTGATGCCTTGTCAGTAGACGATGCTTGCAGATTTGCAGCGTTTTGCTGACGATGCGCAGCATGTGTCGCTGGTATTCAGGATCGGCAGAAACTTTGATGGTGAGTGCAGGTTTCTGGATCAGTGCCTGGTTAGCTGTTGTGCGTGAAGTGAGATGTCTTGCGATGCGGGTAAAGCTGCTGAGCAGTGGCATTGGAATCATGCGAGTTGTTTCAGAGCGGGACGGTGTCTGAGCGAGTCTGTTCATGGCGGTATTCGGCGGATTTGAAACGATCAGAGAGCATGCCCGCGATCGAAGCGGGCTTGCGGTTGTTTATGTTGCCAAGGCTGAGAGTGGGAAGGGGAAGGCTACTGATTGTGCTGTGAAGGTGCTGGAATCAGCCCCTGAAATTGTTGGCAAGGAGCAGGCCAAGCGTGAGCTGGATGCATTTTTGCAGGCAGGAGAAGTCCAGCAGGCAGCGTTTAAGGCGGATAGTCGATATTGGGCACCTGTCTATGAGTCTGGCATGTGCGAGCAGGGGGCGTATATCGGGACGGATCTGTACCCGCTTTCGGTGCAGAGGCTGATCGATGGGAAGACGCGGCTTGATGGTGTTGCGGTGCTGCGGCTCATGCGGGCGGTGGTGGGAGGGCTATGTGCGCTGAAGAAAGCACGAAGCAGGAGTCATGGCAGGCTTCGGGCAAGCAATGTGTTGATTGGTGGGCGGGGTGTGAAGGGGGGAGATCCGCGGAAGGACCAGATTGTGCTGGTGGATCCGATTGCGGATAGTGAGCTTGATGAGTATCGGGATGAGGCTGCGGATCTTCGTGCGCTTGGGCAGATGATTCATGAGATGGTGTTGCATGTGCCTTTTAAGGGGCGTGCGACCTGGCCTGTGGAGACGGGGGCAGCGTGGGACCGGATGGGCAAGGTTGGGCAGGCGATCTGGGCGCTTTGCAATGAAATTCTGGATCCGGAGCCTGATGGCGGGGGGATGACGCTTGAGGAAGTTGAGCAGAGGCTGAATCGGATCAAGATGCCGACGCAACGGCGGGGGGTGGCGGTGGTTGCGGTGGTGGCGGTGCTGATGCTTGCGGTGGCGGGGGTTTACTTTGGGATGGGTGGTGGTGGTGGGGGCAAGGGTGAGCCGTTGCCTGAGGTTACGGATGAGGAGGCTTTGGTGCTTTGGTCTCCATATCTGAAGGATTTTAAGCGTTGGTATGGCGGGTTGACGACTCAGATTATTAAGGCATCTCGGGAGGACAAGGAAACAGCGAAGGGTGATGAGGGGCTCAGAGCTTTGGACGAGCGGTTAACCGAGTATCGCAGTAACAAGAAGCTGAGAGCGAGTCTGCTGAGTGCACAGGACTTGGGTGGAGTTTTGATTCGTTACAACAAGAAGGAAATTCAGAGTCAGTTGAGGGAGGGGGAGTTTGACAAGTTGCCGCCGGAGTCTGTGGGCATGGTCGCTGATCAAGCCAAGCTCAAGAACACACTGCAGTTGTACAAGCAGGTTCGGAAGGAGTTGGTGGAGTGGAAGACGCTGAGCGAGGCAAGGGAGTTGGTATTCGCGTTTGAGGGTCGGGGGTGGATGGCTGCGGGACAATGGGTGGATGAGCCGATCGGGAGCATTGATGATTCATTGGGAGAGGGGGATCTGGAGCCTGCGTCGAACTTGTGGAAAACTTTGAATGAGCTGGCTCGCAGGGTTGGGGCTGCTCAACCTGTTGGACAGAGCTTTGAAGCACTGGTGAAGCGGGCTCAGGCGATGAAAGAGGCGGGGGGGAGTGAGTATGAGATTCTGGCCAGGCTTGAAGATTTAGGGAATGGGATATCGAGCCAGGCGGAGGGGAAGGCATCGCTTGATGAACTTGGGCAGGCGATCAGTGCTGTGGGGGAAGTCCTGACTGAAGTGGATGCTTTTTTGAAGGCTGAGGCGGGGCATGTTTACTGGAAGGGTTATGACAAGGACTGGAAGCTGTCAGAAAAAGTGGGGGGTGATGAGCGGGTGACGGTTGCGTTGGTGCGTGATTGGATGGGTGCTGCGGGGGATAAGAAGTATCGATTGTTAGAGCCTGATCCTCGGGGCTCGGGGTGGGATGCTGATGCAAAGTTGAGCAGTTTGAATGAGCAAATTGCAGAGTTGAAACAGTTGATTTCTGAAGAAGAAGATTCGCCTGACAAGGCGGGGCTTGAGCAGGAGTTGGCGGGGTTTGAGGCACAGGTGGTGAAGCTGGGTGATGTTCGTGAGCGGATTGGGGAGTTTGAGCCTTTGGAAAGGCTCAGAGGTGAGATTGAGCAGGAGATGGGGGCGTTTGAAGCTGACAGGGGCGGTTTGGCGTCACGGATTGATGACAGCATTGGTGTGCTGACGATTACGCGTGAGGAGTTGATTGAGCAGTTGATGCCGATGCGATTTGTATCGCCGGCCATGGATCAGTCATGGATTGCGCAGCGAGATGCAATGATTGGGCTGACAGAAAAAGATGTAGATTCGCGCAGGCTTAAGCGAGGCTCAAAGAAACTTGTTGAGTTTTATACGGTGTTGGAGGAGAACTTTAGTGCTGAGCTTGGGGAGTCTGTTGCGGGGTCTTTGATTGCTGAGCAGGCTGCGGGTGCGGTTGATGCTCAGCGTGAAGCGGGGTTGGGGCAAGTGTTTTTGCAGACACGGTTTGAGCTCACAGGGCCTGAGGTTGATGCGGCGGTTGTTGACGCTGCGGTTAAGGCGTATGAGGGATGGCTTGGGCGAGTTGCGTCGCTTGGGGGTGAGCTGGATCGTGCGGTGGAGATGCTTGACGGTGCGTATGCCGTTGATGAAGCAGAATCAGAGACGGGAGAGACACTCAGGCAGATTCGGTCGCGATGGCAGGATGAGGCATTGCCTGGTGGAGTTGAGTCAGCTGCGAAGGCGGTTCTGGGGCGGGTTGATGTGCTTGAGCGGATAGATAATGAGGCGGACTGGCGTGTGCTTCTTGGGGATGCTGGCTCGGGTGAGATTGGGCGGGCGGTTGCGGGAGTCATGCGATTGATTGCGGTGGGGGCGCCATCTGGGGCAGGCGCGATTGATGAAGAGGCGGATGCTTTTGATAAGGCACGGGGAGTTGTGGAACAGGGGATAGGGGATGAAGCCAGACGGGGTGTGGTGCTGAAAAGACTTGGGGCAGAGGCGAAGCGATTGTGGCAGCGACGGATGGTACAGGCGACGGATGCTTTGACGATTGATCGGGGATTTGAGGTGATGGATCGGTTTGGTGTGAGTAAAGCTGATCTGACGGGTGCGTTTGGTGTGAATTATGCGATGTATGAGTTGCGGGCACTGGGGAGTGTTGGGGTGCTTGAAGATGATGCGGTGAGCAGACCTGTGCAGGCGTTTTTGAATGTTGCGAGGTCGTTGGGTGTGGGGGGAGATGAAGGTTCGTTTGAGGAGATGCTGAGGGAGCTTGAAGAGCAGATTATTCAGGATGAGGCACCGAAGGTTGATGTGACGACGATTGGACCTGGTGGTGTGGGCTGGGTGGGGCGGGAGCTTGATGTGGATGGGCAGCGGGTGGCTTTTTCGTGGACTGGGGCAAGCGGGCGGAATCATGAGGTGGTGTTTGATCTGGTGACGCCAGTGTTGCCTGCGGAACCTGTGTTTATGAGCGAGGAGGAGGTTTCGATCGGTTTGTTTTCAGATTTAGCGCAGGCTGCGGGTTCGGAGGTGCTGGGGGTTTTTGAGGGCATGAAACTGAAGGGGCTTGTGAGTTGGGAGCGGAGGGGTGCGCAGTTTGTTGCGAGGGCTCACTGGCTTGATGGTGCTGCGCAGATTGATGGAAGCAGGCCGATTTATCCACAGGGGATTTTGGAAGGGGGATCAACGAGCGGGTTGGACATTGCAGCGGGGCAAGGTGAGCCTGGGGTTGATCACCCGATGACGCAGGTGCCGATCAGTGCGGCGTTTCGAGCAGCCCAGGTTGCGGGGTGTCGATTTGCGACGGTTGCAGAGTGGAATGCTGCTGTGGATGGGGCGGGAGGTATGGGGCAGCTTGAGCGATTTAACTTGCGGGATCAGACATGGGGTCGTCAAAGGGACTACATAGCGCGCAGGGCAGACAGTTCTGGAGCAGATACTTTGAGTCAGGCGAGGGCTTATTGGCCTGATGCGGGTGCGTATCGGGACAAGTCGCGACCTCCCAGTGGTGCCAAGGCGGAATTGCGGAACTTTGATGATGGCAAGCTCTGGTTTTCGCGTGTGGATGAAGGTGGCGGGGGCGGGCAGATCAAGCATTTGATTGGGAATGTGGCGGAGTTTGTGCTTTTGGATGCCACTGTGTTTGATGAAGAGGGTGCGGTGGTTGGTTCAAGCTGGGGAGAGGTCAAGAGCCAGCTGGAACAGGCGGGGGTGGGTGTGATTGGCGGATCTGCCTTGTCAGCACCGAGTATGGCGATTAATGAGGCGAGCTGGAAGAGTTGGGGAAGGAAGGAAGCTGGGCCCGAGCACTCTGATGTAGGATTCAGGTTGGCGTTTTCTGCCAAGGGTGTGGGGCAGCCCATGTACAAGCGGCTGGCCAAGATTCTTGAGGGTCGATCGTATCTGCCTGTGACTGAACCAGATGGATTGTGAGCTGAAGCTGACAGAGATGTGAGGATCAATCCTCGGAAGCATTTGAGAGTTGAATATCTTGTGAGGTGTTATCAATCGCGGTTTGTCTGACATGAGGTTGTTCAAAGAGGGAGCTTCCCAGAGCATCAGCAGAGGCGATTGGGGAGTTGTTTGACTGGAAGATGAATGCAAACGGGTTTGTTCGGGAATGATTTGGAGAAGAATATTTGTGAGCATGGGAGGTTGAGGCGGAAGCGCAACCTGAGCTAACAGCAGCGAAGGCAAGTAAGAGTGAAGCTGCGGTGAGTTTGAGAGCGGGTTTGAGTGTGGACTTGATCATGGGTTGTTTCATGGGTCTGGACTCCTCTGCAAGCGGATTGAGTGGGTTGAGCTTCACACTGGAGAATCGGGTTGAGTGGAGATGGTGTTGATGCTGGAGTGGCGTGTTGTGTGGAAGTTGGTGCTGGGGAATGGAGTAATCGGTTGAATCCTCAGTTGTGGCTGGAGCGGCACAAGGGGTTTGACTGGTATAGATGGGTGGGGTGGGGCTTTCGTAAATGGTTATCAGTCTCTATGATGGTTGAGGCTTGCCTGTGGGCGGGTGCTGATGAGATGAAGCAGGAAACGAGGTGAAGATTTGGCAGGGGTTGACCAACACAGCGAGCTGGTATCGAAGGTGGCTACGCGTCTGCGGATGATTCAGGCGGATTTTGCGGATGATGCATCCGGGGATCGTCAGGAGCAGATGGCGGATGTGATTGAGCGGGAGCTGTCGAAACTGGTGCCTGAGCAGCGGGAGTCTTTTCTTGAATCTCTGCGTTCGGCATTTCCATCGTGGACGAATCGTCAGCATGTGCCTTCGTCTGCGGGGGCGGGTTCAGGTGTGGATCAGGCGCTGCTTGATGATCCGGAGTTTTTGATAAAGAGGCTGGTGGAGATGGCACCTCGGATGGGTGAGCCTCAGCGTCGGGCAATTAGTGATCGTCTTTTTGAGACGGGGCTGGCGCGGGCAACGGGTGGTGGGTCGTGGTCGCCAGAGTCAGCACAGGCTATTGCGCAGAGGCTGGGACTGCCAAGGGGGACGGAGGTTGATCCTGATCGTGTGATTGAGCTCTTGGGGCAGATGATTGCATTGACGACGAGCCTGGATCAGCTGGTTTGGAATACATGGCGGAAGGTTGCCAAGCGGTCGACGCTGCGCTCCAGTGGTGCGGTTGTGACGATGCTGGGTCGGTTTGCCAGTGGTGATCAGGATATTGCCAGGGCGGATGTTCAACATGAGCTTGAGAAGCTGCGGCAGTTGACAGCGGCGTTGATATCGTCGCTTGGTCAGGCGGGGCGGAAGTATGCTCAGAAGCATGTGTCGCAGTTTTCGCCGGAGAGTATAAAGCAGTTTGCGGTGCATGAGAAAAAGATGATGGAATCGCTGGATCAGGCTTGCTGGCGGAAGTATGCCGAGTTGGCAGCCAATCAGGATGAGGTGACGATTGAGCGAGAGATTATGCAATCGATTGTTGATTTTGTAGAATCATTGACAAAGGGGTTGAGCCGTTGAATTGCGGGGCTTGCCCGGTTGTTCGTGTTTGATGTTTGGGAGTGTGTCTGATGGTATGTGATCGTGAGATTGGGCAGTTGCCCGCGTGGAGTAAGCGATGGGTATGAGTGAGGCTGTGCATTGGAGCGAGGGGCTGTTTCTTCAGCCTCACCATTTCCAGGCGTTTGCTCGATCGATCAATGGTCGATTTCTGGCTGAGCTTGAGCGTTCGTGGGCGTATCCGTATGGGATGCTTGCATCGTCTTTGAGTGCGGATGCATTAGAGAACAATTTTGTGCAGTTTGATCGATTGTCGGTGATGATGCCGAGCGGTGTGATTGTTGATGTGCCTGGGACCGCGGATGTTCCAGCGTTGAATATCAAGGAGGCATTGGCGGCGACATCGGGTCCGATTGATATTCATCTGGGCGTGCCGTTGTGGTATAAAAACCGAGCCAATACGGTGGAGAATACGGGGGATGACGATTGGCGTGTGAAGCGGCTTTACAGGGTGGCAGAGGTTGAGTGTGAAGATGAGAACACGGGGGAGAATCCTCAGCCGATGCAGATGAGGCGGATCAATGCCAGGCTATTGCTGCCAGATGATGATCACACGGATCTAGAGACGATTCCGGTGGCGCGGATCATGCAGGGTGTTGGAGAGGATGTGGGGTTGCCGAGGCAGGATCCGTCGTTTGTGCCGCCTTGTATGGTTTTGGGCGGGTCGCCTACGCTGCGTGAGCAGATGCGTGATTTGGCGAATCAGGTTGAGGCGAGTCGAGCGGAGCTGGTGACGCAGATGACGCGGGGTGGGTTTAATGTTGATTCAATGCGTGGGGTTCAGTTTGAGCAGATGCTGAGGCTGCGGACGCTGAATCGTTTTTCAGGGTCGCTGCCGAGTCTGGTATCGACGAAGGGTGTTTCACCATTTGTTGTGTATTTGCAGCTTCGTGAGTTACTTGGTGAGCTTTCAGCTTTGCGGCCGGACAACGATCAGTTTGAAGTTGCGAGGTATGAACATGACAACCCCGCGGTTTCGTTTCAGACGCTGAGCCAGCGGATTCGTTCGCTGTTGCGTGGTGCGGTGGCTGCGAGCTATCTGAAGGCGGAGTTTGTGGAGGCTGACGGGATTCTGGTTGCGGGTCTTGAGGAGGCTCATATTGAAGGGCCTAGCGATTATTATCTGGGGATCAAGACGGCACAGGATCCGACGGTGCTAGCCAAGTTGGTGGAGGACCAGGACAAGTTCAAGTTGATGGCCAGGAGCATGTCTCAGCGCCGGATCTGGGGCGTGAAGCTTGTGGAAGAGCGGCATCCGCCGTTCGAACTTCCCGCAGAGTCATCGCTGCATTATTTCCGTTTGATGCGGGCGGACTCGATGCGGATGTGGGAGCGGGTGAAGCAAGAGCGAGAGCTTGCGATTGTGTGTCGGGACTTGAGCCCGGCGGAGTACAAGGCAGCGTTGTATATGACGGTTGCGGGATCATGATGTTTGGATTTGCCGGGTTGGCAGAGCAAGGACGGGACTGGCTGTGATTGAGAAGAAGAAGCTGGTGGATGTATGTGAGCCTTTGTTTCAGTATGTGTGCAGGCTGAATCGATCGGCGCGTAAGAATGTGAATCTTGATCCAATACAGGTGCGTTCTGAGGTTGATTCGATCTTTGAGGGCATTCGCCGCGAGGCTCAGGAGACACCCGGGATGGCGGGGCTGCTTGAGGGTGTTGAGCTGCCTTTGATTTTCTTTGTGGACTACATGATCAAGGAGAGCGATCTGAGCTTTGCTGGATTGTGGGAGGAGATTGCCAAGGAACGGGGCGAGCTTGGTGGTGATGAGAAGTTTTTTGATTTGTTAGAGAACGCTTTGCAAGACCGGCACACGAGTTCGGAACAGCTTGCGGTTTTTTATGTTTGCATGGGGCTGGGGTTTGCGGGGTGGTATTCGGGTCAGCCGGAGTTTTTACGAGCGAAGATGGACTCATTGGCGGCCCGGTTGCGAGATCAGATGGATGTGGATGAGACGGCGCGAATTTGTGCGGATGCATATGAGCATGTTGATACGAGCGATCTGGTGCGGCCTCCGGGGCGGAGCCTGATGGGGATTATGATTATTCTGGTTGGGACAGTTATTGTTTTGATAGCAACGAATATTGCGTTGTATCAGAGTGCTACAGAGAAGCTAAATGGTTCGCTGGATGTGATTATCAAGGCGGCTGAGGATGGCGGGGCGATGAGCAGTGAGGGTGAATCATGAAGAAGGCATCAATGCCGAGCATGGGGTCGCTGGGCTATTTTATTCGTTTGCCAACGCCTTTGAAGATCGGGATCATGGTGTTGCTGGGCGGGGGCGGCATCACACTTCTGGTGGCATTTTTGCCACCAGAAGTGTACATGGTGTTCATAGTGGGGATGGCGGTTGTGGCATTGATTGTGGGGCTTTTTGCCTTTATGGGCAAGAAGCGCAAGGCGAAGAAGGCCGATCCGCTTTCGAGCAATATTAAGGATAATGCGAAGGCTTCGCCTCAGGGTGTGAGTGCGCCGGCGCAACGGGCGCGGCTTGATGATTTGAATCGCAAGTTTGAAGAGGGGCTGGAGAAGTTTCGCTCGGCGGGCAAGAACATTTATTCGTTGCCCTGGTATCTGCTGGTTGGTGAACCTGGATCTGGCAAGACTGAGGCTGTCAGGCATTGTAATGTTGGTTTTCCTCCTGGATTGCAGGATCAGTTGCAGGGGGCGGGTGGCACGCTGAACATGAACTGGTGGTTTACGAACCATGCGGTGATTCTGGATACTGCGGGCCGACTCATGTTTGAAGAAGTTGTGGCGGGCAAGAGCGGGGAGTGGGACCAGTTTCTCAAGTTGCTCAAGTCCAATCGGGTTAATTGTCCGGTGAACGGGATGCTGCTGGTGATTCCGGTGGACACGCTGATTAAGGATACGGTGGATGAGATTGAGCGCAAGGCAGGGAAGATTGCTCAGCAGCTTGACCACATTCAACGGATTCTGGATGTGCGTTTTCCGGTGTTTGTGATCGTGACCAAGTGCGATTTGCTTAATGGATTCCGGGAGTACTTTGATAGCCTGGATGATCCCCATCTTCAGCATCAGATGATCGGGTGGTCAAATCCTGAAGCGCTTGATGAGGCGTTTCGTCCTGAAGAGGTAGACAAGTATCTGGATGAGGTTCGTCAAAGGCTTCGGCGGCGGCGGATGGCGTTGATGCGTGATCCGGTGCATACAGAGGATGCCAACGGGAGACGGGCGGATCAGGTTGATGCGATGTTCGCGTTGCCTGAGAGTCTTGCAAATATTGGGCCTCGACTTCGCAGTTATCTTGAGATGATTTTTGTGGCGGGGGAGTGGTCTACGAAGCCTTTGTTTATGCGCGGGATTTATTTTACTTCCTCGATGCGTGAGGGATCTGCGCTGGATGCGGATTTGGCGCAGGCGATGGGAGTGAGTGTGGATTCGCTGCCTGAGGGTAAAGTGTGGGAGACGGATCGCGCATATTTCCTGCGTGATTTATTTATGAACAAGGTGTTTAAGGAGAAGGGACTGGTCACGAGGGCGACACACGCCAAGCGTCAGCAGCGTCGTCGCCGGGGGATCGTGATGGGTGCGGGGTTGTTCACGGTGTTGCTACTTTTGGCGTTGACGATTGTTTCGTATACGAAGGCCAAGAACAGTGTGATGGATGTGAGCAAGTTTTGGGAGCAGACCGCTCAGGATTTTGTTGTCGACACTGGTGGTGCTGAGCGTTTCATGCCATTGGTGAAGTACGATGGATTTGAGTACTGGATGTATCAGGGGCAGACGCCTTTGAGCAAGTTGAGCCAGGGTGGGGATGAGTTTGAATCAGGGCGTTTTGGGCAAGCCAGCTGGCCCACGATTTCAGAGGATATATCAGATAATATTTCCTTCGTCTTTCGTGGCATGGTCGCAGTGAGCGATCTTGATGAGAAGGAGCTCAAGGCGCATCGAGCGATTGTGGTTAAAAGCGTGATCGAGCCTGTTGTGGTCGCGGTGCGGGATGAGATTACTCGACTGGCTGGACGAGGTGATGAGGATGAGGGCATGGGCGGGGCGGAGTGGAACTCGTTTACGCGCACACTGGCGCAGTTGATTCGGATTGAAGCGTCAGCCAAGGGGGTGGGTGGGCCGTTCGGTGAAGGGTCTGTGATCAGCATTGAGCCGATGATGGCGTTTCGTTTGAGTGGGGATGGGGCGACGGATGAATCACGGGAAAAGATGCAGGCTCAGGCTGGTGCGGTTCAGGAAGGGATTGATTATGCATTTGGAGGGGGCAAGGGGTGGCCAGCGACTCAGCTTGCGGCGGGCTCAGAAGTATCGCTTGGTGCGATTGGCAAGGGTGTTGATCTGTTTGTGAAGCATTGGGAGCATCCCGGGTCGGGCCAGCTATATGCGCAGCTGATGGATCTTGACAGGGCTATAGCAGCGTTTGCGGCAGCAGAGGAAGACTTGCTGCTTTTGTCGACGCAAACAGTGCCTACTTCGCTGGAGAGGTATGCGCAGCGCAGCGGTGAATGGACGGCGAGACTGGGACGACTTGAGAGTGCCAAGGACATGATGGTCGCAGCTCTTGGAGCATTGAATAGTTCGGGATCGATTAATGTAGAATCGCTTTGCACACAGGCGGAACAGCAGGTTGTTGATGTTGCAAAGGGTGAACATGAGTTGCTATTGAAAGAGTTATTGCCCAAGCCCGAGGGAGATGAGGATGATGGCAAGAAAAAGAAGCTGACTGAGAGTGGCAAAGAGCTCGTTGCCTTGAGGGAACGAATCTCAAGGAGTCAGGATGATGTTTCGAGTTCGGTCCGGGAGCAGCTTGCTGCGATTCGTACGAGTTTGAATGAGCGTGAAGGGGTTTATTTGTCAGCGGGGCCTAACGATCGGGCGAGGTATCTGATTCGCTGGGCAATGTATGCCAAGGCTGACGAGGCGATGACAGCATTACCTGGGATGGGTGATTTTTTCTCGTCAGCGGGGGTGTTGACGGGGCTGGGTTCTCAAGCATCTTTGTTTGAAGAGCAGTTTAATGCTCTTGCAGGAGAGCATGGCTTACTTGGCTCAGCATCAGGGGGTCAGCCTGATCGACTCCAGCAAGCGAGTGTTCTTTGCAAGGTCATCGTGGATACAGCTCATTCCAAGCAGAGTCATGATGCAATTGTCGCGATGAATGATCAATGGCCTGATTCGGAGTTGGGTGTTGAGGATCTGGTGCGGCAACGAGTTGGTAAGGATGATGCGGTCGATTCGTGGCTTGAGCCTGAACTTCCCCTGACGGAGATGAACGGGCAGGATGAGTTTGATGATGGTTTTCATCCTGAGGTGGCTCGAGAACTTTTCATGGCGTGGAAGGTTGCAGGGGAATCGACGGAGACGGCGGAATCTCCTCTGGTGCGCAGCCTGGACAGAGAGAGTTTGCATCAACAGGTCAGGGAAGCCTGGCGAGTGGTGGATCAGTATGCTGAGAAATATGTGCGTCAGTGGAGTGAGGATGTGCCGGGACGGATGAGCGTCAGGGAGTATGTCGGGTGGGATCAGTTTCGATCGGATCTGAAAGATGCGAGGTCAGTGCGAATCAACAAGAAGTTGAAAGAGCTTATGGAAGATCGTCTTGGGGTTGCATTCAAGGCTGCTCGACTCTGGCCTGCGGTGGAAAAGCGAGCAGAGTTTTTGCAAGAGAAATATCAGCAGCAGGTGTCGCTTCTTGATGATGATCTTAATGAACACACCGATGAGATGGTCATCAAATGGGAGAAACTGACTGGGTCCAATGGCACTGGGCGAGATGCCTGGGATGAGCTGGGCAGGCTTATTCCGAGTGCATTTCACCGGAGCTACTTGACGGGGTATCACGAGGGTGATGATGAAGGGGTGGACTATTGGAACAGCTTTGTGATCTCAGCACTGGATGCGATCAGGAAGGGGGTGCAGGGCGAGGCTTTGAGTTCCAAGAACAAGCTTCTCAGGCAATTCCAGGCATATCCATTATGCGCTGATGCGACGGATCGTATTCTGAGTCGAGCTGAGGTTGTAGAAGCATTGGATATAGCGAAGAAGGTGGCGGGCGGGATGGGCAGGGAAGGGGCTGGAACTGGTGCCTCTGGAGGGCGCGTTGACGACCCTGAAACGCTTACTGAGGGTGCTTTGCTGGGCAGAGAATATAAGGATATTAATCGCAAACTTTCAGAGCTTGGCAGCACACGGGTTTTTAACACGCAGATAGAGCGAGAATGGTTTTCACGGCTGCATCAGTTATTGAAGGTGCTTGGTGCTGAGGAACCTTTGCAAGTTGAAGTGGTAGTTCTGAACTGGCCCGATGCGCAAGAGGTTCGTCCGGCGGGGGTGGGCAGTTCGGCATCTCCAGCTGCGGGGCGGGCTGCAGATTTTCGCTATATTGTGATTCGTCAGGGCCAGGAGAGTGGAAAAACGACGAACTCTGACAGACCCAATGCGACAGGCAAGATGATTGCTGTGCCGGGATCAGCAGTGACTATCCAGATGTCCAAGAAGGAGCCGGGGAGTGGAGCATCTGGCGGTGAGGGGGAGTCTTTGACGGGTCGGATCGGGATGGGAAGGGAGGATCATGGTTGGTCTGCGGTGGATGCCATACTTTCGCCGGGTGCGATGTACGATTCCAAGGCCAAGCTTTGGAAGGTGCCGATTGTTTTTGACTATCAAGGTGAAAAGTTCTGGTACTGGATCGGGTTGGAGTTTGAGCCATTGGGGCTTCCAAGTGAGAAAGAATGGCCTTCCAAGAAGGATTGGCCGGGTAATTGATTCGGGTTTCTTCGTGTTGATGTAGCTTCAAGTGGAGGCCCGAGTTTGGGCAGACAAATAGATAGTGCGGGCGTTGGTCAACCGGGTGCTGAGCGGGCATATCTGGGCGCGTTTGGCAAGCACCCTGGATGGAACGACCATCTGGACGATCAAGGGCTTGAGACCGATCGGCTGGTGCAGATCAAGCGTGTGCTTTATGTCGAGGGGATCGGGGGGAATATTGATGCGGGTTCGTGGGCATCGCTTGAGCCTGAGCAACGGATCGAAGGGTTTGATCATGTCTTTGTCTGGCGTGATGGCCTTGGCGTGGTTGTGGGGCGGATCTGGTCTTCAACGGATGGCAAGGGGCGATCGCGTTATCCGATGATTGTGTGCGCGGAGTTGCTGGGGGTGGATTTGGGATGGGCTGTGCGGACAGCGGTTCCGATGCTTGACAGGATCAAGGCTGAGTGTTGTGCTGTGGAGACAGCGGAGGGTGTTGTAGAGATTCTGGACCGTGAGCGAGCGCAGCTTTGCGAGCAGGTTGCGAGTCAGTCTGTGAGTGAGGTTGAGTTGGTGGTTCAGCCTCAGGCATTTGCTCAGAAGGCGGATCATCGGGATATGGGTGGGGATGGTGGGGGTGGGGGTGGAGAGTTTGAAGCGATGGCGCGTGTGGTGCATCAGGTGCAGCGCGAGTTGGGTGCGTATCTGGTGGAGGGTGAAGCAGAGAGGGGTGTTCGCACGAGGATGATCGAAGCTGGGCCAAGGCATATGCGTGTGCCTCGATGTGCAGATGATGTTGGGCTGGCGTGTGTGGGTTGGCTGGGGTTTTTGCTGGAGAGGCTTGATCATGGCGTGCCGATGTTGTGTCTTGCTCGGCTGGATCGTGGATGGGTTGATCTTGTGCTTGGTGAGCCGAGGATTGCGCAGTTTTATTGTGTGCGCACGGAGACAGGGGCTTCGCCTTTGACGACGGAGATTCCGTACACGATAGATGAGGAGTTGGCAGCTTCGGTTGAGAAGATGGCGTTGGCTTCCCGCAAGGGAGAGGGGATTGCGACGAGGGTGTTTTATCTTCAATCGCAGAGTGGGGGACAGAAGCGGACGAGTCGGTTTACCTGGAAGGGGCGAGGTTTTCCGGGCTGGTTGATGTATGTTGTGGTTGGGCTGCTCGGCTTGATCATGCTTGTTACGGTGTTGAGTTTGTTCAAGAAATCGCCTGATGCTGAGGACAGTGTTGAGCCTCAGCAGGCAGATTCCGGGCAGGTGGAGGGTGATGATGGGGCAGGTGGGGGTGGGGATGGGCAGCAAGAGGTGCTGGTGACGAAGCAGGGTGATTCAGAGGCGACATTGCCCAGGGGTGAGGGGAATGAGATCAAGGATGTGCCTGAGAAGGTGATTGAGAATGTGTTGCCAGAGAAGGATGAGCCTGTCAAAGAGGTGTTGGTGCTTGATCCTGATCCGAGGCTGAGCTGGGGGTGGGAGGGGGCTGTGGCATCGCTGGAGAAGTTGAGTGATGAGTTGGGGCGCGGCGATGCAGAGAAAGCTCAGGGTGTGAGGGGGCAGATTCGTTTGTTGCGCGCGGAGGTTCAAACGGTGCTGGGGGTGCCGGGGCTGGAAACGCAGAGGCAGCATATTGCGGACCAGATGGCACAGGTTGATGTGAGGATCAATGAGCTCTCTAGTGAGCTTACAGAGAGGATCGCAGCTGCGGGTGCTTCGATTGATGAGTTGTTAGCGAATCAGCCTGCGAAGTTGGGTTTTTCTGCAGCGATTAATCTCGCATGGACTGAGAAGCGAGGGGAGATTGTGAGTGCAGGAGGTGGGGCTGCGCAGGTTCGTCATGGGATTGATGCGTTGCGGGAGTTTCTTGAATCGCTGGATGAGGCGATCGGTGCTGTTGAGTTTGAGGCTGAGGGGGAAGGAGGGGTTGGGGGTGCAATCGCTGATCGTCTTGCGCTCAAGGGTGAGAGTGATCGGGAAGCGCGTATTGAGCGTGCGATCAAGGCGGTTGGCTGGGACAAGGGGGTGCCTGATTCGGGCGATCCTGCTTTTTCAGCACGGCTGAGTGAGAATGTCAATGGGCGCGAGATGTTTGTGCGTGAGCTGACTCGCGTGGGGCATGTGGCTGAGCAGGTGCTTGAAGCGATCAGGATGGGGAGCGGGCTGAGCGATGTGGTGGGAGATGATGGTGAGACGCTGAGTGTGGCGTGGGACGCGGTGCGATTCAGTGAGTTCTTTGATGAGATCAGAGAAGAGCTTGAGCCTGCAGCGGAGCAGATGGTGGAGCTTGAGTCGATTGCTCAGCTGGGATCGGTCAGTGAAGTCTTTGAAAAAGCGAACGCATTGAAGCAAGATGATGTGGGGTTATTGCGAGCATGTTGGGGGAGGGCTTTTGAGCTTGCTGAGGGAGAAGGTTTTGAATCGCTGAGTGGGTATGAGGATCTCCTGGGCAAGGTCACGACGAGTCTGGCATTGGTGAGTGTTTCAGAAAAAGCAGGGATATTTGAGCAAGAGTTGGGTGAAGAGTCGCAGCAGGTTTGGCAAGTGTTTTTTCAGCAGGCTGAAACGGTGGATGCCTTGGACAGGGCTGTTGGGGCGATGGAAGCGTTTGGTGTTGAGCAGGCAGATCTGGCGGGGGCGATCGGTGTTGATGTACTTTTGACACGGCTGAGGCTTGTAGCGGATCAGATGGACGAAACGCTGCTCAGGGTGAAGGTGGGTGAGGTTGCCGGGGCGATTCGAGGGGTTGAAGGTAAGACGGATGAGGTGCTTGCAGTTGCGCTTGAGGGATTGCTGAGTGAAGAGACTGTTGAGGAGTTGGTGCTTGATGTTGCCGGTGTTGGACCTGGCTTGGCGGGGTGGGCTGGGCGCATTGAGGGGGATGGTGAGCGTCTGGTGTATGGGCATGAGTTGGGATCGGGCAAGCGATTTGAACTGGGCTTTAGGCGCGTTGAGTCTGAGGGCGGTGTGATTTCGTATGTGTGTGAATCAGAGTTATCACTTGGGTTGTTTATTTCAGCGGTTGATTCAGCGGGGATCTGGCAGCAGGTGTCGAGTGTTCTGGCACAGTCACAGCCTGGAATTGCGGAGCCTCGGCGTGGGGTTCGGGGGTGGAGTTGGGCGAACTTTGGCGGGGCAGATCAGAGGATGCGCGTGGCGGATGGCTGGCAGTCATTTGTAGCCAACGCATCCATTCCGGAGGCGTATCCGGCGGGGATGGAGGTGGGGGGACCTGGGCTTGACAGTCCGGTGCAGTGGATTTCGCCGGAAGCTGCTGCGATGGTTGCTGGGGTACTTGGGTGTCGTTTGATGACGGTTGGTGAATGGCAGGCAATTGCATCGGGGCGGGATAAGCAGGGTGAAAATCTGTGTGATGGGGTGGTGGGTGAACTTCGCGATTATGTTCAGACGGTGGTGGCGGATCGCTGGAGTCGTGATTATCCCGATGCGCGTATTGCGAGAGATCGAAAGCTGGGATTGCCTCGGGGAGAGGCGATGATGGTCGGGGATCTGGATGATGGGGTACTCTGGTTTGCACCAGTGGACATGGCAGGGGGATCGTTTGAACATGTGCTGGGTAATGTTGCGGAGTATGCCACGCGCGTGCCTGTGGAGTTTGGAGAGGTGGGGGCGGATGTCCAGGGGGTCAAGGATCAGATTCGGTCGGTGGTTGTGGTGGTGGGGGGATCAGCGTTATCGCCTCCGGATCGGCCAATGGATGCAGTGGTTACGGTGGGCAAGCGTGCCAAGGGATATGCAGATGTTGGTGTTCGGCTTGCGTTTAGTGCTGAGGGAGCAGTATTGCCCCAGCCTGGGCTTGGAGAACAGGTGCAGTCAGTGTTGATGGGGCGGCCTCGCATGAAACAGGAATGAGCGGTTTTTGATTGGGATAGATTTGACTTAAAAATGTTTAGCTGGTAATTGTATAGGTGTGATAAGATCGCTTAGAGTTGTTTTCTGGGCGTGATTGAAGTAGAAGCAAGAGGGCGGTTTGTGTTGAGGCATCGCAAGGGTGCTGGCAGGAGTTGCCTCAGGAGTCGAGGTGGAACCTCGAAGTTGTTATCTGGCTGAGTTGAGCTAAGCGGCGTTCTGTCGCTTGGCGGGATTAGGTTATGGACTTTTGTCGGTGCGCGGATGATCAGTCATGTGCATCAGACGGAGTTGTTGAGTGGATGAACAAGAAATGAGAACAAGTCAACACCGAGCTGGCACCGGGGATCATCGCAGGGGCGTGATGGGTTTTGCGTCGCTGGCAATGTGCGTTGGTCTGGTATGTCTTGGGTTTGTAGCGGATAAGAGCTATGGGCTTCAAGATGGAACTGGTGGAGAGGTTGCAGAGACTGCAGCTGAGGGGGTGGTGATCCAGGTCAGTGAAATTCAGATCCGGAGCGTGGGGCAAGGTTCGCTTGATATGGAGCCTTTGCGCGAGCTTGTGGTTGATCTTGGAGTGACGCCGACGGGGTATGTTGCGCCGCGCGAGGGTTTAGAGATTGAGAGTGTTGCGCTGAGTGAGATTGCTGAGCGGCCGATGCTTTCGTTTCATGCTGGTGCGTTAGTGTATATTGCCAAGCAACTGGCGGGGGAGGCTGTGGATCAGGGGATGGAAGGTGTGTTGGTGGTGCTTGATCCTGCGGATGTCAGCGGCGTTGCGGTTGACCAGATGCGGGATATGCGAGATGGAAGAACCACGCTTGGGTATCTGGTGTATTTCCCGGAGGAAGCAAAGGAAGAGGAGGTTGTTGTGCAGCCTCTGGGGCCTGCGGATGCTGAGATTGATGGACCCGGTTTTGAGATCAGTTACTTTGATCTTCGTTATGCGATTCAGGAGGAGCATCCTGGTTTGCCCGCGCTTGAGTTTTTGAGTGCGATGCCAATAGAGCTTGGCAAGACGACAGAGGGGTATGTTGCGCCTCGAGAAGGTGTTGCAATTGTGCATCTGTCGCTTAATGAGATTGCTCTTCGGCCTATGGAGGTTTTCTATGCCAGCGCGATTTGGTATATCAACGATACGATTCGTGAAGAGCTTAATGCCCAAGGATTGATTGGTATTGTGGTGCTGACGGATGGTTCGCAAATTGGGGGAGGGGGAGCGCCGGGGCAGTGGTCGCAGATTGAAGATTTACGGGCTGAGGACCAGAAGTCGCTGGCACTTCATATTCTGACATCTTTTTTGAGTGAGGTCCGTTCGATTGCATCTGGCGACCGGGTGAAGACGGAAGATCGCATTAGCTCGCCTTTGCACGCGAGGATTAGAAGACATTCTCCGGTTCAGCCTGCAGAGCGAGATGAGCAGGGGTTGATCATTGGCGAGCGGCGTGATCTGCTTCGGCGTGATCTGATTGATGATTACCTTTATCGATTAAACCGTCATCCGGGCAGGCGTGTATCGACAGCTGTGGCAGGCGGCAGCGATGGGCCGGGGTCAGCGGTGCTGGATTATCTGGTGACGGAATCTCGGCCATGGACGGTATATTTCCAGATTTCCAATACGGGTACGGAGACAACAGACATCTGGCGTGAACGGTTTGGGTTTATCCATAATCAGTTGACGGGTCGTGATGATATTTTTTCGATAGATTTTATCACATCCAAGTTTGATCAAAATAATGCAGCGATTGGTTCGTATGAAGCGCCGGTTTTTGATAGTGAACGATTGCGTTGGCGGGCATATGGGGCGTGGTCTGAGTTCACGGCTGCGGATGTGGGGCAGCTGGGGCAGGACTTTACGGGGAGCAGCTGGGCAGGCGGGGCGGAGCTTATCTGGAATGTATTTCAGTATCGGGATCTTTTTGTTGATCTCAAGGGCGGGTTCCGGTTCCAGAACATTCAGGTTGATAATAAGCTGGCAGATCAGAAGGGTGATGAGACGCTTTTCTTTTCGTACATCGGTGCGGATATTGAGCGTTTCAGTCCTACGAGCAACACCAGTATTTCTGCAGCGCTCGAGTTTTTCGATGCTGGGATGACGAATGTTGATGTTGACGGATTGACGAACCTGGGCAGGCTGCTGCCTGAGGATAACTGGATGGTTTTGAAGTACAGCTTTGAACATTCATTTTATCTTGAGCCTTTGTTCTTTGGCAAGGCATGGGAAGATGCCTCAACGCCTGCGAGTTCGACGCTGGCGCATGAGATAGCGTTGAGTGTCAAGGGCCAGTGGGCGTTTGATACGAGGCTGATTCCGCAGGCTGAGCAGGTTGTTGGTGGTTTTTATACGGTTCGCGGGTATGCCGAGTCGGTGGCAGCGGGTGACAGTACAGTGGTGGCGACGGCGGAGTATCGGTTCCATCTGCCAAGGGCTTTGGGGCTTGATCCTGATCCGGGAACGCTTTTAGGCAAGCCGTTTCGTTTGAGGCCACAGCAGGTCTATGGCAGGCCTGACTGGGATCTGATTTTGCGTACATTTGTTGATATTGGTCAGGCAACCAACAGCAAACGGCAGGTATTTGAAAAAGATGAGACGCTCTTGAGCGTTGGTGTTGGCGGTGAAGTTTCGATTATGCGCAACTTGAATGTGCGACTGGACTGGGGCGTTGTGCTTGATGAGGTTGCTGGCGGGACGCCTGATGTTGTGTCCACGGGGAGCAGCAGATTGCATCTTTCAGCAACATTGCTGTTCTAGGGTGTGATGGCATGGTGCCTGGTCAGGTGAGTTGTTGGGGTTACAAGTGTGATGATGCAGGTGTAAAGCCTGTATAAAAAAAGGGCTGAGATTGCCCGGATGCGAGGATCAATGATGGTCAATCGGTTCAAACGATTTGGTTCACGAGCAGGACATGCTGGCGGTTTGGCATCATGTGATGTGCTGGCGGGAGCGTTGGTGGCGGTGCTTTGTGTGCCTGCGATGGCTGGGCCTGAGGGGGCACAGGTTGTTCATGGAACAGCGACGATTCAGCGTGCGGGTGACCTGACACGGATCACAGCATCCAACAACGCGATTATTAACTATTCGCAGTTCAATGTTGCTCATCAGGAGATCGTCCGGTTTATTCAACCTGGCGCAACAGCTCGGGTGCTTAATCGCATTACCGGGCCTGATCCCAGTCGAATCGATGGCACGATTCAGGCCAATGGTCAAGTGTATTTCATCAATCCGGCGGGTGTATTTTTTGGGCCGGGTTCGATATTGGATGTTGGCGGGCTGTATGCGGCTGCGGGCCAGATCTCGAATGCGGATTTTTTGCAGGGGATTGATCGATTTACGAGTCTGTCAGGCGAGGTTATTAACCAGGGAACGATACAGGGCGATCTGGTTGCCTTGATTGGTGAACGGGTGAGTAACCAAGGGACGATCTTTGCAGACAAGGGTGTGATTGCACTGGTTTCTGGCGAGGATGTGTTGCTGGGCGAGAACCAGGGCAATATGTATGCGCGCATTGAGGGGGCTGCTTCCAAGCTCGATGCCAGCAATCAGGCGGGTGTGAGTAATACAGGAACAATTGATGCACCGGGTGGGCAGGCGATGCTGGCATCTGGCGACATGTATGCGCTGGCGATCTTTAATGAAGGCTCGATCAGAGCTGCGACGGTCGGGATTGAGGGTGGGGGTGGTACGGTTCGTGTGAGTGGAATGATCGATGCTTCAAACAGTGCTGGCGTGGGTGGCACGGTTCAGATTACAGGCGAACGCGTAGGACTTTTTGATGCGAAGATTGATGCATCGGGTTCAATGGGTGGCGGCCAGGTGCTCGTCGGGGGCGATTATCAGGGCAAGGGTGATGTGCCAACAGCATCAAGAACATATGTGAGTTCAGTGAGCACCATTAATGCTGATGCGACCGTCGCAGGTGATGGTGGCCAGGTGGTGGTCTGGTCTGATGAGATCACGCGGTATGGCGGGCATATTTCGGCGCGGGGTTTGGATGGTGGGCGTGGCGGTCAGGCTGAGGTATCGGGGAAGGAAACGCTGATTTTTCGAGGGGGTGTGGATCTTGCTTCTGATGGTGGTGAAGCGGGGCATTTGCTGCTTGATCCACGGGATATCACGATCGAGGATGGAGGCTCGGATGATGTTGGAAACAACGATGCCTTTGGCGAGAACTCCAGTTCGGATGTCAGCTTTGATGCGGATTTGATAACTGCGATTACGGATGGGGGCACAGATGTAACGCTTCAGGCCAATCAGGATATCTTTGTTAACGAGGCGATTACAACGAACAATGGCGGCGGGGCTGGTGGAGTGATCACGCTTCAGGCGGGTCGGGAGATTCAGATCAATGCGAATATCACGACGGATGATGCTGCGTTAGTTCTGATCGCCAACGAAACGGTTGGGTCGGGCGTCGTTGATGGCGACCGGGGTGCGGGTGTTGGTGGTGTGACCATTGCAAGTGGTGTGACGCTTGATGCGGGTACGGCGGATATTTCTATCACGGTCAGCACTGGCCCTACGACAAACTTTGCAAGTGGTGACATTTCGCTTGAAGCTTTGACGACGACTGGGGATGTGCTGATTCTTAATAATGGCCTGACCGCAGGATCTGGCATTGTTCGTACCAGTGGTGGCGCACTGATCACGGCAAGTTCTGTTGCCTTTGATGTGACTGGAGCGGGTGGTGGCGGGGAGATTGGTGCATCGGGTTCTGAGATTCCAGTCACGGTGACGAATTTGGAAGCACGGGGTCAATCTGGAGGCGTATTTATTGCATCTGGCGCCCAGGGCTATACGGTGGGTGGGGCAACACTCGGCGGCTTGACGGGTGTGAGCACTTCTGGTGGTGGGGAGATTGACCTTGCAGCTCTTGGGGGCGACATTACGATTACTGAGGCAGTTGCAGGATCGGTCGCGGGCAATGTGACGATCTTTACCGGTGGCAACCTTGATCTGCAGGCTGCCTCGGGCGGGGTTGATGCAGTTTCAGGCACCATCAGTTTGTCTGGATCTACAGATGTAACTATATCTGACACGGTTGGATCGGCTTCTACGGGAGATATCGCGCTGTTTGCCGATGCTGATGGGAATGCGGCTGGTGATCTGTCGATCACAGCGGCGGTGGGTAATGCGACAAGTGGTGCGTTGACGCTGACGGGCGATACGGTTTCGATCGGGGCGACAGCTGATGGTTCGGGGGTGTTGACGATTCAGCCTGCGAGTAATATTTCTATTGGGGTTGGAGATGTGGCTGCGGGTGCTTTTACGGTTACGACGACAGACCTTGGCAATATTGGAAGCAGTATTCCAAGTTTGGTCATCGGAAGAGCGACCGGAACTCACACGATTATTGTAGACAATGCTGGCACGCTTGAGTTGCCCGTGAGCACGACGATTCGCACACCTAATGGCGGCTCGATCACGATTGATGATGTGCTGAGTGGATCAGTGAACTCGGCAGCCATTACACTTGATGGTTCTGGTGCTACGACAACACTCAATGCCAACATTACGACTGCGGGTCAGGACATTATTATTTCTGACAGCGTGGTAATCGGAAACCTTGGAAATATCACTATCACTACAGGTGCAGGTGGCGGGCAGATTCGTATTGATGGCGCGATTGAAGGAACAGCCAATGATGCTGAGTCGTTGTCGCTCAATGCGGGGACGGGCGCAATTACACTGGGTAGTACGGTTGGTTCGACGGTTCGTCTTGGTACATTTACGCTAACCAGTTCCGGGCAGTTTACAACGGGTGGGGATGTGACGGCTACGGATGTCGAAGTGGTGGCTGTGACGGGTGGGGTGGTTCTTGGGGCGACAACCACACTGACATCGATTAATAATAATATTGATTTTTCAAATGCGAGCGGTATCGATGCCAGTACGGTTGGTGTTGAGGGGCTTTCTATTGATGCAGGTAATGCTGTGATTTCAGTGCCTGCAGTTGGAGCGGCAGTTGAGCCTGCTTCGGCTTCGTTTACAACGACGGGTACGGTAAATCTTGGTGGAAACATCAGCCTGGATGGCGGCGGAAACATTGATTTTCAGAATGCCTCTGCGGTTTCGTTAAGCACAGGTGGCGTGGCGCTTGATACTGATGCAGCAGGTGGGGGTACGGCAGGTGGTGATGTGCTGTTTGGTGCAACAACGACGGTTGATGGCGCCCAGGTATTGACCATTGATACGAGTGCGACTGGAGTGGGGGCGGATGGTGCTGTTGCACTTGGGGGTTTGGGTGGGGCTACGCCTTTGACATCTTTGACGGTGACTGCGGGTACAGGCACGGTGACGCTGAACGGCAACATCAGTGTTGATGGCAGTGGGAATGTCGATCTGTCTGGTTCGAGTGATGTGAATCTGGCATCGAGTGTGATAGTTGATACGGATGCAACAGGTGGTGTAACGGGTGCTGGCGATGTGCTGTTTGCAGCTGCGGGAGCGGTTGATGGAGCAGCGGGTGAGACGCTGACGGTTACGACGACGGCTGATGGCGGCGGCGGCGATGGTGTGGTTGCGTTTGGCTTGATAGGTCAGTCTGGTGCAGGTCTGGAACTGGGTGCATTGACAGTAACCGCGGGTACAGGCACGGTGACGCTGAACGGCAACATCAGTGTTGATGGCAGTGGGAATGTCGATCTGTCTGGTTCGAGTGATGTGAATCTGGCATCGAGTGTAGCTATTGATACGGATGCAGCGGGTGGTTTATCGGCGGGTGGTGCTGTGAACTTTGGTTCAGCGACGATTGATGGCGGGCAATCGCTGACGATCGATACGACAGCAGATGGTGGCGGGGGTTCTGGTGCTGTGACAACGGGTGCGATCGGGTCAGGCACGCGGCTGAGCACGGTGGATGTAACAGCGGGCACATGGAATATGAACGGTGATGTGCTGACTGATGGCGGCGCTGGG
>JAJDCZ010000054.1 GCA_029260555.1 Phycisphaerales bacterium
CACCCCGCCGCTCGCAACATCCCCTCCGCCAACACTCTGAATCGCCCACCGTGCTGGCACCTTCAGCCGACCAATCGCAATCCACCGCGCGCGCATCCAGAGTTTCCCATCCCCATCAATCTCCGGCGCCAGAGCCACCGACAAAATATGTTCTTTACTCTCAACCCGTGCCCGCACACCGATGCGCACTTCGTCATCATCAAAATCAACCTGCAACTCACTCAACGCTTCAGGCCAGGTGCCCAATCCCTGATTCTTGATCCAGCGCGTAAAACGCGCATTCAACCACGCATTGGCTGCTGCTGATGTCAACGACACCCCCCAAAGTTCACTCACATTCTTCCCCCCATCCTGTCCATCACCTTGTCGGACCCGGTGCAGTTCACTGACCACGCTGTTCTCTACTGTGACCGCGAGTTGGCGTGTCTTTTCATCGTCTTCTACCTGCCGCCACCAGATGGGTGTCTCCTGTGATAATGCATACCCCATCAATAAAATCACACACACCGTTGCAATCAGCACCAGACCCGCCCACACCACCAGCCCTCGCCATTTTGCGATCAGCCAGGCACGAATCAAAGACCACCGCTTGATAGACAACATCCAGGTTCCACATCACCATCCCCTCATCCCCCATCAGCAACCCTAAAGCATACACCATCGCTCCAGACACTGATATAAAAAAACGCAGCGCCATATTGACGCTGCGTAAAAAACATTCCGGGTTTCTTGTTCGCTGATAACTTAGCGTTTGGAGAACTGGAAGCGCCTGCGTGCACCACGCTGACCATACTTCTTGCGTTCAACCTCGCGTGAATCACGCGTCAGGTAGCCATTCTCACGCAAAGCATCTTCAAGTGACGGATCATAATCACGAAGCGCCCGAGCAACACCAAGTCGCACAGCCTGCGCCTGACCCATGAACCCGCCGCCGTGCAGCCGAACAAACACATCAAAGTTGTCTAGCGTGTTGGTTGCCTTGAGTGGCGCAACGCAATCTGTACGATCGCGTTCCTCGCAGAAGTATTCCTCAATCGTCTTCATCTTCTTGCGCGTGATCTGAATCTTGAATGATCCGCCTTCAGTGCTGGGCTTCATCCGCACACGCGCCACAGCCGTCTTGCGACGACCCGTGCCCCACCACCAGCCATGCTTGTCCGCAGGCTTGGGCTCACGAAGCTGACGCCTTATTCTTCCATCATCGTTGCTCTGCAAAAGCATCTCGCCATCGGTCCGCTGACCGGGCATTGCATCGATGTCCCCAATGTCCCCAATACCCCCGCCAAGATCTTGTTCTGGATTTGTGTCTGTCATCTGTTCAATCTCTTTTATTTTCGCGGCTCACCGCGTCAGTCACTTCAAAAAACACCCGTCACATCGCTACAGGCTGCTGCGCCTGATGCGGATGCTCCAGACCAGGATAAACCTTCAGCTTCTTGAGCATCACACGACCCAGACGATTCTTGGGAAGCATCCGACGAACCGCATCCTCAATCAGCCGCTCAGGCTTCTCTGCACGAACCTGACCAAAGGTCTGAGCTTTCAAACCACCGGGATACCCCGAGTAACGCATCTTGAGCTTCTGCTCAGCTTTGCGACCAGACAAGCCAACCTTCGTTGCATTGGTCACGATCACATAATCACCACAATCAACATGAGGCGTGTACTCGGGACGATGCTTGCCCATCAAAATAACCGCGATTTCAGATGCCAGCCGACCCAGCGACCGACCCTCTGCATCCACAACACGCCATCCGGGTTGAACTTCACCCTTCTTGGCAAAATAAGTCTGCCGACGCATGGCTGACCTCCATCAATCCCAAACTGACACCCCGCAATCACACAGATGAAATCCATCCATTGATGACGAAATGCCCCTTGGACATTCGGTTCGCCGCCTACCGGGCGGGGCGGGCTGAGCCTTCGCTCAGCATGATTTCATACTCATTGAACCCACAATCCGCCCACAACCAGGCAGCTCGCAAGTCACCCAACCATAGGCTCACAATACTCCGCGTCAACACCAATCAAACCCCTCCCCCCCCCTCCCTTTCCCACCATCATCCTATCCATAATCACCCTCTCAACCCCACGCTGGGCACATCCACCAAATATACCGATACTAAACCCATGAACCAAAGCCCCCCTCGATCCCCAGCAGGCACCATCATCTCTGTGATCATACTCAGCATCACCGTCCTGCTGACGCTCACCTTGCACATTGCCAGTATCGTCTCCCCCCCTCCTCCCCCATCCTCCCAGACAACCACTAGCTCTACAGACTCACAGCTGATTCAAACCATCGAGCCGCCTTTAAACCCCATGGATCAGCTCCTCCTGGCATCAAAGATGGCTCTTAGCGCCTCGTCAAAAGACCCAAAAAGTGCTTCAACAAAGGACTCGAGCCTCTCATCAACATTCACTCTCCAGCTCAAGACTCTCGCAGCCAAACTGGGCCCTGTTGATCAACTCAGAGTTGCCATTGTCCTTGCTGATATCCAGTCCCGAGATGATGCCCTGACATATCTCAATAAAATCAAGACCACCGATCAGGATCCGCCTCAACTCGCTCAAGACCTCCAGCTCATCAAAACCATCATCGAATCTGGTCCAGATTCCATCTCTGAAGATCAACGAAACACACTCACCGAGCACCACGGCTGGTATGCAAACCTGGCCCTGTCACTCGATAACAGAGACTCACCTGAATATCAGTCGGTTCTGGCCCAATCCAACAAGTTCGCATATATCTTCCTTGGCTTTGTCTCTGTCATGTTCTTCGCCCTGTTCGTTGGCACTTGCCTGTTCATCACCGCTGCGGTCTTGATGGGCATGAAAAAGCTCAAACCTCACCTTTCTTCTACTTCTGCCAGATCAGGTGTTTACCTTGAAATCGCTGCGGTCTTTCTCGTCGCCTTTTTCGCGCTTGATTTTGCAACGCTTGGCATCGCAACGCTCATTCCCGCTTCAAAGCCCCTGCTTCTATCCATGGGTCCCTGGCTGCAATGGCTCCTGGTTGCTGTCCCCCTCTGGCCTCTCGTCAGAGGCGAGTCTTTCACACAACTCCGCCAAAAACTCGGCTGGACCACAGGCCAAGGCATCCTCAGGGAAATCGGCGCTGGCTTTGTCGGCTACCTCGCAGGTCTGCCCATCATCGCTCTTGGACTCCTCGCCACTGTTGCTCTCATGGCGATCCAAACCTTTGTCACTGACAAGCTGAAACTCCCCCCTGTTACTCCATCACACCCCGCTGTCGAAATGATTACCCAAGGCGACATCTTCACCATCATCACCATCTACATCCTCGGCGTCATCTGGGCACCACTCGTCGAAGAAACCATCTTCCGTGGCGCACTCTTTGGCTACCTCCAGGAACGCACACACTGGATCACCGCTGCCATACTCAGCTCTTTCCTGTTCGCAATCATCCATCCCCAAGGCTTGGCCGTCGTACCCTCTATCGCAGCCATCGGCTTTCTCATGTCAGGTCTCAGAAAATGGCGCAACTCCCTCATAGGCCCCATGTTCGCTCACGCCATCCACAACGCCACACTGCTCACACTCAACCTGCTGCTCTTTGGTGGCTCCTGACCCCCCCTCACCCCCCCACCCCACATCACTCCGCTTCATTCTCCCCATTTTTCTCCATCTTCTGAGTCACCTTCATCACCGCTTTGTTGGCGATCTGCCCGATCACCACAATCACCACCACCGTCAGCCCAATCCCCGCCCAGATCAGCCACTTGGGCTTGTCCGGCTGATTCTCTGCATCAAAAACGCCTTGAATCTGTGATGCCAGATACACCGCCAGAAAGGTTCGCGGTGCCAATCCCACTGCGGTTCCAACCAGATACGCCAGCTTGTTCACCTTGACCGACGAAAACACCAGATTCGTAATCGCAAAAGGCGAGTTGGGTGGCAACCTCAACAGCGTAATCAAACCCAGCGTCTTGAAAAACCCACCCCCCGCCAGCGCCTTGTGTACCGCCCGCCATTTTGGATTCTCATTGATCAACTCCACGATCCGGTCGCCTGATGCAAACGCCCCCACTGCATAACCAATTACTGACGCAGCGGTTATCCCCACAATCGCAGCTGGAAAACCCACAGCCACGCCAAACGCCCATCCACCCAGCATTGCCTGTGCATAAGTTGGCAAGAGCGCAAACCCCGCCAACACCATCAACGCCACCGTATACACCACCACCCCTGTCACCCCCTGCCCCTCAAGCCAAGGCCCCACCACATTCAATGTGCCCAGCAACAAAAAGCCTCCAATCGCAGGCATCGTTGCTGATAGCAGCGCCCAAGGCCCTGCAAACCCAAACGACTTGATCACATGGCGATGCTCCCGTGCAAGACGCCACAGATATACACCGATTCCGACCCAGATTGCTGCATAAATCACCACCCCCAGCGCTGGGTACCCCGTCAGCAAAGACCCGACAAAACGCGCCTCTCTCAACAGAAAATACAACCCCACCGCCACCCCTGCCATCACCCCCAGCATCAACACCGGCATCATCCCAAGTGACTCGTCCTGACCATTTTCTGTTTGTTTTTGTTGTTCATTCACGCACCTAGCCTACACCATCAAGCCCATCATCTCCCCGCACAATCTCATCAGATTTCACCTTCATCCCAAAACCGTGCAATAACTGGAGCCTTCAGCATGTTCATTGCTGCTGTAGAACGCCAGCCCGTCTCATCTGCCTACCATCGTTCAGTTCAGCAAGGTCAAAAACCACACTTGCCCTGCCGGGTGAAAACCCGACACAGGAGATTCCGCCATGCTCCCCAAACCGCCGCCCAGAGAACCCTCGCTCGGTTTCCTCTACCTCCCACCCTACCGCGTTCAAGGCATCTCAGTCGCTGGCGAATCCACCGCCATTCAGGTTCCAGAGCTTGATGTATGCTTTGACATGGGCATCTGCCCAAGAGCCATGCTCGCCAGCAAGTTCGTCGCCCTCTCCCATGGCCACATGGACCACATCGGAGGTCTCGCGTACTACTGCTCCCAGCGCAAGTTCCAGGGCATGGGTCTGGGAACCATCATCTGCGACATCCGCGTCGCCCAGGCGGTTCAATCCATGATGGAAGGCTTTGTAGACCTTGAACAACAGCGCACCCCCTACGAACTCATCCCGCTGGAACCCGAACAAGAGTTTGAAATCAAACCCAACACCTTCATCCGCGCCTTCCACACCGAACATCGAGGCCCATCCATGGGCTATTGCATCTACGAAAAACGCACCAAGCTTCTCGAAGAGTTCCACGATCTCCCACAGTCCAAACTCTGCGAACTCAAAAGCAAAGGCCAGCAGATCACCCGCTCATTCCCCGTGCCTCTGGTCTCCTATCTGGGCGATACCGCACCCGGCCCACACCTCATCCGCGATGATGTTCGTAAAAGCCAGATCGTTATCTGTGAATGCACTTTCTTTGATGCTGATCACAAAAAACGCTCCCAGGTCGGCATGCATATGCACGCTTCAGATATCACCGAGTGGCTCGGCGTGCTCGAGTGCGAGTCCCTCGTCCTGACTCATGTTTCCCGCAGGACAAATCTCTCAGCAGCCCGAGAAACCCTCTTGAAACTCGCTGGCCGCGAAAAATGCCAGCGCGTTCACTTTCTCATGGACTACCGCAACAACCGCCAGCGTTATGAAGCCCAACTTGAAGCCGTCGAGGCCGACACCTGACCTGACCTTTCATTTTTTCTCTAAAAAAACCACCCAGATTACACACTGCGTTCATCGTTTTGACCATTTTGCAACTTGATGGTTGACAGCCAACCCTCCATCGATTACTTTTCTTCAGGCGACGGTAAAGCATGCCGGTGGGATGCGGTGATCACTCTCTCTTGTTGATCTTTTCGCATAAATAAGGCACGCCAAACCGGTGTCTGTGTGCTGCAAAAAATCAATCCCCAGCCCATCACAAGGCTTGCCATGAATCAAACAACCGATCGTGAGATCTGGACATCTGTTCTTGCGCATATTCGCGAACATGAACCCGATAAATGCCGACAGTGGTTCGAGCAACTCGATCCCGTTGACATCCGCGATGGTGTGTTCCGCATCAAAACACTCACCACCGTCCATAAAGACTACCTCAACAGCCAGTGCCAGAGTATCTTCGATGATGCCCTCCGCGCCGTCACGGGCAGGCTCGTCTCCGCACGGTTCCTCCAGCAGGATGAACCTGACACCCTGCCCACCAACAAACAGGCCCACGCCTTTATCGAGCCTCGGCCTTCAATTAACAACCGCACCGATCAACTCAACCTCTCCTCGCTCATCCTCAATCCCGATTCATCCTTTGAAAACTTCGTCATGGGTCCCGGCAACAGACTCGCCCACGCTGCTGCTCTTGCCATCGCCCAGAACCCCGGCAACGCCTACAACCCCTTCTTTGTCTATGGCGATGTAGGCCTGGGCAAGACCCACCTCCTCCAGGCCATCTGCCTCAAAATCATTGAATACAACACCGATGCCCGCATCCGCTTCCTCTCCTGCGAAAGCTTCATGACACAGTTTATGGAATCCGTCCAGATCGGAAAAATGGCAGAGTTTCGCGACCACCACCGCGATGTCGATGTCCTTGTTATCGACGACATTCAGTTCATCGCCAACCGCGCACGCACACAGGAAGAGTTCTTTCACACCTTCAACAGCCTTCATCAACTCGATAAACAGATCATCATTTCCTGTGATCGCCAACCCGAAGAAATTCCCGATCTCGAAGAGCGACTCATCAGCCGATTCAAATGGGGACTCGTCGCTGAACTTGATGCCCCCTGCTACGAAACCCGTGTCGCCATCGTCCAAAAAAAAGCTCAGCTCCGCGCGCTGGATCTCCATGAAGATGTCGCCTGCTTCATCGCCCAGCGCATCGATTCAAACATCCGCGAACTCGAAGGCGCCATCACGCGCATCCAGATTCAGGCCATGGTCGATTCCGCGCCCATCACGCTCGACCTCGCTCGCCTGGCTCTGGGTGAACCCGCCCCCGCTGATCAGGCTGTCCTCTCAATTCAGGCCATCATCGATGCGACCACTGCCTACTTTGGCGTCCGCATGGCAGACCTCCAGTCCAAACGCAGACCCCGCTCAATCGCTCTCCCACGCCAGGTCTGCATGTACCTCGCCCGCAAACACACCCGCCACTCCCTCGAAGAAATCGGTGGCTACTTCGGTGGCCGCGACCACACCACCGTCATGCACGCCATCAAAACCATCGACAACCACCTCATCGAGAACCCCGATGTCCAGTCCGCCATCACCGTCCTCGAACGCCAGCTCGGCCGAAGTGCCACCAACTAACCCCACCACCCACCCCCTCCCTTCCCCCTCGTAGCTCCATCCCCAAGCCTTCCGCACCCTCTTTCCTCGCGACATCTGCATCTGAATAACTCGTGAATAAGCCGTCACTCTGCGACATCCAATCGCTGCTTCTGGCACTTCGCTCCTGCCGGACCCTTCCATGCCGCCTTGCCACCGCCAGCAAGCATCCGCTGTTGCCATCTATCTGACAGGTTTCCGTGCTGTCTTGCCCACTCTAACTGCCTGCCAATAAAGATGCTGCGATCGGCATGATCGTGTTATCCACAAACTGCCCGCCTTCTTACTGCTAGTTCTAATTTCTTATCTCTACTTTAAAGAAAGAACATCCATCAACCCACCTGCTCAGAGCGTGGCCATCCGAGCCATCGCAAATGTGAATACTCACACAGGTTGGCACAGAGGGCAATAGACCGTCCCCCGCTGGCACACTACTGCTCTCACCAGCTCATGGCTGCATTGTGTGCAAGGCTCTCCACCCCGGCCATACACCAGATGTGACCGCTGAAAGATCCCGGGGGTTCCATCAGGCTTCTGATAATCCTTCAGGGTCGATCCACCCGCCCGCACAGCTCCCCTGAGCACCCGCCGAAGCGTTCTCGCAAGCAATGTCACCTTCTCAGCTGAAAGCTCACAGCACCGCGTCTCAGGATGAATCCCCGCCAGGAACAACGCCTCATCACAGTAAATGTTTCCCACCCCGGCCAGCACACGCTGATTCAGCAAGAGTGCCTTAACCATCCGCTTTGATCCCTGAGCCCCCCGCTTCAAAGCATCAACCCTGATCGTCAACGCATCAGGCCCTAGCTCAGCCCATCTGGCATCCAGATCTGATCGCCTGACCAGGCAGGTGATTCCCCCGAACCGTCTGGGATCACGAAATGCAAGTTCTGTCCCATCGTTCATCAACCATCGCACATGCACATGCCTGCACTTCACGCTCGCGCCTGTATCAGCATCCCCCATCATCATCTGCCCGGTCATCCCCAGCTGAATGCATACGCACCGTCCATCATCACACACCAGCGCCATCTGTTTGCCATGTCGGCACAGCTCAACCACGCGTCCGCCTTTGAGAAGCTGCCTTGGGGTAACCCGCCCGCTTGTTGCTTTTTCCCACACGGTACAAACATCGTGCCGAGCGATGTGAACACGCTCTACCCGCCGCTGTAAAAGCCGAGGCTCAAGCCATGCACAAATCGTCTCAACCTCGGGAAGCTCAGGCATCAAACTCACTCATTTACAGTATCTCATCAAACCCGGACCCATTGATAATCGTAGACTTGACACATTCAGAACCATTTGTATAGTAAGCATGCGTCAAGCCGATTATAGCACTAATGGCGTAGTTGACACAGCAGATGTTCAGACAATGCTCGACATTTTAGCAAACCAAAACTAATGGCTTTGTTGAGCTGTAAGAAAGAGAATGACATTCTTGCGAAATAAATTTAGGAAAATTCTCGCTGTTGGAATTTTGTTTGTTTTTTCTATTGTGGTAATCTATGGTTTTTTCAAACTCCCTATTGTTCAGTCCGTATTGTATGAAACAGGGTCTGTAACAGGCCTGGGTGAGTCGTGGTCGAGCAGAAATATTGAAAGGACAAAAAAAAGAGGTGATGTAATCATCAAAGCGATCGAATCCTATCGAAAAGACCACAACGAGCTCCCAAAGAAACTCGACAATCTAAAACCAGATTATATCAAGCTACTGCCTAGACCAATGGTAGGCAAGAGAAAATGGACTTATCATATATACCTTGTTGATACTCATGAATACTACATTCAAGTCGAATCAAAATATAAAAATGGTGGACTTTTTAACCCAATGTATTTGCGCTGTATTTCAACCAATAAAAAATGGTATTTACAAGATGACTCTTTTTAATGCAAACTCTAATGAAAATTATAGTCAACATCAGCACAAGATAACCAGAGATCAGCCGGGCAGCAGCAGCGTTCAACGCTGGCGAAGCTCCTGAAAAAACACACGAAGTAGCTCTGAACACTCCCCCTCCAGCACGCCCGCAATTGGCACCACGCGATGGTTCAGCCTTTTATCCTGTGTCAGGTTCAATATCGACCCCATCGCTCCTGCTTTGGGGTCACTGGCTCCATACACCACTCGTCCCATGCGTGCGTTGATGATCGTGCCAGCGCACATCGCGCAAGGCTCAAGCGTCACCACCAGCGTGCAACCTGAAAGCCTCCAGTCGCCCAGTTCTGCTGCTGCCTGGCGCATGGCGATCAGCTCAGCATGGCCGCAGGGATCTGCATCAACCTCGCGTCGATTAAACCCCCTGCCCAGTACCTTGCCTGTTGCGGTTTCATACACCACCGCTCCCACGGGCACTTCCCCCAATGTTGCAGCCTGCCCCGCAAGTTCAAGAGCCTCCTCCATCGCCTGCACATCACGCCTTGCTGCATGACTTGCATCCAGGCAGCAAGCCCTGGGCTTCATCCGTCTGAGCCAGAACACCCCCCGCCTCATACCTGGGCCTCTCCATCATCATCGTTGTTGTTCTGCCAGAACACCCCTCGTGCCACCCGATCCGCTGGCAGCAGTAACAACAGGATCTGCCCCAGTTCGAAAAGCACATACAAAGGTCCTGCCAGCAGCAGCATCGACACCGGGTCCGCAGGCGTCAAAAACGCAGCAGCCACCGCACA
The DNA here is from genome assembly GCA_029260555.1 of Phycisphaerales bacterium. Lineage (GTDB taxonomy): Bacteria > Planctomycetota > Phycisphaerae > Phycisphaerales > UBA1924 > JAJDCZ01. The sequence goes on from JAJDCZ010000054.1 coordinate 10,014, forward strand.
CCCCAGAACCACATATCGGCGGTATTTCGTCAGCGTTTTTCTCTCAACAATTCCCGCCCACCCCAGCAAGAGCACCACCACAGGCATCTGAAAACCAATCGCAAACGCCAGTGCCAGCGACAAAAACAGCTTGACATACTCACTCACGCGATACTGCTGAACAATCCCCGTGCTCCTGGTCAAAGGCACCCCCAGCACCTCCACACGCCTCACCTCTCCCCCCCCACCCCTGTCCCCGCTCTCCCCCCCATTTCCCACCGGAATCGCCACACGAAGCTCTTTGCGCTGGGTATTGATCCAGATTTGCCCCGCCATTGGCTCTGGTGGATCTTCGCTCAGCATCGTCACATCACCCACCAGCGTTCCCACAGGCACCGGTGCCGTCGTTGCAGCCTGTTCACCGATGTTCATGCTGAAGGTAATAAAAAAGTTCAGCATCACCGGAAACATGACAAAGTACAAAAACACCGTGCCTGTCACCGTCAAAAGCGCACTCATAGGCACCAACAGGTGCACAAATCGGCGTTCTCTTTCAAAAAGCCCCGGTGCGACAAACAACCACGCCTGGTACAAAATCCACGGGCTTCCCGCCAGAATCGTCATAATCATGGCGATGCGGAAGTAGGTCGCAAATGTCTCGATGGGGCCCGTCGCCTGCAAATACGGCGGCAACCCCGCTGAGGTCAGCTCGTGCCTGAGAGGCTCAAGCAGCAGTGCCAGAATCTGATCGCCAAAGATCAACGCAACGATGAAGATCGGAATCACACCCAAGAGGCCGAATGTCAGCCGACGCCTCAGATCTTCCAGATGCTCACCAAAGGGCATAGAAAAACCAGCAGGGTTTGTATCAAGCATGGGTGACAGGCCAGCCATAGATGCGTCCGATTCAACATAAAAACGACCAGAAATCAGCCCCAAAGCCTATGCACCGCGCCCATGCGTGACCCAGGCCCGCTTTGCCGGTACAAAAAACTGCACACATTGTGACGGATACCGCCAGCTGGCGCATCCATATGAATCAGTAGAACCGGAGAACCGTGTGACAGGAATGAAAGCCACTGACGACCATACACGGGTCTGTCGCGCTATCCAGGGCGATCAGCAGGCTTTGTGCGCCCTGTGGCAAATGCACCGCCGATGGGTTGCAGCCATCCTGCTTGCCCACAAGCCAAAGCAGGTTGAACTCGATGATCTCCTGCAGGAAGTTGCCATGTTGCTCGTCAAAAACATCAAGTCTCTCAAAGACCCCGCAGCATTCAAAGGCTGGCTCCGCACGATCGCAATCAACACCGCAAGAGTCGCGGCTCGAAGCCCGGCCCGCACCCGCTCGGTGCCTCTCAACCCAGCGATTCAAACTCAAATCAGAACACCAGTTGACCAGTTCAACGCACCAGCACTCAAAGAAGAAGCGTCAAAGGTATTGAATCTTGCTCTGCAACTTCCTGAAGCTTACCGCGAACCGCTCATCCTGCGATGTGTTCAAGGCTTGTCGTACCGCCGCATCGCCACAGTGTTGAGCCTGCCTGAAACTACCATCGAAACACGCATCGCCCGTGCCCGCAAAATGGTTCGGCAGATGGCTCTGGCAGATCAGCCTCTCAGTCAGCACTCATAACCCAAGGCTAACGAATGACACACGAACACCACAATCTGCCAACACCTGTTGATAAGGATGTGCTCATCAGCCGAATCGTCGATGGCATCGCCAGCGAAAGCGACTGGGCTTCATTTGAAACACTTTGTTCACAAGACGCCTCGCTCTGGCAGGATCTCGCAGCATCCCAAAGGTTCAATCAGGAACTCTTGATCACGGTTGAGTCTCAGTTGAGTGTTGCAGATGATATCCAACTTCCCATGGACCCGCATGTGCTCCCCACACACCGCTTGAAGATGGCTCTTTCCTGGAGCGGCTGGGCCATCGCTGCAGCATTGACACTCACCTGGGCGCTGGGTTTGTCTACAGGGCTGAACAACACAAAAGGCAATACCGCAGGCCTTGTCCCCACGATCAGCACACCTGATGAAGCGTTCGATCGTTATCTCTCGCTGGGTCAAAGCTCAGGCACCGTCATCAATGAAGTTCCCACAAAAGTTCTGCTTCATTCCACCCGCCTGCCCGGTGAGTCTGGCTTTCAGGTAATCTACATCCGCCAGATCGTTGAACGGGCGATTGTCTCGGACATCAACCTCTACCGCATGGATCAGGACGAAACCGGCAGGCCTGTGCCCATTCGCATCACCCCCCGCATTCAACCTGTCTCCAATACGCAATCAGACTCAATATATAATGCAGATCCCATCTGAACCCGGTTTCAGATAAAAATCGTGTGATTAAATACAGAACCACAAAATCCTCATCGAAAAACCAAACAAAGGAGATGACCATGATTAAAATGACAGCCCCCATTCTGGCAGCCTCAGCACTGCTGATCACAGCAGGAACAACGCTGGCAAGCCCGCCCGAAGATTCCAGCCCTCACCAGAAGCATGTGCGTACCTTCAAAGAGCTTCGTGGTCAGTATGATCAACCCCTCCATCGTGATGTCGACAGCGATGAAGACAGTATCGAAATCACCATCAACGACGATCAGATCCACGCCATCATCAATGGCAAGGAAATCGACCCCGATCGAATCAAGCGCACAGGCAACAAAATCATCATCTTTGATAATGATGGCAACAAAATCACTGAGTTTTCAACCATCATGCCAGCGACTCCCAATACGCCACACATGGTCAGAATAGACGATTACATGATTGGCAAGGATATGAGATTCCAGCCAGACAAGCCCAAGGTCATGGTTGGCATCACCATGGCTGAGCCGGATTCGGATCGCCTGGCAGATTACGACTTTGACCCTGAAAACACCATCCTCATCTCGCGCGTTCTTGAAGGCTTGCCCGCAGACCGTGCAGGCCTGAAGAAAAACGACATCATCATCAAAATCGATGGCAAACATCCCGCATCACTCAAGCGACTCCAAAAGATCCTGCTGAAAAAAACCCCGGGTGACGAACTAAATCTCATAGTGCTTCGCGACAACAAGCGAAAAAAAATCGTCATCGAACTGGCTCCACGAGATCCTCAAAAACTCACACTCCGCCAAATGAGCCCCGATGCAGAGTTCCCCGGCATGAGGCTTCAGGATTTCTCAAACATGGACCCGGAGAGCTTCTCCTTCAAAATGGATATGCACGCTCCCCTGGAAGCCATCGAAGCTCTCAACGAAGCCCTTGAAAAACTCCACAACATTCAGTCTGAAATAGATGACATCGATATTCGCGAGGCACTCAGCCAGGCACTCGAATCGCTCGAAGTCGCCAAAGACCAACTCCACAGGCAAGGCTCTGGCTCCATTCAAGAATGGGTTGAACAGCTCAGAGATGGCGCTGGTCAACATCTCACCAACAGATTCAAGCTGAGGAACAACGGTGAGGGCAAAGTCCTGATCGAAACAGCACCAAGTTCGCCAGACGCTCCCAAACCACCCGCCATGCTCTTCAGAATGAACGAAAATCAGCCCCACCAGGTGCAAGCCCAGGCTGATCGTCGCATCGTGCTCCTCAATAAACGCATGGACAAGCTGGACCAGAGACTCGACCACATCACAGAGCTGCTGGAAAGAATTGCTGAAGACAACGACTGACCCCAGCTAACACATCCCTGAAACAAACTCCGCAAGCGCGGCGAGGCCTGATCAGGCCCGTCGCGTTTTTTCTTGCCCAACCCCCCAATCTTTGCTCAGACTCACCGCCCACCCTAGCCGATGGCAGTTGTGCATCTCTACAGTTCGTCCGAGAACACCAAAGGCCTATCGTCAGAGCCTGTCCGGGAGGTCCTCATGGGGTTTGAAGCCTGGTACACCATCAGCGTGATCATTTTCATCATCGCTGCTCTTGCCAGCAATCGCATCGGACCAGATACCGTCATGCTTGGCGGCATCACCCTTCTGCTTGTCGTTGGCATTCTTGACCCCAAATCCGCCGCTGCGGGCTTTGCTGACCCTTCAGTTCTCATGATCGCAGCGCTCTTTGTGATCGCTACAGGCCTCAGTCAGACCGGCGCCATGACCATGATTACCTCCCATGTTCTGGGCAAGCCTCAAACCCTTTCTGGTGCCCAGTTCAGAATGATGGTCCCTGTCGCAGCCATGAGCGCGGTCATGAACAACACCCCCATCGTCGCCATGTACATGCCCGTGGTGCATGACTGGGCACGAAAACTCCGCATCAGCCCATCCAAGCTCTTCATCCCTCTCTCATTCGCCTCCATCTTCGGCGGAGCCTGCACGCTCATAGGCACCAGTTCCAACCTGGCGGTCAATCAGCTCTACCTTGAATACTTCCAGAGCAATGCCCAGATGCTTCATGATGCCTTTGGCATCGTCGAGCCTTCCAGTGCAAGGCAGTTCTGGGCAGTGGCAATCGTTGGTCTGCCTTGCGCGATCATCGGCATACCCATGGTCGTCTATCTTTCCCGCTGGTTTCTGCCCGTGCGCGTCGCACCAGATCAGGACTTCACGCAAGCCAGGCAATACGCAGTTGAAATGCTGGTCGAAAAGGCAAGCCCCATCGTCGATAAAACCATCGAGCAGGCGGATCTGCGTCAGCTTCCAGGGCTTTACCTCGTCGAAATTCAACGAGGTGATGAGGTCCTGCCCGCGGTCAGCCCTGATGTCACACTCCAGGCTGGGGATTGCCTAGTCTTTGTAGGCATTGTGGATTCAGTCGTTGACCTTCTCAAAATCCGAGGCCTCGTCCCCGCCACCACTCAGGCCAGCAAAATTGCTGCAAACCGAGGCCAACGCCGCATCGTCGAAGCAGTCGTCAGCCATGGCTCGCCTCTGGTTCGGCAAACCGTGCGTCAAAGTCAATTCCGAACACGCTACAACGCAGCCATCATCGCGGTTCATCGCGCAGGTCATCGCATCAACAAAAAAATCGGCGATATCGTTCTCAAACCAGGCGACACGCTGCTGCTCATGACACACTCGGGGTTCGTCCCAGCCCACCGAAACTCCAAGGATTTCTACCTCGTCTCCACCGTGGACAATGCCAGGGAAGTTCACTACGAACGCGCCTGGGTTGCGATCGGAATTATGGCACTGTTGGTCATTCTTCTCACCATGCCCCTGGGTCTGATTGTTTCCAAAATCAATCAGATCACAGGCCTGTCCCTTCCTCAGCGAAACATGCCACCGCTTGCGGTAGGCTTTCTTTGCGCATCACTGATGGTGTACACCCGTTGTTGCACAGGCACAGCTGCGCGAAACGCCATCAACTGGCAGGTACTACTGGTTATCGGTGCAGCTCTGGGCATTGGTCGCGCCATGCGCGACACCGGTGCTGCTCAAGGCATTGCAGACGCTTTTCTTTCTGTCACAGGCTCACTCAACCCCTACACCCAGCTCTTTGTGTTTTCGATCATGGTCAATATCTTCTGTCAGCTTGTGACCAACAAGGGTGCTGCGGTTCTCATGTTTCCTATTGCCATCGCCATCGCACACAATCAGCACCTCAACCCCGAGCCTTTTGTCATCACGCTCATGGCGACCGCAGCCTGCTCGTTCATGACGCCCATCGGTTTTCCCACAAACCTCATGGTCTATGGCCCGGGTGGCTATCGTTTTTCTGATTACCTGAGAATGGGAATCCCCCTCACACTGCTCGTCGCCATCATCTCCACAATCGCAACTCCACTCGCTTTTCCCTTTGTTCCCACCCCATAAACCCAACCCATGAAGAACGCAGCAGGCTATAAACAACACATGGACGATAAGCCCTCGCACATCGTGCTGCTCAACCAACCCTTCCACCCAGATGTCGTTGCAACCGCGCAAATGGGCAAGGATCTCGCGGATCATCTCATTAATCAGGGCTTTACTGTCTCAGCCATTGCCAGCCGATCAATCTATGGCTCAACCGGCGCAACTCTCCCCAAACACGAAGTCATCGACAACATCACCATCCACCGTGTCGGCTCCAACATCTTCGGCAAAAAAGGAATCATCGCCAGACTCGCAGATTTTGCCCTCTTCTACCTCCAGGCGGGGTTCAAAATCACAACCATGAAAAAACCCACCGTAGTTGTCAGCTTCACCACGCCGCCCTTTATCGCGTTGCTCGGTTTATGGTGCCGGCTCGCCCGCGGTTCCAAAGCTGTCTACTGGGTTATGGATCTCTACCCCGATGTCCCCGTCGCCTGCAGCGTCATGTCCCCTCGTTCACCCCTGACAAAGCTCATGGAACACATCCATCGGTGGATACTCAAGAAAAGTGATGCGGTCGTCGTTCTCGGTCGATGCATGAAAAACCGCGTCATCGACAAAGGCATCCCCGAATCCCGCATCCACTTCATCCCCGTCTGGCCTATTGATGCCGGGCTCAAGCCTGTTACACATGAATCCAACTCGCTCCGAAAAAAGTGGAACCCGGATAACCAGACCTGCGTGATGTATTCAGGAAACTTCGGCATCGCCCACGATGCAGACACGCTCATGAACGCCATGATCAAACTCCGCGATGACAACTCCATCCGCTTTGATTTCATTGGCAGCGGCAAACGACGCGCCCTCGTCGAACAGACAATCAAAGACAGTCATCTCATAAACGCTGCCTGGCATGAATATGTTCCTCGCGAACAACTGGCTCATTCGCTCTCGGCAGGTGATATTCACATCGTCTCCATCAAAGAAGGTCTGGAAGGACTCATCGTCCCCTCCAAAATGTTCGGCATCATGTCTGTGGGAAGACCCGTTATCTACATCGGTAACAGACAATCAGAAATAGCCCGTATCATCTCTGAATCAGGCTGTGGCCTGCTCGTGTCCCAGGGTGATGATGCTGCACTGGTTGATGCCATTCAGACGCTGGCGAAGAACCCTGCAAAGCGCCAACTCATGGGCCAGGCGGGCAAAGATGCGCTCAAAGGCATCTACGACAAACACTCCGCCTGTCAGGCATGGTCTGAACTGCTCACCAGACTCACCGGGAGCGCAAGCGTTGAGCCAGAGGGGGTTACGCCATGAATCCGCCTCCGGATACCTCAAGCAAGACCAAGGCTGAACATGCAGGCCTTTGCGTCTCGATTGTGATTCTGACGCTCAACGAAGAGATTAATATTGAACCCTGCCTAGCTTCGTGCCAGTGGTGCGATGATGTTCATATTCTGGATTCAGGTTCTCAAGATCAGACCCAGACCATCGCCCAGGAGCTTGGAGCGACGGTTCACACCCACCCCTTTGAGTCCTTTGGCAAACAGCGCAGCTGGGCGATCGACAACATCGATCTCAAACACAACTGGGTCTTTCACCTGGATGCAGACGAACGCTTCACCCCGGAATTAGTCAACGCGATTGACACGCTGCTGAAATCAAACCCTGAGCAGGCAGGCTTTCATGTGCCCAGCAAGCTCATGTTCATGGGCAAATGGCTCAAACGCGCCGGTGGGTATCCCACCTATCAGGTCAGACTCTTTCACAAAAAACGCATGCGCTTTACCGACTATGGTCATGGCCAGCGCGAACAAACCACAGGCACCATTGGCGTCCTCGATGAACCCTATCTTCACCACTCCTTCGCCAAAGGCCTCTACGACTGGTTCGACAAACACAATCGCTACAGCTCGCTGGAAGCATTCGAGCTCGTTTCCAGGCGCGACAAAAAACGGCCACTCTCCTCGCTCTTCATCACTGATCCCATCGCCCGCAGACGCGCCTGGAAAGAAACCGCCTATCGCGTACCGCTCTGGCCCTGGATCAGATGGTGTTACACCATGTTCATTGTCGGAGCCGTTCTTGAAGGCCGCCCCGGCTGGACCTACGCCCGGCTCATGGCTATCTACGAGCAGATGACCCAGCTCAAAGTCCGTGTCCTCACACGAGGTGAATCCTTCGAAACCGATCAACTCCCGCAAAACAAAACCGAAATCTTCGATGCACAAGACCGTCTTGCCAGCCCGGCAGCATCAAGCACTTCCACACCCGCTCAATCAAACTCACCCCCTGATCGCACCGACGAACTGGGACAACTTCTCCCCGAATCCAGCCCCTGGACCTTCAAGGAAAAGGTTGGCAGAGCGATCTGGATGCTCGTAGGCAGGCCCATCTTCCGCCTTAGTTTCCATAACTGGTACGGCTTTCGTCGTCAGCTTCTCAGGTTCTTTGGCGCCAAGGTTGCCAGGGGTGTTCGCCTCAGACCCAGTGTCAACATCGAGGTGCCTTGGAACATCATTCTCGAAGAGGATGTCACCGTAGGTGATCAGGCGATTCTCTACTCACTGGGCACTATTCACATCGGCGCCCGCACCATTGTGAGTCAGTACGCCCATCTTTGTGCAGGGACACACGACCACACCGACCGCCGATTTCCTCTCATCCGCGATCCCATTCACATCGAATCTGATGCATGGATCGGGGCGGATGCCTATGTTGGTCCCAATGTCACCGTCGGCAGGCTCTCGGTGCTCGGTGCTCGGTCCAGTGCGTATAAAGACCTTGAGCCTCAGATGGTCTATGTCGGAAACCCCGCCAAGCCGATCAAATCACGCGAGCTTCACGAGGCTCATTCATGACGACAAACGCCCCCATCATCCTCATAGGCACCCAGCGATCGGGCACCACCTGGCTCGGCAGCCTCTTTCGAGGTCATCAGGATATCGCCTATTGGGAAGAACCCCGGCATGTCTGGACCTGGAGCCATGGCTATCGCAGGGATGACCGCCTTGTCTCCAAAGACGCCACGCCCCGCATCACCAGACACATCCACAAGACCTTCAGCCACTTTGTCACCGAAGCAGGCAAACAGCGTCTTGTCGAAAAAACCCCCAGCAACTGCTTGCGCATTCCCTTCATCCACGCGGTTTATCCCGAAGCAAGAATCCTGTTGGTCGTCCGCGATGGCAGATCCGTCTTTCGCTCTACCAGTGAAATACTCCAAAAAGGTGTTTCCACCAACCGCATCATCCAGCGCGCCAAGCAAACCCCCATCTGGGAATGGCCCGCCTATGCCCAGCAGGCAGCAAGCACAATCACTCGTAAAATCACCCGCAAGCCCCTGCGATACTGGGGGCCCAGACCACCAGACTGGAAAAGCTGGCTCAACGAGCAAAATAAACACATCATCCTTGCAAAGCAGTGGTCCGCCACCATCACTTGCGCCATGGACGACGCAGAAAAACTTGGTCCAAGCGCTGTCCACATCTTCCACTACGAAGATCTCATGGAAAACCCGAAGCAGGTCTTTGAAAAAATCATCGACTTCATCGATCTGGATCACGCTGATGATCTCATCGAAACAGTTGACAAAACCGCCGATCCACAACGCATGAACAAATGGCGTAACGAAATAGACCCCGCCATTCTCGAATGTGTCAGACCCATCATGGAACCCACACTCAACCGTCTGGGGTATCAATGGTGAGTACTTCAGAGCATCAGCATGATCAAAGCTCTCGTCCGTTGCGCACCGACGCCCACCAATCAGTCATCCAGACCACTGGTTCAACGCCAGCCCTGCGCCTCAAAGAGCTGGCGTGGGAAGTTGTCGCCCAAAGGCTCTTTCGTCTCTCTTTTCACAACTGGTACACCCTCCGCCGCATCCTCCTCAAACTCTTCGGAGCGACCATCGACCCCACCGCCCGTATCCGCCCCACCACCCGCATCAGTCACCCCTGGAATCTGACCATCGGAGCCCACAGCACCATCGGAGACCACGCAGTTCTCTACTGCCTGGGACCCGTCACCATCGGAAAACGATGCACCGTCAGCCAATATGCCCACCTCTGCGCAGGCAGCCACGACTATGAGCAGATTCACATGCCTCTCATCAAAGATCCCATCGTGCTCGAAGATGATGTCTGGATCGCTGCTGATGTCTTTGTTGGCCCAGGCGTCGTCATAGGCACCGATACCATCGTCGGAGCAAGGTCTACCGTCATGCATTCGCTCCCGGAAAAGAGTATCTGCGCTGGTGACAGGGCAAAACGCCTGGCTGAACGCCTCGTGAGGAACGCTTAGATGAATCCCACTCACCTTCTTGCCGATGATTTCCAAGACAAAACCACCACACACCGGAGTTCAACCCCATGAATATCCTTCATGTTACTTCAACATTTGATCTGGCCTCAGGAGGTCCCGTCATCATCGCCACGCGCCTGGCAGCAGCCCAGGCAAAGCAGGGGCACAATGTCTCGGTCATCGCTTATGCTCAGGAATCCGATTCCGGCGCTTCCACCCGCGAACAACTCGATGCCATCCCAGGCGGCGAACTCCTCACGCTCTATGAAATCAACCCCACCGGCACCACAGAGCGCTTCACCGCCAGCCGTGTCAAAAATCAGCTCGAAAAAATCATCAATGACATCGACTTTCTCCACATCCATGGCATCTGGTGCCGAATCGTCAAATCCGCTGCCGATGCAGCCCGGAAACACAACAAACCCTACACCATCGTTCCTCATGGCATGCTTGATCCATGGTCGCTCAGCCAGAAGACACTCAAAAAGAAACTCGCCTTGAAACTCGGCTACAAAAAAATGCTCGACGATGCCAGATTCCTTCATCTCGGCAACACCGATGAACAAAACCTCATCAAACCCCTCAATATTCATTCAAAGGGCGAGTTGATCCCCAACGGCCTGTTCATCGACGAAATCGAACCCGCCCCAACCCCGGGCGCCTTCTACAAGAAACACCCCGAACTGGATAACAAACCCTTCGTCCTCTTCCTCAGCAGGCTCCACTACAAAAAAGGTCTTGATCACCTCGCTCAAGCGTTCACCGTTCTTGCAGGTCACGACTCTGAAGTTCGCCTCGTGGTCGCAGGCCCTGACGATGGTGTCAAAGACGACTTTGTGCAGCGCATCGAGCAGGCAAACCTCACCAATCGCGTTCATCTCATTGGTCCCATCTATCACCAGGAAAAACTCGAAGCCCTCCATGATGCCACATGCTTCTGCCTACCCAGCAGACAGGAAGGCTTCTCCATCGCCATCACCGAAGCTCTGGGTTGTGGCCTGCCCGTCGTGATCACCGATGGCTGCCACTACGGCATTGCTGGCGAAGTCGGTGCTGGCGAAGTCTGCCCCCTTGATGGTCAAGCAGTTGGCGAGGCTCTGGTCCGTGTCGTGGGCGATCCACAAGGCCGAGAAAACATGAGTGCTGCTGGAAGAAAGCTCATTCGCGATCGCTTCACCTGGCCCAAAGTCGCTCAACAGGTCATAGGACTTTATGAAAAATACGCCTGAACCACATTCTCAGCCGTAACATCATGGTTTGAACCAGAGCCTGCGTCCGATATGACTCAAGCAGGCAGCTCACCAGGCCGATGAACTCAAGAGACATCAGCCTGCGAACTTCTACGGTTTGCAAAGCGTAAGGCTATTGATCAGAGGACGAAGCACGCATGGAAATCTCGCTGGCAGCTATGGGACTGATTCTCACGATCATCATCTTGATGATCATGTTTTTTGATCTGTTCCGCAAAAAATGGGATGTCCTTTCCTGGCGCAATATCTTTCTTCTGGGATACCTCCACTTCTTTGGTGTCGGCGCCTACCTCACTGCCACAAGCAACAACTTCTCAGATCGCTTCATCTCCTCACCCAAAAGCATGAGCATTCTGGCGATTGCTCTCATTGTCTTTCTTGTCGTTTTCATGCTCAGCGCAAAGCTCGGTGCCCGCATGCGTTTCCTGGGCAGGCTTGTCCCAAAGGTTGAGCTTCCCATCACTTCTACAGGAATGATTATTCCCATCGTCATTCTGGTCATCCTGGGGTTGCTCTCCTCGCTCGTGCCCCCGCAAAACTTCATTGGCCTCCTGGCGGTTCAGTTCAAAGCTGGCATGGTCGGAACCGCCATGGGGCTTGCTGCCTTTTACCTCATGGCAAACAGGTTCAACCCCTTCTCCTGGCTCGTTTTTTTAACCACCTTTGGTGCAGCGGTCCTCGTGAGCGTTACTGGCGGCTCAAGCCGACGAGGTGTGCTGGGCATTCTCATCATTCTTCCCTGGTTCTGGTATTACATGATCCTCAGATATCGTTCTGTCTCAATGACGGTTCTTAAAATGGGTGTTCCTGCAGTTGCTGCTCTTCTCTTTCTTCTGGCTTACACCGGTGTCAGACATGAATCGCGTGATTCAAACTTTGACGCGGGAAGTCGCATCGAAGAGTTCAAAGAGATGGTGACGAATCCCCAAATTAATCATAACTCTTTCGATATCATGCTCTATACGGACACCACCAACAACACCCTCTTTATCATCGAAAACTACACCACCAGTGCAGACTTCATCCCCTTTCATGGCCTCAAGTTCTTCCTGTTGAATCCCGTCCCTCGTATCTTCTGGCATGACAAACCCGAAGCCCTTGGCATCATCCTCCAGGATCAAATGGACACCCTCGCCAACCTCGGACCCGGAATCATCGGCCACGGCTGGGCAGAAGGTGCATGGATCGGCGTCCTCGTTTACGCCATATTCTTTGGCATCCTGGTTGGTGTCATTGATCAAGCCATCCGGGAACGGTGCTGGAACCCATTCTTCCTGGCTCTGACAGGATGCTATCTCGGAAATGTGATGGCCATGCCCCGAGGTGATACGCCGCTCTTCCTCTTGCAACTCACCGCAGGCATGGTTTCTTCAACGATCGTTCTCTATGGCCTGCGCCTGGTATTTAAATCCGTCATGTTGGCAGGCAAACCCCTGACTATCAACGCCGCGCTTCAGCACGAATACGAGTATGAATACCAATACGATGACGACAATGAATGGTACGGCCCATGCGAAGATGAACAGCCATCTGCAGCGACATAACACACCCATCTTTCACACAGCATAACAACACGCTCGCTCCAGATGTACGCTCATGATTCGTCGATCATGTCCATATGGCTGAGCAAGGCCCGCCGCAGCATCCAGCCGATCACGATCAGAATCGGGCGTGTAAATGCAGATCGGGGGTGAAGCAACATGATTCTTTCAACGCGGGTTCCGCCATCACACTCATCAAATGACCAGGTTTCATCAAACGCCGTAGCAAGGTATGCCAACGGCTTTGAAAACTCACACAAGCGAAGACGCAGCATCCGAGGCGGATCCCACTCAACGATCTCCTCAACATGCCGGCTCCCGTCGCGATTCTCAACGCCGATGCGCGTACCAACAATATCACCAGTGCGCTCAATGAACTTGGCTGATCGGATTCCAGGCAGCGGCCCCCAGCCTGGGAATGTCATCCATTGATCAAGATCCAGAATCCCCTCAGCGATCCGAGATGCAGACACAGATAGCGTTGCACAACACACGATGCGAACAGGAGCAGGCATGAAAAATACTAGGTGATCCAACAACAGGGCGATGTATCAAATACCTATCGGAAAGTCGCTGACTCAACAGCCCACTCAAACACGCGGTCCGTCCCTCCCGCGATTTTGCGCACACTACATCCCAAACGCTTCGCGTACTTATCGCCAGCTCTGACGACGATCACGGTCGTGGTCATCTTTTGCTTGTCACCAGCCATCCAGCGTTTGGAAACTCGCACCGCCAATGTTTGTGTGCCGGTATTCAATAGATAAACTTCACGCCCATTGCTGCACGCATCACGCAGCTCAATCTTGGCGTATGAATGTGCATCACCATCACCCGTTGGTATGGCTGCACCCGATTGCTCAAAGGCCAGCTTCCCGCGCTTTGTGAACATGACTCCAGTTCTCGTGTTCACATAGCAACACAGAATCATGCCCGCATCTGGTCCGTGTTTTAACTGCATAACCCCAGGCAGGTAAATTGGTGCCTTATCCAGCAGCGTTGCACGCGGAGACCAACTTTGTCCCCCGTCCGTACTGATGACATACTTCAAGTCTTCATTACGCTTGCCTGTTGAGACATCGTTGGGAATCGGCATATCCTCATCTGTCACAAATACGCAGATCAGACGCCCATCTGACAGCAATGTAATCCACGGCGCAATCGCATTATATCGTTTGTCCCGAGTCTCGTAGAGCACAAATCGCTCGGTGTCTGCCCAGCTCCATGTCTTTCCGCCGTCATTGGATACCACGAGTCGTACGACCCCGGTGATTGGTGCATCCGTGCTGGCGCTTTCCAAAGCGCAGATCAATCGACCGCCTGGAAGCTCTACTACGCTGCACATTCCATCCCGCGAAAGATGCCCCGGGTTTTTCGCGCGACTAACCGTGACCGGGTTCTCCCATTTTGATGCCTTTGCATTCCAGGTTTTCATTCGTGCCCATTGGTGCCGTTCAAACCCAGCCTGCTTTGGTGTGGCTTCGTCATCGTAATAACACTGCACATTTCCTGATTTGGTCTCCATGATGAATGAAGCCCATAGCCCGGCATTTTCACCCTGACTCGTCATAACAGTTGAATGATGTTTCCACGACACGCCGCGATCTTTGCTGATTGCAACCTTGATCGCATATCGGCGCTCCGAGGCTGGCCGACCTCGATAGTGGTTATGTCGGTAAGAGTGCAAGATGTGCCCGTTTGAAAGCAGTGTAAAATCACCATCGCCAATATCTGCCGATGGATCTGGATCCTGCGCTATGATTGACAGCCGCTGCCAGGTCCGCCCGCCGTCTTTGCTTCGCATGCAAAGAACACCTGTCCCTCCATCTACCGGATTGGTATAAGTACCAAGTAGAACACCATCGTCCAACTCAACCGGAGCTCTTACCGTTCCGCCACGCCATCTTTTTGTTTCCCATCGGATCAAGCTATCTTGAGCGTACAAAGCCTGACTTGGCCCTAAATATGCCAACAAACAAACCATGATGATCAGCAACGGTTTCAATACACAGACTCGCCCATGGCGTACACAATTAACCGTGATTACAGGTTGAAAACGAGCGAATAATGTACGCACCATTCACAACCCTCAGCGTCAGTGCGTCTTGTCAAACGCATGTCGAATCGCAGCTTCCATCCCGTCAACCATCCGTTGAACAGTGAATCGTTCCATTGCTGTATGCAGCGCTCCTGCAGAAAGCTTCTGGCGCAACCCGTCATCATTTACAACCGTTTTCAACACCCGGGCCAGATCCTCAGCATTATCGTCTTGATACAAAAGTCCATTTTCACCAGCCTGCAACGCTTCAATCTCCGGATTTTGTGCATCCGTCCTATCACTCGTCACCACCGGCAGCCCATACCCCATCGCATGAAGCATGCTCAACCCAACATTTGCAGGATAACAAAATACATCCGAGATCAAAAACCACGGAGCCAGATGTTCCTGCGCATAAATCGGCCCGGTAAACACCACACGATCTTTAACACCAAGCTCTCTGGCTTGCTGTTTGAGTTCATCAAGATTTTCGCCCTTCCCGATCACCACGACTCGGATCGGCTGATCAGTCTTGCTGAGTAATGCGCATGCCTTGAGGAGCAAGTCCACACGATTGGCCGGTTCAAGTCTGGAGACAAACAGCACCACCGGATCATCACCCAGCCCATGCTCTTTACGAAACGCTCGCTGCCAGTCATTGCGGCCAATCCACAACGAGCGCTGTTGTTGAATAGGTGTTTGATCCAGACTGTTCAGCGCGACGAACACCTTGTCAGACCGTCCAAACCGATCCGCTGCCATGTTGTTGTAAAACATGATTGAACTGGCAAGACCTGTCACGCTGTTTCGCACACGCTTTCTTAGCTCTGATTCGTTCTTGGAATATCCATGCCCCCAAAGCACCGTGCCAACTCTGCTGAGCCGAGCCCTGACAAGCGCAGGCACCAGACTTAAATAGTGCATATCCCAAGAAAGAATCACCACATCTGCACGCCGACGCGTCGCTGCAGAAAACTGAGGCCCATGCCAGTACATCGTTCGGCCACCAATGCCAATCAGACGCATCTTCACACATTCGCCCGCAAACCCCTCAGGCTCAACATTGCTCAATCCCGCCCGCTCAGAATACGCCAGCCTCAGGTCAATTCCCGGCCTGTGGGCAAGCTCGCGAAACACAGCCAACCGATACGCAGGCAGCGCAGGCTGTTGCAGCACAACCCGAATATCCCTCTGCATTGTTTGATTCTGGCTCTTCATCAACGCTCTTGCTCGATATTCTCACGACTCATTTACACTCATGGCACACTCTGGCCGACAATGATTGGTTATGCACCGTATCAGATCCATCCTGGCACGCCTGCTTCAGGCCACACTGCTCACCCTCGCAGTTGTCTGGTTCTTCAGCCGAATCACCACCGATCGCATCGCCGCAACACAATACCTCTACTGGATTCCATCCTCAGCCTACATCATCGTCCAGATCGTCCTGTATATCACAGCTCGAATCATCTTGCCCAAACAAAAACCCCCTGTCAGGCATCGCCACGATCTTTTTTCCATTGTTTCAATCATGACCATCGCTGCCATCCTCGCCTACACCGGCTTTGTTGACTGGAGAGTGCTCAACCGGACAGTCAAACCAGATCCGGGTATTCCCACACTGCGCCTTGCTCACTGGAACATGTACGCACCGTCGCAAAAAAAATGGGAGCAGTTTATTGAAGCTGCAACAAAATCAGACAATCCCGACATTCTGTTGCTGACGAATCCCCTACGCACTCGCCGTTTCCCTGAAATCGCTCAGGCCTTCGGTGATAACTACACCGCAACGCGCCTGGGTTTCCTGGCTGTCGTCACGCGCTACGAAACCTTGAACTCCCGCCTGGTTTCGCTCAGTCTGGATTCGCCAGATCCTTCAACTCGCAGCATCACCCAAGGCGTCGTTGCAGATGCCCTTGACGCTGCGGTCCAGACACTCGATCAACTCCCCCGCAACACCAATCGCCAAGATCCCGGCTGGCTGTTTCAAATCACACTCGATACCACCGAAACACTCAACAGACCCCTCGTCGTCTGGCTTATAGATCTGCCTTCAGATCCGGGTCTGGGTCGCTACGCTCTGGCCCAGCGTGTCCAGAAAAGAATTCAGACACTCACCAACACTGCAAACTCAAGCCCGCTGCAAACTCCAGACATCATCGTCGGCGACATGAACATCCCCAGAGGCTCTGCCTCATTGAGTCTCATCACAGGCACCATGCAAAACGCCTTTGATCAGGCTGGCTTTGGCCCCACCGGAACCTGGCCCAGAGAAACACCCATCTTTCATATCGATCACATCTTCCTCAATAACACGCTTAAAGCTGTCCGGTATACAACCGTTGACACCGGCCTCAGCAGCCATCGGCTCCAGATCGCAGACCTGCAACCCCGCCAACGCCGATAAAACGCAATCATTCAGCAGCACGACTCCGGTACCTGTTCAGCACACAATCTTTCCAGAGAGTGCAAGCCAGTTACCAGAATAAACACCTCCCAGGTCAGAAAAAATCGACTCTGCCACCATTGCTGAAAGGGAACAATAGAAAAACTTGATGGACCCATCATTTGCAAAGACAGGCCTGAACCCGGTCGATTGTCTGCAATACCATGAAATCCAGCTCACACTTTCCGTCTCTTGTCTTATTTGCATCACTCGCAGCCGGAGGAGGTTTATGCGCTCGCGCAGACACAGGTGATTTTCAGGTCTCCATTGCCAATGACAAAATCACTTTTTCTGATACACGCAACGACGGCTTTGACATCATCTCTCCCAACAACCGCAGGCTCACCTATGGCCAGATCACACCCGATATCCTGCTCATCCCCCAAACCGATGGCTTTGATATTCGGTTCACCTACAACAACACCTCCAGCGAACCCGTAGACCTCGGCGGCATCGTCGTCGGTGGCATCCGATTGGGTGACACCGTTCAGTCCTACGACTTCAGATACGATTCTAAAAAAGTTACTCTCGCACACAACAATGCAAACTTCTATGGTCCCGGGCACTTCTACCCCTCCCAAATCTACAGCCCGGTATCCATCATCCAGAATGATAATTACACTCTTGGGTTTAGCCTTCAATACCCCATCCTCGAATACAAACACAAAATTCGCACCCAGATTCGCTCACCAGGCGGTGCCTACCTGGCCGGCGGCAGAAACTGGGAAGTCGAGTTCAAAAACTATGGCCAAATCCCACCCGGTGAACAATTCGTCTACACACTCACCATGCGCGTCACCGAGTCTGGCGACGAATGGATGAGAACACTCCTGCCCTATCGAGACTACTTCAGATCAACCTACGGCGGCGTGGATTACCAGCGAAACCCAAATCCCGTCAAGGCAATCCAACTCGCTGACCGGTCAATGGCACAAGATTCCAACCCGCGAGGCTTCGTAAACGAATCTCGCAGACCCGATGTTCATGGCTATGAACCATGGGTTAACGGTCTCAGCACTTCTCCCTCCCGAGGCTTCAACAGACTCATGATCTTTTCGCCTTCTGGTGTATATCAGCATAATCAAACCTGGAACTACCCCTTCCTCTTCATGACAGGTTTAGATGATCTACCCGAAATGCAAAGCTCCATGGGAGAGTTCACAAGACTCGCAAAGCCCGATCTGGATCTTGGCTTCTGGTGGGGTAGAAGTCAGCAGATCCATGACTACTGGGATGCTCCTGAAGGCCGTGTCATGGACATCAACGACCCCGCTGATATACAACAAGCGTTAGACGAACTCGATCAGGCTGTTGCGTTGGGCGCCACCATCATCGGACTGGATGCCTTCACCAAAATAGGACACTGGGACGGCATTCGCTGGCTCAAACTCATGCAGGACCGTGCTCCTGGTGTCACCTTCGTCATCGAACCCAAAGCTCCAGATTTTCTTCATCGCCTCGCCCCCGTGTGGTTTGATCACACCAAAATCATAGGTTCAAAAGTCATCGCAGACTTCCTCCTGCCAGGCCATGAAACATGGGTTGGTATCCGCTTTGACCTGATCGAAGATGATTTGGGACGATCGCTCTCCAGCGAAGAAAGATACGAATATCTCAGACACTACAATCAAATGGGCTATGTTGCAGCTCCCTACTGGCACAACATCGATCTTGCCGGCGCGGGTGATTTCAGTGCTGCCGAATCATGGCTCGACACCATCCCCAGAGACCTTCAGATCGATCCTGACGAAGAATCATCAAGATCAGCAAGCACCGGCGGCTCCTCTCAACAGGGCGACCCTGACAACGGCTTTGGTGGAAATGGAGGCTCACTCAGCAGCGGTCCCCGAGGCGGCAGACCCGGTAAAGGTGGCCGATCAGGCACCGGCGGCTTCAGTCAAAGTACCAACAAACCCGTCGTCTACCGTGTCATTCGTACCAATCACCCAGCTCCTGCAAAGCCTCGCACACCCGCTCGATTTCACATCAGCAAGCCCGGCTATTCGAACACCAACTTACGCAAAGTGTCTCTTCGATCGATCAAGCGCTACAACTCAAAGGAACTCAAAGCCTTGCAAAATCGTCTAAAGAGTGATAAACAAAGCACAAACCCTGAACCGTGATACGGAGATCCACACACAACATGCGTATGCAATCCAACCCCAGGATCTCACGCTGACTGTAAAAGGCTGAAACTCAAATCATGCACTGGCTCAAACAATCTATCCTTATTCTCTTACCCATCGCACTATTATCATTTGGTGCCTGTGCCCATGCCGGGGCGCGCTCTTCACGCCCTGCTCCACCAGATGCGAATCCGCCGCTTGCACTAAAAGCATCCATCAACAACGACACGATCTCCCTTGATGATGAAACCGATGCATCATCTCCGCCCATCCCCATCATCTCTCCCAACAAAAGAACCATCGCCCACAGCTCTCCCCTCACACCCACCATCAGATTCATCGAGCAATCCGGTGGCTTTGATGTTCGCATTACCTACACCAATAACTCATCACAACCCCAACCTCTTGGCTCCATTACACTCGGTGGCATCAGAATGGGTCAGAACATCACCGCTCGCGACTTCCGTTACGACAGCTCCACCCTTGAACTTGACCACAACAACAAAAACTTCTTTGGTCCAGGACGCTCCTACCCCGAAGAACTCTACAGCCCCGTCGTCGTCATGAATGACAACCAATACACCATCGGCGCCAGCCTTCTCTACCCCGTCCTTGAATACAAGACCAGCGTAAGAACACAACTCCGAAGCCCCGGCGGCATCTATCAGACCGGGGGTCGAAACTGGGAAATTGACTTCAAACTCCAAGGCACCATTCCCCCCGCTCAAACCAGACGCTTCATCCTGGCTGTCAGAGTCACCAAAGATAACAACCAATGGGTCAGAACCCTCCTCCCCTACCGTGATTACTTCCAGTCAAACTATGGCCCCGTCAAATACACCCGCGACCCCCGCCCCGTCCGTGGCTTCACTCTCACTCAACGAGCAGATCTCTCTGCAGCAAACCCTCGGGGCTACTCCAACCCCAACCGCAGACCCGACACCAAAGGCTGGCGCGCCTGGGCCAATGTCTTTCGTGCCTCACCCAGCGCCGGTTTCAACCGCATCATGGTCTGGACCCCCACAGGTCTTCAAAGGCAACACGACGAACTCAACTACCCCTTCCTGTTCATGTCACCCATGAAACAAATCCCCGCGATGCAGCAATCACTTCCCGACTTGGCTTCTGCATCCTCAGCAGTAGATATTGGCTTCTGGTGGGGCAGATCACAACAGGTCACCAACTATTGGGACGCACCCACAGCCCAGGTGCTCGACCCTGACAACCCCGATCATGTCGCTCGCGCCTTTGCAGAACTTGATATCGCTGTCGAACTGGGTGCAACTCTCATAGGTCTCGATGCCTTCACCAAGATGCCCGTCTGGGATGCCCACCGCTGGCTTTTAGCCATGCAGGACCGCGCCCCAGCCGTCACATTCATCATCGAGCCTCGTGCTCCGGATATTCTCCACCGCCTCGCCCCAACCTGGCTGGATCACATGCTGATATCCCAGTCCAACATCATCGCGGATTTCCTCAACCCGGGTCATGAAACATGGGTCGGCATTCGTTATGACATCATCGAACGCAGAATTGGCCGAACGCTCACCAATACAGAAAAAAACAGCCGTGTGGCCCTTTATGCAGACATGGGCTACATCCCCATGAGCTTCTCCCATGTCACTCTCAACCAGCAATACCGTGCTGCTGAATCATGGAAACAAACCCTCCCTGCTGATCTTCAACCCAAACCCGCCTCAAACGCCTTGCCCACCAGCACGGTTGAGCGTCAGGGCAATCAGCTCGTCGTTAATCGCGTTCAGACAAACACCAGCCAGACCGCCGCTGCCCGCGACCCCGCAATGGTCCGCTCCTTCTATCGTGATCTTCAAAGCCAGCGCACCCTTGCACCCACCGTCACAATCCTGCAAAGCCAAGGCTCCCGTGTTGGTGTTCAAACTGTGACCAAACAGTCCAGACGCATCAGCCATCCCATCTTCGTCGTGCGTAAACAAAACCAGGCTGTAAGCGCATGGGTTCCCACCAAGCGTGAACTTGAAGACCTCAAACGCAGAATCGAGCAGTATCGCATTCTCGTTGCATCAGGCAATAACTAAACCCTGACCAGGCATCTCAACCAGCCATTCCCGTCACGGAGCAGCCTTGGGCTCTACGCTATTTGCACGCATCCAGTCCCACTGCAACTGAACCCCGCGTTCAAACTCCACCTTCTGCAAAAATCCAAGCTCAGCTCGGCTCAGGCTCACATCCGCATAGGTCCGGTCAACATCGCCAGGCTGCATCGGCTGTCGATCAATCCTTGGCTCAACCCCCACCACTCGGCCGATCGTCTCGATCATCTCGCTCAGTGTCACCGGGCTGCTCCCCCCCAGATTCCACACCCGATACCCAAACTCGTCAATCCGGTCCGCCCCTGCCAGCACTCCCGAAACAATATCATCAATGTATGTGTAGTCCCGGCTGCTCGACCCGTCACCAAACACCGGAATCACCTCCCCACGCGATACTCGATCCAGAAACATCCCAATCGCAAGGTCAGGCCTCTGCCTCGGGCCATACACCGTGAAAAAACGCAAGCACCCCACCGGCATCCCCGTCAAATGATGATGCGCATGACACACCAGCTCCGTCGCCTTCTTGGATGCCGCGTACGGACTGATCGGCTCATCCACACGATCCGACTCCGCGAATGGCACCTTCTTGTTGTTCCCATACACCGAACTCGATGACGCCACCACCGCCGACTTCACACCCACAGCCTCACAACAACCAAGCACCACACCCGTCCCCAGCACATTCGTCTCGTAATACCCCACCGGATCGACCAGACTCGGCCGAACCCCCGCCCGCGCAGCCAGATGAATCACACACTCAGGCTTCACGCGATCAAACAACCGCCCCATCGCATTGGCATCTCGAATATCACACACCTCAAATGAAAATGATCCCCCGCCCCCACCCCCACCCCCACCCCCCTCACTACCCCCATCTTCAGCTAGTGACTGACACGCTGCCACATTCGCCCGCTTCAGCGCAACATCGTAATACGGATCAAAGTTGTCAAGCCCGACCACATGCGCCCCCCGCTCAATCAACACACTCGCCACGCTTGATCCGATAAAACCCGCAGCCCCGGTGATCAGATACGATCCATCCATCACAAGATCCCTTTCAAACAATCACTCGGTGCATCGTCCAAACCTCATTCCGACTCGAAGCCTCAATGGCAAAGCTATCCAGACGATAAGCTGATTCCCCATCCTAAAAATCAGCAACGCAAAAAAACAAGCAGGGCGCCATTGGTAAACGGCGCCCCGCTGGAGGAGAGAGAGATCAAATGGTTATACTCAATTATCGGGTATTCGGTTCGCTATAACTCCAAAAGTCGTCCCCAATCTTACCCAAAATAACAAATAAAGACAGAAAATCATCAAGTTTTTAACAAAAGTTAGGTAAACATAAGGTAAAACCATAACAATTTACAAGTTATCCACCGTAGCAAATTGTGTGGTTTCAGTCATCAATACGACCATCTCTCAGCACCTGACCGACCATGCGCATGGCATAAAGAACCACACCCCTGCTCATAGTTTTTACAAGTTAGCGCATTCATGTACCGCGCAGCATCAGCTCAAACACCCGTCGCTTCCACGCTCAATCAAAATCCTTTTCAGGTTTCGGCACACGAACCCGATCGTCAACCACAGGCACATCCTCCTCATCCCCGTAGCGAAGCTCAGCAACTCTTTCTTGCCTCTCTCTTTCAAATCGCTGACGAATCGAGCGCAGCGTCTGAGTCCGCCTGGCCTCGCTCATTTCACCAAGCCGTTTCTGTACGCGCTCTGGAAGCAGTGCAATCAGCGCTTCATCCGACTGTTCCAGCGACATCTCCTCCACCCCCTCCACCCCCTCCATCCCCGGATTTCTCCTGAGCATATTTCGCTGTTGAGCCAGAGCCTTTTCTTTTTGTCGTTGCTGATCAAGCCTCGCCAGCTCCGCCTTCACCAACGCCTGCTGAGGCTCATTCAATACAGCCCACACCCGCGTGTTCCAGTCCATCAGCCGAGGCCCACCCTCGCGCAGCGCACGAAGCCTCGCTCGCGCATAATCCCGTGGATCAGCTCCCCCAGGCAGCTCTCGCAGCATCTTCTGAATCCTTCCCCTCCCAACATCTCCCTCCATCGCTTCCATCATCCCGGGCTTGTCACCCTTTGTAAGCTGTGCAATATCCTCATCTGACATTTTCATAATCTTGCGGTACAGCTCAATATCCTCACTATGAGCCTGCAGATTTTCACGCACCTTCGCCCGGTACGCTTTCATCAGCTCGCGAAGCGACTCACGCTGAGAATCACTTAACTGTTCACCCTCAGGCGCAGGCTCCTTTTCCAGAATCGATATCGCCTTGAACAGCACATTGGGCTGAAGCGTCTGACCCATCCCCCTCCGGTTCACGCCTCGCCCCGTCAGCGTGTCCTCTTGACCAGGCACCCGAATCTCCTTCACCCGAGGCCCAGCCAGCACAAACACATCATCTCCTCCCTTTGACCCACTCCCTTTCCCCACATCCTGAGCACACACCACAGGCCCGCCAGCAGCCAATCCCAAAATCATCAATCCCGCGATCACACCACCACGCTGTCGTGCCATTTTGAGATCCTCCAAGCCGTCTGTGAACAACCCACACGCCAGTTCCACAAATCAGCCTCTATAGCCCTCTAACGATTCATACAACCACTCATTGCCCCGGGTTCACCCTTCATCAGCCCAGCCTACATCTGCACCCTGATGTTCCACACACAGCCTACAGTTCTCCGTAAACATAATCCCTGTAAAAAGGCCAACCCCAGCTATGAATCTCACCAAAGAGACCATCACCAACGCACTCACCAGCGTCATGGACCCCACAGGCACAGGCGACATCGTCGCTTCCAAAGCCCTCCAGTGGATCACCGTCTGCGATGATCACATCGCCCTCAAACTCCATCTGGCTGAGCAACAATCAGAGAAGACCATGAACACGCTGGCAAAGACCATCGCCAGCGTGATTTCCTCCCTCGCCCCGCCCGCAAGCCTTCGCATCCAGTTCGTTGATCACGCTGGCACCGTCATCCACGCTGCAGGCACAAACCCGACTCCCCAGCAACAAGCCGATCAACCTCAAGGCCATCAGCCCATCGCAGGCCTCAACGCCCCGCCCACGACCGGATCACTCCCAGGCGTCCAGAACATCATCGCCGTCGGGGCAGGCAAAGGCGGCGTCGGCAAATCAACCGTCGCAGTCAACCTCGCTGTAGGCCTGGCGCGACAGGGACACGCTGTAGGCCTGCTTGATGGCGATATCTATGGCCCCTCACTCCCCACCATGCTCAACCTCCACGCCCTGGAAACCAATGTCGTCGCAGGCATGCTCCAACCCTTCGCAATCCAGGGCATCAAAGCCATGACACTCGGCAAACTCGTCGAGCCCGACAAGCCTCTCATCTGGCGCGGTCCCATGGCCCACGGAGCCTTCAAACAACTCGCTGAACAAACCAGCTGGGGTGAACTGGACTACCTCATCATCGACCTCCCCCCAGGCACCGGCGATGTCCCCCTCACACTCGCCCAAATGCTCAGCCTCACCGGCGCCATCATCGTCTGCACACCACAACAAGTCGCTCAGGACGACGCTGTTCGTGCTGTAAAAATGTTCCAGCAACTCTCCATCGATGTCCTGGGCATCATCGAAAACATGAGCTTCTTCATCGGCGATGACAACAAGGAATACGACATCTTCGGCAAAGGCGGCGCCGAACTCATGGCTCAACGCCTGGGCCTCCCCTTCCTGGGATCAATCCCCATCACCATGTCACTCAGACAAAACTGCGACGATGGCAACCCCTCTGCAAACTTCGACGAACAATCAACCCTCACCGACCACCTGCAAACCATCATCACCAACACCCAAAGCCAGATCGCACTCACCACCATGCGCTCAGGCAAGACAAAACCCACGCTGAACATCAGCTAAATTCAAACACACACAAACGAGCCACGACCGCAAGGGCGTGTCTCTTTGTAAAAAGGTCTAATGCAATACGAACCGATGAATCAGCTCAACTAAAACGATTCCTGTTTCCTCAAGGACACCCAGCAACAAACAGGCGGACAAACTCGAAAAAGTCCAGCACATCAACAATGCCATCACCCGTCAGATCAGCAGCAGGGTCACTGGCAGCAAACAGACTGACAAACGCAAAGAAGTCCAGTACATCCACGATGCCATCGCCGGTGAAATCGACCAGGCAGATGACACTCCTGACATCAAACACATACGCCGAACCAGACCAGAATCCATTATCGTTGTCATGCACCGCCCCTGCTGCAACGCGGCCATTATTGAAGAAGATGGACCAGCCAAGCTCATCATAATCAGCACCATCGCTTGTCAGGAGTTTGGCTGTCTGCACACCAGTAGAGATGTCAAAAAGATACACCGCACCAGCCATCCATCCATTGACATTGTCGCCAGCCGCCCCAATGGCAACAACACCCCTGTCGATAGCGACATCGGTACCAAAATAGCCTTCCACATGACTATCAACCGGGACGATTCTGGCCGTCTGTTCACCAGTGGTTGCATCGAACAAGTACACCGAGCCATTGCCATAACGGCCACTCATTGCCCCAACGGCAACAACATCGTCTTGAATAGCGATGGAGAAACCGAAATTGTCCAACCACCATCCACCAATCGGGATGAGTTTGACGATCTGAGTGCCTGTGGATGCATCGAACACATATGCCGAGCCAGAACTCGGGCTACTGGTATCGTCTCCAGTCGCTCCTATCGCAAGAACACCATTTGAAAAGGCGATTGCCCCACCAAAAGAGTTACCCCCTTGACCATCGTTTGGAAGGAGTTTGTCAATTTGTTGACCTGTAGAGGCATTGAATAGATATACCGAACCAGAGTTGGGGCCATTGTCATCGTCTCCTGCTGCACCGACAGCAACGATGCCGTTACTGATCGCAACAGACACGCCAAAGGCATCATTCGCAGCCCCATCGCTTGCAAGCAGTTTGGCGACTGGAGCACCAGTAGAGGCAAAGAAAAGATATACAGAGCCTGAGTCAAGACCGTTATCATCGTCATTTAGCGCCCCAACAGCGAGTATTCCCTTGTCGATGGCAATTTGAGAGCCGAACCTGTCGCCTGCTGCACCATCATTTGGAAGTATATTGGTGATAAAAGCACCCGTGGCTGCATCGAACAGGTACACCGAACCCGAGTCGATGCCATTGTCATCGTCTCCATTCGCTCCAATAGCAATAATGCCGTTATCCATGACGGTGGGGCCGCCGAAAAAATCAAACTCCGCTCCATCGTTCGCCAGGAGCTTGAGTTCATCATGAATAATCTGCCCGGAAGCCGAACCCGCAGCGAAGACACCCCCCATCACCAATGCAGCAAGATATATACAGACAGAGCGGTTGGTGCTAAATGGGAAGCTGTACATGAGACATGCTCCAGTTCACAAGGTGGTATATTTTTTGCTAATCTACTCTACAAAGAGGCTCACTGATACACAAGCCTCAATTTGAAGAAACCCGCCAAACCGGCGCATTATTCCCACCCCCCCGCTCTAACCCCCTCACCCCGCCCGCTACTCCCGCGCTGCCCTCACAGCACCCACCGCTTCTTCAATCGCCTCTTCAAGATGTTCATTAACAATAAAAACATCATAAACGCCATCCGCTTGCGCCTGAGCAATCTCTCGTTTGGCTTCAGCAAAACGCCGTTGAATCGTTGCTTCATCCTCGCGCTTGCGAGAACGAAGTCGGCGTAAAAGCTCCTCCTCACTAGGAGGCAACACAAAAATCCCCAGCGCATCAGGCATCTTCTTTTTCACCTGCTCTGCGCCGCGAATATCAATCTCCAGAATCACCAGCCGACCACGCGCAAGCTGCTCCTCCACCCAGGCCCGTGGCGTGCCATAACGGTTGGTAAAAACCTCCGCCCACTCGAGAAACTCATCCCCCTCAACCATACTGCTGAAGGTCGCATCATCAACAAAGTGGTAATCAACCCCCTCCACATCCGCATCCGTCCTCGCCCTGGTCGTCGCGGAAATCGAAAAAATCGAATCCCGTATCGATCGCTCCACAGCACGCGTTATCGTCGTCTTGCCCACCCCCGATGGCCCGCTCATGATCACCAGCAGCCCATTGTCCGTGTCCGTAGGTAATCGTGGGTATCGCGTTTCCATGAAACCACAGTAGTCACCACACCCACCAAAAACACATTTACGATTCAAGCAACCCGCTCAGCCCCGTCTTCTACACCTGCCTGCACAAACACCGCTGACCATCAGCACCAGAACACCCCCCGGAGCAGGAATCGCCTGAAACCGCACAATCAGATCTCCAGAATCCGCATACACCCCATTGCGATCCCACGCCCGTAGCGTCACATCAAACAACCCCTCATCCTGAATCATCGTCTGCTGAAACTCGGGATGCCCATTGAACCCCACGATAAAGCTCCGTGCATCGCGTGTCACCCCATCTGAGCGCCCCACGCCGATCAGCGTGCCACCCGCTGCCTCGCCCCACGCAACCGTTGTTGTCCCAGGTCCATTCACCATCGCGACATTCACAATCTCGTATGCAAAATCGCCGCCATCCAGTCGCCCCGTCGCAGAGAAAAAATCACTCGTCAGCACAATCTCCCGCGCCGCCTGCCAACCCACAAACGGATCAAAAGGCCAGGCCCCAATCGTCACCACCGTCTCAATCTCACCCATGTGCCTCAGATACCCATCGACACCAATCGTATAAGCCTCTTCCCCGACCTCATATCCCCCCACGATGACAACCTGCCCCTGCACAGCATCCACCGTAATATGCGCTCCCCCATCAGCCAGCGCACCAGGCGCAACCATCAGCCCAACAACCACAGCTGAAATAAAACACTTCATCGCACACATCTCCGATTATTCAATCAAAATAGTCCAGGCAGAATAGACACAACCACCGCCCAGTGACCACTCCACAAGGGTCGCTCATACAACATGCCACAACTTTTCCCTGTTGCACCCCATTCCCGCTCAGATTTTTATAAAAATCACACATTCTTGCCCGAAATCACTTCTTCAAGCACCGCCATTCGCACAGCCACACCCGCAGCTACCTGCTCTCGAATCAGCGATCTCCCCCCTCCCGCTTCCCCCCTGGCCACTTCAAGATCAATCTCAAGCCCCGCATTCATAGGCCCCGGATGCATCACCACCGCACCATCGCCAAGCCTCGCTGCCCGCTCAACTGTCATCGCATATCGCGTCCGATAGTCCAGCCGCCCCGCACCATCATTCCTGAGCCCATCTCCCCCGTGCCTCTCAAACTGAACCCGCAACATCATCACCCCATCAAGCCCCCCTCCCATCCCCCCACCCATTCCCCCGATCACCCCATCAAGGTCTCTCTCAACCTCACACCCCAAGCACCGTATCGCTTCAGGCACCATCGCCACCGGCCCGATGCAAACCACCCGCGCTCCAAGTGTGGTAAATCCCGCGATCGCGCTCCGCGCCACCCGCGAGTTCACCACATCGCCCACAATCCCAAGCGTCAGCCCCGACAGATCCCACGAATCAGCCCGGCCATGGGCATGCGCAAATGCATACAGGTCAATCAGTCCCTGTGTTGGGTGCTCATGCCTGCCATCACCCGCGTTCACCACCGCGCATTTCGTGTGCTGAGCAATCATCCATGCCCCGCCCGCCTCAGCACACCGAACCACCAATCCGTCAACCCCCATCGACTCAATCGTGAGTGCTGTATCCACCAGCGACTCACCCTTGGCCAGCGACGACCCCTGCGCCTCCATCTCCAGCACCCTTGCCCCCAGCATTTGCACAGCCAGCCCAAAGCTCATCCGCGTCCGCGTCGAGTTCTCAAAGAACAACATCCCCACCGTTTTCCCCGCCAACTCCTCCCCCGCCTCCCCCGCCCCCCCCATCCCCCCTGTTTCTGCCATCACCTTTGCACTCTCCAACAGCCCACGAATGCGACCACCATCCACCCCGTCAAGCCCCAGAAGCCTGCCCCCCGCGTCCTGTATTGTGTCATGACTGGTATTTTTTTTCATCAAGTCATTCCGAGCCTTCAGCCTCAGCCTGCTCCACCTGCTCAATCACATTCATCCTCGGCTCACCCAAGACCCCCGCTCCCCACTCCCGCCGACCCGTCACCCGCCAAGGCTTCAACCCGCCTTGCATATAAACCGTCACCCCAACCAACCCTTCATCCCCAGGCACATGCATGTCCACCTGCGCCCGTGACCCTCGCACTCGTATCTCGCCGATATGGTACACCCCTTCCCCACCATCACCCTCGCGCATCGGCCTCGCACCCACCTCCTCAGCAATCGTTCGATAAGTCTCAGCCTTCACCCCCAAAGGCAAGTTCACTACCCTCAACCCGCCCCCGCCCTCATCCCCACCGATCCCACCCGGATATCTCTCAAACGCCCAGCCCAGCGCCGATTCCATAATCGAACCCATAGGCAGCAAGTTCAGATTCGACCCCGCCACCCCCGTCCCCGGATCTGGATAAGTGTTGTACCCCACACACCCCCCAGCCCCCACACACCCCGTCCCCACCACCCCAAGCAACATCAAGCTCGCCACCCTCGCCAGAACCGCCCTCAACCCAGTTCGCCTTGCGTGCATCATCATCATCCATGCTCCTGTCAGTCACCGATCAGATTCTACCCTCCTCATCTACCCGCTCTACCATGAACCATGACCAGTTCGTCTCAACTCCCACGCCAGCTCGTCCTCGGCATCACCGGCGCCTCCGGAGCTGCCTACGCCCTCAGGCTGCTCAACCTGCTCCTTGAAAACCCCATCCACATCCACCTGGTCGTCAGCGACTATGGCAAACGCCTCCTGGCTGAAGAAGCTTCCATCACCACCCTCGAGCCTGACCAGTTCATTACAAACCACTCAGGTTCTCCCCTGCCAGGCACACTCACCATTCATCCCAACAAGGATGTCGGCGCAGTCATCGCAACCGGAAGTCACATCCATCAAGGCATGGTCATCCTCCCCTGTTCCAGCACCACCATGGGTGCGCTGGCTTCAGGCTCAGGCTCAAACCTCCTCACCCGCGCCGCCATGGTCACACTCAAAGAACGCAGACCGTTGATCATCTGCCACCGCGAGATGCCTCTGAGCCTCATCGACATCGAAAACATGCGCACACTCACACTTGCTGGCGCCACCATCTGTCCCCCCAATCCAGGCCTCTACCTCAACCCCAAAACCATCCAAGACATCATCGACTTCACCGTAGGCAAAGTTCTCGACCTGCTGAATGTCCCCCACACACTGGCAACCCGCTGGCACCCATGATCAAATAAAAGATTCTCACAAACGAGCCGCGACCGTAAGGGTGCGATCTTCAAGCCCAATACTCAAAGCAATATCTCATCAACCACAACTCGGCTGACTATCGAAAAAGACACCGCAAACAACAACTGGAGAACGAAGTTTCAATCTTCTCGATACGCCCAGCACGCGATAAAGTGCCAAAGGTAAGGCCCAGCCAGTCGGCACACCGCATGAGTGCCATCAGAACTCATCAACACCACATCCGCAACATCATTGTCAACAAAACGAGCCATCGCAAGATCCTTGTCAGGATGGAATCGAACCCACTTGTTTCGTTTGAAAACAACCGTTTCTTTAAGAGAACATTGTCCACGCCAGGCACCAAGTGGTAATACGCCGATTTCGTGCAAAACCACAACAGTAAGTATGCCAAGAAACCCCAAAAACAAACCAGTGCTAACAGCATTACCCTGAGTTATTAGATCAGTGATATTCATACTGGCGGTTCTCTTGAAGTTCATGTATAATCGAGAAAACAACATTGGAATAACGAGAAGACCGGGCATGAAATATGTTAAAGCACTCAATCGCAAGTGAACAGGCATTCCAACCGGTTCCTCCTCGCCCAGAACAGCAATTTCTACTGCCTTACTTGCCAATTCGTCAATATGTATTTTCTTCTCTGGTGGTGTTAAATATCTGCTGTCTTCCAGAATCAATGCGACTCTGGGCACATTATTATCCGTGTGCATTTTGTTGTATTCACGAATAGCCAACGCTGTATTCATACGATGCTTATGACCAAGAAACATATCATGCACAATTTGTTCAGAGCAAATGTTTTGGTAATTATGTTCTTCTCCACAATCTTGAATCTTTACATAATAGCGAAATCTGATGATAGCAAAGTTAGTAAATGCGTAAACAGGTCGGCGAAGTATCAGCCACAACAACAAGACAGAAAAAAATGAAACAAATGCTATAATAAAAGCATTGTACGGAAGGGTCGCTGTGATCCCACCCAAAACCCATGTTTTGTATGCAAAGGACAGGCGCATAGCAATTACCACTGATAAAAGCGCCGCAATTGTACTACTGTGAGGTTCGTACCAGCTATTTCCAAGACGACTTTTCCAAACCCACGAAACCCCACCCCTGAGAATGACAAAGCCCGTAAGATCTTTATCGAACCGCTCTGTTTTCAATCCATGGCCTTTCACAGATTTTATGCCCTTAGATATAAACAACAACTATACCACAAGCTAGAAGACACGCATTTAAATTATTTCCACAAAGTGTGAGATCTAGAGCATACACTCTGGAGCATGTTCTGTGGCCGATAATACCATCGGCTGCGCATGCAAGTAGACAAAATGCTGCTATAGTTGTTCCAAGACCCGGAGCAGCGGCTGCAATTAGACATGTAATTGCGCACCCGAGTATGCGTAGATCTACTAAATCATGGCATGCCAACAGTGTCGCATCCGCATTGGCTATACAGTTTTGGAAAGTGATTTGGCAAAGCGCCGCACATGTAGACGCCGAATTTCCATCCACACCGGGCGCAAAACTATATGTTGGCACAAGAAGACCTCGCCCAATCAGCAAAGCTTGAATTGCAGCATCATCCACAGCACCAAGCAGAAATAAATCATTATATGTTATTCCATCCGTATAATCGTAAGTATAAGAAACCCCATAAAAAGATTGCGACCCAATACTGTCTAAAACGCCAACCACAAAATTCATAGACTTCATGAGTACGCCACCCGAAGGGTTGTTTGCCGCTGTAGATATGTCAATATCGATCGAAGTCAATACAGTGACATCACACAAGTCTCCGATGGAGTTATGACCGGGAATGGTTTGCGCTACAGTGGATGAATCCAAAGCCTGATCAAAGAAATATGCTGTTGCAGTTGGATCATATGGCTTGGCAAAGACCGTCTCAAAAGCACTCATATGAAAAGCAATGGTGTCTCGATAGAGACTGTCTTGTGGCAAGATTGCCAAATCGGTACTAAGACCAGCACTCATGGCATCAAAAGCATTAGTCCAGTCTTGTGAAGTGAGAGGAAAATTCTGTGCTGGGGGAGGAACCACTCTTGCAGAAGCCCATACTGGAAAAAGACTTAGGTTTATGATTAGAGCAACAAGAAATGGTATTCTACCCTTGACTGCTTGACTGCTTGACTGCTTGACTGCTTGCGAGCACAGTAAACCATAATTTTTCCTTTATATGTACTGAAGAAACAAAGAACCTCTGACCAGTCAATGGTTCCTTCCGGCAGACTAACCGAAATAAAGTCCGAACGCAAGGCCTCATCGTTAAGTATTTACAAAAACCTCAAACCCCCCACTGAGTGATATCACAATCACAATACATCACCCAAAGCTCCCCTTCACAGGCACCTTCCGGCCCCGCCCGCCATTGTGACCATTACTTTCTCGCCTAATAATTGGCCCGCTCAGCGCATACCCCCTATGCCCCACCGTCTTTGCCAGCTCCTTAATCAACGCCTGCGTAGGCACCACGCGCCATGCCCCGCCCACAGGCACCGGCACCGGCCTGGCATGGCCTTCCTCATACACAAACGCCCGCATGGGAACCCTCACACCCCCGCCAACATCCCCCGTCGCACCAGCCTTCTTTTTCCCTTTTACATTATCTTCAACCACCGCCCGCTGCACAAGCTCTGCTGTTTCTCGCATGACTCGCTCACACTCGCTGCCAAGTTCTGTCGCATCAAACAACACATCAAGCCATCGAATCGGATGCCTCGGCGAGCCTTCAATCGGCACCACACGATCCACCAATACCTGCACATCACCCCGCATGAGATCAACATCCCCCACAAAGAACAACAGCGCATCCGCCTCAACCAGATGACCGAACTTTTTGTACGCTTCAGAAAACAGCACGGCCTCAACCTGACCGCTCCGATCCTCCACCGTCACAATCGCCATCTTCTCGCCCGCGGACTTTCCATTGCGTATCACAACCGGACGCACCGACTGCACCAGCCCACCCATCAGCACACGATCCTTCTGTTTCTTATCCTTCAGCCCCACAATCTCATCACAACGAAACGCATCAATCCAGCTTCCCCACTGCTCCAGAGGATGACTCGAAACATAAAACCCCAGCGTCGCCTTCTCCTGCTCCAGCATTTCCTTCTCAGTCCAAGGCTCAATCGCAACCAGCGCCGGCTCACTCCCACCCGCATTCACAACACCCTCATCTCCCCCACCACCCCCATCCCCACCACCAAACAACTGCGACTGACCCGCAGCCTTGTCCGCAGCGATCTTCTGACCCGCACTCACCGCCAGTTCAATCGTCCCCACCATCGCCCCCCGCTGATCACGCCCATGAAACGAATCAAACGCGCCACACTTCACCAGACTCTCAATCGTCGCCTTGTTCACCCGCGAAGTCGGCAGCCGCTCACAAAACTCATACAACGAACGAAACTTCCCCCCACCCCCACCCCCACTCTTAGCATCACCATCGCCCACCCCGTCCCGTTCAGCAATGATCGCATGTATGGCCTTCTCCCCCGATCCCTTGATCGCCTTGAGCCCAAACCGAATATGTCCATGCAGCGCATCGCAAGGCTCATCCGGGTCATACACCACCGAAAAATCCGCCTGCGACAGATTCACATCCGGAGGCCGAACCTCAACCCCCACTCTCCCGTCCACCAGCCTCATCTTGCGACAATCCTCAATATAAGGAATCCAGTCGCTCACTTTCAGTGCTTGAGATTCAAAGCTCAAAAACGCCGCCATGTAATGTGCAGGATAATAAACCTTCAAATACGCTGTCTGATATGCAATAATCGCATACCCCGTAGAGTGGCTTTTATTAAAACCATACCCTGCAAACTTCAGAATCAGATCAAACAACTCCTGAGCCTGTGCTTCAACCAGCCCCTGCTTTCCCGCGCCCTCGATAAACAAAGGCCGATTCGCATCAATCACCTCGCTCTTCTTCTTGCTGATCGCCTTGATGAGTGAATACGCAGAGCGAAGCGGTATCCCGCCAAGTTCATGCACAATCTGCATCACCTGTTCCTGATACACCATCACGCCATAGGTTTCTGCGGTAAACCGATCCACAATCCGGTGAACCCTGGGCACAGGCTCCTGCCCGTTCTTGCGCCGGTTGTAATCTGGAATAAGATCCATAGGCCCAGGCCGAAACAGCGCGTTGGCAGCAATCAGATCCTCCAGCCGATCCGGCTTCATCTCCACTAGCAGCCGGCGCATCCCGCCAGACTCAAACTGAAACACCCCCGTCGTATCCCCCCGCTGAAACATGCTGAACACATGCTCATCGTCATATTCAAGCCGATCCAGATCCAGCGGATGCGCCCTCCCGTCACCAGCATTCCTGCCAACAGCACCATAAATCGCTTCCTCATCCAGCGTCTGGCCGACCAACTCCCGGCAACGCTCGATCGTCGATAGCGTCCGCAACCCCAGAAAATCCATCTTCAACAGACCCATCTTCTCACAGGTCGGCCCATCCCACTGCGTCACAATCTCCGTCTCAGGCGCACTGGGATGCTTATACAAAGGCACAATCTCATGCAAAGGCCGCGTCGCCACAATCACGCCCGCAGCATGGATCGAGCTATGCCTCGCCTGTCCCTCAAGCACCTGCGCATTGGCAATCAACTGCTCAATCCGCTCCGCTGTCACCTGCTGTTCAGGTGATATGTCCCGGTTGATCGATGCCAGAGCACTTGGCGTACCTTTCACAAGATCCGCAAACTCAGGCTCCTCCTTGATCGCCTTGTCAATGGTGATGTTCAACTGCTCTGGAATCAACTTGGCTACACGATCCGCCACCGGCAGCGACACTTCAAGAACCCGCGCCACATCACGAATCGACCCCCGTGCCTTCATCGTTCCAAATGTAATAATCTGCGCCACATGCCCATACTTGGTGCGCACATAATCAATAACATCAGCCCGGCCGTTCTGACACAGATCAATATCAATATCCGGATATTCACTTCGATCAGGATCTGTAAACCGCTCAAACAGCAACCCATAATGCACCGGACACGCATTGGACAAGCCCAGCACATACCCCACCATCGTCCCCACTCCCGACCCACGCGCATTGGATGGAATCGACCGCTGCCTCCCCCAGTTCACAAAGTCCCACACGATCAAAAAGTACGCACTGATCAACTTGTCAGCCAGAATCTTCAACTCACGGTTCAACCGCGCCCATTTCCGCCACCCCTCCAGCGCCTCCGCATCCAACCCCTCAGGCTCTACATCCTTCCCCTCAATCAGCGCATGTTTATATTCAAGAATCTCACCACCATAACGCCAGATCATCCCCGCCTCTGCCAGCAGCCGTAGCGCCAGATCACATTCCTTGGTCAGCTCTTTTTGATTCAGCTCCGATCCACCCGCAGGCTCAAGATCAAACCGTGTGCAGTAGTCCTTGTACCACGCTGTCAGATCACCGCCATACACCTTGTCATCATGCCTGGGCAGGTCCTTCTCACTGGGTGATTGCACCACCACTACTGGCGCATGATTCGCCCCCAATTCAAGTTCAACATCACAGCGAGAAGCAATTCGACCCGTATTCTCAAGTGCCTCCAGCCCCGCATGGCCCATCTGTTCATTGTTGTAATCCGCCCCGCCAAACAACTCGTGCATCTCCTCGTGGCTTTTAACATAAAGCTCCGGCGGATAGTGCAGCCGCTCTGATTCCCACTTGCTCTTGGCCATGGAAATGCAAATCAGCGTGTCGTGCGCATCATGATCCTCAGCCCGCAGAAAATGGCTGTCATTATCACAAACCAGAGGCAACTCAAGGTCCCGCGCCAGACGAATCAGATGCGGGTTAATCGAGTTCTGCTCTTGAATATGACTCTGCATCTCCACATAAAAACAAGGCTCACCCTCATCATTCTTACCAAATACACGCGCGTGCCACTGCGCCGATTCCACAGCACGGTCCCACCACTTCTCATCCCCACTCCGCTCATAACTCAACAAATGATCGCCCATCTCCGAACCAAGATGCCCATTGATCGCAATCAATCCCTCAGCGTGTTTTTCCAGAATCTCACGGTCCATCCGAGGCTTGTAATAAAATCCCTTGACATACGCCTCGGAACACAAGTACAACAAGTTCTCCCAACCCGTGTTGTTCTCCGCAAGAAGTACCAGGTGATACCCACCATCAACCAGACCCGTATGCGCCTTGTCCGTACGCAATCGCCCCGGCGGACACACATACGCCTCCACACCCAGAATCGGCTTGATCCCCGCAGCCTTGGCCTTGGTATAAAAAGACACCGCCCCGAACAGATTGCCGTGGTCCGTCACCGCCACCGCATCCATCCCAAGCTCCTTCACGCGTGCCACCAGCCGATCAATCCGGTTGCCGCCATCCAGAAGCGAATACTCTGTATGCAGATGCAAGTGCGTAAACATCAATCTTTCCATCCTTGAACGAGCCAGAACACACGACCCGTTTTCAGTGTAGCCAGATCACAATAACCCATGGCTCCTGCCACGCACTCTTCTACAAAAATCCTCCTCAAATGCCCGCCACCCCCCCCG
>JAJDCZ010000055.1 GCA_029260555.1 Phycisphaerales bacterium
AAAACAATTCGCTAATGTGTATCCACAGAGGGGCTGAAACAGATGGTCAGACACCTTGTGGTATCGAGGCAAATAGCTGTTACACATGCATTTATGCACGCAGATGGGTTTGATTGAAATTTGTTGTGCAGAGTTTGTACAGTGCTAGGTAAACGATAAATTCTAGAGCTCTGCTCTACAACCTCACCCTGCCTCCCCAATTACCTGAATCACCCTCCCAGCGTCACGCTCGGCGTACACAGCGTCTGTGACCAGGGCGCTGGAATGCCCCAGCACCAGCTGGGCAGCTTCCAGCCCGTACGCCTTGCGGATGCGTGTCGCTGCGGTATGGCGGAGCTGATAGGGCGTGAACTGGTTTTCCTTGCGTAGCTCGTCGAGCTGGGCACGCTGCTTGGGTGTCAACCTCGCTCGCCACTGCCGCGTCGTCTCGCCCTCGAGGGCAGCTAGCTCAGGTGGCGGCACAAACGCCCGATCGCAGGCATAGGTGATCGCACGGCGGTAGCTGGCACTCGTGTAGCGATCACCGGGGTGCTTCTTTGGGTTGTCTTTGACATTGGTACCAGGTCGGTTGCCACAGGACAGGGGTGTCTTGCGCGATGCGTGCAAGGTGATATGCCGTTCTGATTCTGCATCAGCCGGGCTGAACAGGAAGGCGTTGGCTGGCCGGCTGCCCATGAACGCCTCAAGCACTCTCTGAGCTTGCGGGCCGAAGTAGAGCACACGATCGCGGCCACGGTGGGCGGTCTTGTGATCTACAAGCGTGCAGGTCCAGACAGTGCCCGTGGTGTCGATGTCCGCCGATCGCGACCCCAGCAGCTCGCCAGGGCGTGCGCCGGTGAGCAGTTGCAGCTCGACAATGGCCCGCACCTGGCGGCTCATGTACGGCATGGCAGCTTCGATCAGCTCGTCATTGGCCGGCGTCACAGGCTTTGTCTCAGGTGCAGTTGTTTGTCCACGCTTGAGAGGTTCAACTGTCAGCAATGCCTGGTGTACCGACACAGGCACAAGCTCGCGGGCGACTGCCCATTTGAACATCTTGCAGATCACAAGAGCCTGGGTGTTGACATACTTCCGTGACCATCTGCCCTTGGGATGTACGCGGTTCGCCATCGCATTGCGCACTGTGACCAGGCTCATTGGCCCAAAGTCTTCAGCAACCGATGAACCGTAAAGCTCTCGCAGGATGCGAAGTGAATCCTTGATTGCAAACATGCGTGTTGGCGAGAACTTTTGAGCAGCAACTGGCATGTAGGCTGCGATGACTTCATTGATCGTTGCCCCGCCCTCGCCGGCCTGTCG
The DNA here is from genome assembly GCA_029260555.1 of Phycisphaerales bacterium. Classification (GTDB taxonomy): domain Bacteria; phylum Planctomycetota; class Phycisphaerae; order Phycisphaerales; family UBA1924; genus JAJDCZ01. The sequence continues at coordinate 1,300 of JAJDCZ010000055.1, forward strand.
CTTTCGTGCTGGCAGTCGCCGATCTGCGGCCTCCCATTGCGCGATGAGGCAGTGGTATCGCTCGCGGCTCTGCGGTGTGTCATAGTCGCCCAATTGGTAGTCGCGACGCTCTTTCGTCACGGAATCAGTGAGCGTGACGATCGCAGTGTTGCGGTTTTTCTTGTGGCGATATGCAGGTGTTTGGCCATCGACGAGGCCTCCTGGACGCATTTGCGCGGCCATGTGCCGCGCTTTTATTGGCCTAATTTGCATCGCCGGGCAATTGTGTTCCGCTGTAAGTCTTTGCGTTGTAAATACTTACTGAAATGGGCGATACAGGGATCGAACCTGTGACCTCTTCCGTGTCATGGAAGCGCGCTAGCCAACTGCGCCAATCGCCCTTTGTTCAGCCTGCCTGCTCATGAAGACACGAGAAGGTCGACCTTGCCTCAGTATATCCGCCTGCATTGAGCTGTCCACGAAAAGCAGTCCATGGAATTGCTTGCAAATCGGTCGGGCTGGGGACATGGCTGTTCAAGGCTCAAGTGATTGCGATAGCACCGTCAGCCAGCCCAGTACCTCATCCGTGGTTTTTTTATCGAAAATCCTGAGGATCGAACCTGAAATGACCGCCAGACGAGGCTCAGGTTGCCCCTTGCCAGATGTTGAAGAGCTGGATACGGGGTCTGTCCAGATGCCCAGTTTCATGGTGTCGATGATGGTGTCGCTGAGGCCTCCCAGTTTGATGCCAACCAGAGGCTCAAACCCCGCAGCGTTATCAAGATGAACCGTCTCTGCAGGTAAATCACACACCAGCATTAGCAAGACGCCCAGCCGACTGATAATGGCATCAGTAGCATGGTCACTTTCTGATACCCAGCCCTGGATCTGCCTATTGATGCGGAGTGTGTCGGTCGGATTGTTGGCGGGGTGATGAAGCTCGACCCATGCAACATCGGCCCGAGGCAATCGGCTTGTTTTTTTTGCAATGTACGATGCTGGGTTGAGTTCGATGGCGCTCAGGGCAGCTCGTTCGATGGTCAGATGCGCCGGGCCGAGAATCGTGCTTCGCTCAGCGTCGGTGACGATTGACACAGCATGTACCGAAGCTGCGGAAAGGCTTGTTGCCTGTCCGATGGTGAGTGTCCAGACTGCATTGCCTTGAGCTTTGGTAAAGGCGGGGGCATTGGCAGTGATCTGAATCTTCATTGACGACTCAAGTGCAGGCTCAAGATCCAGGCTGTGGTTTGCTTTCAGCTGGATGGTGTCAGACAGCAGGTGTGAGAGAACAAGTTTGAGTCGTTCGACCATGACGGGTTCCGCAGCAGCCTGGATGGGTTGATCAAGCTGCCAGCGCGAGCCTCTTTGGCGCAGACTGAGCGTCTGGTTGTCAGTCTGGATGGTGATAACATCAGTTTTTTCAGGCAAAAGAGCCAGTGCATGGGCATCAAGCCACAAAGCTGGGGCATTGTTGAGAAAGAGCGATGCCAAGTTTGAGTCGATGGTGATCAGTGCATCAATCTCTGCAGGGTTTTGCATTTGGATGCGGGCATGGTGCGAGCCTGCCAGACTCTTTGGTGAGATCCAGAGCGTCACACGATCCTCATTGTTTTGCTTGCGCTGGATCTGAACTTTGGTCCAGCTTGAGTGCTCAGCTTCAGATGGACCCTTTGTGCGAGGTTGACCCCGGGTGCTGTTGAGCAGCCTCAGTGCAGCCCGGATGCGACGGGAATCCGTCAGCCATGTGCTTGAAATGGTCTGATCCTTATCGACAAGCTGATGCATCCACAGCCCGGACTGTGTTCGGATGAACCGTCTCTGGTGTTGAGGCGTGGTGATTGTCAGTGTTGAAACGCTTGCAGGATCAATGGGCAGGATAATGTTGGGTTGATCGCTTTGGGTCGGCTGTCGATTCAGGACGATGAGCACAGCAATACCCAGAATCAGGGCAATCACAAGCCAGAGGATCAAGCCTATTTTGGACATTGCAAGCAGTGTATGTCGCGACAGATACAAAGGCATGGGCTCGATTGCTGCCAGAGTGGGTTGATGTCGATATATTCAATGCGTGAGCAAGCCCTGGATTGGCATTTCGATGGACATGGGTGAACTTGGTGGTAAACTGCGCTGTCATGTCACGCCCCTGTATGCAGCATGCATTCACCAGGCTGGGGGCGTGCCTGTGATGCTGCCTCTGCTCCCTGAGCTTTGCGAGGATCTGCTCGCCCGCGTCCAGGGCGTGGTATTCACAGGCGGCGACGATCCATATACAGAATGCTTTGGCGAGCCGACACATCCTCAAGCAACACCTGTGCATACTCAGCGTCAGGACTTTGAGCTGGCCATGCTCAACAAGCTTGCTGAGCGCGATCCTGACAAGCCGGTGCTGGGGATCTGCCTTGGCATGCAGATGATGGCACTTCATGCTGGGGGAAAACTCGACCAACATATGCCCGAGACAACAGCGTCTGCAGCGGACCATTTCAAACGCGATCATGCGCTGGTCCCAGCTCCGGTTGATCCAAAGGATTTGAGTTTACCTGCAGGTGTTGTGCATAGCTGCCATCGCCAGGCGGTGGTTGGTGCTGGTGCAATGCAGGTCATTGGACGAGCACACGATGGTGTGATTGAAGCGGTCGCGCAGACTGACAGAGCGTTCTACATGGGTGTGCAATGGCATCCCGAGCGAACAACTGATCACGGGCTTGGTCAGGGGCTCTTTGATCGACTGATTCAAGCGTGCAACACATCTGCCTGATCATCAGCATGCGAAAAGTGTGTGGTGAGTGGGGGGTTATTCGAGTGCAAGGGAGTTTTTGACGCCGAGGGTGTGGTAGATTTCGCGTGTGGCTGTGGATTTGTTGAGGGTGTAGAAGTGGATGCCATCGATATCGTGGTCGAGCAGATCGCGTGCCTGTTCGGTCGCCCAGTGAACCCCGACACGGCGGACAGCATCGGGATCGCCACCTGTGCGGTTGATGGCGCGGATGAGTGGTGCGGGGTAGCGCACGCCGAGAGCGAGTTCTGCCATTCTTTTCATGCCCTGGATTGATGTGATGGGCATGAGTCCTGCGAGAATGGGAACGGTGATGCCTGAGAGTCGGCATCGGTCGCGGAAGTCATAAAAATCACGGTTGCTGAAGAAGAGCTGGGTTGCAATGAAATCTGCACCAGCATCAACTTTGGCTTTGAGGTAGTCGAGTTCGAGCATGCGGTTGGGGGTTGCGTAGTGTCCTTCGGGGTAGCCCGCCACGCCGATTCCAAAGCCATCGGGGTGGGGATGGTTGTGTTGCTCATTGAATTTCTTGATGAAGCTGACGAGTTGGCTGGCGTGCTTGAATGCGTCGTTGTGAGCGTCGTAGTCGTCATCGCCCTGAGGCGGATCGCCACGAAGCGCCATGATGTTACTGATACCATGCTCTGCGTAGCGTTCGAGAATGGCCATGATCTGTTTTTCGTCATGGCAGACGCTGGTGAGATGGGGAATGGGGTCCAGAGCCGTTTCCTGATTGAGTCGAACGACGAGGTCGCGGGTCTGGTCGCGTGTCGAGCCACCAGCACCATAAGTGACAGAGACGAACGAGGGCTGGAGTTTTTCAAAGTCCCATATGGATGAAAAGAGCGAGTCGATCGCGCCGCCGCTGCGAGGCGGGAAGAACTCGAACGAAAAGGTCGTCCGCCGTTTGGCAAAGATCTCGCTGATATGCATGGCTGACTCGAAACTGGCTTCCTGATCTTTATCGGCTCATCTTGCAGACGAGAAAAGTCCACTGCTTGCCCCGTTCATCCGGATGAACGGATTATAGCAGATGATTAAGTGAATATGTGTCATTGTGTGTGTTGAGAGTAGATTCATGCAAAAATATCGGTCATGGCTCGGGATGAGAGGCAAATTAGAGGCTGGGTTGACCAGATTGATGAATCGGCAGCATGGTGTGCACGATCTGGCCCTGGACGATTGTGGTGACCGCTCGGCCTGTAAGCGTTTCGCCTATAAAGGGCGTATTGGTGCTTTTCCCAGCCAGTTGATCCTCGGTGCAGGTCCAGGTGAGGTTGGGATCGATGATGGTCAGGTCTGCGGGGCTATTCAGAGCCATTGAACCCAGTCCCAGGCGATCCAGATTGCAGAGTCGAGCCGGGTTGATGGTCAGCAATTCGATGAGCTTGGGCCAGTCGATAAGACCAGTAGCAATAAGGGCTTGGGCATACAGAGGCAGGGCTGTTTCCAGGCCGATGATGCCAAAGGGTGCACTGGCAAAGGGCTGCTGCTTCTCGTGGAGGGCATGGGGAGCGTGATCGGTCGCCAGAACGGTGATGATGCCATCAGCAACAGCGTGTCTGAGAGCGTCTATATCTGCCTGCTGACGCAATGGGGGGTTCATTTTGGCGTTGGTATTGAAAGATCGCCCATCAGGAGCTGCGCACGCTTCGTGGGTGAGGTTGAGATGGTGGGGGCTGACTTCTGCGGTGACAGGTTGGCCTTGCTCGCGGGCGGTGCCAATCAGATCGATGCTGCCAGCACTGGAGACATGCTGAATGTGGTATCGACACCCAACTGAGCGATTAAGTGTCAGATCGCGCTGGATGATGATTTCCTCAGCTTCTCTTGGCCAACCAATAAGCCCCAGCCGTGTGGCGATCTCGCCAGCGTGCATGGATGCGTTTCGAGTGAGTGTGGGATCCTGGCAGTGTTGCATGAAGCACAAGTCGACATCGGCGCAAGCTTTAAGGACGCTGGCCATGACGCTTGAGTCAAAGATGGCATCGCCATCGTCCGATATGCCCACAGCTCCGGCATCTGCCAGAGCATGGATCGGTGCGGGGTGGGAGCCTTGGCGATTGATTGTACCAGCAGCGACGGGAAAGACCCGGCAGTGTGCAGTCTGGTTGGCACGGGCGATAAGACCTTGGATAAGAAGCGGGGAATCAAGTGCGGGGGCAGTATTTGGCATGCAGCAGACAGTCGTAAAACCGCCCTGAATGGCAGCGTGCGTGCCAGTTTCGATGGTTTCCTTGTGTTCCTGGCCGGGTTCACGGAGGTGAACATGGGGATCGATCAGACCGGGCGTAAGGAGGCAACCAGAAGCGTCGATAATCTGGTCAAAGCCATGTGGATTGATATCTGGAGCGATCTGCTGGATGAGGCCTTGGGATACGGCCACATCAGCCTGGAGGTCCAACTGCTGGCTTGGGTCGAGAACACGGCTTTTGGTGATGAGGATGCTGCTCATGCAGGTCAGTTTAGGCAGAAATATGGGTATGAATCAGCAAATCAGTAGTTTGGGAAAGATCGGTGCAGATTCTTCCTTTAACCTGCAACTCAAAGGCTGGGTTACTCGTACAGACCAAGACTGGTCTGAGCCTTGTTCTAGGCGGGCTGGTTATGGTGAGAGTCAGTTTCCAACTTCGTCATCGTTGAGCAGAGTTGTATCTGCGATACGGTGTTTTTCTTGAAGTGTCTCAAACGAAAGGCAGGCGGATGGTACATGTACGGTTTGCGGGGGTTGTAGCAGCAGTGTGTGGTTTGGCGTTGTCAGCTTCAGCCATGGCGGCGGATTCATCGGCTTTGCAGCCGACCGATCTGGCCAGACAGTCGCTCACGAGACTTTACCCCGAAGCAAGATTTGCTGATCCTGGTGCCAACACGCACTATGTTTTCGGCACAAACATGACCGTTGCGGGGAGCCCTGAAGCAGCAGCAGCAGCATTTCTTGATATGCACAGCTCGTCATTGGGTATTGATTCTCCTGAGTTGGCACAGATATTCTCTACGCCGGTCATGGACGGGAAGTTCACAGCGTTTGGTTATGATCAATACATCGGAGGCGTGCCGGTCGAGGGAGGTCTGGCTCGCGTGCTGGTTCTCACACAACAAGACCGCTTCACGGTGGTCTATGCCACGGGCAAGCTTGTTGAGTTGGCTGCGGATCAGGTTGGTGCAGCACCGAGCATTTCCGGGCAGCAGGCTCTGGATCGGATCAGCGCGATCACTGGCTTTGATACACTGGACCAGTGGACTCAGCCCGAACTGGTTGTGTTTGTTTCGCCCAGTGATGAAACCAACATGGGTCAGTATACCTGGCGTTTCACAGGTCGCTCCGGCGGCGTGATTACCCAAGAGAAAATGACTTTCTTTGTCAGTGCTCGTGATGGCTCGCTGCTGGATGTGCGTAATGAAGTGCACAACATCGATGTCTCGGGTCTCGTGCAAGGAATGGCATCGCCGGGCAGCACGGCAGATCATTCGGGCAACCCCCCGGTTATGTTTGGAATCCCTGAAACGCGCATGACCATCAGTGGCGGCAACAACGCTTTTTCAGATGTCAATGGAAACTTTTTGATTGCCAATCCCGGTACAGCAGCGGTCACGGTTTCGACCAATGTCTCTTCAGGCCGATGGGTTAATGTCAACAATATGTCTGGGGGAGACATATCTGCAAGCTCCACGATAACACCCGGCGTGCCTGGTACAGTCACGCTTAATGCATCACCAGGCGGCGCGAACTCGCTCGCAACGGCGCAGGTCAATGCGTTGATCCACACGGATCTTATTCACAACTTCTTTACTGATCGTGCGCCTGGCTTTAATGCCTTGAACACGGTCATGCCTGCGAATGTGAATCTGTCGCAAACCTGCAATGCATTTTATGATGGTGTCTCGATCAACTTTTTCCGGGCTGGCGGCGGCTGTAACAACACTGCATTCTCAAGTGTCGTTGCGCACGAGTATGGACACCACATCGTCAACAGACTGGGGCTGGCGCAGGGTGCATTTGGTGAAGGCTATGGCGATTGCAGCTCGGTCCTGCTTTATGATGATCCCTTGCTGGGTCGATTCTTCTTCACTGGTGGCGGTGCCATTCGCAATGCAAATAACACTCAGCCTTACCCTTGCGCTGGTGCGATTCATTTCTGCGGGCAGGTGTTGTCAGGCAGTTGGTGGTCCATTCGTCAGCAGCTTGGTGCAAGCCTGGGTTCACAGGCTGGGCTTGATCTGGCCCGGGATGAGTTCATTGCCTGGTCGCTGATCACTTCCGGCGGCATTGGCGACAACGCAGCCCACCCCGGCACCGCCATCGAAGTGCTTACCGTTGATGATGACGACGGTGATATCAATAACGGCACACCCAACAACGCAGCAATCTGTGCAGCCTTTGCAGAGCACAACATCGATTGCCCGCTCGTGGTGTTGATCGACTTCGTGTATCCCAATGGTCAGCCCACGCTGGTTGGACCGGGCGTGCCTACGAAGTTTGAGTTTGATGTTGTAGGCGTCGCGGGAACCCCCGTGGCAGGAAGCGGGTTTATGACCTTCAGCATTGATGGCGCCCCCGCGCAGGTCGGCAGCATTGTTGAGCTGAGCCCCAACATGTATTCCGCGACACTTCCTGCGGTCGACTGCGGGCAAACCCTCGCATTTACCGTCGGTGCTCTGGCGCAGGGCAACGCAACACCAGTGACCGATGCCAGTGGCAACGCACAGGTCGGTCAGAGTATGGTGGTGGCTGTGGATGACAACTTCCAGACCGACACCGGTTTCTCGGTTCAGGACACGGCATTGTCGACCGGCAGCTGGGATCGTGGCATCCCGGGCGGCTTTGGCAGAGGTTCACCCGGTGCTGACTTTGATGGCTCGGGTCGTTGCTGGGTCACCGGCAATGCGGCGACCGAAGATGTCGATGGCGGCCCCACGCGTCTGATCAGTTCCACCTATGACCTGACCGGTGCCGTTGGTGTGCAGGTTTCATATGCCTTGTGGCATTCCAACGACGACAACGATGATGTCTTCCAGGTGCATGTCTCCAACAACAACGGTGCGAGCTGGGTTCTGGTGGCGTCATTCCCCGATCTGGGTCAGACCTGGAATCAGGAAAGTTTCCTGCTCGATGATTTCGTTACGCCCACCAGTCAGGTCAAGATTCGCTTCAGCTCAAGGGACAATCCCAACAACTCTGTCACAGAGTCTGCGATTGATGCACTGAAGATTTCCTATGTGCTCTGCGAGAGCGTGACATGCCCCATTGATTTCAATAACGATGGCGTGGTTGATGTGCTGGACTTCTTCGCGTTCATCACACTGTTCAACAATGGCGATGTAGCTGCGGATCTCAATGCTGATGGCAATGTCGATGTGCTGGACTTCTTCGAGTTCATCAACCTGTTCAGCATCGGCTGCTGATTTGATCTCTCGATGATCAGCCTGGCTGGTCATCTGAAATAGAAAAAGTGCGAGGAAGCACGCGGCCTGGGCTTGAAAGAGTCCAGGCTGCTTTTTTTAAGCTACAGACAAAGCCAATCTGCAGAGTGTTGGACTCTGGAAGGTGCCCAGCATACTCCAGACATGGGTGCAAGAGGGAGATTCGGACGGGGGCTGTTGATGGTGGTGGAGGGGGTGCTTTGAAGTTTGGGTTCAGGGCGGCTATGCTGTTGGACCTACGGGGTGTAGCGCAGCTTGGTTAGCGCGTCTGACTGGGGGTCAGAAGGTCGGAGGTTCGAATCCTCTCACCCCGACTTTTCTTCAAAATCGGCCCTTCGGCAAGAATGTCGAAGGGCTTTCTCTTTGTCAGGGCAAGACTTACGGGGCTCAGGGTACGGTTGCTTCGTGAGATGCCGAACACTAGGATAGGGTGATGCGAAGGGAGGTGACCGATGACAGATCAAGTCCACGGCCAGCTTGGGCAAGTGAGGACACGCTCCAGAGCATTGTTGATAGCAACCTCGGTCTTCGGACTGCTGTACTTGGCGTTCGTAATCACCAGCTTCATTCCAGCCCCCAATGGATCATGGATCAGCAGTGTGCCGTCCGAACCCTTTGATCGAGCTGGGATCTTTGTCAAGTTGGAGTTCGTGCTGTTCCTGATAGGCTATCTCGTCGTGTGGAAGAATGAATTGATCGGAGGGGCTGTCTTCCTTCTGTGGTGGGTTGCGATGTGGTTCCTGGAGATCTTCGTATTTGCTCCCATCGTGGGCGGGGACGCGGGAGGCGGAGTCGCGATGGGTTTACCCGTGTTCATTCTCGGGATACTGTTCGTCCGGCGCTGGTACAGGGGAAGAAGGATCGAGACGGTCCCCCCCGCGCCCTAACGCAGGCCGTTAGCCTCACGGCCGATTGTCGCGCAAGTTCATGCATCGCCAACAAGTGCTGCCATCCATGGCTACACTACGGAACCATATGGTGGTATAACTTGTGGGGGCACGCCAGGCTCGGATGGCAGATACGCCATCCTCTCAAAAGCCTTCCGGGTGAAGGCATTGCCCCCGGGTCCAGCCCTTGGAAGAGTGCCATAGAGTTCGATGAAGTAGTCCATTGGGTGGGTGCCCCCTCCAAGAGTTCTGTGTGGTAATTCCACGCGCTTCGCGCGGGTATGGCTCGGGCCTGTGCAACGAGCATCCGCCCCCCGTCATCCGCCGCTCTACTGGTCAAACCAGATTTTCCCCCCGCTCTTCTCAAGGTGCCTGAGCAAGAGATCTCATCATCCGCCCTTTGGCGGCTGCCAGAGTTCCAGCCTGTTGCCTTCGGGGTCCATGACCCAGCCGAACTTGCCGTACTCGGACACTTCAACCTTCTCGTCGACATCGCACCCTTCCTCTCGCAACTTGGCAAGCAGGGCGTCCAGGTCTTCGACTCGATAGTTGATCATGAAGCTTGACACGCTGGGAGCGAAATACGAGGTATCGTCTTTGAACGGGTTCCAGATCGTTGAACCCGCCCCGTCAGGATTGTCTTCAGCCCAGCGAAACGCGACACCTCCCCATTCCTCGACATTCATGCCCAGGTGAGTTCGGTACCACGCACCCAACGCCTTGGGATCCTTTGCCTTGAAGAACACGCCGCCAATGCCTGTGACTCGTTTCATCTGCGTCTCCCGAATCGGCGGGTGGCCCGCCCAATCGCCCTGTGTGGCATGCCCACGCCCCATTTCCCCCTTCGCGCGGGCATGGTTCGGGCCTGTGCAACGAGCAGCCGCCCTTCTGCCAATCAACACAAGTCTACCAAGACCCGCCCCCCCGCCCCCCCGCCCCCCCCCCCCCCAGAACCGGCAATGCCAGCACCAACTTGAACCTGGCAGCGTAGACCGGACCCGCCCCCTGATGAAAACAGGGCGACGCGGGGTGTGTGAGGAGCAGAGGTCGTGAAGTTGTGAGGAAGGTGTGCCTAAGTCATTGTCGATGCAGAGGTAGTTAATGGACAGGCACTGTATAAAATGCTTGACATTCTACTCCTTTGCTGTATATGATTGCGGTTGTGGATATATTTGCGGAATCTACAATCCGCAAGTACATCGCGTGCTTGTGCACACACATTGAAGAGAAGAAGAGCGAAGGAGAAAAAAATGGGAACGCTACGAATGGGTACGCTTACGGGCGTGGCGGCGGCTGCCATGCTTGCAGGGGCAAGTATTGGTCAGGTTCAGGTGGGGCAGGTTCAGCTTTCCGAGCCTGTGTCTGGCGATGTTGTAAACCCGACGGACGGGGTGAATATTCCCGAGCCATTTGCGCCTGGGGTGGATGAGGCAAACATGTTGCCGTTCCCTCCGATAGATACGATTCCGCCATTGCCGATGCCTGATCCGGATCTGGATGGATATTCAGATCCCAATGGATCGCAAGCAGTGACTTTTTACAATGCGGAAACAGGCGAGACATCGGTGTACAACCCGGCGTTGGACAATCCTGATGCCTTTGGCGAGGGTGGCGGCTGGATTCCCAATGGGCTGGCGGTTGACACTTCAATCGAGAACCAGCGGGCGTTTGGAAACATGACGCTGGCGGGTGGCCTGGGGACATTCCCGCGTTCACCCAATGTGAAGCTTATTCAGCGATATGTGACCACAACGGGCGCAGACGCCTGGTTTGTTTGTTCTGGCACGATGAATGACTCGGGTGTGATTCTGACAGCAGCGCACTGCGTGTACAACCGATCCTCGAACATCAACAACTGGGCTGCAGAGACCTTCGTGATTCCAGCGTGGGACGGGAATGGATCGATTCTTCCGATCGACGCGAATCTGAACAACTTTGGGTGGGCACGGGCATCGAGTTACATTGCCGGCACGGACTATATCAACAACGGCAACTTTGATCGCGACATGGGTGCCATGCGGATTGATAACTGCAGCCGAAGCGTCGGTTTTCTGACAGGCTGGTTTGGCTGGGCATATGGCGGCAGTTGCACAGGTCGTACCTATCACAACTTTTCATATCCGTCTGAGAACTGTGGCGGCGGATTGCATAACGGACGGGACATGTATTACTGGAATGGTACATTTGATTCTTGCCCCGGAAACCAGCAGCACATCAACACCACTGGCGGATGCTTCAACGCAGGCTGGGGCGGGATGAGCGGCTCGGGAGCATATTACATCTCTGGAGCGGATCGTTTTGTGCATAGTGTGGCGTCGAACTCGAACCGTTCAACCAGTTTTAACTATACACAGATGTGGCTTGCGTTCAAGGACTCACTGGTAGCGATGGAAGCAACACAAAGAGGGACCGTGTTTGACCTTGAGGCACTCCAGTTCCGGGCAGGTGGTGCAGATACTGCTACGGTAACTGCGGGCAACTCTCTGGCAGCTTCAACGGTTCAGGTCATCAACGCCACAAATGCCAACCCCGCAAGCGGCACATATACACTGGGGATCTATCTTTCGACGAATAATAATATTTCGACCTTTGATACATCGCTGGCGACCTGGAACTACAGCACGAACTTTGCTGCGATGAACAATAAGACATTCAATGTGCCAGCTCCAAGTATCCCGCTCAATACACCTTCAGGGAACTACTGGGTTGGTACAGTGATCGACACTTCTGAAGACACCAACTCCTGCAACAACGATTCTGATACATGGGATGCGGTTGCGGTGACGGTCAATGGTGTTGCTGATCCCAAGGCTGATTCAATCAGTGTTCCCAGCGGGACATTTTTCTATGGCGACCCCATGGCGGTTGCGTACAGCATTACCAATCAGGGTGGCGATCCTACAACAACGATTACGGTTTCTATCAGAGCTTCGACCAATACGATCATTTCAACATTTGACCCGGAAATTGGGTCCTTCAGCCACACGGGTTTGAACGGCAGCGCAACGCTCAATGCCAATCAGACCGTGACTATTCCTTCGTCACTTGGTCAGACGAACCGCTTCATCGGCATGATTATCACTGCGAGCAATGATGTCGATGGTTCAAATAACACAGCATTTGATCCGGTGGCGATCACGGTTGATGGCCGTGCAGATCTGCGTGCCAACTCCGTAAGTGCTCCCAGCGGGACATTCTTCCTGTGCAGCAGCATTGCTGTAGGCACAAGTGTTCAGAACATCGGGGATATCACCAGTGGCAACTACTCTGTGGAAGTTCGTGCTTCAACAAATACGACCATTACGACATTCGATACACTTCTTGGCACCTTCAACTACTCAACACTGGGTGCTGGGCTGACGAGGAACTCCTCGGTCAATGTGGCGTTTCCGATTGGTCTGAACCCCAATAATTACTTCATCGGTATCATTGTTTCAAATGGCACAAATGAGAATGTTCTCAACAATAACACGGCCTTTGATGCGGTGCCGTTGACGGTGGTTGATTGTGAAGTGGACCTGAACAACGACTGCAATGTTGATGTTCTTGACTTCTTTGCATTCATCGGGTTGTTCAATGCTTTGAATCCGGCAGCGGATTTGAATCATGATGGCAACATCGATGTGCTTGACTTCTTCGCGTTCATCACTCTGTTCAACGCAGGCTGCTGAATCTGACGGTTGAGTTGATTTGAATACAGGGCTCCCGGATCAGTGAATCCGGGAGCCTTTTTCTTCAACTCTGGAGTCTCTTATGGCTCGTTTGCAGCAAAGATGGCGTGGCATCGGTTGTCTGGGCGAAACTGGCGGATACGATGGAATCACCTCGGCGAGGTAGCTCAGCTGGTTTAGAGCGGCGGATTCATAACCCGCAGGTCGGGGGTTCAAGTCCCCCCCTCGCCATTATTTATGGTCGGTTCTGAATATGGAACCAATTGGTCTCTCTGAGTTGATGCCGCGCTGCCAGGCGTGTGCAAGCTGACTGTCTTGAAGTATGTCCGGACACTATGTCAATAATGCGTGGGGCCGGGAGTTTACTCTGGACAGCAATTCGCGTGTGCTGCAGTTGTGTGAGCATTTTCGTGCGATTGAGTTGATCGACGATGCCAATGTCGCGATGGACGAGTGTGTAAAATGCACGCGGGCGATCCATGGACCGAGTTGTCATCTGGCACTCTTTGTGCGAGGGCTTGGGCGGGGGCACTTCAAGATTACGCGATGGCAAACGATCGATGGGAAGGACCGGATTTATGAGGGTCAGCCCTGGTCGACGGGGCAGGAACTTGCAGTTCGCCTGGGGGGGTTCTTTGGTGAGATGGTTCAGCGTGGTCAGCCGATGATTGTGCATGGACTGAATATCCGTGATGATGCGGTGTTCGGCGATGAACTTGCGTCATACCGATCGCTGATGGCGGTGCCTTTTTTTGTAGATGGCAAGCCATTCACATGGACAGTGCTTCTGGATCCTGACCCTGATGCATTTGGCGAGGCGGATATCGAGGATCTTCTGTTGCGTGGTAATCTGATTGCGACAGCGATCAACCGGACTGAACTGAGCCGGGAGCTGTCTCGGGCGCACGCCTACATTCAGATGGAGGTTGACAACATTGCGGACATTTTGCAGTCGCTGCATCCGCTTAGTCTGGATGATATTCCCGGGCTTGGCGTGGCAGTGCGGTATGAGACCTTTGACCGTGCTGGGGGGGATTACAACGATGTTCTGCCTCTGGTTCGGGATGAAGATGGCAAGGCCAAGGCGGATTCGCCCTGGTGTATTTTGATTGCTGATGCTGCGGGTCATGGGCCTGCTGCAGCGGTGGTTGTTGCGATGTTCCATTCACTTTTGCATCATGCTATTGAACCAGTCATGAGTCCGTCAGCGATGCTTGAGGAGTTGAATCGCAGATTGTTCCAGAGGCGTATCGGGCATTCGATCGTGACGGTCTTTCTGGCGATTTATGATCCGGTGAGCCGGCGTTTGAGCTATGCCAATGCGGGGCATGTGCCACCATTGCTGCGCAAGAAGGGCGGGGATGTGCAACGGCTTGATGATGTGGGTGGGATTCCGCTTGGTGTGCTTGATTTTGTAGATTCACAGGATGGGGCGGTTGATCTTGAAGCGGGCGATGCGGTGCTGCTGTATACAGACGGCATAAGCGAAGCCAATGCCCCAGATGGTGTTCAACTTGGATTGGGCCGGCTGAGCGAGATATTTGCACAGGCTGGCGATTCTCATGGAGATATTCTGCAAAAAGTGGTTCAATCAGTGCGTGAGCATGAGCAAACGACCAGACCTACGGACGATCAGACGATTATGGCGCTGGTGGTTGACCCTGATGGGTCTGGCAAAAGCTGATAGACTGTAAGCATCGTCGAGTGCGATTGGTGAAGAGGTGTGTCATGAAGATGAATCGAACGGTATCTTTGGTTGTAATTGTGGTGTCGCTGTTGATCGCGGGGGGTGTGCTTTACAAAGCGGCGGATGAACTGGCTGTTGAGCTGGGTGTACCCAGTGAGACTGTGAGCCAGAGCGACCTGTTTGCAGCAGCAGACCAGGGTGATGAACAGAAGCTTGGGCGTTTGATTGCAGCGGGAGCAGATCTTGATCTTGCGATGCAGGGAGGGGCAGCATGGCAGAAGGGGATGACGCCTTTGATGGCAGCATCTGCAAATGGTCACACGCAGATAGTCACGAAGTTGATTGATGGTGGGGCAAATGTGAACTTGCGATCGACCAATGGGTGGACGGCACTTCTGTATGCTGCGGGCTGGTCTGATGCTGCGATTGTGCAGAATCTGATTGATGCTGGAGCAAGGCTTGACGCGCGGGATAATGTGGGCTGGACAGCCTTGATGCTGGCTGCGGGGCGAGGAACAGAGCCTGTACTTGAAGTGCTGATCAACAATGGATCAAATGTGCTGTCGCGGAACAAGTGGGGGCAGACAGCGTTGATGCTGGCTGCAACCGCTGGTGAGGCACAGAAGGTTTCCATGCTGCTCGAAGCAGGATCCGATGCTGATGCGACAGACTCAACAGGAGCCACAGCACTTGGGCTGGCAGCGGGGGCATCAAATGATGCCCAGGTCGTTGAGCTTCTTATTGCTGCTATTTCAAATGTTGATGCTGCGGATAAAGATGGTGTGACGCCTTTGATGAAGGCTGCTGACCGTGGGGCAGTGCACAGTGTTGGATCATTGCTCAAGGCAGGTGCGTCAGTATCAGTCAAGGACAAGCAAGGGTGGACAGCTTTGCAATGGGCACAAAATCGCGGAAGTGAAGCTGTGAATGCCGAGGTGCTTGCGCTTCTCAAAGCTGCGGGATAAGAAGCTGACTGAGGGGAAGGCCAAGCTGGTCAGATTGTGCAAAGTATTTGCGACTGTGATGGGTGGGGATACGAAAGGATGGATTGCAAGTGAGCCTGAATATGGTGATGGTTGCGGTATTGAGTCTGGCAGCAGGGACAACGATGCCTGTTTATGCTGGCGGGGGGAAAGGGGAGAGCGGGACCACTGCCACGATAGTGTGTGTAGGTCAAAACCAGCCTGCAATTCAACCTGAAACACTGGAGCAGGGCTTTGTGCTGGTGGTTGAAGATCGCACGGGCAAGGCTGATGCGGCTTCACCGATATACCTAGCGAGCAATCATGTGGACTGGAATGCGGGTGCTGAGAAAATGCGTCTGACGCAGCGATCGGACGGTCGCTGGCAGATCGATATGCCCAAAGCCTCAGTATCAAGTCGGATGGCGTTCAAGTTTACGCGGGGGAGTTGGGAAACTGTTGAGATCAATGCTGATCTGGAGGACATCAATAACCGTGTGCTTTCGCCCGTGGATGTCTCGAAGCTGAAGCTGGGCGAGAAGCCGGTGATTGAGCTGGTGATCATGCACTGGGCTGATGAGAGGTCAAATGCATCGCAAGATCAGATGGGGGAGTCAGCCGGGCTTGAAGTGACAGGGACGATTCGCAGGCTGCAGGTTTTTGGGGGCGGCCGCGAGGAGATGATGCGTGAGCTTCTGGTGTGGTTGCCGCCTGGGTACGACGAGGCTGCGAATCAGAACAGGCGATATCCGATTTTGTATATGCAGGATGGTCAGAATCTTTTTTATCGTGTACCGGGGCTGCGGGCAGAATGGACAATGGATGAGACGGCAACGCAGTTGATTCGGGAAGGGCGGATTGAGCCTTTGATCATTGTGGGTATTCCCCACATGGGCAGAGAGCGTGCTGTGGAGTATCTGCCGATTCCGGTTCTGAAGGGCGTTGAGGCGAAAGGTCAGGCATATACAACATTTGTGATCAACGAGATTGTGCCAAGGGTTGAACGGGCGTTTCGCGTGAGTCACAAAGCTGAGGACCGTGCGATCGGAGGCTCAAGCTTTGGAGCCATCATCGCAATGGAAATCGCGACCCGGCACACCGAATTATTTGGCAAAGTGCTTTCAGAAAGCCCATCGCTTGGGATCAAAGATGGTGCTTTGCAGGATTACTTTTCCAATGTAGAACATTGGCCCGAGCGGATGTTTCTGGGAATGGGTGACAGCGAGGTCGGCGATGGACCGGGCACTGCAGGAAAAAATGCAGCATATGTGCGCAGGCTCATGGAACTGAGCGAGATTGTCGCATTGCCTGGCAAGGGTGATTTCCAACCGATGATCATGGTTGGCAAGGGGCATCATCATGAGGAAACAGCATGGGCTGAGCGATTGCCATCAGCCTTGGAGTATTTGTTTCCATCAGATTAGGTTTACCTGTCATCTATTCCATGTAGACAGGAAACCAGAAGACTGCGTTCTGACAGACTCGGTTCGTACGGTCCTGAATCTGATGGAGCAATAAGACACACACTCAAATTATGCGTTGAAGCCACTATCGCGAGTACTGACGCGAGTGCTGAAAAAAAGCCCCCCGGAGCGAGCTCCGAGGGGCTGATGTTCTTGGTGTTGAGGGGTCAGCTTGTGACTCCCCAGATGCCAGGGTTATGGACAGCCAGCACTGAACATTGAGATGAATGTGAAGAAGTCAAGCACATCGATGTTGCCATCGCCATTCAGGTCAGCAGCGGGGTCTGCAGTGCTGAACAGTGTAATGAATGTGAAGAAGTCAAGCACATCGACATTGCCATCGCCATTGAGATCGACAATGCAAGGAGCAGCTGCAAGGTTGATGAACTGATCACCAGCGATGGCTGTGAAGTCGATCACGCGAGGCTCGCCGAGGTTCAGTGAACCATTGGGCAGGCCACCGATGACCTGATTGGAGACGAAACCATATCCGCCGTCGGAGACAAAGCCACCGATTTTGATATCGCTGGTGCCGTCCCAGCCGAGTTCATCCAGATCAAAGGAATACTCGATGCCGGTTGTGACTGCAGCAGCCCCAGCAGCATCAAGATCTGTCACACCCAGAGTGTTGGAGTTATCGACAGTGTTCATGAGAAGCCCGTTAATGGGAGCAAGCGGATTGAGCTGCGTCATGCGCGGGCCATAGTTGGCAAAGAGTGAAGGCGTGAAGCCATCCTGGATATCAACGCGGGGGCCAGCCCAGGGGATGGGGTCATAAAGGCCACCATTCTTATCGCCGCCATCGTAAGAGCCGTAATCAAGCGGGAAGCCTGTTCCGGGATCAAGCAGGATGCCGTTGGTGCGAAGCACCGAAGCATTTGAGAACTGCTGAATGGGCTGATTACCTGTGCCCATGGCAACCCAGTAGTCTGGGGAGAAGTTCGTATCCCAGATGAGCCCATTGCCGGTGCCGTCGTCGCCCATGCGATTCAGGCCGTTGAAGTCGATATCGGGGTTGTCGCCACGCATGATGTTCTGGCCACCGGGCTGAACATCAAGGAAGAGTGAGAGTTTGTTGAAGTTGCTCTGGAGATTACCTGTAAGGAGGACGAAGAGCCTGTTGTTAGGCACATCGAGATAGGCATACAGGCCATCAAGCTCTGAACCATCAGAGAAGTCACGGTTTCCTGTGGGTGGGGGGCAAACTGCGGTGACGCCACCGATATTGGAGTTGTCTCCATCAGCTTCGATGTTGGCACCGCCTGGGCCAGGACCGACGATGGGACCGATGAGGGCTTTTTCACCACCACCAATGAAGACACCCAAGCCGCCACCAGTCGTGAGCATTTGAGCAGAACTTGCATAGTGCTCAGGATTGGTTGAGCCGCCGATGCCGTTGGTGTAAGTGACATACAGATCGGGTGAAAACGCGGTATCAAAGATCAAACCGTTACCTGTGCCGTCGTCACCCATGCGATTCAGAGCATCAAAGTCGATGTCAGCGTTATCGCCTCTGATCTGGTTTTGGCCGCCTGCGACCGAATCAATGAAAAGTTCGAGCTTGGTAAAGTCGGTCGCCAGGTTGCCAGTAAGGATGACATACAGGCTGTCGCCGGAAACCACGCCGTAGAAGCCGTCGATCTCAGAGCCGTTGGCCACATCGCGTGTGGCGTCATTGTTGTCGCCGAAGCTGGTGACCCGATCCTGCGTGAAGAGTGATGCGCCATAGGCTGCATCCACAATGCCATCGATCACGGGTGCGGCCACGGAAGTGCCGGTGACGAGAATGAACTGATCGCCGAGGATGGCAGAGAAATCGATATTGCGTGGTTCACCAAGGCTGTTATTGTCAGCCAGGTTTCCACCGATGACCTGATTTGAGACGAAGTCATGGCCGCCAGAGCTGATGAAGCCGGTGACGCCGATCTGATCGCCGGGATTGAACACGGTGAGGCCGAGTTCACTGAGTGGAATGCGCAACTCGATACCCGTTGTGACATTGGGGGCATCGACTGTGTCTTCGGTGCAGTTGACCGAACCGACATTGTCGCCAAAGCCGGTGGGTACATTCTGAACCCAGAGCAGGTTGCCGTATAATGCTGCTTCTGCGGGGTCGGTGATGGCTCCATCAACGACTTGAGCAGAAGCCTGGCCTGCAATGGCAGCAAGAACAAAGGCTGCGGTAAGTGAGACACGCTTGGTATACATCTTGAAATCTCCCAATCATCCAAATCTAAAAAAGGATTAACCAAAACAACAAAGACAAAAAACTCCATGCCCGTCGTGAAGTAAACGACGATGCAAGTCATCAGTACACATTCGAACTAACACTGATCATAGAGTAAAAGACCCACCAGTCCGAGACAAAATTTCAAAATTTCCATGAATTTTGTGCTTATTTATCGGGCTCGAGTGCTGAAGTGTCCCGTTCACTGATCTGATGATGCACCTGAAAGTAATTGGCCAGATTGTCAGGGATTTTTCCAGAGCCTGGCAGAGCGAGGGGCAACAAGCCAGCTCACAAGAGGTTGAGGATATCCACAGCCTACTCGATATTGTGGCTGAGCGATCCAGCGAACCGGGGGATGATCCGGTAAAGACAAGTCTCGGGTCAGTATCTCAGGCATGAACGCCTTTATGTCCTTTGTTTGATCGGATCGATTCAGAGCAACGATGACCAGCGTGTCGTTCAAGGAGCGAGTGAAAATGAGCAGGTCAGGATCGGGTGTCAGCACCAGATTCAGATCGCCATAGCGCAGCACCGGTGAAAGGCTGGGGTCTTTTCGCAGGCTCAGCCAGTATTGATATGTGCTGAGTGGGTGGAGCGTTTGTGGTGGGGCGGTCTCATTTTTCTGGTCTGATAAAGCATGCCAAGGCATGGGTCGGCGATTATCGGGATCATCAGCACCAGCCATGGCGATCTCCTGGCCATAGAAGATCATGGGTGCTCCGGGCCAGGTGGCAAGCAGGGCAGCAGCCAGTGCAGAACGATCCCGGGCGGGCAGATCTGGTTCGGAACGGTCGTATGTGCCGTCGAGCAAGGCGTTGGTTCCGGCTTGTTGATCAAAGCCTCGCCCCGGGTTCATCAGCCGGGAAGCGAGTCGCTCAGTATCGTGCGAGCTAAGCAGATTGAGCTGGACCAGATCCACAGCAGGGTGATGGTTATAAACTTGAGCAAGTTCTTTTCCGACATCTGGGCGAGAGTCGCCATCGAGCCAGCGCGTGACAGGGTAAGCAAAGGGATAGTTCATCTGGCCATCAAAGCTTGAGCCGTCCAGAGATGAGCCTGCATCGTTCCAGAGTTCAGCAATGATGACAGCATCTGGATTGATGGACTTGACGAGTTTTCGCCAGTCTCGCCAGAATGTCTGGCCGACTTCGCCTGCGACATCCAGACGCCAGCCATCGATGCCATCAGATGGGTCGCCATCGTCGTCTGGGTCCATCCATCGGCGTGTGATTCTGAAGATGTGCTCTTTGTATGCTGGTGTGAAATCGCCAGCTGCGGTTTGACGGGCTTTGGGCATGTGCCCATTGCGACGATGAGGCCAGCCGAACCAGTGGTCTAAACGACCTGCATCATCAAATGCCACATCGAACCAGTCAGCGTATTGCGAGTTAATGTCTTGGCTGAGGACATCCTGAAACGCCCAGTGATCAACGCTGACATGATCCCATACTGCATCAAGGACAACGCGCATGCCTTTTTTATGCACTGAGGGGAGGAACTCGTTGATGAAGTAATTATCTGCCGGGGTCCATTGCCACTGGTCTGGGCCCAGGACTTGAGGATCTTGAGCTTGGGGTGCTGCCAGGGTTGGGTCGATGTGGCGAAAATCTGTTGCATCGTATTTGTGAAGCGAAGGCGACTGAAAGATTGGCAGCAGATAAATAGCGTCAACACTGAGTGATTTAAGCCAGTCCAGATGGCTCTGGATGCCTTGAAGATCGCCGCCGTAGCGTCTGAAGAAGATTGAGCTGGTCCAGACAGGGCGGGAACCAGTCCGGGGTGCAAGTTTGGGATTGGCTGAGGAAATGGACCAATAACGCTGGATTTCGTCATCGCCTGGGTCTTCCCAGGCAGCATCCCAGGCTTTGGGAATGACGAGATTACTCATAGGATCGTTGGCGGGATTGGCGTTGGCAAAGCGTTCGGGCAGAATGGAATACCAGATGGCTCCCTTGGCCCAATCCGGGGTTTGTACAGTGGAAGACTCAAAGGCGAGATCAAAATTGCTCGATTCCTGCAAGCCGGTGGTGGTGGTCATGATCACCTGGCAGGCAAGCTCATCAGCAGGTTTACCCAGAAACAAGCGTCCCTGCCAGTGTGAAGGTGTGCTGGAGGATCGTTGCAACACGATACGGATAGCTGAAGTTTGGCTCTGAGCACCCTGGCGGGTCTGGATCGTCACAGCCACGCTCTGCAGGTCTGCACGGCTGGTTTCGAGTTGCAGATCGGCCAATCCCAGCGTCTGGGAGAAGGAAACAATTGTCAGTGATGTATCTGATGAAGTTGGTTCTGTCTCAGGTACAAAAGCTTCAAGACTCAGCATGAGCAGACTCAATAGCGCGATTGCAAGGATTTGGGCCTTGGATTGAAGGAACCTGGGGGAATAGGAGCCGAACAACATTGAGGATCTCGCAGGGGAGTATTGACAGGACACGCAAAAGAGGATAGGTTTTCATCTGGACCAGGGTTTTTTTGTGTGTCTCGGTATGGTATTACATGCGAGCATGGCGTGCAGAGAGCGTGTGTCAGGGTTTTTCAGAGTGCGGGGCAGGCATCGTAGAGGGTTCTAGCCAAAGGGCTTATACAGAGGATCAAGAATGGACATTGAAGGTCATCAAAGCAGAGCAACACGCAAAAGAGCGTTTACTCTGATCGAACTCCTTGTGGTGATTGCCATCATCGCGCTTCTGATAGGCATCCTGTTGCCTGCTCTTGGGAAAGCTCGCAACGCAGCTCAGATTGCTCGATGTTTGTCCAATACCAGACAGATGGGCATCGCCATGGCGATGTACGCCAATGACTCGCGTGACTGGTACCCGATCCTGCCTTTTAACAATCCGGCAAACAATGCCTGGCCTGATTATCTGGATTTCCAGTATGTCTATGGCGGTGTGGCTGGCATGTTCAGCAATCGTCAGATCGGTTCAGATGGCGACATATCATTTGGTGGAGCAGTGGTCGATGGCAGCAACTATGCCAATGGCAGCAGCAGGCCAATTCTTCGAGATTATCTGAGTGGATTTGGTGTGCTTATTTGCCCATCTGACAAGGAAGATTTGTACTTTGGGTTCGGGGCTTCATATTCGCCTTCAAATACCCGTCAGAGCTTTATCTCTGGTACTGCAAAGGTGAAAAAACCCGAAACTCCATCAAAGATGGAAGATGTTATTCAATACAATGTCAGCTACCTTTATATCGCAGGCATGAGGACAGATGAGCCTGTCATCATCAATCCGGCACCGATCTGGGGTGATGAGACCAATGGCCCGGATATGAGCATCAATGCGTTTTATGGCGGCGGTGGTGGCGACACAGCGATGGCTGATGTTGCTAATACAAAGCCTGGGTACTATGGCCCTGCGGATAATCACGGCAGAGATGGTGGCAACTTTGTATTCACTGACGGTCATGCCAAGTTCCTTACGGGAAGTATTCAAGAAACATTCTTCTCATACGATCCCAACCATGCAACCAATCCACAGAGCATCAATGTGATCGACCGATTCAGAAGTCGCAGGGTGCAGACAATCGACTGATTCTTTTCAATCGTTCTTGATTCTTCGGCTTGGTAAAGCACAGGATTCGCGTGACACAAACAGATGATCCAGTTTCAAGCGGGCTGAATGGCACGCCAAGGCCTTGGTATCGGCGGCTTTTCGCAGCGCAGGAATCCGGATTGGTGCTGGTGATTCTGGTGCTGGGGCTGCTCCTGACAGTTTTCGGCGGCAGCAAGATCAAGTCTGTGCGTTTTGATCTTGATGTGAATGATCAGATTACGACCCGGCAGATTGCTGATTCTGATGGGGGTGAAACCCATTATGAAGTGACCATTGAGCATGCTGATGGTTCAAGTACACGCCATATTTCGATTCGTCAGCCTCGTGAACGCACGACAGATTCGGGGCGATTTGTTCTTTTGAGTGTCAAGGCCAATCGGTTTCTGGACTTAGAGAATCTGGTGCTGGTGACGAAGGATGCGAGTTTTATTGCCATCATGGCAGTGGGGATGACCGGGGTCATCATCCTGGCAGGGATAGATCTATCGGTGGGGTCGATTTATGGCCTGGTTGCGATCATTGGAGCGATGATTCTCCACGAGTTGCCTGGTGATACTTCAGCCTTTGTTTCGGTGCCGATCGGGGTGATCGTTTGCATGGCTGCTGGGGCGATGTGCGGGCTTGCCAATGGTGTGATGGTTGTGGGGCTGAAGGTGCACCCGTTTGTGATCACACTGGGCATGATGGCGGCATTGCGAGGCCTCACCGTGGTGTTGCCTAAGGAACTTTACGATACACAGTCGATTGGTCAGTTCCCTGCGTCATATACGAGTGGATTTTTCAAGGCTGAGATTTTTGGTGTCTATCCCGTGCCTGTGGTAATCATGGTCATCGTCGGGTTGATCGGGATGTTTTTGTTGAGCCGAACTGTGTTCGGCAGGCAGGTGTTTGCTGTGGGTGGTAATGAGACTGCAGCGGGTTATGCTGGTATCTCTGTGGGGCGGGTAAAGATTCTTGTCTATACGCTGGCGGGTTTGACTGCGGGGATGAGTGCAGCCATATATCTGGGATATCTTGGGGCAGCTGAGACGAGTGCGGGTAATGCGTATGAACTTCGAGTAATCGCAGCAACGGTGATTGGCGGGGCATCGCTGATGGGTGGGCGTGGGACAGCACTGGGAGCGGTGCTGGGGGCGATATTGATAGAAATGATCAATAACGCGATGATCATTCTGGATATTGATCAAGATTATAATCAGATCGTGATGGGTGCTGCGATCATCGTGGCGGTAGTGATTGATCAGACCAAGGGCAAAATGGGCAGCAGAAGACGGTCGTAGTGCCCGGGGCTTCAGCTTGAGTTAATCAGAGTTCTATGATATTCATAACAAACCAAACCACGCTCGCCAGAAGTGTGATGACAACGGAGAAGAACAATGAAACATGCAGGCAATGGACGAAGGCTGGCCCTGACGGTGCTGACGATGGCAGCGATTGCGTTTACGGGTTGTAGCAAGAGCAGCTCAAACTCGGGTTCAGGTGACGATTCAAACGGAGCAAAGGGCGATGGGGCTGGGGGAGGTGGGGGAAACGAAAAGACTGTGTATGTATTTGGTGTTGTCGCCAAGAGCCAGTCCAACCCGGTATTCCAGGCAGCACGCAAGGGTGCTGAGGATGCTGCCAAGGATCTCTCCAAAGAGTATGGCGTTGAGGTCAAAATCAACTGGCGCACGCCTAACACTGAAGATGCCCAGCAGCAGGCACAGTTTGTCGAGCAGCTTTCCAGCCAGGGTGTGGATGGCATCGCGATCAGTGTGACAGATGCCAATGTGCTTCAGTCTGCGATTGATGGTGCTGTAGATGCGGGTGTTGAAGTGGCGTGCTTTGATTCAGATGCGCCTGATTCCAAGCGTTTCGTGTACTACGGCGTGGATGACAAAGCAGCAGGTGCAGCAGTGATGCGCGAGCTTGCAAAGGTCATGGGCGATCAGGGCGTCGTGGCGATCCTGGCTGGTAATCAGGCTGCAACAAACCTGCAGGCCCGTGTTGCTGGCGTGAAGGAAGAGCTTGCCAAGCATGAGGGCTTTGAGCTGCGAGGCGTGTATTACCATCCTGAGACAGCAACAGACGCTGTTGCCAAGATGCAGTCGGTGCAGACCACCAATACCGATATTACGGGCTGGGCACTGGTTGGGGGCTGGCCTTTGTATACGGATAACGCTCTGGATGGTATTTCTGATACTGCCAAGGTTGTTTCGATGGATCCTCTGCCTCAGCCTCTGGAGTATGTGAAGAAGGATCAGGTGCAGGTGCTTGTGGGTCAGCCATATCACGGCTGGGGGTATGAGTCGATCAAGCTGCTGTTCAACAAGGTTCACTTTGGAAAGAGCCCCAAGTCACAGATCATCACGGGCAACATGGACATCGTGACGAAGGACAATGTTGCGGACTACGAGGGTAACTGGGCCAACTGGCTCGGCAATGGCGGCTGAGCTTTGTTACTGACCGATGATGAGATTGACCAGCAGGCTCCACATGTGCTGCTGCGTGTGCAAGGCGTAAGTAAGCGTTTTGGCGTGACACAGGCACTCAGTGATGTGAGTGTGTCGTTTGTCGCCGGCGAGGTCCATGCGCTGATGGGGGAGAATGGCGCTGGCAAGAGTACGCTTGGCAAAGCGATCGCGGGGCTTCACAAGCCGGATAGTGGTCAGGTCTTTGTCGATGGTCAGGAACTTGAGCTTGGGTCGATTCACGCTGCGTTTGCTGCGGGTGTGCGGATCGTGCACCAGGAACTGGCGCAGTGTCCGAATCTGACGGTGGCTGAGAACTTGTGCCTGCATGATCTGCCGAGGGACAAGTGGGGGCTGGTCGATCGTGCAGCCATGAATGAAAGAGCAGAGAAGCTTGTTCGCCGGCTGGATCCCTCGATTGATGTGGAAGCGCCACTTGGTGATCTTGCGCCAGGGCGCAGGCAGATTTGTCAGATTGCAGTGTCGCTTGATGAAGGAAAAGATGGAAGTGGGGGGCCTCGAATCATTATCTTTGATGAGCCGACCAGTTCGCTTTCACTTTCTGAGACAGAGCGATTACTTGAGATCGTGCAGCAACTCGCCGCTGAGGGGCTGACGATTGTGTATGTATCGCACCGGATGAGCGAGATCTTTGCGTGTTGTGATCGCGTGACGGTGCTTCGTGATGGGTGCTATATTGCGACTTCGCGGGTTGCGGACATTGATGAACCGACACTGGTCGAGCAGATGATCGGGCGAAGGTTGTCGGGGCCTGATGAAGATGAAACAGATGCGATCCGTGCGATTGCAGATGATGCGCAACACGACGAAAGCTCTACGAGTGGTGCGGGCAAGCCGTTGTTAGAGGTTCGTGAGATTGTCTCGCCCGGGTTGTTGTATGGGGTTTCGTTCTCGGTAGCGCCGGGTGAAGTGTTTGGCATCGGCGGGCTGGTCGGAGCGGGGCGCTCAGAGTTGATGGATGCGATCTTTGGTCTTGACAGCCAGGCATCGGGTCAGGTTTTGATCGATGGTGAGTCTGTGTTGATGGGCAAGCCTCGGGCGATGATTGATGCTGGTGTCGGGTATGTGCCTGAGGATCGCAAGCTGCAGGGCTTGTTCTTTGATCTGGGTGTTGATGAAAACATCGTGGTGCCTTTCATGGATCGGCTGGGTCAGCGTGGTTTGCGCGATATGGCTGGCGAAAGGGCACTGGTGGCAGATCGGCTGGCGCGGTTCCAGGTGAAGACTGCTACACAGGGCTCGCTTCCAGGCTCGCTTTCTGGTGGTAATCAGCAAAAGCTTTTGATCGCAAGGTGGATGGGCGAGGGTACGCGCGTGCTCCTGCTGGATGAGCCGACACGCGGGATTGATGTGGGAACCAAGGCGGAGGTCTACAAGCTGATCCGGGCAGCAGCAGCACAGGGTGATGCGATTGTCCTGATTACCAGTGAGATGACGGAACTGTTGGCACTGAGCGATCGTGTGATGGTGCTGGCGGATGGCTGCGTTGCTGGAGAGCTAGCGGGCAATGAGATGACGCAAAGAAATGTACTCACGCTTGCTACACGGGAGCAGGGGTAGGCCGTAGCTGTTGTGACTATGGGCGCGAGTCGCAGGGTATTGGGGTGAGTGAGGCATGATAAAAAAATGGCTCCCCAATCATGGGAGCCAAATCGAGTTTAATTTGTTCAATCGTTCAGCGGCGACGGCGTATCGCAGAGAGCCCAGCAAGACCCAACAATGATGCAGTAGCAGGCGTGGGGATGGACAGCGAGAAGTTCAGGGGAGCACGGCTACCTAAATTTGTCCATGAACCACCAGTACCGAACCAACCTGAATAGTTGGTGTCTGTGCCCATGTTCCAACGGAATGTACCCTGTGATCCGGTGTTCAGAGCAGTAAAGAAGTAGGTGGTGTTTGCAGCCAGATTGACCGGGTTAAACGAAACATCAAAGATGTAGACTCGTTCACCTGAGATATTGATGTTGGTGTCAGCTACATCTGCTATGACAGATCGGGTGGCGAATACGGAGCCGGGAATACCGCCATTGTTATTGTAGAACAGAACATCAAAGTTCCAAGTATCGCCCGTATTGAGTGGATCGGGTGAAAACATTGTGCCTCTCCAACTGGCATCGGACACAGCCGCCCCGGCTGTGAGATCAAACTCGCCTGCGAGGACCTGGCTGAAATGTGAGAATCCCCCAGCATCAATTGCTGTTGAGTCCCAGGGGTTGTTGAAAACCATCTGGCCGTTGGCCACACTTGCTACGCCTGCCATGACGAGAGCTATCCATACCGATTGTGCTCGCATCTTCATTCTCCATAAAAGTAGTTTGCTGAAATCGCCTCCACGATGAGAGTACGAAATCCATACTGTCCAAATCTGACCAGGATCATCCTTAATTATACAACAGATTGTGTCCAGTGCCACAATAAATACAGTATTTGTTCTTTTAATCGAAGGGTGTTGTGCTGGATGACTCTGGGAGCATTGAAGAAGTCGGGGTTGGCGTGTTTTGGAGTTGGGCTGGGTGAGTGAGCGGCTTGAATGCGGGAAAATATGGCACTCTGCCCTCCAAACGCTACACTTGCTGGCACTATGAGTTCCCAAGAGTCATTCCAGCGTGGTCCTGACCGGTTCTGGCCGACGCGGTGTACGCCGTTTGCCAAGGGATTGATGATCCTTGTGCTGGCGATGGGGTTCGTTGTTCAGACGGCTCTCGTGTACACGGATCCAGGCGAAACCGTGCAACTCAATGCACAGGCTGTTGCAGGTCGGCATCTCTGGCAACGGAGTAACTGTCAGGTCTGTCACCAGCTCTATGGCTTTGGTGGGTTCCTTGGCCCGGACCTCACGAATGCTGCAGCCAGGATGGAACGAACGCAACTCGATTCACTTCTGACTCAGGGCCGGGGTCAGATGCCAGCATTTAAGATGCAGCCAGATGAGATCGATGCAATCTGGAGCTTCCTCAACGCGATGAACAAAACGGGAATTGGCCAGGCTCGTAACCCTAAGCTCGTACAGCAGGGAAACTTTGTTGCAGTAGGCGATGCAGAACTCGGCGAGGCTTCCACGCCCACCGAAGCGCTCAACCAGATAATCGCTGAGTCTGGAAATGACAGCGTGGCAGAGGGCTTCAGGCTTGTTGAAACCGGCACTTGCCTGGCTTGTCATGTTCTTTATGCTCGGTCAGCAATTGGTGCGCCTGACCTTTCACTTTCTGGCAGTCAACTCACACCCGATGAGATTGCAACGGTCCTAGCAAATGGACGGCTGCCACTGATGCCCACTCCCGCCCTTTCACCTGATGAACAGGCGAGTGTTCGTGCCTTCATAATCTTTATGGCAGAGCATCGCCAAAGCACACTCTCACGAGTGGTCACCAAGCCGGGTTCGTTTTGGATCTCACTGCCATGGTGGGAGTACAAATGACATCGTATCCGGGCGACCAGATCAAACAGGATGTAGATACTGACGAGGGGGGCTGTATACGAGAAGTCGATCCTTCACGGCGCTATGCAACGCTTACATTCATGCGTGGTTCCCTCGTCGCGCTTGGTATCGCCCTGCTCTCTGGGGTCATGGGGATCTTGTACTACATCCCCGCCGTCGCTCGGATCATGCAGCGACTGGGGCTTCACTTTACCTTTTTGCGCCCGATGCACACCACCTTTGTCGCAGCCTTCATCTTCCTTGGTGGCATCGCGGTGGTCCATCGCTATCTGGAAGATGTTGCAGGTCCGATGGGGCGTGCAGAACGCCTGCGGCTGCGAGTGCAGGTCGTGCTCTGGGCGATTGCTGGCCTTGGCATCTTTGTCTCGCTGATAGCGGGCATTTTCTCCGGGCGTGAGTACATCGGGTTTCATCCTGTGCTTTCGATTCCCATTTTCCTGGGTTGGCTTTGCTTTGCATGGAACTTCTTTTCGCACCTTGGCAAAGGCTTGCTTGGCAGACCCGTGCATGTCACCATGTGGGCTGTAGGCGTGCTGTTTTTCATCTACACATTCATTGAGCAGCATGCCTGGGTCATGCCTGGCGTGTTCTCAGATCCACTGGTTGATATTCGTGTGCAGTGGAAAGCTACAGGTACGCTTGTCGGCAGCTTCAATCTGTTTGTCTATGGCAGTATGTATTTCATCGCGTGCAAGATCAGCGGCGACGAGTCTTACGCCCATTCACGCCTGGCGTATGCCTTGTTTGGCGTGGGTTTGCTCAACTCTTTTACCAACTTCGGGCACCATACCTACCACCTGCCTCAGAGTCACACGGTCAAATGGATCAGCTTTGTCATCAGCATGACGGAGATCATTATTCTCGCTCGCGTGGTTTGGGATATCGCTGCGATGATCAAAGCCAGGCTGCCCGGTCCTGCAAACGCCACACAGCTGTTCATGAACGCTGCCAAGTGGTGGACTGCATTTATTTTGGTCACAGCTATTCTTATCTCTGTGCCGCCGGTGAATGCACTGATCCATGGCACGACGGTCGTGATGGGTCATGGGATGGGTGCGGAGATCGGCATTGATGCCATGGCACTTTTCGCAGCGCTCTCATGGATGCTCAGCGAGATCGTATCGCGCCGTGGTTTGGGTGATGGGGGGCTTACAGTGCTTGAGTCGCCTCGCATTCGTCGCGGGATAATCGGTTTGAATCTGGGTGCTGCGGGACTGGTCGGCTGGCTTACGATCTCGGGTCTGATCATCGGTGTGCGACGATACGATGGCCTGGCACCGCCAGAACTGCTCAGCACCGTGAGCCCCTTCATTCTTGCCTTCTTCGGCCTTGTCACCGCGAACTTCCTGGGAAATCTGATAAACGCATGGCTGCTTCTGCTTTTTCCTATGCGAAAAAAGCATTAGCTCGCTGCCACCTCGTCTTTGGACGGACGAGGGCATTAGACACTTCCAGGCTCGGAGATTAATCCAGATTGAAGCACAGGATAAGCTGGGCAACAGATAGATATAGTCACTTGGAAACTCACGAGAATTGCTACCGCTTGTTCGTGCTCATACACTCCCGTTTGCAGTGACAGTCGCATTCGCCCGGAACTGTGCCTCATGCCTCAAACACACAACCACAGTCACGGGCACAGTCAGGGCGATTCAGACTCCGGACCTAGGCTCATCGTCGGTACACGACTCGAGTTTCCACTCGTCCTTGTCGGCGGAGCGCTCGTCGCTGCTGCGTGGATCACCACTCTTGTTGATGGTCCCGTCTGGCTCATGTGGACCGCTGCATTGCTCAGTGCGCCGCTGACAAGCCCGCGCACCTTTCGCCGTGCTGTTTCGGCCGTTGCGTCCTTTGAAGTCGGGATCGATGTCCTCATGTTCGTTGCTGCCATCGGCGCAACCTCCATCGGTGAGCCTGTCGAAGGCGCATTCTTGCTCTTCCTCTTCGGCGTTGGAGCAGTCAGTGAGTTCCTCGCCATGCGTCGAGCTGAAAACTCCCTGTCCAGCCTCGAAGCACTCGCGCCTGAAGATGCTGAACGCATTGCCGATGATGGCACCGTTGAGGTCGTCCCGCTCAAGGACATCGCGGCAGGTGACCTGATCCGCGTTCGCCCCTTTGGTCGTATCCCCTGCGATGGTATCATCGAAGAAGGCACCACCGCTGTTGATGAATCCACACTCACCGGTGAATCAATCCCCATCGAAAAGGCACCCGGTGACGAGGTGCTTGCGGGCACGCTCAACACCGCTTCCGCTGTGACCATCCGCATCCTGCGCCCCGCTTCCGATAGTGCTCTTGCCCGCGTTATTCGCGTTGTCACCGAGGCCCGCACTCGCCGGGCACCTGTCGAGATGCTGACTGAACGCATCGAAAAGTGGTACGCCCCCGGCGTGCTTGTCGCAGCTGCGATTGTCTTCATCGCCCCTTCGCTCGCATGGGGCCACTGGAGCGAATGGTTCTATCGCTCGATGGCTTTCCTCACTGCTGCCAGTCCGTGTGCCCTGGCCATTGGAGCCCCGGCGACCTACCTTTGCGGCATTGCCGCTGGGGCCCGCCGTGGCATCGTCTTCAAGGGCGGCGAAAGTATCGAAGCTCTCGCCAAAGCCCGAACACTCGCCTTCGACAAGACCGGCACCATCACCACCGGCAAGCCCAAGGTCCACAATGTCGTCGCCATCGAAGGGACTGATGCCGAGTTGCTCGCCATCGCTGCGGCTGTCGAAACCCAGGCCAGTCACCCGCTCGCCGATGCCATCGTCGCCGAAGCCGAGAGCCGAGGGCTCGAGCTAGAAGCCGTTTCCCAAGTCGAGCAGATCGCTGGCCTTGGTGTTCGCGGGCTCATCGCCGAGCAGAGCGTCCTGATCGCCTCACCCGGTATCATCAAGGACCAGCCCGGAGCCGCCCGGGCCAGTGAAGTCGTCCACGAACTGTCAGCCTCGGGTGATTCGGTCATCGTCGTGGAAGTTGCCGAGCGCATCATTGGCCTCATCGGTGTCCGCGATACGGTTCGCTCAGACGCTGCGGCTGCCATTGCTGAACTCAAAGCCCGAGGCTTCCGTCTGATCATGCTCACTGGCGATCACGCTGAAGCCGCAGCTGTCATCGCTGAAGAAGTCGGCATCACT
Source organism: Phycisphaerales bacterium (assembly GCA_029260555.1). Classification (GTDB taxonomy): domain Bacteria; phylum Planctomycetota; class Phycisphaerae; order Phycisphaerales; family UBA1924; genus JAJDCZ01. The sequence continues at coordinate 32,965 of JAJDCZ010000055.1, forward strand.
GAAGTCTTTGCAGACCAGAAGCCCGAAGACAAGTTGCAGGTCATCGAACAACTCACCGCCGAAGCTGGCCATGTCGCCATGATTGGCGACGGCGTCAACGACGCACCCGCTCTTGCCCGCGCTTCGGTCAGTCTGTCCATGGGCGGGGCTGCTTCAGATGTCGCTGCGGAGAATGCTGACATCGCCATCATGGGCGAACGCCTCGGCTCGGTTGTTGAAGCCATCGACATCGCCCGTTTCGGTGCCCGGACCATGAGGCAGAACCTTGTTTTGGCTCTCACGGTGATTCTCATCGTTGCACCCCTGGCGATTGCTGGTGTTGCTGATCTTGCTGTCGCTGTCATCTTTCACGAAGGCTCGACCGTCATCGTCGTGGGCAACGCCTTGAGACAACTGCAAAGAGCCCGCAAGAAGACCCGGGCATAGACCGCCGGTGCCATGGCACACAGCGATATCCGATGACCTATCAATGATTATTCTAGCATTATTGCAATTTGGCTTGCAAACAAGTTCCTAGTTTGATATGTTGGCCCGCTGAGGCAACCAACTCAAGGCAAATCCAAGTATTGTGCAAGCGCCAATGGGTATCATTGCAACGACTAAAGGAGACAGGGATGTGTAGTTTTGTCCAGAAGATGAAGATGATGGTTCTTCTCGTTGCGTGCTTGGTATTTGCTGCTGGGAATGCAGCTGGTCAAGCAGTCCTCATTGAAAGCAATTTTGATACGGGAACTGAAGGGTGGACCGCTGTAACATTTGTTCGTCCGTGCAAAAATGGGATTTCAAATCCGGCACATCAACCAGGTTTGACATGGCGAAGTGCAGGCGGTGTGCCTGGCGGGTTTCTTCACTATTTGGAAACAGGCAATGGCATAGCTGATTTTTTACGAGCACCAGCGGCATATCACGGGGATCTGTCGGCAGTATATTGTGGCTCGTTGACTTACGAACAACGATTTGTTACAGCCAGCTCTCGTGTGTTTTATGCCTCTGATGATGTCTATATACAATCGGGGAGTATGACACTGATTGCGGATCTTCCGAACCCCAGTCGTGATTCCTAGGGACAGACTCGTGTTCCATTTCTCCCCGGCTACTGGCGCGTAAATACATGCAATGGTCCATTGGCAAGTGAAGCAGAGATTATTGCTGTACTATCGGATATTACTGAGCTGTATATTCATGCAGAAATTGCTGATTCTGGCTTGAGCGAGAGCTTTAGTTTTGACAGAATCGTTCTTGACTCCACACTGATTGACGAGAGTTGTGTCGCGGTTTGGGAGGAGCGTGATAGTGCCGAGCCTGCTGGTCGATGGAGGCACACGGTTGCTGTTGATACAGACCGGGGTGTCATGGTGCTCTTTGGTGGAAACACAGGCGAAAATGATACTTGGGAGTTTGATCTCAGTACGAGTGTCTGGACGAAAATGCAGCCAGTGATTTCACCCTCGAGACGAAGTGCTCACGCGATGGTATACGATCGCGCGCGTCAAAGGATTGTGATGACAGGTGGGCGATACTTGGATAATAAATATAAAGAGGTTTGGGAATACGATGTTGTGACGGGGCTTTGGGCACAGAGCGAAGATATGCCCCAAATTCGCGTCGGCCATGCGATGGCCTATGACACACTCCGGCAGACAAGCGTGATCTATGGTGGGATTGCAGATGGTGATCCAGGTTCGATTGATGTGCTTGAACGATCTTCCGCATCAAATACATGGGTTTCTCGCCCCTCGGACATTCATCCTGCTCCCCAGTTCGGAAACGCGATGGCATACGATGCTGCTCGTTCTCTGACAGTGCTCATTGGTCGTAATGCAACCACCATCTCGGTAGCTGAGTGGAATGGTTTCACAGGCACATGGGAACTGCAAGGTTTTGCCGGCGATGTTCCGAATGTACGCACGAACCCGGCAGTGGTCTACGACGATAATCGTCAGCTAATCGTACTCATGGGCGGAGAAGGGAATAGAAATGTATGGGAATACGATGGCAGCGTCTGGGTGCAACGGGCCGATATCAATCCAGGCGGTCGTGATGAGCACGCCGGGGCATATGACCCCGTGAACCATAGAGTCCTGCTCTCTGGAGGGATTCTCAACAGCGCAACACCTCAGCGAGATCTGCTCGCCTTTGACGGTATCACCAACACATGGAGCACTGTTTGGAGTCGTTCGGCAATGGGACCTCGCAGCCGCTTTGGTATGGCGTATGATGAGGCTGGTCAACGAATTGTCGCGTATGGCGGACAGATCGTCAATCGCATTGGTCTGTCGAGCAAGTTTGGTGGTGGGACTTTCATCTTTGAAAACGACACTTGGACATATGCTGCTCAAGTCACAGGAGAGCCCGGCACACGATGGCTCATGCCGCTGGTGTACGACTCTACACGACAAAAAATGATGATGTATGGGGGTGCCTTTGGACAAGGCAGCCAAACAGCAACTGATCAACTTTGGGAACTTGACCTCGGCACTCTCGAGTGGACAGATCGTGGTGCTCAACTACCGGGTCAACGATTTGCCCATGCTGGGGCTTACGACAGAGTCCGCCAGAATTTGGTTATTCATGGCGGTATCAATGCTTCGGGCAACCGCATTGGAGATACCTGGATTTATGATCCTTCCGCAAATAGCTGGTCTACCTTGCCTCAAGGTGCAGTGACTCCTGGTCTGCGTAACAGCGCAGGTATGGCTTTTGATGAACATCGAGGAGTTATCGTTCTCTTTGGTGGGCATGTCGGTGCGAATAGTGCATATGATAACACAACATGGGAGTGGAACGGGGCTCAGTGGACTGATGTCACACCAGCATCGGGTAACCCACCTGCCAGGTTCCGCCCCATACTTGTGTATGATCCAAATCGACAAACGGTACTTATGTATGGGGGGATGACAAACCTCAACAGCACGAACAGTATTATTTTCGCTGGACGAGCATATAATGATCTGTGGGAATGGAATGGTTCGACATGGAATCGGATTACTCAGGACACGAGCATAGGGTCTGTTGCGCGCACAGAGAGCAATGCGGTGTATGATGTTGCCCGTTCCCGTCTGGTCCATTTTGGCGGTGAATCAGTTAGAGGCTATCCCAGAACCCTGCATGGTCGTCGATATTATGTTATAATCCGGCATGTTGAGACTTACTGATGAACAGTTAGATTGGTTGTGCGAGCAGATTCCGGATCCGGTTCGGAGTCCGCTTGGCGGTCGGCCGCCGGCGGAGAAGCGCAAAGTGATCCAGGGTATCTTCTGGATTCTCGACAACGGGGCCAAGTGGAAGGATCTCCCGGCCGAGTTCGGCAGCAAGAGCACTGTTCACCGCTGGTTCAAGAAATGGGTCGAGATGGGTGTCTTTGGGCAACTTATGAAGGAAGCCGCCCACCGAGTCGAGGAGCGGGGCGACTATCGGTTGTACGAATGTTTCATCGACGGCACATTCAGCAAGGCCAAGGGTGGTGGCGACGGCATTGGCTGCACAAAGGCTGGAAAAGGCGTGAAAATCATGATTCTTGTTGATGCCCGTGGCCTCCCGGTCGCGGTTGATACATGCAGCGCGTCGCCGCACGAAAGTAAACTCGTGCAACAACTCTTTAGCTTTGTGTTAACAAGTGAACGACCCGAGCGTGTGATCGGCGACAAGGCCTATGACAGCGACTTGTTGGATAGCCAATTGGCTGATCAAGGTGTTGAGTTGATATCACCTCATCGCGCGAATCGGAGGCATCCGACGCAGGACGGCAGGCCGCTCCGAAGATATCTCCGTCGCTGGAAAGTGGAGCGCACGATTGCATGGCTTCAGAACTACCGTCGGCTGTGCATCCGATGGGAAAAGTCGACCGCCCTCTTCGCAGGGTTCCTACACCTGAGTTGCTCGCTGCTACTCATCAAACAGGTTCTGGGATAGCCTCTAG
>JAJDCZ010000056.1 GCA_029260555.1 Phycisphaerales bacterium
TGAGACCAATATCGGCCGCATACCTGCAGCTACAAACTGGCCGGTCACTTCGTCATATGCAATAGATGGGTCGGATGCGTCTGGCCTGGTAATGCCATTATGGGTCGCACCCATGATGACTCCTTCGTCAATCCAGAAGTCCGATGCGATGTCATACACCGCATAACGGATTCCACCGCCATTACCTTCCACAGCAACAGCAAGGACTTCATCTGCCCCAGCAACGATATCAACCTCATGGATGGGTGTATTGGTCGGTCCAGCCGTTGCAACAAGCCGAGGCTGAACCGTCTGGGCATATGCCTCCGACCCAAGTATCACGCTAACAAACATGGCGGATGCCATATACCATATTGCTCGTTGCTCGTTGCTCGTTGCTCGTTGCTCGTTGCTCGTTGCTCGTTGCTCGTTCATTTTACATCATCCTTTCGCAACCAAGTTGGCAGAACCCACCTGAATGGGGTTCAGGCACGGCTTATACCTTGCAGTCTGCAATTTTATCAGAACTATCGGCTGGCTACAAGAGGATTGAGAGCAAAAAGGGGCTGTTCACGCGATCTTCATGGTTCTGGAGGGCTGATCCTGTGGATATATGGACTGTTTCTGTTTGCCCGTCTACTATCATGGTGTATAAAAAAGCTCTGTAAACGGGTCGGCGACTGGTTTGCAATGCTTTTCAACAGGAGTGTTTTATGATGTGGACTCGGGTAGCATCGTGGTGATTGGCGCAATGACGATTTTCGTCTTGCTTCGGTCGCTGGAGGAGGCTCTTTTATGAGCTAAGACCCAGCACCAGCCATGGGCACCGTGCCCCGGCGATTTGAATCGTCGGGCGCCGGTCATGTCCCGAGCCACGAAGGGTATCTCGCCTCTCGTGGCTTGTCGTGTTTTTGGTAGATACACACAAGCTGGTGCAAGTGAACTTGCTGAGGAGCGTGGTTGGATTTGGATTCGACATACAGGCTGTTATCGCCTGGCTGACAATTCGGCAATATGGAGACTTGATAGTGAACGGCCAAGAAATGATGCGCATCCTCGACTCGATTGCTCGTGATCGCAATATCGACAAATCGCTGCTGATTTCAGACCTTGAACAGGCCATGGTTTCAGCGGCACGCAAGCACTACAACACTATCGATGCTGACGAGTTTCAGTGCACACTGGATCCGATGACCGGCGAAATGGTGCTGACCCGGTATGAAGAGCCTCTGGAGCTTGATCCTCAGGAACTGGGCCGAATCGCAGCTCAAACCTTTAAGCAAGTCATGATCCAGCGTTTTCGCGATGACGAACGATCGAGCATCCTTGATGAGTTTACCAAACGCATTGGTGAAATCGTCACGGGTACTGCCCAGCGCTATGAAGGCGGCTCACTGGTCGTATCCATCGACCGGGCTGAAGCGTTCATGCCCAGATCCGAGCAGATCCCGGGCGAGCAGTTCAGCCCTGGCGAACGCGTCCGCTGCATGATCCTTGATGTCCGCGATGCGGGTAGCCAGGTCAAAATCGTCATCACACGAGGTCATCCTGATTTTATCCGCAGGCTCTTTGAGGTTGAAGTGCCTGAGGTTTCTGAGCGCATCATCGAGCTCAAAGCCATGGCTCGCGAACCGGGGTATCGCACCAAGATCGCGGTGAGTTCTATTGATTCCAAGGTTGATGCTGTTGGAGCGTGCGTGGGTGTGCGAGGCAGCCGAATCAAGAACATTGTTGATGAACTCAATGGTGAAAAGATCGATATTGTTCGCTGGAATGAATCGAGCCAGATTCTGATCCAGAACTCGCTCAAGCCTGCAGAGGTCGCGGAGATCAGTTTGTGCTTTGAGCTTGGGCGTGCAACGGTGATTGTGCGGGATGATCAGCTTTCGCTTGCGATTGGCAAGCGGGGGCAGAATGTTCGTCTGGCTGCGCGTTTGACGGGCTGGGATATTGACATTCTCACGCCTGAGGAGTTCAACAAGGGTCTGGATACGCTTTCTACGACACTCACCGAGATTGAAGGCGTGGCAGATGAAATGCTCGATCGGCTGGCAACGCTCGGGATGGTCAGTGTCTTTGATATCGAAGAGGTCGGCAAGGAAGTCATCATGACCGAGCTTGAGATCGACGAAACTCTTGCGGACACAATCCTGGAGCACGCATCAACAAGGGCCAAGGTTGTGCATGAAGAGCAGCTTCGTGAGAAGGAAGAATCTGCTCAACGCCGCAAGGATGAGGAAGAGGCTGCCCGCAGGCTTTTGGCTGGCGAAGAGCCAGATGGTGGCGAGGTTGATTCAGATCTGGCTGCAGCGGTCATCCTTGGTGCAGGCACCCCCACTGCCCCTGAAAGCACCGCGGCCACGGAAGATGGATCAACACCTGAAGCACCGTCAGTTGATGTTGAAGCAGACAGCGATGCGAAGGCTGCAGACATTCTGGGAAATCCATCAAGCCATTCGTAACTTCGTAAGAGTAATGAACAAGCTGCCATTTTGAGGCAGCAGACAGTGAAGAACAAAGCTTGTCAGGAAGTTAGAACCTGGCAGACACAAACCCGATTCGGTTGAGCTTTGCTCAGCCGAGACCCCTCGGAGGACGCGTTGGCAAAGGCTAAGAGAATCTTTGAAATCGCCAAGGAACTTGGAATCAAGTCTAAGGCGATCGTTGAAAAGTGTCATGCTGAGGGCATTCCGCAGGATGTCATCAAAGGCCACATGTCCAGCGTGTCAGTCGGTCTGGAAGCGACCATCCGCGAGTGGTTTGCCAGCGAGGATGCGTCTGAAATCCATACTGCTGTGGAACAGACCGCCAAGGTGGATTTGAAAAAAGTCCGTGCCAAGGCCAAGGCTAAAGCCAAGCCTCTCAAAGCTGCCAAAGTCCCGGTTGATGATGCGCCGGATCAGGTTATTGAGACAGCGACAGCCGTGGCGGTGGCACCACCAGAGCCCACTGATGGACCCGCAAGCACAGCACAACTGGATGCAAAGACCGATGTTGACGAGTTTGCTCAAGTAGAACTTGTTGAGCCCGCTGATTCAGAATCAACGAAAGAAGTTGCGGTATCCACTGCTCCAGCAGCAAAACCAAAACCCGTTCCTTTCAAGCCGGCACCGATGAATGTACCGAACCGTCCCAAGGCTATTGAACCAGTGGGACCCAAGCTCGAAGAGCGCTCCAAGGTTAAGCTTTCAGGGCCTAAGGTTATTCGTGTAGAGGCGCCTGAGGTCATTGAACCGCCGCGTCATCGCAGGCCTGGCCCTGCAGAACCCGGCTCGATGCCCACAAGCCGAGGCCCACGCGGCGGCGGCGGTGCGGGCATGGCACCGATGGTTCCTGACATGCCCGAGGGTAAGGACTCCAGGCGAGACTCCAACTCCGGCAACAAGAGAAAGACAGGCGCTGGTGGTGGAGGCGGAGGCGGCGGTTCAACACGCCGGCGAGGTGGCTCTGGCAGCGGCAGCACCGGCTCATGGCGTCAACAGGATCTCATCGAGCGAGAAGCCAGACTCCAACGCTCAGGCGGGTACTTTAGAAAACGACGCCAGCAGATGCGCTCTCGCGAAAGCACTCACGAGCATCAGGCAACGCTGGCTGAAACTGGTGGCCAATGTAAAATCCAGGAACCCATCACCATCAAGGAGCTTTCAGCAGCGACGGGTGTCAAGGGTGCGGAAATCGTCAAGAAGCTGTTCCTTCATGGCGTCATGGCAACCATCAACTCGGCTATCGAGACTGAGCGGGCCATGGAAATCATGATGGAGTACAACATCGAGCTTGAAGTGGTGCAAGCCAAGAGCGCAGAGCAGGTTGTCTCTGATGACTTTGAAGAAAGAGAAGCCACCGACCTTCGTCCCAGAGGCCCGGTTGTAACCATCCTTGGTCATGTGGATCATGGCAAGACTTCGCTGCTTGATCGCATCCGCAACGCCAATGTTGCTGAAGGTGAAGCGGGCGGCATTACTCAGGCAACCAGCGCCTTTCGTGTCTCGCTTACTGTCGCAGAGGAAGAACGGCAGATCGTCTTCCTGGATACACCTGGTCACGAAGCATTCACCGCCATGCGTGCCCGTGGTGCAAATATCACTGATATCGTGGTGCTTGTTGTCGCAGCAGATGATGGTGTGATGCCTCAGACTATTGAGTCCATCAATCACGCCAAGGCTGCGGGCGTACCCATTATCATCGCGCTCAATAAGATTGATAAACCCGAAGCCACTGATTCAAACATCCAGAAAATCTATGGCCAACTGGCTGAGCATGAACTGAACCCGACAGAGTGGGGTGGCAATACTGAAGTTATTAAAACCAGCGCCATCTCAGGTGATGGTGTGACAGAGTTGCTTGAAGTCCTTGACTATCAGGCTCAGCTGCTTGAACTCACCGCCGATTTTGCAGGTCCAGCACGAGGCTCGGTCATTGAGTCACGCATGATCGAAGGCCGAGGTTCGGTCGCGAGTGTTCTGATTCAAGATGGCGAACTCAAAATCGGTTCGTTCGTGGTTGCAGGCCGTGCGTTTGGTCGCATCCGTGACATCACCGATGATCGAGGCAACAGGATCAAGACTACAACCCCGCCCTCGCCCGTGCAGATTTCGGGTCTGGATGAGTTGCCTGATGCGGGTGATCGTTTTTATGTGGTTGATTCACTTAAGAAGGCGCAGGAAGCTGCTGAGCAACGCCGCGAGCGGGAGCGAGAGGTTCATCTCGCCCAGCCCAAGGTTACGCTCGACTCACTGTTTGAAGCTGAGTTCAAAGAAATCAATGTGGTCGTCAAGGCTGATGTACAAGGCTCCATTGAAGTGCTCAAAAGCGAGATCGAGCGTATTCAGCACGATGAAGTCAAGGTTCGCGTGCTCCATGCTGCGGTCGGTGGCGTAACCGAATCTGATGTGTTGCTGGCGGAAGCATCAAATGCCATTATCATCGGCTTCAATGTCATTGCGTCGGCCAAGGCTCGGCAGCTTGGCAAGCTCAAGGGTGTGGAAGTTCGCAACTATCAGGTTATCTATGACATCACCGATGACATCAAGAAGGCTGCAGAAGGCTTGCTCACGCCGGAACTTCGCCAGGAAGTCATCGGCCACGCCGAGGTCCGCAAGGTGTTCAAAGTCTCCAAGGTCGGCACCATCGCGGGCTGTTATGTCACGGATGGTACGGTCGAACGAGATGCGTTTGTCCGCGTGACCCGCGACGATATCGTCATCGAAGACGAGCGTGTACTTGAGCAGCTCAAACGCTTCAAGGACGATGCCAAGGATGTTCGCTCGGGTATGGAATGTGGCATGAAGATCGTTGGTTACGACGACATCAAGGAAGGCGATATCATCGAATGCTACAAGCAAATTTCCATCAAACGAAAACTTTAGGTCACGATTTCTGACCCTTCAGTCTTGTGAGAACCCGCAATATGGTGATCGGTATCCTTCAGTTTGAACTCTGGATTCACGAGGCTCAGAGTCTCAAGGACAAACGCCAGACTGTGCGATCGTTGCGCGACAGCCTTGGCTGTCTGCACCAGATCGGCATTGCTGAAATTGCCGACATGGACATGCTCAACCACGCGGTTCTGGGAGTTTGCACGATCTCTAACGATGGTGCTCATGCTGGCAGTGTGCTTGATCAAATCCAGACGAAGCTCTACAAACTTTCGCTTGCTGAGGTTGGCTCGATCAAACGCAAGATTCTTCATATCAGTGATTTTGAGAGCTCCGATCAACCATATTCTTCTGATTCTGAACTCGAAGACGAGCTTGCAGCACGCGCTCTTTCTATTCTTGCAGCAGATCCATCCTCACTACAGCAAAGCGAGGTGAAGGATTCATGAGCACCAGACGCTCACAACAGATCTGTTCCGTCCTTCAGCAGGCTGTGCAGGATGTATTCTCTAAGGGGCTACAGGACCCTCGCATTGCCGGCTTGATCACTGTCACTGGTGTGACGCTTAATCCTGATCTGACTGTCGCTCGCGTTCGCATCTCCGTGCTTCCTCACGAAAAGCAGGCGCTCACGATGCATGGCATTCGTTCTGCGACCAGGCACCTTCAGCATGAAGTCGCATCGCGCGTTTCGCTGCGTAAAACACCTCGACTCGAGTTCGTTACGGATGAGAGTTTCAAATCACAAGCTGGTGTTTTAGAAGCCTTGAACAAGATCAAGGAAGAACCCCCCGTCCCCCCCCTCCCCACCGATCCCTCTCTGGATCAGACCGAGGCTCTTGAAGCCACTTCCCAGGAGGGCACTTGTGACCAGAGCTGATCCTGAAAAACAACTCGCCACGCTCCTCAGGAATCTGGAACGCAAGTCTGTCAATGCTGAGCACCATGCTGTGGTTCAGATTCCTGACGCATTTGAGCATGATGATCCCATCGTGCGTCAGTTGGTTTATTCCTTGTTATTGACAGATGCCAGCCCGGCAAAGGCTACTGCAGCACTGGATAAACTTGCTTTTTGTCTGGTGGATCTCAACGAGCTTCGTGTGTGCATGTGCGATGAAATTGTTGAAATCATTGGCGAACGCTATCCTGATGCTGAGCATCGCGCAGATCGCCTGCGATGCTGCCTCAATGACATCTTTCAGAGACAGCACTGTCTTTCGCTTGCGGCTCTGCACGAAGTACCCAAGCGACAAGCCCGGATGTATCTGGATTCACTTGAAGGCATCACGCCATTGGCTGTGGGGCGGCTGTGCCTGCTGCACTTTTCTGCTCATGCCTTCCCGCTTGATCAGTATCTGATGGATGTTCTTGTCAAGGAAAAAGCGTTGCCTGAGAACTATGGCTCACTGGTTTCAGCGGTTGCCTGGCTGGAGCGGCAGATCCGCGCGAAAGATGCCAAGGATGCTTATATCATGCTGGAGCTTCATGCTCGGCCACCCAAGGATACTTCTGCTACGACAAAGGCTGCAGACGCACCGAGTTCCAAAACGAGCACGACGAACACCAAGTAAGCATCCACTGCCGTGTTACTTTCAGAATGCGTCGATGCGGCCTCGATCTGTCAAACGAAAGTCCAGCAGACTGGCCAGCTCTTGAGCATCTTTGAGCCTGATATTGCTGAGCCTTGCGACCAGATCAACCGGCTCATCGCTGGCAATCTCGCCCAGCAGATCAAACTTGTTCCTGAGAATATCGTGAAGGTCGTGCGTTGTGTTTCGTGCATGGCCCGCGGGGTACATGATCATTCCTGAATCGTGCGTTTGCCCCTGGCAATCAGTGATGACCATCGAAGTGGGGATGCCATCGGGATAGCGATCATCGTAGTCTTTGCCGCCATGCTCAAACAATACTTTTTCCATCAGTGATCGTGTGAGCGGATGATCAATCGCCTCAGCACCGTAATCCTGCGGGCTGAGCAGCAGTGCCTTCCAGGCTGCGCCATTATCCTTGCTGGTGTCGGGCCAGTTGCCCTGGGCTTTGAACTCCAGAGCCTTGCGGAGCATGGTTGAGACGATGTAGAGCATTGAGTGATCAGCGCTTTGTCTTGTTCGCGGGTCTCGTTTGGCGGGGTCGCCGATGATCCCGAATGCAGGCTCGTAGGCGACAACCTTGATCGATGCGATGTTGCCGCCATCTGTATCATCAAGCAGCCCCGGTTCAGCACTGATCAGATCAATGAGCGCCTGCAGCGCCCCGGCGGACTGATGCTCATACAGCCCCAGTTTAAAGTGCATGCCCATCACGGCAAAGTCATCGCCCGTGCGGCTGAGCACCAGATCAAAGGGGCTGGCAAAGCCCGGATCGGTGTTGGCACCATCGGCATTGACCGCTTTGAACATCTGGCCCGGTCCCTCGAAGATCCTGAAGACAGCTTCGGGGTTGCGGAAGATGTCACGGGGACCCATGAACCCTGCCATGGAGCGTTGCATCGCGACGATTGCTACTTCGGTGCTCAACGCGGCTGATGCGCCCTTGGAATCTGAAAGCTGCTTGCCAGCGCGGATAGCGCGGAAGGGGATGTAATGCGCCACCACCATGCCGATGGCGGATTCGATCTGCTCAGCGGTTGCGCCCAGCATGGCGCCGAAGGTGGCTGCTGATGCAATGGCGCCATGAACCACATGGTCGATCTTGTAAGTCTTGAGGCTGAAGACTTCGGCAAGGCGACCCCGGATCTCATCAAGCAGCACCATGCCCAGAAGGGCATAGGCACCATCGCGACCGGCCATCTGGGCGGCGGCAAGTGCGACGGGGTAAAAGTCGTTGTGGCCGAACTCGCCTGCGGTGTGGCCACGATTGGGGTTAAAGCCGAAGTTGGTGCCATTGGAGTCCCACTCACGCACGGCCGAGCTGTTGGCAGTGATGGCTTTCTCAGCCATGACATTAACGCTCGAACCAAATGCAGGTGCGCCCAGTCGCGTGGCCTTGCCGGTAAAGGCGGTGGGTCTGGCTGATGCTGAGACTTGATACCTCAGTGCATCATTGCGAAGGATGTGCGGGGCATTGGTCCCCAGTGCCAGTGCAGACAATCCGCACAGGCAGGCATCGGTATGGAACAGCTCGGTCCGCTCCAGCACAGCGGGGGAAGGCTCGCCGGCAAGTGCAGGATCATCAGACATGAATCCAACGGCAAACCGGGCAATGCCCAGAGCCTGGTTGGTGTCAGCGGGAAGTTCAACATACTGCGGTGCCATGGGGGGTCTCCTTCACTCTACTGAAATCAGATGGGACCAAGACAATAGGCTCGGCCTTGCCTCACTCCCACTATTTAGCCCATGAAGCAATGTTTCAGGCCCTGCATCCATCTCTCCATTGTGCTTTTGCTGAATGTGATCACCGTACAGTGTCGAGTGTGAGGCATGATCAACCTGGTGCCCCTTCTTAAACGAATCAGCCACACCTTCGGAAGATGCCCGTATATGCTCATAATAGAGAACCTTTGCGGCACACAGAATCTTCTTTACAAAACCTGTTTTTACTGACGGCTTGGACTCAATCTCTTTCCGGATGAGCCGGCATGTGGGCGGCAAAATGCCCATGGAAGCGATGATGGCGCTTGCGGTCCTGCGCGTCGGTACATATCTGGTCAACGAAAATGCTGGCAAATGGAACGAATTACAACGAGAGATGATGCTGGCCGAACTGCGGCAGATTGATCTGCACGACCCGTTCAGTGGCAACGCGATGCTTGAGTGGGACAAACAGCTTGCAGCAAGAGAAGGCAGGCTCGGTCCGGATAAGGAATGGTTCCAGAGCGGGCAAAGTAAGGTGGTAGCCAAACTGAAAAGGGCGATCAAGACGCTGGAGTAGCGAGATACCATCACCAACGGGAATAGAGGGCTGGTCAATGAGGGTGTGCTGGACGCACGGCTTATACTTGAAGCGCAAGGCTGTTGGATTCGTGCCCATGCAAAGCCGTGGACACGGCAATGGCTGCTGAACCTGTTTGGGCTGTCGGGGTGAAACTACGGGCAGCCTGCATCGAACGCAACAACAAACGCGAAGAAGTCCAGCACATCCACGATGCCGTCGCCGGTGAGGTCTGCCATGGGGTCAGCAGCGTCAAACAGTGCCACGAACGAGAAGAAGTCCTGCACATCGACCACGCCGTCGCCGTTGAGATCCGCGGGGCAGGGGTCACACTCGTCGGGAATCCCGTTGCCGTTGTTGTCGCTGCTGAATCCTGATGCGATATCGTCGCTGTCGGGTATGCCGTTGCAGTTGCAGTCATCAAAGAGCGTGTCATCCATGACACCGCGTCCGAGCGTACTCAAGGACCAGTCGGTCTGGTGCTGGTTGAGGATGCCGACGGCCTTGTCAAGCTCAGTGGTGCTGGGCTGATCGCCGGGACGATAGAACATGATCCAGGCGGTGCGAAAGTTCTTCTCGGATTGCGTCGAGTCTGGCAGACGCGGGCCTGCACTGGCGATGATGTCCGCTGAAGAGAAGGTCGAGATGGTCCCATTGTAGATGTTGCTGCAGTTGGAGTTGTCCATGTAGCGCAGCTCGGAGTTGCCCGCATCCATTTCCGCTGGCGAGACATATCCCATCAGGTACAGATCGGTGTAACTGAAGACGCTGCCGGGTATGTCGGTGTTGAAAGTGACAAAGGAACCGGCCAGCTGGGCGGGGTTTGAGCCGACCCAGTCAGAAATCTCCATCGACGAACCCTGACCATCCACGCGCCAGTTCCAGTGGGCGCCGCGGCCGCAGGAACTGTTGTTCCCCTGGAGCTGTCGACCATCCAGCAGGTTGGGAAGGAACATGGCAAAGCGATGCTCAAACTCCTGACCCAGTGCCAGACGCGTGAAGTTGGCGTTGGGACCCGTGCCCGCTGCCCAGAAGGAAGAGTTGACATTCCACATCATAATAAAGCCTTCAACTTCGGCGGTGTTCAGCCCGATGCTGCTGCGGGCATCAAACTGATCGCTGCCGATGCCGGAGACATCGTTGAAGAGGCCTGCATAAAACGCTGCACCGATGGTGTGGTGTGCATCGAAGTTAAGGAAGTAACCCATGAAGTCAAAGTTGTCGCCGTGGGTTGCGATGACGGTATTGGCAGCATCGGTCATCAGGGCGAACAACTGCCCATTGGAAAAGTTGCCCGACAGAATACCGTTGGTGTCCTCAAAGGCAAAGATCTGGGCAGAGCTGACGCAATTGCTCGCCAACGGCGCGTTATCGCGTTGCGGTATTTCCTGAATGGTTCGATGAGCCGGGTCGGGGATCTCGCCGCGCTGAACAGCGCTCTTGATGTCAGCCACCATGTTGTCGGGCCAGATGTAGTCGTTGTCCAGGGAAGGATGTGCGTTTTCAGGGATGGAGGATGTTTTCATGGGGAGGGGGGGTGCGACCTCGGTTCTTGTGAGCTGGGCAGCGGGCACGGCACCAGCCGAAAGACCGACCTGTGACCAGGCTGAACTGGGCATCGCTGCCACAGCCAGCCCCGCGATGACCGCCATGATCGTGGTCTGCTTTGAAATGCTGAACAATCCGTCAGTTCTGGTATCACCCATGTCAATCCTCCATTCAGATTCGACCAATCGCCAGGAATCCGCCTGCACCAGATCGTTAGACCGACTCCGATAATGATCAGGGCAGGTGAGGAGCTATACGCCTCTGGGCTGGCAGGGTTGCGATCAATGGCGGCTCAGTGCCGAAGAACCGTCAGCCTGAGTCAAGAAGCACGATGTCTGAAACCAAACTGATAAATTACCTGAATATCGCCTAAGCTCTCATATAAGGAGATACGCACTATGAAGGGGATCATTGGAATCGTGGTCGCGGTGATGCTTGTGATTGTGGCGGCGTTGGTCCTTCCTCGCCTCTTGTCATCCAGTACCAATGGGCCGGGCGCAACCACACCTTCAAACTCGGCTGGGGGCAATGCTGAATCAGGCTCAGCATCCACCGGCGAACAGTCTGCCACTGGCAACAGCTCTGATCGCACCGGTGATGCGGCCTTGAACCGCCTGGAGACCCTGCTTGCAAATGCTGAACCGGTGGAAGGACGCACCGACGAGCAGCATCTGGCCAATGCGTGGGCCTGGGTGCGGGCCAATCGTGATCCTGACAACCCTTACAACGAGATCGAAGCCAAGATCCTGGCATTGATGGATGTTCTCTTTGATGGCGAGGAGCGTTCTGCACTCTGGGTCATGAACACATCACTGATCGAAATCGAGATGATCCGCGCCCTTGATGCTGATGGCGATGGTGTTGTCTCTGACGAAGAGTTTGAATCCTTCGCACGCCAGAATATGGCTCTGATGGGCGGGCTGGATCACCCATATATCATGGCGCGTCTGGACACCGATGGCGATGGCCAACTGAACGAGGAGGAAACCGCGGCGCTCATGAACATGATGGGTTCAACCGGCGCCTTCAGTGGCGTCATCGCCCGCGCCCAGCTTGACCAGTGGGATACAAACAACGACGGCATCCTGTCTAATGCTGAACGCGAAAGCGGCACTTCGGCTCCAAATACCATGTTTGATGTACTCATTGATGCTCAGATCGCCATGCAGCAAGAGCAAGGTATGTTCAATGGCGAAGATGGCGATGCTTTACGCCAGCAAGCAAGAGATGAACTCAAAGAGCAAATGGTGCAATCCATGGGAGACAACGCAAGCAGCATGAACGACATGATGACTGCCCAGACGCTTATGGAAGCCATGCGCCTCGAGACCACGGACACAGCACAGTTTCAGGCTGAGATGATAGCCCAAATGTCCCAGCCACCTGCCTACATGTCATTTGATACCGATAGTGATGGCAGTGTTTCGCCAGTAGAGATGGAAAGCTTCACTGCCGCAATCAAAGACTATCAGCAAGAGGTCAAGGATTACACCTCCCTCGCTGCCACGAACTTCATGCGGGTCCAATTCGACAATGCTACAACCCAGAGCGATAGCAACAATGATGGCCGGCTCACTCCCGATGAATGGGATGATCGCATTAGCGAGCTCAGCATTGAGCGCGACCAGCGCCTCTTTATGTTAAGTTATGATCTTAACCAGGACGGTGCTGTCGACCCCGGTGAGTTGACAACATATCTCGACTGGCACAAGGAAGGAAGCCTCCGCGCCGATGCCAACTTTGACGGCATCATCGACCCGCAAGACCTTCAGTTCATGCTCGATAACTATCGCCGACAGAACCAGTGATCGAGCCCCCACTCCCGACCCCACCCACGCCATCACATTTGTTGTTTCAATACATATGAGCACACTTACTCTGGCTGCTTCGATGCTTCGATGAGTTGCCTGTACGCATCGGTATCCTTGAGAGTCGTGTTCTTCATTGCGTAGTCCAGAGCAGCCCTGCCGTGAGTGTCCTTCGCCTTTGCATCGGCTCCAGCTTTGAGCAGGGCTGTAATGATTTCTGGATTCCTGGTGTTCGCAGCGGCACCCATCAATACGGTGAAGCCGTGCATGTTATGTGCTTCGACATCTGCACCTGCATCAAGCAGGACCTTGATGTTATCAAACTTGTCGCTCATCAAGACTGCAAACAATAGGGAAGTGTGGCCGTCTTCCAGGCTAGCATTGACATCTGCTCCGGCATTGAGCAGGGCTGAAATGACATCTGGATTCGTGTTACTAACCGTCGCAGCCATCAAAGCGGTCTTTCCATCCTTGTCGCTTGCATTGGGATCAGCGCCAGCATTGATCAGGGCCGTGACAACTTTGGGATTTGTGTTCTTTGCCGCTGCAAACACCAGCACAGCTCTGCCATCTTCAAAGTGAGCATTGACATCCGCACCAGCCGTAATTAATGCCGAGATGATCTCAGGGCTGTGATTCTTAGTGGCAGCAACCATCAGCACGGTGAAGCCTACATCGTCGCGAGCATTGACATCTGCACCTGCATTGCTCAAAGCTATGATGATCTTGGGATTGCCGGTGAACTGAGCCGCACCCATTAACGCAGTCAAGCCATCATTATTGCGGGCATTGGGTTCAGCACCAGCCTCAAAAATAGCTGTAAGGACTTCGATGTTGGCATTCTCAGAAGCAGCGAACATCAATGCGGTATATCCATCATCATCGCGTTCATTGACATCTACACCGGCATTGGCCAGAGCCGTGACAACTTCGGGATTCGTGTTGTTCGAGGCAGCAATCATCAATGCCGTGTAGCCATCGTCATCGCGTGCAGCGACCTCTGCACCGGCTGTGACCAAAATCGTGATGACCTCTGGATTGGAGCAATATTTAGCAGCTCCCATCAATATGGTGTAACCATCTTCATCGCGTGCATTGACATTTGCACCTGTATTGAGCAGAGCCGTAACAACCTTGGGGTTCTTATTCTTTGCAACAGCTAGCATCAATGCAGTTTTGCCGAACTTGTCTTGTGCATCGACTTCTGCACCAGCCTTGACCAATGTTGTGACAGCCTCGGGATTCGCGTTGTATGTGGCAGCGTACATCAATGCGGTGAAACCGTACTTGTCGCGTGCATTGACATCTGCACCGTCCTCGATCAGAGCTGTAATGGCCTCAAGACTATTGCTATAAGCAGCAGCCGTCATCAACTCCGTCCTTTCTATTTCATGACTAGAGCACTCTCAGTCAAAGCGTATCGAGTATCCGCAGTGCGTGAAGCAGTTGGTGGCGTCGGTCGGGGTCACCTGATCGAGCACGCTCTGCATGGAGTTCCAGAGGGCCCCCTTGGTTCGACAGCGCAGCGAGCGCAG
>JAJDCZ010000057.1 GCA_029260555.1 Phycisphaerales bacterium
CCCCCCTCAACACCCCCCCCGCCATCACCTACACCGTCAGCCTCGACCATGCGCCTTCCCAGCTCATCAATGTCGCCATGCACATCACCGACATCACCACCGACACCATTGATATCGCCCTGCCCGCATGGAGGCCCGGCAAGTATCTCATCCTTGATCAGGCAGGCACCATCCAGAACCTCTCTGCACAATCAAACAACGCCCCCCTCTCCATCGAGAAAACCGATAAATCGACCTGGCGCATCAGCACACTCACAAACTCAAGCATCACTGTCACATATCAGGTTTATGCAAATGATCTGGGCAATCGCACTTCCCACGCAGACGATTCCCACGCCTTCATGGATGGCTCAGCTGTCTTCTTTTACATCCCCGATCGTATCAACGAACCCCTCTCCATCACCATCAACAAACCCGATGACTGGTCGATCGCTACAGGTCTGGAAGCAAGTCCAGACGACCCCAGCACGCTCATCGCCTCCAGCTATCACATTCTGGCAGATTCCCCCATCGAAGTTGGCATCCACGATCTCATCCGCTTCACCGTGGCAGATGTCCCGCATGAAATCGTCATCTGGGGTCGAAACAATCACAAAGAGCAAGCACTCGCTGAGGACTTTGCCAAAATCGTCACCGAACAACGCGCAGTCTTCAACGAACTCCCCTACACCCGCTATGTCTACATCATCCACTGCTCCCCAACCGCCCATGGCGGCACCGAGCACCTCAACTCCACCGTCATGCAGACCTCGCCCACCGTCTTTGACACTAAAGATTCCTACGACAGCTTCCTGGGGCTCGTCTCACACGAAATGTTCCACACATGGAATGTCAAACAGCTCCGCCCCACAGGGCTCGTTCCTTATGACTATTCCAAAGAAAACTACACCGACCTCCTCTGGGTCGCTGAAGGCACCACCAGCTATTACACACCCATCTCACTCGTCCGTGCTGGCATCAAAGAACCAGATGACTACTTCAAAGACCTCGCCAGATCCATCGGCTCCTACCGCGCACACCCCGGCGCCAACATCCAGTCCCTCGCCGATTCAAGCTTCGACGCCTGGATCAAGTTCAACAAAAGAAATGCCCACTCATCCAACACCACCGTCTCGTTCTATCGCAAAGGCTCTCTGGTCAGCCTCCTTATTGACATGAAAACCCGTCAGCTCACCGAAAACAAACGCTCTCTGGATGTCGTGCTCCAATCCCTCTACACCCGCTTCCCACGCTCAGGCCCCGGCTACACCACCGATGATCTCATCCAGACACTCGAAGCCATGACCCTCGAAGACTTCACAGGATTCTTCAGACAGTTCGTCACAGGCACCGACAAACTTCCATTTGAAGAAGCCCTAATCCAGGCAGGCCTTGAACTCACCGAAGACCTCGATAAAGATGACGATGATGACGACCCCCAGGCATGGATCGGTCTCTCCCTTTCAAACAGCGCAAATGCCTACACCGTCAGGCGTGCCAACTCTCAAGGCCCCGCCTTCGCTGCTGGCATCATCCCCGGCGATCAGATCGTCGCGATCAACCACATCAAACTCACAACTTCAAACCTCGATAATGCCCTGTCGCTCATCACCCCAAACGATGACATCACCATCTCGCTCTTTCGCTACGATCAGCTCATCGAAAAATCCATCACCACCACGACCAAACCCAACACCAAATGGAAAATTAAACGCGTCGATGACCCCACAAACCTGCAACAATCAATCTACCAAAGCTGGCTCGGTCAGCCCTGGCCTGACGATGAAGTCGAAGATGCTCAGGACAATGACGATAATGATGACGAGTAGCCCAATCCGTTCAGCCTTCGCTCCAAATGAGTGCCCAGCATGATTATCTCAGGCACACTCATGTTGCCAGGCTCACCCAGCACTGTCCGCCTTGCCCCGGGCTGGATCGCAACCGATCACGATCACATCGCCCAGGTCCATGAATCCGAATCTCGCACGACTGATATCGACCTTGGAGGCGACGACTGCCTCATCTTCCCCGGCTTTATCGACACCCACCTTCACCTCCCCCAGTTCGATTCCATAGGCCAGGACAATCTGCCTCTGTTGCAATGGCTCGATGAAATCATTTTCCCCGCTGAATCCCGCTGGGAGAATCCTGATTACGCCCGCTCCATGACCCAGCGTGTCGCCCACCAGCTCCTCTCCCATGGCACAACTTCAATCGCTGCCTATGCAACCGTCCACGCACACTCCGCTCAAATCACTCTGGATCTCCTAGCAGACCTCGGCTTTGCAGGCTGTGTAGGTCATGTCCTGATGGACCGAAACGCACCGGACTTCCTGCTCAAACCCGCAACTCAGCTCATCGATGAAGCCGCCGCCGCTAAACCCAAAGGCCGCCTCACCCCCGCCATCACCCCCCGGTTTGCCATCTCTTGCACACCCGATCTCCTTGAAGGCGCAGGACAACTCGCCAGTAAGTTTCCCTGGCCTATCCAGACCCACCTCGCTGAAACCGTCCCCGAATGTCTGCTCATTGCTGAACTCTTCAATAACACGCCTTACACCCAGGTCTACGACCAGTTCAACCTGCTCACCGAGAAAACCATCCTCGCTCATGGCATATGGCTCGACCAAAACGACCATGCCTTGATCAAATCCAGAAACGCCATCATCGCCCACTGTCCCACCGCCAACGAGTTCCTTCGCGCAGGCACCATGAACCGTGCCGACACTCTCGTTTCAGGCGTCAAGCTCAGCCTCGGATCTGATGTCGCAGGCGGGCCGGATCGTTCGATGGTTCGCGTTGCCCGCGCCATGATCGACGCAGCCAAAGCAGTCAACACCCAGACACCACCCTCAGCTGCCCAATGCTTCTGGCAGATCACTCAGTCCAACGCTGACATATTGAATCTGCCAACCACAGGTACAATCAAAGCTGGCAACTTCGCTGACCTGCTCGTCATCAAGCCCGACATTCCCTGGCAGGATTCCCCCAATCCACTCTCAACGCTGCTCTATGCCTGGGACGACCGCTGGCTCAAAGCCACCATCATCCAGGGCCAACTCCGTTACCAGGCAGAATAGTTTGATTATGCCGAACCAATACTCTGATTGAGCATCATTCCTATATAGACCAGAATCCAGAGCACAAAATGCACCCCCGCCACGATCGCAAAGCGATGCCGATCAAACCGGAACAGCCCGAATAAAATCGCAGCATACAGCCCCGCTCCGATCAGCAGATATATCGGATACTCAATAAATGCAAATGCTGTCGAGTCCAGACCTGTTCCGCCCAAAAATCTGAGTCGAAACACCATCGCAAACGCCGACACTGCAACAAACATCCGCCCCGCTGCTACATCAAGTTGGCCCAGACGCTTCTGATCAAAAAACGCAGCGATACCAAGTGCCGCCACACCCGTTCCCGTATGCAACAGCACATTGTAAAGCGTCAATCCCGACTTTGCCAACCAGTGATCCGATGCATTCACCCCCGACGCCACCACCGCAATCAAAAGAGCAACCCCGCCCACAATCAACAAAACCTTCAGTCCGTCCCAGCCAGGCTTGATATAAACCTCTGCTTTATCCTTCTCGTCACCCCCATCGTGCCCCTCATCTTTATTCTTCTTTCCATCATCGCCAGAGATCGCCCGCTCAACTTCAGGATCATCTGAAAAGTCCGCATCCTCTTCAAACCCCGATAGCAGGCTCTCTTTCTCTAGTTCTCCCTCGCCTGTCGATGACCCCTCAGGCTTATCGTCAATCGGTTCCAGCTCATATCCGTCTTGCTCATCAGCCATCAATATCTTCCTCTAAACTGGACCTGCCCGGTCCATCATATCTATCCTCGGCCTGACGATGCCAACTCCAACACCAAACAATCGCCTCTCAGACCCCGACGAACCCTCACCCGCCGGCTCAGGGATCTTCGGCCTCCCTTCTTCTTCCGAAAACGCATCCATTATTCTCATCCCCATCCCCTTCGATGCCACCGCTTCACAAGCCACAGGCTCCGCCCAAGGCCCCGCAGCCATCCTCGATGCCTCCCGCTTTATCGACCTTTACGACCACAGACTCGGCCCCATTCACACCGCGGGCATCCAAATGCTCAATCAAGAATCCTGGATCAATGAGCTTTCCACCCAAACCCGCACACTCACCGAGCCCATTATCCAAAAAGGTGGCCCTGATGCGTCAGATCCCCCTGCCATCAACACCATTGATGCTGCAGGCAAAAAAATCCGCGACTGGTCATACACAATCGCCTGTTCTGTTCTCCAGAACAAGCAAACTCCCGCTGTCATCGGAGGCGAACACGCTGTCAGCCTTGGCAATATCGCAGCTTGTGCCCAGCACCATCCCGGTTTAGGCATCCTCCAACTCGATGCCCACATGGATCTTCGCCTCGCATACGAAGGCTTCTCGTTCTCCCACGCTTCGATCATGCGCAATGTCATGGACTCTCTGCCCGATGTTGCCAGCCTCACACAAGTCGCCATTCGCGATTATTCTGCTGGCGAACGCTCCTTCTGCCAGACCAACTCAAACCGCATCACCTCATTCTTCGCTGATGACATCTTTGATCACCTCGCCCAGGGCGCACCCTTTGCCAGCATCTGCGATCATGTCATCCAGACGCTCCCCACCCATATCTACATCTCATTTGATATCGATGCCCTGGACCCCGCCAACTGCCCAAACACTGGAACCCCCGTCCCCGGCGGGCTCACCTACGAACAAGCAATCTACCTTCTCTACCGCATCGCCGAAGCAGGCAAAATCATCGTCGGCTTTGATCTGGTCGAAGTCGCCCCTCCCCACCCTTCCCCCCCACACCCTGCAACGCCCATATACACCAACACACCTGTCACCCCGCCTTGGGATGCATTTGTTGGTTCGATGGTCCTCTACCGACTGTGTGGCTGTGCTGCCAAAAGCCAAGGCTTGCTCTGACATCGCATTGTCTGCATCAACCTTGCTTGCCGTCACGCACCCAGAATCATTGCAATAGTTCCAATCAGCCGATCCGTGATCGCCCCGCCAATGCCCCAAAGTATTTCGCTGCCCAGAAAGAACACGCCAGCAAATATCATCAACCCGACAATCTGCCCGTTATTTGTCAGAAAAAAGCCTCGATACGAAGGTACGAAATCTGCCAGAATCCGCGAACCATCCAGAGGCGGCAACGGCAGCAAGTTGAACACCATCAAAACGATATTCAATAAAACCCCCACTCGGAAAACCATCAACAGGTTTTCGCCAGTCGTCCCGATTCCCGTATTCATGGTCTTCATAATCACCGCGGCTATCACCGCAGCGATCACAGCCAGAGACAGATTCATCAAAGGCCCAGCCGCTGCGACAATCGCATCGCCATGCCGAGAACGAAACCGCGACGGGTTCACAGGCATCATCCCAAATGCAATCCCCACCAGGAAAAACAGCAACAGGCTGAACTGGCCCATATGAACCAGTGGATTCCATGTCATGTGCCCCGTTTCAATCGGTGTGCGATCACCCTGACGAATCGCAGCCCAGCCATGTGCAAGCTCGTGAAGCGTGATCGAACCGATCACCCACACCACCCATGCAAACAAAAGCATGTGGCTCCTCGCCCACAGATCAGCAACCCACCAGCCCTGCATCATGACGGTCGGCCTCCGATTGGTTTTTGCTCATTTATCCTGAATCACCCGAAGCGATCAAGTCTTGGCAGGCATCGCTGTGGATGCCTTGACAGCCATCTCAACCAGCCTGTCGAACAGCTTGGGGTTATCAATCGCAATCTGGCTGAGCATCTTGCGATTCAGCACCACACCACTGAGCTTGAGTCCATTCATGAACAGGCTGTACCGTGTGCCTCTCATGCGACAAGCCGCGGTGATGCGTGTGATCCAAAGCCCACGCATGTCACGCTTGCGGTTACGACGATCGCGATAGGCATACACGCCTGAACGAATCACCGCATCGCGGGCTTTGTAGTAATGCTTGGAGCGTGAGCCATAATACCCACGAGCCTGACGAAGAATTCTTTTACGCTTCTGCGTGCGGGCAGCGCCTTTACGAACACGAGGCATGATTCAATCTCCAAATCTTGAGTTCAGCGGGGCGGGTTCTACCCGTCTTTGCGTCCCGGCGAACAGGGCATCTGATTGTCAATACACTGCCCACTTGCAAAACATCACAGCCGGGCAGTCAAATATTTTTGAATAAACTCTATTCCGAAGCGAGTGCTTGTGCCTGAGCTTCACGCATCGCCCGCTTCTGCTCTGGCGACGGGCTGCGCTTCCGGGATGAGGCTGGCTGATTACGACCACGCAGGCGACGGTACAGCAGCCTCTCAAAGCGTTTGGTATCAGCACTGGCCATGAACCGGTCCTTGCGGAGCTGGCGAAGCCGTTTGGCCGACTTCCGTGAACTCAAGTGCTTGTGAAACGCAGATCTGTGCCGAATCTTCCCCGACTTGGAAATACGAATTCGCTTGAGAAGCCCTTTATGGCTCTTGTTCTTGGGCATGACCGACAACTCCTGACCACTTAAAATCTATACACCCCAGCCTGACACCTTCCGTGTGCACATAACCGGGCGAAGTCAACAGTAGACCCCCTCGGGCCTTCCAGCAACCGATCATGCACACCAAATTCATTCCATTATGATGCTTTTCAGGTAAACCCGAGCGTCAAGACCCATCAAGGGCCGACAAATGCATCCACAGCGTCTGCTGGGACTTCCTCACCCCGAAGCCTCAGATTCTCAACCGGCTCACCGCGGCTCAGATACTCACGGATCTGGTTGATCATGCTCTCAAAACCGCGAGGCAACCAGATATTGTCGCCGCTGGCAAGCTCCGGAGATGCCAACCAGCGTGTCGAGCCATCACCAAAGAGCACGACCTGCCCTTTTCCTGCATGGTTTGGAGAGTTTTCCTGTGGATAGATCACAAACCCCCGTGCACTGCGCCGAACTACAGGCGATCGATCCGAAAGCACCACCGTTTGTGCAGAATTGCCCCACCCAGGCTGACGAGGACCAAACATGATCCGATAGCTATAAGAAATCTCACCCAGATTGTGCCAGTCCTGCTCAGAAGGTGAACTCATGGCACGCAATGCTTCGGGATTGCCTCCGCAGGCCAGATCATCCAGACGGGTATAGCCGATTTTGGCAAGCAAAAAAAGATTGGCCGAGTTTGATGCCGGTGTATTAACCTCCCACCAGCGCCCCCCATCGAGCGAGGTCGAAGCCTGAGGCAGCGCAGCCTGATTCTCACCCGCATACAAAGAAAAAGCACTTGCCAGCGATCCAAAGTTGGCCTGACACGAAGTCAACTGACTCCGCTGACGCAAGGCTCCCAGTGCGGGCCAAAGCACCGCAGTGCCAATCAGAAACATTGCTGCGATAGAAACAATGTCTGTCAAACGAAATCCCCGCCCCGCTGAGCCCTGATCAAAATGCAGACTTTCATCTTGCGCATCAACAGCCGTCTGAACCCGATCCAGCGTCGCTGCAATGAGGGCTGGGCTTCCTGAGATGCGACTTGACCCATGTGTGATCAGATCCGCCATTTCCTGATGCCGTACTGCACGATCCCGCAACGATCCCGCAACGCGTGCTGTGGTAAAGCCCGACAGCACCCATGCATCCAGTGCTTCTTCGTCAATCGGCGTCAAAAATGCCTCAATCTCATCCTGCTGCTGGTTTTGTTGAGCTTCCAGGCGCGCAATCCGTGCCATAACCACATCAACAAGCAACGGATCGCTGGCAGTCGAACCCGAGCCGACCAGATCCATCACACGATGAACCTGCTCAGCGGAGTCTCTAATGTGCTCAGGAACCTCACTTGGGTTCATGCCCGCATTGACCAGTGCATCAAGTGCCTGAATATCCAGGCTGGAGAGCATGGGACCATTCTCACTGGACTGGGGATCGGGTGGGGAGGGGGGTGTGGGAGGGGGTGGAGGGGGGGTCATGATGCCGAGTCCTCTTTTGATACTCGGTTCCACTGGCGTGCAAACGCTGCCACAGCAGAATGAAGCCTGGATTTCACCGTACCCAGCGGGATCTGAAGATCCTCTGCCACCTGTGCATAGCTCAAACGCTGAAAGTAAGCCAACAGAAGAATCTCCCGATACGGATAAGGCAGTTTCTGTAACGCCTGTTCGACGAGTTGTTCCCGTTCCTTGTCGTCCAGAGCCGCCCCGGGGGGGTCGATCTGGACTTCCATCAGATCTACAAAGGCAGTCGAGTCGTTTCCCCCCGAGCCACCTTGCACTGGAGCGGAAAGATCAACAGTTCGCCTGCGGTTCTTCTTACGAAGGTAGTCCCTACCTTTGTTCGCCGCAATTGTAAAAAGCCATGGTTTGAATCTGCGGGATGTATCAAATTGCCCAGCTGAGATGTGAATTTGGAGAAAGGTATCCTGGAAAACATCCTCCGCAGCCTGGTTTTCACCCATCAACCTGCGAAGAAACCGCATCAGATCGTTCTGGTGGCGCTCTATAAGCGTCCGAAAAGCATCCGCATCACCTTGACGGTAGTTTTCGAGTAGTTTTTCATCACTTACACGATCGGCCAAGGGGTCGGTCTCCAAAACAGGGCTGATAATACCTGAACCAGACAGGATCTGGTTGCTCAGTGTACGGCATATGTCACTTCAAGATCGTATCCCAAGCAGGATTGGCCCGGGATCAATCCAACCCTAGCATCAACCCAGCCGTGGCCGACCGGTCGTCCACACCGCCAGTAAAGCTTCATTCCCAAGGAAAGTGCCTTTCATGGGTGTACCTGTCAGCCAGATGTGGACCGTCGCTTCGTATGTGCTCGGCCAGAAGATCAAGCGTCACAAGCGATATCCACTCGTCCTGATGCTCGAACCCCTGTTCCGCTGCAATCTGGCTTGCGCGGGTTGTGGCAAGATCCAGTACCCCGCTCATATCCTCAAACGCAACCTCTCGCTTGACAAGTGTTTGCAGGCAGTTGACGAGTGCCCCGCACCCATGGTCTCCATCCCCGGCGGCGAGCCTCTGATGTACCCGCAGATCAAGGAACTCGTCTTAGAGCTCATCAAACGCAAAAAATATATCTACCTCTGCACCAACGCCTTGCTTCTCAAAGAGAAACTCGAAGAAGGCATGTTCACACCCAGCAAATACCTCACCTTCAGCGTCCATCTTGATGGCCAACAGGAACACCATGACTTTGCAGTCTGCCGTGATGGAACCTATGAAAAAGCCATCGCTGCCATCAAGCTGGCGGTCAATCAAGGCTTCCGCGTCACCACCAACACCACGCTCTTTGATAGTGCTGATCCCAATGCCGTCCGCGCGTTCTTCGATGACATGATGGATGTCGGTATCGAAGGAATGATGGTTTCGCCCGGCTATGCCTATCCCAAAGCACCCGATCAGCAGTCGTTCCTCGCTGAACGCCAAAATACCAACGAGCTGTTCGAGATGATCCTGTCAAACAGGAAAAAACGCTGGATTTTCAACCAGTCGCCTTTGTTTCTGGAATACCTCATGGGCACCCGCCAGTATGAGTGTCTGCCCTGGGGCAATCCCACCTACAACATCTTCGGCTGGCAGAAACCCTGCTACCTCCTGCAAGATGGCTATGCCGATTCGTTCAAGGAACTTATGGACGAAACCGACTGGAATCAGTACGGCAGAGCCAGTGGCAACCCCGCTTGCCAGCAGTGCATGGTCCATTGCGGGTACGAACCCTCAGCTGTCGACCATACCTTTGCCAGCTTCGGCGGGCTTTGGGGCACGATCAAAGCAATGATCTTCAATACTTACACCAACCCCGCTGCTGCAACACGACTCGATGCAGAAAAAGCCATACCGCATGGTCCAATGGTCCAGCTTGGCATCGCCATCGAAAACAAGCCTGAAAGTTCGACCGAAAACCAAGATGCAGGTGTCAAGATCGCATAGCTCCCTGCAAGGATCTGCTATTGTTTGATCGTGAGCGATCAAAGCAACCTGTTTCCAAATGCTGCTGAGAATCTGAAAGATCAGCGTGTCTTTCTGGGCTGGGATCAGCCTTGTCTGCACGCGATTGCAGATGCTCTCATCAATATGGCACAACCTGGGGCACTGATTGACCTGTCAGATACAACGATCGTGCTGCCTACGAGTCGAGCAGGTCGGCTGTTGATTCCTCTGTTACTTGATCGGGTCTCAGCACTGGGCAGGCCTTGCACACTCACACCCACTTCGTTTGTTTCAAGTCTTCCCCCCGCCCCCACTTCTCCTGCACATGTCAGCCTTGCCTCGTCCATGGCGTGCGAACTTGCATGGGAAAAGGTGCTTGAGGAGGCTGATGCGGACATCATCGACGCACTGGTTGGCAACGAAGTTGACCGGCCGGATCGACGCTGGTTGATCAACTCGGTGCAGACCCTTCACGAACAACTCACGCTGGCGATGGTTGAACCCGAAGGCATCGTCGACATTGCACCGATCGGGTTCCAGGCTGAGGATGAACCTCGCTTTGAAGCATTTTCGCTCCTTCGTGCAAAATATTGCACAACTCTTGATCGGTGTGGTCTGGCAGATCCGGGGTTGGTACAAACCAGCGCCATTCGGGCGCTGGAGCCTGACAACTTCGGACGGGTTGTGCTGGCGGGTGTAGTTGAGATGTCGCCCATGGTGCGAAAAGTGGTTGATCAACTGGGCGGTTGCGTGCAGATTCTTGTCTGCGCCCCCAAGGCATATGCAACGCGCTTTGACAGATATGGATGTGTGCTCGACACAACCTGGTGTGATGAACCCGCCAATCTTAATGACCAGATGGTTCGAGTTGGCGATAGCCCCCACGATCAGGCAATGCTCGCACTGCGTGCTTTGTCAGAGCTTGGCAAGACCAGAGCGGATGATGTTGCGATCGGGATTGCTGATGATCGTGTTGCACGAGAGCTTGCACTGATGGGGCCTGCTTCTGGCGTTGATCTCCGCAGGGCGGTTGGCCAGCGCGTGGGTGAGACCAATCCCTGGCAGCTGCTCTCATTGTTGACCGAGTTTGTGCAGGATAAAACGCCAGCGACACTCGCTGCCTTGAGTCGCCACCCGGACTTTGAACAATGGCTGACTCACAATGGTTGTGATGCTGCAGCAGCCATCTGCGAGCTTGATGATTTTCGCATGGATCGGCTGCCTCACTCGCTTAATGGCAGGTGGTATCAACACCAGGCTGATGTGCCTCTGTCTTGCTTGCGAGATCTGAGCAGCAATCTTGTGCATGAGCTGACAAAGCTCAAGTTGCAGACTGCTCGAACCTGGGCTGAACCAATCCGGCAACTGATGCACGCAATCTATGCCAACCGGGAGTTTGATGAACGCATACCGACGCAACACCGAACCGCAATTGCGTGTCGCGCCATCGGGCAAGCTATCGACGAACTAGGGCAGCTCCCCGATGGATACGCTGAAATGTGCGGAGCACGGGGGCTTGAGCTTGTTCTTGAAGCCTGCAGAGGCACACCCATCGCAACAACGCCAGCTCGCGATGAAGTCGAAATGCTTCAATGGCTTGATCTGGCGTTTGATCCTGCATCGAGCGTGATCGTGACGAGCCTGAACGAGGGGTTGTTGCCAGCACAGTCAAGCCCTGATCCGTTCCTGAGCGAATCACTGCGCCAGGATCTTGGGTTGATGACAGATCGGTCACAAGCTGCGCGCGATGCGTTCTGGCTTTGCCACATGGTGCATTCCAGAGCATCATGTTGTCTGATTGCGGGTCGAAAAGATGCTGGTGGTCAGCCGTTGTTTCCGAGTCGACTGCTTTTGCGAGGCAAGGCTGAACTGATTGCCATCAGGCTGGAAACCTTCTTTGAGCGAACACCAGGTAATGTAGAACAACCCGTCGGACTGGGGCAGCCGGGCACCAGCGACAAGTTTAGTGTGCTCAGCTGCCTGCCAAGTGCCGAGACGCCCTTGAAAATAAGTGTGACAGCCTTTGGCAGCTATCTCAGATCCCCTCGCGAGTATCTGATGACCCGACTGCTCAAACTCAGCGAGATTGATGACGATGTGGTCGAACTTGGGCCGATGGCATTTGGCAACCTGTTACATAAAACGCTCGAACAGTTCGGCCTGTCTGATATCAAAGACTCGACAGACTCATCGCAAATCAAGGCTTACCTGTTCGAGCAGCTCGAAGATATCGCAAAATTGAACCTGAGCTCGCACCCCATGCCCGCAGTGGCGCTTCAACTACTTATTGCAAAGTTGAGACTCGAATACTTTGCATGCTGGCAGGCAAGACGGCGAGCTGAGGGATGGCAGATTCAAAATGCGGAATGGCAACCAACCCATGGCGAACATGGTCCGGGGGTGCTCTTTGATGTCGATGATGAGCCGATTCTGCTGACAGGCAAAATCGACCGGATCGACAAGCACGAAAAAACCGGTGCATTCCAGATTCTTGATTACAAAACCGGCAACAAATATGAAAAGCCACAAAATAAACACATCTATAAAGGTGGCTGGATCAATCTTCAGCTGCCTTTGTACCGCCATTTGGCGCAAGAAATCCTGCAGGGGCAGCCTTGTGAACTTGGGTTCATCCTGTTGAGCGCACAGGACACTGATAATCTGCTCGAGCTTGCAAGCTGGGATGATGACATGCTCGATGAGGCTGATGCAACAGCCCGGTGGGTTGTAAGACAGATTCGCGAGGGCAACTTTGCAGAGTCCGGCGTCAAGCCTGCAGATAGAGGCGTGATGGAAGACCTGGTGACGCTTTGCATCGCGGAGGCTGAAGATGAAGCCTGAGACAAAGTCACAAGATCGCCAGATGACAAGTCAGGTGGTGCTGGCTTCTGCAGGATCTGGCAAGACCTTTGCGCTGACCAATCGGTTCATCGAGCTGTTGGCACGAGGTGAAGAAGCGGGTTCGATCCTCGCTATGACTTTTACAAAGAAGGCTGCGGGCGAGATCCTGGAACGCGTGCTCTTGCGTCTTGCACGCGCTGTGCGTGATCAAAAGGGCTTTGACGAGTTGCGTCAGCATGTAGAAATCGATCTGACACGGGCGAAGTGCCAGTCGATGCTGGCAGCGTTGATTGAGGACCTGCCCAAGCTGAGCGTTCAGACGATTGATTCGTTCTTTTCCAAACTGGCCAAGGCGATGGCGACAGAACTCGGCCTGAGCAGCAACTGGGAAATCATCGAGCCAGAGATCGAACAGAGCTTGATGGTCGAAGCGGTTTCCATGCTGATCGAAAAAGACAAGAAAGCATCGCTTCTGGGAACATTGGCATTGAAACGATCAGGGCTGCCCAGTTCGTCGGTCATCGATGCCATCCAGTCAAAAGATGCGTTGTATCAGGTGTATCTGGCCACGGTAGATCAGCCCGAGGTATGGGATCAGGTTCAGCCAACAACCAGAAAGTTGACAGATGACGAGTTTGCAAAGGCGATTGAAACGCTTGATGCTCTGACTTTCAACCCTGACACAAAATCTTTGAAACGGGTCAATGTTGCGCATGAGAAGGCCATCGGATTTCTACGCAATCGAGACTGGTCTTCCTTTCTGTCCAAAGGTTTTGCAGCCAACATCGTTTCAGGAAAGGCTGAGTATTACAAGAACGAAATCACACAATACATTGTAAAAGCCCACAGGCCTTTGATTGACCATGCCATAAACCGGCTTGTCGCTGCGCATCGGCACAAAACCCTTGCAACACTCCAGCTGCTCAACCAGTTGAGCGCACACTACGAAACGATCAAACGCGAACAGGATCTGCTTTCGTTTGCAGATGTGCCAAGGCGGCTTCTTGAGTCTGGCTCGCATGGCAATGTCGAGCATCTGTATTATCGACTTGATGGCCGGGTTCGGCATGTGCTGCTCGATGAGTTCCAAGACACCTCGATCAATCAGTTCCGATTGATCGAACCCATGATCGATGAGATTCTGGCCCATGGCGGACACGAGCGAACGGTTTTCTGTGTGGGAGATATCAAGCAATCGCTTTATGGCTGGCGCAATGCTGAACCCGCACTATTGGAAGGCCTGACCACCCACTGGCCAGTGCTTGAGCCACAAACACTCAGCAAGAGCTATCGCTCCTCGTCGATCGTGATCGATGCAGTCAATCAGGTGTTTACTGATTTGGCACAGAATCCGGTACTGGCGTGTGAGCCTGCAGCAGCCCAGTGGCAGGAGGGGTTCACCAGACATGAAGCTCATCACACTGATTTGCCAGGCTTGGTTCGACTGGTTGTCGCTGAGGAATACGATGAAGCTGATGATGATTGGCCCGTTGATGATCAGGGCGATCCGCTGAAAACGGAGATCGTTCGTGCGGTTAGAACAGCAACAGCCTGGCACAATCATAATCCAAAGGTAACCATTGGGATTCTTGTCAGGCAGAGCAAGTTCATCGGCCCGATTGTTGATCTTTTGGCAAAGGGTGGAACTCACGCCAGCCGAGAACGAGGCGAAGAACTCACAAATGTACCCATCGTCCGAGCTGCACTTGCAGCACTCCAACTGGCTGAACATCCACAAGACTCTGCAAGTGTGATGCGCGTGGCTCTCAGCCCACTTGGCCGCCTTCTTGAACTTGGAGTTCGTGAATCGTTCGAGCATGTCGCAGCAGTCGCCAGCAAACTGCGCTGGAAGATCAGCCAGGAAGGCATCGCTCCGGTTTTATGGAACTGGCTTGCCAGACTCAGCAGCCAAACCGACAGCCGAGGTATGGGACGGTTCGTGCAACTCATCGACCTGGCACACGACTTTGACAGCAAACCGCATGCTCGCATCAGCGAGTTTCTCACGATGGTGGACAATCGACCCATCGACGATCCCCAGCCTTGCGCCATCCGGGTAATGACAATCCATGGCTCAAAGGGGCTTGAGTTTGATGGTGTGATTCTGCCCGATCTGGGAAAACAATGGTCTATCAACAAAGATTCCATACTGGTCGATCGACCAGCACCCTTTGCTGATATTGATCTTGTCACGCTCTACCCCAGCCTGGAGTTGCGAAAGATTCATGGAGGTTTACAGGATGTCTATCGCCGCACTTTGACGAAAAATGTCCGTGAGGAACTGTGTTGTTTGTATGTCGCAATGACCCGGGCTGCGTGCAGTCTGGAGATGATTGTGACCACTGACCAGTTGAAAGTTCGCAAACGCAGTGCTGATCAACCGGAGTTTTTCAATGCTGCGGGTGTGCTGCGTGCGGGGTTTAAAATCGAAGATGATACCAAAGCGGGTCAGGTGCTATATGAAACGGGGAGTGCTGACTGGCTTGATCAGATTCCCGGTGGGCTGGCAGAGCTTGGTGAGGTTGAAAAACCATTGCCTCCTGTTCGGATCAAACTCTTAGAAGCAACGGGCTCATCAGTGCGGTGCCGTATGCAAACGCCTTCTGCAATGGGGCACGAAAAGCAGGTCAAAGCAGGGGCTTTCTTTGAATCGTTTTCGGCTGCACTCAAGCGAGGTTCGTTGCTTCATGCCTGGTTTGAAGCCATCCACTGGATGGATGATGGCCAACTTTCTGAAGACGAACTGAATCGGATCGCAGCAGAGCTGGGCTGGTCACCAGCTGATCTTGGCGATCTTCGTCAGCAGTTTTATCAAGCTTTGAGTGCAAATAAAACTACAGGCGTATTGAGTCGATCCTGGTATCAAGCCAGGTGCAGCGAGGCAGATGAGTTCACGGTGTATCGTGAATGGCCGTTTGCTATACGGATTACCAGTGAGATTGAAGATGAGGGCGGTTTGATTGCGGGGCAGTTTGATCGACTGGTCGCTGCGTGCAAAGACGGCAGGCCGATCTTCGGCCATGTGATCGATTACAAGTCTGATCGGATTGCCAGTGCTGCGGATCGTGATCGTGTCGTAGAACAATACAAAGGTCAGCTGCTTGCCTATCGCAATGCAGCCTGCTCGCTGCTTGCTTTGCCTGGTGAAGCTGTGGAGGTCGGCCTGTTCCTGATCGACACTGGCGAATATCTTATGGTTACAAACACCTGACAACCGCCTTGTTTTGTCGAATATAGCTGGAACTTTCTGATTCTTATTGTAGTCAATGCCTGATTCTGGTATTTCCTATAGATAGAGGAGACGAATATGGTCTTTGAGTACATCAGTTTCTGATGTGCCTGTTGCAGAAGAGACTGGAGAATCGTGTCATGATGAACCGCAAGCGGGGTTGTTATTCGTTGGTGTTTGTGAGTGGAGCACTTGCACTGGGTCATGTTGATCGGTGTCAAGCTCAGTTGTTGTTCTCGGAACAGGCGATTGCTGCGGGACTGTCAAGCGTCTGGGATACGCCCACGAACTACGGGATGTATGTAGAAATGCAAGGCGGGGCAACCGTTGGCGATTTCAACAATGACGGCTGGCCTGATTTGTTTGTGCTTTCAGGAGCTGGCAACTCGGGCGATCATCTTTTTATCAACAATCAGAACGGCACATTTACCGATCAGGCTGCGAGTTGGGGTGTCGACCGCTGGCATCACGGCTCGGGTGTCATCGCGGGGGATTACAACAATGATGGATGGGTTGATCTTTTCATAACAAGCCATGGCCCAGCCAGCGGGCAGGGCACACCTGGCTCGCACATCCTCTACAAAAACAACGGCGACAGCACCTTCACAGATGTCGCTGTACAAGCTGGTGTGAACTGGGCAAGCACCGCCATAGACGGATTCTCACCAGCGTTTGGAGATTATGATCTGGATGGTGATCTGGATCTGTTTACTACAGCCTGGTCAAACCTGAATGATGGCAATCGACTCTTCCAGAACAATGGCGACGGCACCTTTACCGATGTCACACAGGCGATCGGTCTGGATACATCAGGAATTCGAGGCTTTGCACCTATCTTTGCGGACATGGATGGCGATCGCTATCCCGAACTTCTCATTGCGGGAGACTTTGGGACCAGT
The DNA here is from genome assembly GCA_029260555.1 of Phycisphaerales bacterium. Taxonomy (GTDB): domain Bacteria; phylum Planctomycetota; class Phycisphaerae; order Phycisphaerales; family UBA1924; genus JAJDCZ01. The sequence goes on from JAJDCZ010000057.1 coordinate 16,886, forward strand.
GCTTATTTCCAGAACAACACAGACGGCACATTCACCCGGCTCTCGCGCCTGGCAACTGGCATCAACGAGGATTGCAATGCCATGGGCGCAACCGTTGCTGATATCAATGGCGATGGACTGCTGGACTGGTACATATCCAACATCTTCTGGAGTGGTGCTCCCGACGAGTGTGGCCAGACGCTTTACATCAATCAGGGCGGTCACACATTTGCCAACACCGCATTGGCTGCGGGCGTGATTGATGGCGGCTGGGGATGGGGTACAGAGGCTCTGGATGTTGATAACGATGCCGATCTGGATCTTGTTCAAACCAACGGCTGGAAGTTTTACCCCCCCACCGATTCCAGACTCTTTACAAACAACGGCGACGGCACTTTCACCGACACCGCTCAGGCATGCCTGTTTGCAGACACCGCCAGCGGCCGCTCACTTTTACATATGGATTATGACAAAGATGGTGATCTGGATATCGTGATCACAGTCAACAACTCCGACACGCCAGCGAACCTCCTTCTTTATCGCAATGACCTGAGCGGCCCCAATGCAAACTACATTCGTGTCAATCTCGACACCAGCGCACATCCATGCCTGGCACCATCTGGCATGGGCGCGTGGGTCCACATCACCGCAGGCGGAACAACGCAGCATCGGTATGTCGATGGCGGCCCTTCGTTTCTCGGCAGAGGCGAGCTCACCGAACATGTCGGACTGGGCAGCGCAACGATCGTTGATTCAATCCAGGTTGATTGGCCCAACGGCTCATCAACCGTGCTCACCAATGTCAATGCAAATCAGGAACTCACAATCGCCACACGCCATCCTGCAAACTTTGATGGCAATCGAGTGCTGGATGTGCTGGACTTTTTCGGTTTCGTGAGCGCCTTCGCACAGGGCGACATGCTCGCTGATCTCAACAACGACCAGATTATCGATGTCATGGACTTTTTCCTGTTCGTGAATATGTTTGCAGCACCTTGCAACTGAGCAAAAGCATGTGATCGTGTAACGCGATTGAGCATTTTTGATAAACAAGAAAAGCCCACCGACAACATGCCGATGGGCTTTTTTATTTGTTTGAACTCTGACCGACTTAGTCCTGGGCAGCCATCATTTTGAGCATGTCAACACATCTGGCAGCATACGCTGCTTCATTGTCATACCAGGAAATGATCTTGAAGAAGTTGTCTGAGAGTTGAATGCAAGCCAGCGAGTCGTAAATGCTGCTGCGACGGTCACCAATAAAGTCCGACGAGACGATTTGCTCATCAGTGAAGCCCAGCACGCCCTGCATCGGACCCTGGCTGGCCGCACGCATGGCATCGTGGATGTTGTCAAGCTTGGTGGCTTTTTCCGTGCGGAAGGTCAGATCCACGCAGGAAACATCCGCTGTGGGAACACGCATAGCCATGCCCGTGATCTTGCCTTTGAGTTCTGGCAGGCACAGCCCCACAGCCTTGGCAGCTCCCGTTGATGCCGGGATGATATTCTGATACGCATTGCGGCCACCACGATAGTCCTTCTTGGAAGGACCATCTTGAGTTGGCTGGGTGGCAGTCGCTGCGTGGATGGTGGTCATGAGCCCTTCAACCAGACCAAAGGAATCGTTGATGACCTTGGCAACCGGGGCCAGGCAGTTGGTTGTGCAACTGGCGTTAGACAGAACTTTGTGCTCAGCAGGGTTGTAGTTCTCGTGATTCACCTTATAGACGAAGGTCGGCACCTGGTCAGGGGTCTTGGTAGGAGCTGACAGGAGCACGCGTTTTGCCCCGCCGCCATTGATGTGTTTGAGGGCATCATCATGGTTCGTGAAAAAACCCGTGGCTTCCAGCACATAATCAACGCCAAGATCACCCCAGGGCAGCTCAGCGGGATCGCGCACCGCCATGGTCTTGACCATGTTGCCATCAACCGTGAAAGAGTTTTCATCAGCACTGACTTCGTTACCGAAGCGGCCATGCATGGTGTCATATTTGAGGAGGTAAGCCAGATTCTGGGCTGGCACCAGATCATTGACCCCCACGACCTGAATGTTGGGGTCTTCAGAAGCGATGCGATAAAAGAGACGGCCGATGCGGCCAAAGCCATTGATCCCGATGCGGATGGTCATATTCTGCTCCCTTTTGACAAATAACGAGTTTCAGAAATACAGGATAGCCCAGCAACAAGCCCAAAGCACAGCCCACCTCCACACATCTCCACACACAAATAAAAACAGGCTGGACATCCGTAAATGGTGCCCAGCCTGCGAACTTTATGGCGGTGATAAATGGACTTGTCAGCGTCGTGTCAACTCAGCTACCACAAGAATCACCCGGTCTTCGTCAAAGCCATCAATGATGGAAATGACCGTGGGCTTTTCGTTCATCAGCTGGATATCAGCTGAAAACTCGCGCCGGGTCACCGAGGGAAGATCCAGAGGCAGTTCCTGATCGCCATTGAGTACAATCATGAGGCGTTCGATGTCAAGACTGGTGATTGAGCCTTGGATTCGCAGCGAGGTACTGTTTTCATGCTCTGGACCAAGGTCAAGAATCGCGATGGCTTCAAACCCCTCACCAACCTTTGACACCTGTACATCATATCCAACCGAGTTATCACTGACGACAGGGCTCCAGCCTTCGATAAATGATCGCTCAACCATGGATCCGATTTGAACCGGGAGCTTGCTCTGGGCGATCTGCCTGGAGCGTGCAATCACCAAGGGGCCATCATATTCTTCGCCTTCTTCATCTTCGATGGCAGTGCGTGCAGGAGGCTGAAAAGAGGAACCGATCTGAGGAACGGACCTTGTGGAGACTTCGATGAGCGAAAGTGCCATCTCATAGCGCTGGCTGAATACGGTTCGCATCTGCCCAAACACATCATCGAGCGCCTGATGATCTTCTTCTGTGCCACTGATGAGTAACATGCCAAGGCTGAGCTCTCGATAATCAAGATCCAACTCTTGGCAGATGCTTTCCAGGAGCGTATGCGCGAACCTGAACTGACCATTGTAGCCAAATGCGTTTCTCGCTCCGGGTTCTGTAACAGGCATGGCCAGATCTCGCACATCGTAAATCCACATGCTGTAAGACTCGTCCTCCTCACCAGCCTCATCAACCTGAGCGATTGCTGAGAAACTGAAAAGGCCTGCCATCAGGCTGAGTAGTGCAAGAAGCAGGAATCGACGATTATTTGTAAACATGGCGTATCTCCTGAAAAGTGTTTTCTGTGTGGTGAAAGAAAATGATTCAACCCTTGCTCAGCGTGGACGCTCCTGCAGCGAGCTTGTGGCTGCGTAGCCAGGATCTGAGCGATTTATCCTTTTCGAGTGTCTCTATGAGCGCATCAAACTGCGTGGCCAGTTGTTCATGTCCCGGTGCATGGGCAATCTGCCTGAGTCTTGTCAATCTGGCAAACGCGGTGACGCGAAGGCTTGGTCTTTGTACCCACTGCTGACAGACTTCAAGCTGCTGTTCCGGTGGGAGTTGGTCGAGAATCTGTTCCATCTTGCTCAGTGTACTGAGCGATTTTCCGATCTCTGCATATCCCCGTGATCGCTGCTCAGGCGTTGCGCTCTGGAGCAGCTCCAGTGCAGGCATCACACCCTGATCCTTAATCGTGGTCAGCAGCGTGTCTGAAAACGAAATCGTCTCAACTGGTGGGGTCCACCGTGCTTTTTTTACATGCACGACCTGATCCGAAGGCGGCTTGGCTTTTTGATCAGATGCGACTCGACGAGACCGAGCAGGGAACCGATACACAACGCGAGCTGGACTGAATACATCCTTTCCTGGCTGAACATCTGGTTGCGCATCGGCAATTATTGGCTTTTGATCCGGTGGGGATTGCTTGCCGGTTTGCCCCAGTGGATTGATCAGGATCAGCCAGACTAGAACCGCTGCACACGGAGCAGCGACGATAAGCAGCAAGTGCCTCCACCGTGGCGTTGTATCGGTGTGGGCTTGCAGATGTGTGCGGCTCAAGGCTTGTTTGATCTGCTGATCAAGCGCCCTGATTTCGTTGAGCTGCTGGCGAAGTTCGGGATCAACACGCAGATCACTGCTGAGCTTTGCAGCGGCTTGCTCACTGAGCTCGCCATCGTGGTAGGCTTCCAGATCTGCGAGGGTCCATTGATTTTGGTGTTGGTTATTCACTGGTCTGAATCTCCCAGAGTTTTTCGCAGCTGTTTTCTTGCAAGATGAAGATTGGCCCGCACCGTTTGCACATTGGTCTCCAGAGCAATCGCGATCTGCTCATATCCCAGCCCCTCAATGAGCCTGAGCACAATGACAGCCCTTTGTTTCGGTGGCAACTGATCTATTGCCCGGTTCAACTGGTCGTTGGTGTCGTGGTCAGTTTCAGGCGTAAACCACCTGGGGAGTCTGGCAGCATGTCTGATCAGTAACCCAAGTCTGCGCTTGACGGTGCGCTGCTCTGATATCCACAGATTGGTGAGCGTGCGGATGGCATAATTCTCGTTCAGGATGTTCTCAGGTGAGCGGGCCAGTAGCTTTGCGATAGTCTGCTGGGCCAAATCCTCAGCCCGGTCAGAACAGCCTGTCAGCGACCTTGCATAGCGATTGAGCGTGTCACTGATCGCTCTGATCTGCTCGTCGGGGCGGGCTGGTCTTGGGTGTTCCATGCACTCTCGTTGAATAAACAGGCTCGTCACATATCCAGAACGCATCCATGGCTGATTCATCAAGTCATATATTGAACTTTCCATGGATTGGCTGGAAAGTGTAAAGTGAAGCTATGGATAACTCGCCTGGAACATCATCGCCTATTACGCCCCATCTTGCACCCGGGAACTGGCCCGAGCCAATTAACCCGGGAAAGTTTCCAAATAGGGTTCGCTCACAAAGCCCTGAAGGATGCTCAATCGGGCTTCTTGGCATGCCTGATGATACTGGCATCGGGCTGAACCATGGTCAAATGGGTGCCAAACATGGTCCTGAAGCCTTCCGCAGAGCCTTGTCCTGCTATGGCACCTCTCAGCCTGTGAGAAGCTGGCCCAGGGTCTTTGATGCGGGTGATATCGTGCCAGGCAAGGACATCCATGAAACGCATGGCCGAGTCACTGAGGCTGCCCGGGCAATCGCTGAACTGGGGCTGATTCCTGTCGGTATCGGAGGCGGGCACGATCTGACCTACGCATTTGTTCGAGGCGTCATGCAAGGCGTGGGCACGCGGGGACAGACATGGACCGGGCTGTACCTTGATGCGCATCTGGATGTGCGTGAAGCTGTCGGCTCGGGCATGCCGTTTCGCCGATTGGTTGAAGATTGCAGCGTATCCAGGCTCTTTGTGCAGGGATTGGATGAAGCTGCCAACTCAGCAGAGCATGTCGCATGGTTTAAAGCCCATGGCGGACAAATCGATGCACTCAAGCCCGATTCAAACTGGCCGATTGATCTCAATGATGACTGGTTCGTCAGCTTTGACATGGATGTGATCGATGCCTCAGCTGCGCCGGGTGTGAGCGCAATGAACCCATGTGGCTGGTCCACCCAGCACGCCATGGCGTGGGCGCGGGCTGCGGGTCAATGCCCAGCTGTTCGATGCTTTGACATCATGGAACTCAGCCCGCCATTTGATCAAGAAGATCGCACCGCAAGGATCACAGCCAGCCTGTTTTTGCGATTTCTGATGGGATTGGGCGAGCGAGACGCACAAATGGGGAAAATACAGCATGATTGAGCACAACAAACAGCCTCGGCTGGCAATTCTGAACGCACGAGTGCTGACGATGACAGAATCTGACGCATCAGATCCCGGTGCCCTCCCATGTGCAAGTGTGCTGATAGACCGCGGCGTGATCGCTGAGATCAAGGCTGATGGCCAAGGCACCTGGGATCAGATTGATGAAACAATCGAAGCTGAAGGCCGAGTCCTGATGCCCGGGTTTGTGGATTGCCATACTCATGCCTGCTGGGGCGGGGGAGATGACCATCGACTGGACGAATGGGAACAAAAGCAGGCTGGGGCAAGCTATCTGGATATTCTCGCAGCTGGCGACGGGATCATGGCAACCGTCCGGGCAACCCGCGCTGCCAGTGTCGATGAGCTGACCGATGCACTGGTCGCCAGACTTGACCGCATTTTGCACGCGGGGACAACCACGATCGAGATTAAAAGCGGCTATGGGCTTGATACTGCAACAGAGCTGAAAATGCTGGACGCAATTTGCCGCGCTGCTGACCAATGGCAAGGCACAGCGGTGCCAACTGCGTTGATTGGCCATGCGATCGACCCCGATCAGGCCGATTTCGTGCAACGAACCATCGAGGAAACACTCCCAGCGGTGTCACAAGCACATCCCGGTATCACGATTGATGCATATTGCGAATCAGGAGCGTGGTCATTGGAGCAAAGCTTGGCACTTTTTGAAGCTGCCCGAAAAAGCGGGCATCAGATTCGGGTTCATGCTGACCAGTTCAATGATCTGGGGATGATTCCCGAGGCAATTAATCGAGGCTTTACAAGTGTGGATCATCTCGAAGCATCTACCCCGGCGCATCTTGATCAACTCGCAGCATCCTGGGTGTCTGGCGTGATGCTGCCTTGCTCGGGGTTTCATCTGGATGATCGTTATGCTGATGGAAAACGATTTGTGGATGCAGGTGGCAAGCTTTGCATCGCATCGAATCTGAATCCTGGGAGTTCGCCTTGCGGGTCAATGGCGGTCACGGTTGCGATGGCGGTCCGAAAACTGGGCATCACAGCGGGGCAGGCGCTGGTTGCCTGTACCAAAAACCCTGCTCTTTTGCTGAACTTGCATGATCGAGGGGTGGTTCAGGTTGATCGGCGTGCAGATCTTGTTCTATTGTGCCATAAAGATGAACGAAGGCTTGGGTATGATTTTGGTCTGGATCCGATTGATGCGGTGATCTGTGGCGGCTGGCGGGTCCGATGACCATGACTGATGTTTGGTTGATACACTGGATTAAAATCTGGATTTTGTTGATCGTTTGCTGATGAACCTTGCTGGTTTTTACTGGTTTGGGACGATGTAGTTGAGTTCTGGGTCAGGTCTTAGAAAGCTCGATACGAGGAGTCTGAATCGATGCACACGCCTTCCACCCGCCGAGATGCTGTTGCAGCAATGAATGCCTGGGAAGAGAGTTTCCGCTCATGCTGTGAGGGGAAACCAGTCCAGGATGTTTTTGCCAAGGATGTATTTACCGAGCAGGTGATGCAGCAGCGGCTGCCAAAGAATGTATATCGCAAGCTTCGAGCATCAATGAGGCTGGGACAGGCATTGCCCAATGGCATTGCCGATGTTGTGGCTGCAGCGATGAAGGACTGGGCTGTGGATCATGGTGCGACGCACTACACCCACTGGTTTCAGCCTTTGACGGGTTTGACAGCAGAAAAGCATGATGCATTTCTCGTTCCTGATGGATCTGGGGCTGCGCTACTGGAGTTTTCCGGGGCATCGTTAATTCAGGGCGAGCCAGATGCTTCGAGCTTTCCTTCTGGAGGCACCCGCCAGACATTTGAAGCACGCGGCTACACCGCTTGGGATTGCACGAGCCCGGTATTCATCAGGCGCGTAGGAGGTGCGGTGACGATGTGCATCCCCACGGTATTTGTATCGTGGACAGGCGATGCGTTGGACAAAAAGACGCCTTTGCTGCGCTCGATGGATGCGATGAACAATGCCACGATGCGTATTTTGCAATTTTTTGGAACGGATGCCGGTGTGAGCAGGGTCAACACGACCATTGGTGCTGAGCAGGAGTATTTTCTGGTCGATCGGAACTTTTACTTTGCCAGACCTGATCTGATGGCGTGCGGCCGAACACTGATCGGCGCCATGCCTGCCAAGGGCCAGCAGCTTGATGACCATTACTTTGGTTCGATTCCCACGCGCGTGCAGGGATTTATGGCTGAAGCTGATCGCGAACTGTACCGGCTCGGTGTGCCTGTGGAAACGAGGCACAATGAGGTCGCACCGGGGCAGTATGAGATCGCATCGCATTATGAGACCGCCAATGTTGCGTGTGACCACCAGATGGTGCTTATGGAAACGCTCCAGCGGATCGCTCCGCGGTATGGGCTGGTGTGTTTGCTGCATGAGAAACCATTTGCGGGTGTAAATGGGTCGGGCAAGCATCTGAACTGGTCAATTGCGACAGATACAGGCGTGAATCTGCTGGATCCGCGTGATGAAACGCACACAAACATGCAGTTTCTGGTGTTTTTGTGCGGCGTGATCCGGGCGGTGCATCTGAACAGCGATCTTTTGCTTGCATCGATTGCTTCTGCTGCGAATGATCATCGACTTGGTGCAAATGAAGCGCCGCCTGCGATCATTTCAATTTTCCTGGGCGACATGCTGATGGACATCATCGAGCAACTGGAAACCGGAACGCCTCAGAGCACGATCAAAAAGGCCAAGCTTGATCTTGGCGCGCTGACATTGCCTCAGATTCCAAGACATTCCGGCGATCGGAACCGGACCAGTCCGTTTGCGTTTACAGGCAACAAGTTTGAGTTTCGAGCGGTAGGCTCGACGGCTGCCATTGCCTGGCCTGCGACGATTCTCAACACGATCGTGGCGGATTCGCTGGTCGTGATAGCTGATGAGCTTGAAGCTGCAACGGGGGCAAAGCCTACAGAGGCGAAGAAACTCAGTGCTGTCAAACGGGTCTTGAAAAAGATGATCAAAGCGCACAAGCCAGTCTTGTTCAGCGGCGACAACTATGACGAATCATGGCACAATGAAGCTCAAGACCGCGGGCTGACCAACCTGCCATCAGCACCCGAGGCCATCGGAGTTTTGAAGGGCAAACAAGTTCGTGATTTATTCAAACGCCAGGGTGTTCTGAGCCGTGTGGAGATAGACAGCCGAGCGAGCATCTACTTTGAGAAGTATGTCAAGCAGGTGTTGATTGAAGCAGAGACGCTGGTCTCTATGGTCCGCACGATGGTATTGCCTGCAGCGATGCACCAGCAAACGGACATTGCTGAGACAATTGCTGCGACCGAAGCTGCGGATGTGGATTGTCAGGAGCTGCGTGACATGCTTGAGCATCATGTCGAGATGATTGTGCAGCTTCGGGCAAGCACACGCAATCTGGATCATGCGATTGCAAAGAATGAGCATGCAAATGTTGGAGCACATGCGATGCAGGTTTGCTCGCAGGTTGTGCCGACGATGGAAAGGGTGCGAGATCTGGTCGATGAGCTTGAGATACACACGGCGGAGTCAATCTGGCCGATGCCTTCGTATCGAGAGATGCTGGCGATTCGATAGTTTGGATCTGAATCGCAGCAGTCTTTTTGTCACCCAAATCCTCTGCCAATGGGAGGAAGAACACTCCCTTATGGTCACGGCTCGTTAAGCAAGGATGATTAAAAGCCCACAGCCCCCCGTTCCTGGCGAGGGAATCTCGCCGAGAACGGGTAGGCTGTGGTTGAGCACGAGGCTCAAGACCGGAACCAACGCAGCTCCGGTTGCGGGGGCGGGGTTATCTGCCATGCTGCGTGTACGAGACATGCGGATCATTTTCCATATTTCAAGAAAATGCGGCGTTTTGCAAAGATCTGCAGAACTTGTAAACCAGAGTGCAGCTCTTTCCCGTATATTTCTGAGTATGGCTGATGGATTGCCTCAGCCTGTCGTTATTTTTTTTGGAGTGGCCATCGTTGAAGGGCAAGCGAGACTCAGAGCAGAAGCTGATCGCAGCAATGAATCGCGGTGATCGCCAGGCTCAGGGTCAGGCGATAGAGCTGATCCAGGATCGGCTTCGGGACCATGCGAACAAGGAGCTGAGCCGATGGTTCAAGGGGGCGACCTGGGAGCCTGATGCGCTGGTCAATCAGGCGTATGACAGGCTGATATCCCGCGCTAATGTGTGCCAATGGGAGAGCCTCAACCATTTTCGCTCGCTCATGGAACGGGCAATACACGAAATCATGATCGAGCGGTATCGACGCGAGAGCAAACCGGGAGGCTCCAGGGGTGCAGCACGCCGAAGTGCCAGGCGCAGAGCATTTGATGAACGCGGGTATGCTGAGATTGCCTCCAGTGAGGACTATCCCGGGGTTCTGATGCTTCAGGATGCCATTGAAAAACTGAGAGCTTTGCATCCGGTTTGTGCGCAGATTATCGACCTTCGCTTTGGACGAGGGTTGACGATCGCGGAAACTGCTGCTGAGATGGAGATGTCGACGGTTTCGATTGAACGCAAGACAGCGTTTGCCAAGGCATGGCTTTACAAGCAACTTTCAGATTCTGACCAAGACACGGACAAGAGCCCATGAATGCTGACCGCGAAGCACGCTGCGAAGAGCTCTTTGAGCAGGCTCTTGAGCTTCCTCTGAAAGATCGGGAAGCGTTCATCAGCAAGGCGTGTGCGGATGATCGTGAGTTGTGCCTGCAGATTCGTGAGCTCTTGGATATTGATGCCTGTGGTGCGGGTGTGAGCGATCCTTTGCTGATGGGCATTGGTCGCACGCCGTTGCGTCGCGGGACAATGATCGGCAGATTTGAAGTGCTTTGCGAGCAGGGGTGCGGGAGCTTTGGGATTGTTTATCAGTGTATTGATACGGAGACTGATCAGACGGTGGCGGTGAAAGTGCTCAGGCCTGAGGTGATTGAGCCAGAAGCGATCGAGCGGTTTCGGCTTGAATCTGAGGTGCTCGAGCGGATGGGGCATCGTGGAATTGCCAGAGTGATCGGCACGGGGGTTTCGGACACGCCACTTGGAAGGTTGCCTTACTTTGCGATGGAGTTTGTCCATGGCAAGCCTTTGACAGAGTACGCAGATGCGAATCAGCTGGGGGCGGGAGAACGGCTGAGGCTGTTCACGCATGTGTGCGATGCGGTGGAGCATGCCCATCGTCGCGGGGTTGTGCATCGAGATCTCAAGCCTGGCAATGTGCTGGTGGATGAGCATGGTCAGCCTCGGATTCTGGATTTTGGTGTTGCCAGGATCGTGGATTCAAAGCATCAACAGGGTGCGATGCGTACGCATACGGGTGATTTCAAAGGCACGATTGTGTATATGAGCCCAGAGCAGGTGATGGAAAAACGCGATGAGGTCGATGCAAGGTCTGATGTGTATTCACTGGGCGTGGTTTTGTTTGAGCTTTTGACGGGGCACTTGCCGTACCACTTTGATGCACGAGGCGTGTATGAAAGACTCAGCGCGATTGTGTACGACCCGCCGACGCGGCTGGGAGCGTTGCGCGACAACATGCGCGGCGAACTTGAGTGGATTGTGGATCATTGCCTGAGTAAGCGAAAGAGCGATCGTTATGAATCAGCAGCGGCTCTTGCAGAGGATATTCGTCGATATCTCAATGATGAACTTCCCCATGTTCGGCCACCGAGTTCGTTGAGTCAGCTTCGACACTTTGCTGCAAGAAACCGCAGGCTGGTGGCGTCGGTTGGTGGTGCGTTTGTACTTTTGGCTGCGGGTTTGCTGGGGACTAGCTGGCAGGCGATTCTTGCGACCCAGGCCAAGGAACTGGCCCGTGATGCAGCAGCCCAGAATGCGAAGATGGCATCGATGTATCCGGGGCTGCTGGAGGCTTTGGCCACGCGAGATCAAGAGACGACGCGGTCGCTGCGTTTACTTTTGAATGAGTCGGCTGATTCTGCGGGGCGGGTGTTTTCTGGCCGACCGATTGAAGAATCTGATGCCCGTGACCTGTTTGGGGACACTTATCTTGCGATGGGGCTGGTGGGCCATGCAGAGCGCCAGTATGACCTGAGTCTGAGGCTTCGTCAAAATGAGCTGGGCGAGCATCATCCGCAGTTGGCGGGGAGTTATCTTCGTATGGGCCGGGTGCGTATTGCGCAAGGGCAGTTTGCAGCTGCGGAGTTGTTCATCAGCCGGGCTCTTACCATGGAGCAGGAAGCGGGGCGCGATGATGGGGCTGCAGTTGAGATGATGACTCTGCTTGCTGAAGCGCAGATGCAAAGCGGGCAACTTGCAGAGGCCAGCAAACAGGCACAGGACGCGGTGACGCTTGCAAAGCGATCATTGACATTAAAAGACTCGAGGTTTGCAGATGCGCTCATCATGTTGAGCCGAGCGAGGGCGCAGCTTGATGATCGGGAACAGGCGCTTGATCTTTTGAGTCAGGCTCGAGCGATTTATGCGAGCACGCTGGGGATGGACGCCCGCAAGCTTGGTGTATGCATGAGCGAGATAGCAGAGTCTTATGCAAAGGCGGGGGATCACACACGGGCGGTTCGTGTGCTCGAAGAAGCGCTGGTTCTGCTGCGCCGACGGCTGGGCGAAGATCACCCGGATGTCCTGCGGATTCGCGCCCAGGTTGATGCGCAACAGGTCATGCTGCCTTTTGCTGCTCCCCTCCCCACCACCACTCAATCCACTAACTCATCACCAGACACACCTGACCCCTGATTGGGTCATGAGGCTTGTGCTTATGTCAATATGGACTGGCAGCGTATGGCCACTTCGTTGATAGGAACCAAGTCACCCTTGCCAGGCTCATCGCGTTTTTTAAACTCGACGCAGTTCTGGTCCAGGGCTTTGTCGCCGATGGTCAGGCGGATTGGTATGCCCACAAGATCCCCATCTTTGAACTTGACGCCGGGGCGTTCTTTGCGATCGTCGATCAGGACATCAATACCGATGCTGGCCAGCTTGGATGCGAGTTTCAAAGCTGCATCCATCTGATTTTCCTGATCAGGCTTCATGATGGTGATCAGGACGAGGTACGGAGCGATGGCGGGTGGCATGATGATGCCGAAATCATCGTGAGACATCTCGACGCAGGCTGCGAGGGTTCTGCTTACGCCGATGCCATAGCAGCCCATGACGACGGACTGCCGTTGTTGGGTGTGATCAGCAATGCTCAGACCCATGGCGTCTGAATACTTGGAGCCGAGTTTGAAGATGTGGCCCACTTCGATGCCTTTGCTCTGGGCAAGCGTTTGACCATCTACGCGAGGTGAGGGGTCGCCGGCCTGTGCGTTACGAATCTCTGCGATGGTGATGCTTGCGTTGTCGTTGAGCAAATTCCCCAGTTCCCGCTTCCAGTTGAAGCCTGTCACATGGTGGTCTTTTTCATCAGCACCAGTCGCCCAGGCACGCTCGCCCTGTGCAGCATCATGATCGACCAGCACACGGATATTGAGCCTGGAACCCAGAGCTTTGATCGCACAAGGGCTGACATAGCCAATGGTAAAGCCCGCCTGCTTTGCGAGTTTTTCGTCTGCGAGCGTGATGCTCTGACCTTGCAGTGCATCTTTGACTTTGCCTTCGTTGACTTCATGATCGCCTCGAACAACCGCGAGTACCCATGAGGGTTCCGCATCGTCGGTGGTGGTCTGAAAGACGATGGTTTTGAGCATGGCAGCTGGTTGAGTTTTGAGAAACTCTGCAACCATATCGATACCTGGCAGGTTGGGAGTATGGATTTTCTCCAGCTCTTGAGAAGGCTCGCCCTCGAATGATGCACTGCGTTTGCCGATCTCGCATTTTTCGACATTGGCTGCGTAGCCTGACTCGGGGCAGCGGAGGATGGTGTCTTCGCCCGAGTCACAGTTGACCATGAACTCGTGGCTTGCAGAGCCTCCGATGGGGCCTGCTTCGGCTTCAACGACGGAGTAATCAAGCCCGCAGCGGGCGAAGATGTTGCAATAGGCCTGATACATGGCGTCGTAGACTTCGTTGAGGCCGCCGTCGCCTTCGATGTTGAGGTGGAAGGAGTAGGCATCTTTCATGATGAACTCGCGGCAGCGGAGCAGGCCTGCGCGGGGACGAAACTCATCGCGGAACTTGGTCTGGATCTGGTAGAGGCTCAGGGGGAGCTGTTTGTATGAGTTGATGGTGTTGTGGATGAGATTGGTGATGACTTCTTCGTGTGTGGGGGCCAAGGCTGCAGCACGACCATGCCTGTCGATGGATTTGAAGAGCAGGTCGCCATAGTCGATATCGCGTTTGGTGTCCTTGAACAACTCGATGGGTTCCAGAGCAGGCATGAGCATCTCGCTGGCACCGGCAGCGTTCATCTCTTCACGGATAATCTGCGTGATCTTCTGCAGGCTTCGCCAGGCCAGAGGCAGGTAGTTGTAAATGCCCGAGCCAACGCGACGGATGTAGCCAGCACGAACCAGCCAGATGTGGCTGGGTGATTCGGCCTCAGCGGGAGCTTCACGCGTGGTGGGAATAAGCGTTTTGGACCAGAGATGAGCTGCACCCCGGGCGCGATTGCTGTGGAGCGTGGTCGATGTTTCAGTGGTATTGGCGTTCATGGGGGCAAGTGTAGGACGCAGAGCGGGTCGCTGCAGTGGAACCTCAGGCACAGCGGGGTGCCTCTTTTACGCCAAAGTGTGCGAGGTTATCGCAGACAAAGTCGGCAAGGGGCTGGGCGGCCTGGCCTCCGATGCGCTCGACGACATCGGTGACAGCACTGAATACACCTTCCTGATGATCCTGAGCTACAGCCTTGAGATGGCTGATCAGGGATTCGGACATGCCAGGGACACCGGCGAGAACCTGCCCCCATGCCTCGATCGGCAGATCGACATGCTCAACAGTACAGCCCAGCACATCGGACAGCACGCCAGCCATCTCGGCGATGGTCAAGTTGCGTGGGCCGGTCACGGTGTAGCGTTCGCCGATGTGCAGCCCGGGTTCAGCGAGAATCCCCACGATCACACGAGCGATGTCGGCAGCTGCCACTGGGGCGTGACGCTCCAGGCCATAGGGAAGGTACAGCTTTCCTTCTGAGGCGATGGTTTGTGCGCCAAAGAGGTAGAGGTTTTCTGAAAAGAAGGTCGGACGGATGTGAACAGCCCCGATGTCTGCCCAATCGAGAATGTGCTCTGACAGCCAGTGCTGACGCGACAACGGACTTGGTGCGTCATCTCGTGCGGGAAGCTGTGACATGTTTACAACCGCCTGGACCCCAGCCTCACGGGCAGCTACAGCAAAGATCGTGGCTGCTTCCACCAGAAGTTCGCCCTGAGGCGGATAGCAGAAGTAGGCACGGGTAACACTCTGCATTGCATCGCGCATGGATTGCAGATCGAGCAGGTCACCCACGATGACCTCTGCGCCAATCGATGCGAGATGTTCGGACCTTGCGTCATGGATTCGAGCCAGCGCTCGTACCGCAATGCCTTGCTCGAGCAACTGCTCGACTACGGGTATGCCTGTTTTCCCGGTTGCTCCGGTGACGAGAATGAGTTGATTTGACATTTGTAGGCTCTATTGAATTGGCTGTATATACAACACGATGGTTAAAAAAGAGAGGGGTTTCCTCTCACTCGCGTGCCAGATGTGCCCAGACGGCATTTCCGACACGATGAATAGACTTTGCTCCGCGTTGCCCCAGGAGTGCCTGTGCTTGAGACTGAGCTTCTTCCCACATGGGCAATGATTGCTTGAGTAACTGACGGCCCTTTGGAGCCAGAGAAAGTGACTGCATGCGCCCCGAGTCATCTGTTGATGCGTCTAGCCAGCCGTTCCGGTGCATTCGCTCGATGTTTCGGCTTACGGTTGATTTTTCCATATTGAGCTTGTGGGCCACTTCGCCTGGTGCGACTGGCCCACGCTTGGCAATAACGACGAGGATGTTCAACTGGCCGACTGTCAGGCCTAGGGGGCGAAGAGCCTGGTCGTAGATTCCGGTGATGGTCCGATTCAGCAGACGAACGCGAACCGCGAGACACTCGCTGGCGATCAGGTCGGCAATGGGCTGTTCGGATTGGTTTGAGCTGACAGTCATGCGGGTTCTCTATGTTGTATATACAACACAGTGGGAGCCATGTCAAGCTTGATGATCAGTTTTCCATTATTTTGTCTTAAACTGACACTTTATGGGCTCAAAACCGTTGCAAGGCAGGCAGAATATCAAAGAGCACCCTTCACAATTTCAGCATTCGTTGCGGTTGGATTTGTCGAGCACCTGACGAGCGATCTCTTTCCATTGATCATCTGAAATACGCATGAATACATCAACCACTTGTGGGTCAAAGTGTGAGCCGCTGGCCTCCTGGATCAGGCTCTTTGCTTTTTCAATAGAGAACGCCTTCTTGTAGGGGCGCGAGGATGTCATGGCGTCGTATGCGTCTGCGATCGAGAATATACGCACGAGGAGTGGGATCTCTTCGCCTTGCAGCCCGGCGGGGTATCCCTTGCCATCGAACCGTTCATGATGGGACTGGACGATCTCAAGAGCCTTGGGGTCAAAGCGAGCCGAGTGCAAGATATTGTGTCCGATAACAGGGTGCCGGCGCATGGCTTCCCACTCGGCTGTATCAAGCGGGCCGGGCTTGAGCAGGATGTGATCAGGTACACCGATCTTCCCCACATCGTGCAGCAGCGCGCCCATTTCCAGGCTGGCGGATTCCGATTCTGTCAAGCACATTTCCTCAGCGATCCGGCGTGAATAGGCCTGGACGCGAAGTGAATGGACCTCAGTGTCATGCTCTCTTGCATCCAGTGCAGACACGAGCGATCGCACAGCACCCTCGTGGGAATCTGCCACTTCGTGCAGTGCTGCCCGCTCGCGACCAACCAGCCAACCTGCCAGAATTCCCACTACCCAGAGGACTGCAACATCACCAAACTGGCTCATGTTCTCATCGGTGTACCCAGCCCACTGGAGCCATACATGAGGCAGGTAAATCATGGCTGCGCCCGAAGCTGCGATGAGCGCACCACGCGTCTGATACCAGACTGCTGCCAGCACAACGGGCAGGATGAACGCCTTGCGCATGACCACATGGACACCATGCATAAAATGAAGATCGACCGGCACCAGCCAGTGGACCAGCCCCACAGTCAGAAGCAGCATGCAAATGATGGCAGCTCGCATGGGGATCCGGTATGGACGCTGTGGACGCAATTGCTGGCCTCGGGCAGACTGGCTCAAAGGGGCAGGAGACAGATCGGTTACCTCGGCGTTATTCGCTCCGCTGTGGCCTTTGCTTGGTGTTAGACTATTCAGCGATATTCTCCTGCGTGTTGGCGGATAATGGGCATGAGTTCAGCGCCTGGATGGCCTGAATGGCATGCCCTTGCAAGTTATACTACCTTGCTGGCCCATCGTGTAGCCATGAATCGTGCCCTTTGGCATTCGCTGACTACGAGATTTTTTATGTATGGCAGGTGGTAGCGAGCGATGCTTGAGGTTTTGCAACTCATCAATCAAGAACGACCACAGCAACTTGCATATATAGCTGCCAAGGCATAAAAAAAGCCGCCATTGTCAATGCCTGACAACGGCGGTTTTCCAAAGCGGGTGATCGGACTTGAACCGACGACATTCACGTTGGCAACGTGACGCTCTACCACTGAGCTACACCCGCGATATTCACTTTTGATCGGGCCAGAGCACCCGAGCGAGGTAAAGGTATCCATTCATCGGCGATTCGTCAATGCCTCTGACCCAAATCTGTCCTCAAAACCACCCTTCACCCCGCACAGCCCCCCTCCCCCCCGTCCCCTCCCGCTCACCATCCGCCCCCCACCCCTTCTATCGCGGGCTGATGCACATGCAAATAGATTCCGAGAGTTGGTTCGAGTTACTGGCCTGTGCTGAGCCTGGCCTGTGATCTGGCCTGTTCAATCGCCTTTACGACCTGGTTGGAGGAATAGGCGCTGGACATCCAGACGGGATCTTCCTGGCCCGGAGCGTACACCACCAGCAGTGGTATCCCGGTCTGACCCAGATCTCGGAGGGTTTTCCAGCCTGGTGCCTTGGTGCTGGTTACATCGGCAACCATCGGCACCACATCGCTGCTGAGCAGCTCAGGCTTGACGGGGTTTCGTGACAAGACCGTTGCTTCCAAGGTCTTACAGTTCAGACACCACTCTGCGGTGAAATCCAGCACCACGATTTTGCCATCATCCAAGGCAGATTGGAGCGCCTCGGGTGTAAATGGCTGCCAGAAGTTGTGATACTGATGACTCGTCTGGTTGTAGGCAATGCCACCGCCTGAAGCAGCCAGAAAAAGACCCACCAACATGAACACCACCCGTGGCTGAATCCGCTTGGTGATTCTGAAGGTCTGCACAATCAACCAGACTCCGGTTGCCAGTGAGATCAAGCCAATCACCCACCAGTGTGTTGCTTTGCCCCACCATGGGAATATCCAGCCTGCTCCTGAGCCCAGAGAGAGGACAGAAGTGCCCAGGAAGTAGGCAGCAGCTGCGAGCATGAGAAGACCCATCACCTGTTTGACCAACTCGCTGGCTGGCCCGGTGCGTGGAAGTTTGTCCACCAGACCCGGAAACAGTGCCAGAACGACATATGGCGATGCCATCCCGATGCCAATGCATGCAAAGATTGTCACAACGAGCAGCGGCTCCATGGTGGCTGCCCCTGCGAGCAAGGCTCCTGCAATGAAACCAAAGCAGGGCAAACCCAGTATCGCAGTCATCACGCCGAACATGAACGATCCACTGGCTGAGTCAGCTTTGGGATTGACCATGTAGACCTGTTTGGGCAGGTTGATCTGGAACAAGCCCATGATGCCGACGCTCATGGCTGCGATGATCAAGCCGATGATTCCCGTGACCCACCACACGCCGAAGATGAACGAGGGATCTACGAAATCAGCAACAAAAGCAACGGGCAGACCGATCCCGACCCAGAATGCGATCACACCCACGGCCATCCACATCGAGAGCATGAAGGCACGCGATCGCTTTTCACCTGCGTGCTTGGAAATCGTCAGCACTTTGATGGGAATCATGGGAAGCACGCAAGGCGTCAGGTTCAAGATGAGCCCGCCTAAGGCAGAAAAGAGCATGATCAGTGCAATTCCTGCGGGGGAGTCGGGTTGAGGCATGGACAGGCCGAAGAAGGTCGAGCCGCTCTTCTTGGGATCGCCGTCTGATTCGCTGCCTTCATTTGCAGCATTTGGTCCTGCTCTTGATGGATCAAAGCCTGCAAAAAGGGCGGGCCGCTCTGAATCATTTTCAGTTGTGGCAGTTTCGCCAGCAGGCAAGACCTGAAACTCGATGGTCAGTTCGTCATCTTGCGGGATATCGCATTGTGTTTCATTGCAGGCCTGGTAGCTCAGCGTAAGCGTGATCTGCCTTGGACCAGCAGTTGCGGTTTTATCGACACGGAAAGGTACATAGATGATTGCCTTGCCAGAGAAGGTCATCAGTTCGAGCGTGTCCTGCTCGCCTGAGGGGTCAGCGACGGTGGAAGGCGAGGGATTGGGCCATTGGATCGAGCCATCGCGTTTTATGTTGTCTGGCAGAGAATCAATAGAGACTGCGGTATTGATGGCGAATTCGGCAACGCTTTCGGGCAGCACATCAAGCATCGCTGCAGGCCAGGTGTGGTAGTGCTTGGCGTGGTCCATCACGATGGCGATGACAACCTGGTTGCCGGGCTGGGCATTTTTGGTTGAAATACTTGCAGAAACTTGAACCGTGAGCTGAGATTCGCCAGACGAGTTGAAGTTGAAGCTCAACGCATCAGATTGCGCCTGGGTAACCCCGGCGTGGGCGAACGCTGCATAGAGCAGAATGGCGAGTTTGGCGAGGGCTGTATTGAGACGATGACTGTTCATGTACCTATCAATCATTCTGGAGTCCAGGTTATTTCATGTGAGGCTTCTGTTCTTGCTCACGAGAGAGTGGTTGTTCATCATACTGCGGTGTTCATTGTCATCTGCCAAAGCCAAGATGGGGTGTCAGAGACTCAAGTGGGTGCTCGGTGTTACCCGATAACTCTAGCGCGGACCCGCATGTTTGCGGGCGGTTGTTTTATATGTGATTGGGCCTATGAGCGATATTCTTGACCAAAGTGAAGTCGATGCGTTGTTGGCAGCTGTGGACTCCAGCGATGTTCAGGATGAAGACCGATCGGGTCATATTTTTACGACCAGCACGCGTGACATGGATGCGATTGAGGTTCGGCCTTACGACTTTAAACGCCCCGAACGCGTTTCCAAGGATCAGATGCTGGCACTTCAGACACTTCATGAAGCCTTCGCCCGTAACTTTGGTGCATCGCTATCTGGGTTTCTGCGAACCATCGTGGAGGTCAAGGTTGCAACATGCGAACAAATGACTTACTCTGAGTTTATCTCAGGCTTGCCCAACCCGACTTCGTTTAACCTGATTCAGGCTGACGCACTGGAAGGGCAAATGTGCATGGAGATCAGCCCGCTGATCATCTATCCGATCATTGATCGCCTGCTTGGAGGCACCAGTCAGGACCTGTTCATCCCTCAAAGACCATTGACGCTGATTGAAACTCGCCTGATTGCCTGCGTGACGAGCCGGGGGCTGGAAGCGCTTGAAGAAGCCTGGTCGGGCGTGCGGGCATTGAATTATTCGATCAGTGCGACGGAGAGTAATCCGCAACTGGTTCAGATTGTGCCTCCCAATGAGGTGGTTGTGGTCATTGGCTTTGAGCTCAAGATGTCCAACCGGGCGGGCACGATGAACCTGTGCATTCCTTACAATGTGATTGAGCCTGTGGTCGAAGAGCTTTCAGCCCAGAGCTGGTTTGCGGTGACACGGACGCAGGATGCTGACACGATTGCTGAAAAGATTGGCCATACGCTGGCTGGTGCAGCGGTGAATGTCGCGGGGCTGCTGGCGGAGACGACGATTACGCTTCGGGAGCTGACGGAGATGGCTGTGGGCGATGTGATCGTGACGACAAAGCCTGCCAGCAAGGATGTGCTGCTTTGCGTCGAAGGCGAAAAGAAGTTTCTGGCCAAGGTCGGTCAGCACCGCGGCAGCCGGGCTTTGTGTGTCGATCGACCCGTCACAGAGGCCGATCGGGTCTAGATTCTTACTGCTTGTAAACTGGAATCCACGGGGCATGCTTTCAGGGCGTGCTTTTGCTTTACGGGCAACCAGTGTTGAACAGGTTGACGAACTCGAAGAAGTCCAGCACATCGATGTTGCCGTCGGTGTTAAGGTCGGCGGCAGGGTCGCTGGTGGCGAAGAGGGTGATGAAGGCGAAGAAGTCCAGCACATCGACGCTGCCGTCGGCGTTGAGATCGACGAGGCAGGGGAGGCAGGCGCTGAAGTCAAAGACATAGGCTGCGCCAGAATCGGTGGCGTTGGCATCGGCAAGAAAGGCGCCGATGACTGTGTTGGTGCCATCGACAGCGACGGAAAAACCAAACCAGTCCCTGGTATTGCCCACGCTGGGGAAGATTTTCTGGACCTCGGTCCATGAGCCATCATTTTCACGGCGGAAGATGTAGGCAGCACCGGTGTTGATGCCATGAACATCGGCGCCACGGGAGGCGATGACGGCAATATTGCCAGACATGTCAAGGTTTCTGCCGAAAGTGTCGGAGTTTGCAACATCAGAGGAAACCAGTTCGGCGGTTTGCACCCAGCTGCCATTGCCATCGCGTTCAAAGACAATAACCGCACCGCCAGATGGTACAATGGTTGAAACATGTGGCTCGCCGATAAGGATGATGTCCTCATTGCCATCGCGCCCGATGGCGACATCTTCGCCAAAGCTCCAGATAACCTGCCCCACATTGGGCAGGAGCTTTAGTGTCTGGACCCACTGGCCAGTCGGATCTTTTTCAAAGACATAGGCAGAGCCAGAGAAGTTGCCATTTGGATCATCATCATCTCGTGCGCCGACAACAATGATGTTATTTTTAAGAGCGATGGAAAATCCAAAGGCATCACCACCATCGCCATCGGATGCCAGCAGTTTGGCGGTCTGGTTCCATTGGCCCTGGGCATCGCGTTCAAAGACATAAGCCGAGCCGGAAGAGCCACCGAGATCATTGTCGCCCGGTGCCCCCGCGACAAGGACATCACCCTCGATGTCCAGAGAGAAACCAAACTCATCAAGTGGTGCATGATCATTGGATCTTAATAAAGCGACATCTTGCCATACCCCTCCAATAATTTCAAAGATGTGTATTTCATCCAACCACAGCAATCTAGAAGCAATCCTATTGTTATCACTCATACTAATTGTGATTCCCAAGCTATTTCCTGCTTGCCCATCACTTCGTGTGATTTTGACTTTTTGTAACCAGCCCTGTTCACTATATGGGTATACATACAATGCGCCAGTATTATCTCCAAAGTCATTAACTCCCGGTGATCCAACAACAACAACATTCCCATTTATGGCCACCGATATACCCAAACCATCGAGTGCCATCCCATCACTTGCTGTCAGCTTTGCAACTTCAAAGGCACATTGCGCCATTGCTGGTTCATGGCTGACAGCAACAGACAAAACAATGAGTGCAAAATTACGCATCAGATTCGTGTTCATCATATGATATTCTTTGGTTGTGTTGAGCTGATTCAGAACTCAAGGCATCCAGTCAATACGACTGGACCAGACCACGGTTTTGTCATCGGGCTGACCTGCTGGCTGAGCAAGGTCATGCGTGCCATGATACCCCGTCATGATGTGGGTGCCATTTGCATCTTCAAAGAAGGTAATGCCGATGTACTCCAGCATCTGAAACTGTGTTATCGTCAGACCGAAATTCATCACTGGAGGGTCCGGTAGTGGGTCAGGATTAAGGAAGAGACGCCGATTAAACCATGTTTGCCCACCGTCTTCACTCCAGGCATAATACACATCAAACCGTGTTGGATTATTGGGATCTATAATATTGTCCGGCTGATCATATCGTCTGTCGTCATAGAAGACCACATGAATCCGACCATGATTGTCGATCGTAATCGAAGGCATGAACTGATCACTTTCATTACCTGCAACAGGGATATCATCATTGACGCGAACACGAGGACCGACTGTCCATTCATTGCTGGCACCTGAAAGAACGCGGTCCAGCCTGCGAATGTAAATGTCCGAATCTGTCGAGTTCAGATTGTCAGCAAGATCATGGTAGACAAAATAAAGAACATCGGGATTGGTCGGATCGGTCGCAATCTGAGGCACTCGCTTGGAGAAAAAACCTCCGGGGAGATTGAAACCGTATTCACCATTCGATGCGACCATGGGCACTGACAGCTTTACTACTGTGGTGCCTCCATTTGGATCATCCACGGTCATTACCATATCG
>JAJDCZ010000058.1 GCA_029260555.1 Phycisphaerales bacterium
CACGCCGCCCGGCTCGCCAAAGGCAGAACAAACCGGCATCGGGCATCATCGCCCAACCCACGCGGCCAAGCAAACCAAAGAAAAATCCGCCCACTCAGATCAAAATCGACTACAATGGGCGTAGTTCAGAGGTTTCAAATAATTAATGTAAACACTATTTATTACTCCAGTTTAGGACAATATCATCTATGTCATTAGGCTGCAAATTATACTTGTCAGGCTTCGCATTCCATTTGTTAAGCATTGCGAGATAACGAACCAGAGTGGGACCGTGACTATTTAATGAATGCGAACACTTTAGGTTATCTAATTGTTCTTGAAATCGCCCTAGGTTGTTAATGAAATAGTTAGCATATGCAAAGTGTTCAGTTTCAGTATTGCCATCAAAACCACGAAATTTTATTTGGTCTTCATTAATGGAGTTTGATATCAAACCCTCATTAAAATGTCGAAGGAGTACTCTGTGCATCTGCAGAATGTCAATTACTTCCTGGCATTGTTCCCGTGTTACAACTTCATCTGCAGCTTCAAGAGCCCAGTCGTAGTTCAGTTCAAATCCATCTTCAAAAGCGATGCGATGAAGAGCGTATTCGGATGCTTTGTCGGGATATAATTTTTCAAGAATCAGGTATTGATTAATTAGCATTATCCGTTGAAATTTGTCCATCATTCGCCTCCGTTACGCCGTTTTAAAAAGGACACTGGGGTAAAAACTGAATTTCTGACATGGCTTTTATTTCATGATTGTACATGTTTTCAATTATGGCGGCAAGGTGTTGTGTGATTTTCTGGGATTTGGTGGTTTGTGAAAGTTTATCGCGGCAAATCAGGTTGTATCCCTAGAATGCTCGAGTGTTTGCATGGTGTCAGCACTGACCAGGGGACTGGTCAGTGGCACGGGTTATGTGCATCTGGCCTAGGATGGGGGCATGGGATTTGAGTTGTATAACACGGTGGTTCGTCGGGTTGAGCCTTTGGTTGTGGGGGATGGTTCTCGTGTGACTTTTTACACTTGTGGGCCGACGGTTTATGACGATGCGCATATTGGGAACTTTCGGGCGTTTCTGGCTGCGGATGTTTTGCGGCGCTGGCTTGAGTCGCCGATGTGCGAGGTTGTTGATGAGTCGGGGCGGGTGCATGGCGGGCCCAGGCGGGTGGTGCATGTGATGAACATCACGGATGTCGGGCACATGACCGACGATGAGCAGGCTGATGGCGGGGGGCAGGACAAGATGCAGGCTGCGGCGATGCGGATCGCAGAGGCGAAGAAATCGGGGAAGCTGCTGGGTGATGGTGATGGGGTGGGTGTTGATCCTTCGGACCCGTATGCGATTGCGGCGTTTTATGCGGATCGGTTTCTGGAAGATGCGAAGATGCTGGGGCTTAAGGTGGCGATCGAGGCTGAGGATGAGCCGGAGTTGATGCCCAGGCCTACGCAGAAGATTGATCAGATGATCGTGATGATCCAGAGGCTGATTGAGCGGGGTCATGCGTATGTGACGGGGCAAGGTCAGGAAAATGGGGCTGTGTATTTTGATGTTTCGTCGTATGGGGATTATGGGAAGTTGAGTGGGAACACGCTGGATGCATTGCGGGCTGGGGCGGGGGGGCGTGTGTCGCAGGATCAGACAGCGCAGAAGAAGCATGCGGGGGATTTTTTGCTGTGGAAAGCGGATCCGAGTCATCTTATGAAGTGGGATTCGCCTTGGGGGGCAGGGTATCCGGGATGGCATCTGGAATGCTCAGCGATGGCGCTGGAGGCGCTGGCTGGCGGGCTTGATGGCGCGGGTGTGATTGATCTGCATTCGGGCGGGGAGGACAATATTTTTCCGCATCATGAGTGTGAGATGGCGCAGTCTTGCTGTGCAACGGGGAGTGAGCGATTTGCCAGGTGCTGGTTTCATGCTCGGCATTTGATGATCGAAGGCGAGAAGATGTCAAAGTCCAAGGGGAACTATTACACAGCACGCGATCTGTTTGGGCGAGGGATTCAGCCTGCGGCGTTGAGGCTTGAGTTGATCAAGACGCACTATCGCACGAATGCGAACTTTACCATGCAGGGGCTGAAAGATTCGCAGCGCATTGTTGATCGTTGGCGTCGGGTGGCTGTGGCGTTTAAAGAGGGTGTTGAGCCTGATGAGCAGGGCGAGGAGATGCTCAGGTCCTTTGCGCATGCGATGGATGATGATCTGAATGTGTCGGGAGCGATCGGGGTTTTTAATAGCTGGTTGTCCGGGGTGGGTGAACCAACGGCGGCGGATGCGGCAGCGGTGAGGCTGATTGATGATGTTCTGGGTACGCTGGAGCTGGTCGAGGCTGAGCATACGGAGACGGCGATTGGTGTTTTGGGGCCTGGGGTGGAGCCTGATGCGGCGATTGAGGGGCTTTTGAATCAGCGGAAAGAAGCGCGGGCGGCGAAGGATTTTGCACGGGCCGATGAGATACGCGGGGAGCTTGAGGAGCTGGGTCTGGAGATTCGCGATTTGCCTGAGGGCCGGGTTCAGGTGTCGTTGGCCGGTGGCTGAGAGGTCTTTGGCTTGATCTTTTACTATGATCGGTCCGCATGCTGAGCAGGTCACCACAGACAATCTGGCGATACGCACTCATCGAGATGTGGCGATTGATCATTTTGGCCACGGCGGTGCTGGTGACGGTGATCTCGTTTAGTGCCACGATCAAGTATGTTGCAGATGGTCGGCTTGATGCGCTTTCTGCGTTGAAGTTCATGATGCTGGCGGTTTTACCGATGCTTCAGTATGCCTTGCCGTTTGCGGCGGGTTTTGGTACGACGCTGGCGTATCACCGCATGGCACAGGACAACGAGCTGGTTGCATCGCACGCGGGGGGGGTGAGCCATCGGGCTTTGCTTGTGCCTGGGATGATCAGCGGATTGATTCTGGCAGGGTCGGTTTCATTGTTGAGTGAGCAGGTGATTCCAAGGTTTTTGGGGACGATGGAGCAGCTGATTTCCAAGGATGCTGCGCGGATGATCGTGGCGAGCGTGCAAAGAGGCGAGGCGATTTCGTTTGGCAATGTGCTGGTGCATGCGGATTCGGTTAAGGAACTTGGACCTGATGCAGCGAGTGGGGCCAGCGATCGGTTGCTTTTGAACCATATTGCGGCGATTACGCTGAATGATGATGCGGATGTTCAGACGGAGTTGACGGCGAATCGGGCGTGGGTGTATCTCTTTCCGGGGGTGAGCCGTGCTGGCGGGGGTGGGGGCGAGTTTTCAGATCAGGAGCGGTCGACTTTTGTGTTGATGCGGATAGAGAACATTGTTTACAAGATGGACAACAAGTCTGGCACGCAGGCGGTGATGGACTTTGAGCAGGACATTGATGCGGGTGTGCGTGATGACCCCAAGTTTTTGACATGGTCTGAGCTTCGGGCTTTGCGAAAAACGCCTGAGCAGATGAGCTGGGTGGAGCAGCGGCGGCGGAATCTGGCTGCGCATATGGCGCACAGGCCAACGATTAATGCGATTCTGGAATCGCTGAAGACCACGGGTCGTGCGACATTGGTATCAGATGATGGGGCTGAGGTTACATTTGAGGGTCGCTGGATGGCATGGCGGCCCAGCGCGGGTCGGTGGGAGGTTCTCAGGCGTGATGGTCAAGAGCGCGTGATTGTTGATGTCCAGCGGGATGGTCGCGTGACCAGGCATCAGGCACAACTGGCCAGGCTTCGGATTCGTCAGGTATCTCGCAAGGGTGATCGTGACATGCATCTTGAGCTTGAGCTTGAGGAAGTGCTGACAAGTCTGCCTGGTGTGTCGGGTGATGCAGCCAATGAGCAGAGGCGCGTGTCGCTGAGGAAACTGAGGCTGAGGGATGATCCGCTTGAGAGCCTGAGGCAGATGGGTTCGTATGAGTTGATCGATCTGGCAGAAAAAAGACGGGTGGACCCCACGCGTAATGAAGAGTTTCTGGCGGGGCCGATTCATGAGCTTGAATCGCGTGTTGAGGATCTTCAGCGTGAGATTACATCCAAGCAGCATGAGCGCATGGCGATGAGTGTTAATTGTTTTGTGATGATTCTGGCGGGGGCTGTGATTGCGATGCATTTGCGGAACAGTTTGCCTTTGATTGTTTATCTGGGCAGCTTTTTTCCGGCTTTGTTGACGGTTATTACCATCAGTGCGGGTCAGCAGATGACGCATGACAATGGGCTGGTGGGGCTGATATTGCTTTGGGGTGGTGTTGTGGGGATGTTTATCTATACGGGTGTGCTTTATTTTGTATTGAGTCGACATTAGGTGTTGTGATCCAGCATGAATGACAGCGGTTTGACAAACTTGCCCGGTGTAGATGGAGGGCGGATGGCGTTCATGCCTTGGGCTACGAAGCCTGGTGTGACGGTGATGCTGGTTTTGGGCATTGCGTTGTTTCGTATGGCCTATTTGCTGTGGTGGAGTCCTTACAGCCTGATTGAGGATGAGGCGTTTTACTGGCAGTGGAGTCATCATTTGCAGCTTTCGTACTCGACCAAGGGGCCGGGGATTTCGTGGGCGATCTGGTTTTCTACGCAGTTGTTTGGTGATACGGAGCTGGGTGTGCGGATGCCTGCGGTGGTCTTTGCAGCGATTGGTGCGTTGGCAAGTGCGGGGTTGGCCAGTGAGATAACCAGGGATTGGCGGTCGGGGTTTTGTGCTGCACTGGTCTGGCATTTGACACCGATTTTTATTTTCACGGGGATTATTTCGACGATTGACATGCCTTATACAGCGAGCTGGATGGTGGCTTCGTGGGCTGCGAGTTGTGCGTTTAAGCGGGGGTCGTGGGGGGCATGGATAGTTCTGGGGATTTCGCTGGCAAGCGGTTTTTTGTTTAAGTACACGATGGTGTTGATTGTGCCGGGGTTGGTGCTGGCGTGGTTCAGTCTGGGCAGGCCAAGGGTTGCTGGCGGGCGATTGCTGGTGGGGGTGTTGGTGGCGTGTCTGGGCGCGGTGCCGATTGTTATTTACAACGCGCAGCATGGGTGGTCTACGGTGTTGCATCTTCTGGGGCAGTTGGGTGTGGCGGGTGGGGACATGCCAGTTGACAGCACAGGAGCTGCGGGTTGGACATTCAGGCCGGTGCAGATTCTTGAATATGTTGGGATTCAGCTTGCGATGGGCGGGCCGATGGTTTTTCTGGCGGTGTACAGCTTGTGGGTTGGGCGAAAAGAGCGCAGTCCATGGCTGGGGGACATGTATTATTTGATGTTGGTGGGCGTGCCGATTTTTGTATTTTATTTGCTGGTGAGCTTGCTGACGCGTGTTGAAGGCAACTGGCCGATGGCGGGTTTTGCGACATTGATCACGCTGACGGGGATCGGGGCGGTTCATGCAATGGACGAATACAGGGGTGCTATCAGGCAATGGCGAATGACAGCTCACCCAAGGGTGAAGATGGGCATATTTCGCAAGCAGCCTGAATCATGGCGGCAAATGACCTGGCATATTACGATTGTGCTGGGGCTGATCGTTGCGATGGCGATGTTGAGGCTTGATCTGGTTGCCAGGCTGCCGGGCACTTCGTTTTTGCCGGTTGGTCGGTTGACCAGTGCCCGGCCCATGTCGGAATCGGCAGCGTTGTTGCTGGATCAGTTGCGTGCTGAGCCACGGGCGGGGGGGAAGGAGCCTTTTGTGATTGCTCAGCACTATGGGAGGGCGGCGGTGCTTCGTTTTTACTTGCCGGGGCAGCCTGTGGTGTATTGTTCGAGCAGCGTGATGGCGGGCAGACACACCGATTATGACACATGGGCGGAGACTGATCTGCGAGATATGGATCTGTTAGAGGGGAGGCCTGCGCTTGTGATCGGGGCGACGGGTGACCAGTGGGCGAGGGCGTTTGAAGCGATCAAGGAGATCGGTCCTGTTGAAGGGGATCATAAGAAGGGGCGCGTTGCATCGTTTGGTTTTGGATACAGGGGTTTTGATCAGGCGAAGAGCGAGTCTGAGTCAGAGGGTCAGCCATGAGTTTGTCATTATTGACAGGGGGCTGGAAGAGGCGTGTTGTTGTGGTGGCGTTCCTGGTGGCAGCGGTGATGGTTTTGACGCATTTTCTGGATCGGGGTGTGTACCACGCGCTGGTGATGGACAAGAGCGAGGTTGAGGGGCAGGACTGGTATCGGTTGTTGCGGGTGATGGGGTATTTGCCGACATGGATTTTGATTGGCGGGGCGATGCTGATGATTGATGGTGTGGGGTCGCGGGCAGGGAGCGGGGGCGGGAAAGCGCGGGGAAGGTTGGGGGGTCGGGGGGTTTGGGGGGGGCGGGGTTTGGGGTTGATGATTTCAGCGGCATCTGGGGGGTTGTTGGCGGAGTTGATCAAGCGGGTTGTGGGGCGGGAGAGGCCCGGGCTGCACGACGGGTTGCATGTGTTCAAGCCGATCTTTCGTGGGTTTGTTGATGATTCGAATCTTGGTTTTGTGTCGAGTCATACAGCGGTGGCGTTTGGGGCGTTGTGTTTTATGGGTTTGGTCTGGCCTCGGGGGCGATGGTTGTTTTTGCTTGTCGCTGGGGGATGCGGGTTGAGCCGAATGCTGGTGGGGGCGCACTTTCTGGGTGATGTGGTTGGTGGGGCGGTTGCGGGGATGGTGTGTGCTTATGGAGTCTGGAAAGTTCTGGGTTATGATCGGGCATTGAACAGGAGTTTGCGTGCGTGACGCTATTGGATCGGTACATTGCCAAGCAGTATTTGATGAACATCGTTGCGTTGTTTGTGATTTTGTTCTGTTTTATCATGACCATCGATATTTCGGTGAATCTTGATCGGTTCATAGAGCTGGCGGACAACTTTTCACACCAGCAGGGTGGGAGCGGGTCGCTGATCAGAAAGGCTGCCATCACGGTGTTTTTGATTCTTGATTTGTGGTGGCCTCGGCTGATTGAGCTGACCAACTACATGCTGGGGCTGGTGATGGTGGGGGCGATGGGGTTTACTTTTACGCAGATGGTGCGTCATCGCGAGCTGGTGGCGGTGTTGGCGGGCGGGATCAGTCTGCATCGAGTTGCCAGGCCGATCATGCTGGTGGCGGTGGGGCTGACTTTATTGCAGGCGTTGAGTCAGGAGTTTGTGGTGCCGAACTTGAGTGATCGGCTGACGCGTGATCATGGTGAGGCGGGGCGTCGGAAGCTTGATGCGGACATTGTGCCTTTGGTTGCGGATAACCAGGGGCGGCTGTGGTATGCCAAGAGTTTTGATGCGGATGTTGGGAGTCTGCATGATGTGTATATCTGGCAGCGGGATGAACAGGGTTTGGCGACGATCAGGATCAGAGCTGAGGAAGCGCGATGGACGACGGGTGTGTGGGTGCTTTATGGTGTGCAGGCGTGGGTGGCGGGGACGAATCAACAGTTGGCAGATCCGCCGACGCGCATCAAGACCGAGATGGACCCTACAGCATTGAAGATGAAGCGATTTGCGGGATATCAGCAGAATCTGAGCTGGAGGCAGATTTCGCAGATGCTTGAGAATGAGGATGTCGGGCAATCGATGTTGCGTGACGGGCTTGAGCGGGTGAGGTTTGGTCGAGTTTCGTCGATGTTGACGAATTTGCTTTCGTTGATGATTTCGTTGCCGTTTTATCTGACGCGTGTGCCTAAGAACATGATGATTCAATCGCTGAAGGGTGCTCCGGTGGCGATAGTTGCACTTTTGGGCGCTGCATTGGGTGTGGCTGCGGTCATTCCGGGGCTTCCAGCAGCGATTGCGGTGTTTATTCCGGTGATGGTTTTGACGCCAGTGGCGATTGCGTCATTGACGGCAATGGAAACCTGAGCGGCTCATATCGGACTGGCTGCGAACAGAACGCGATCAAAATAGTGTTGAGTATTGGACAAAGTCTTGCTGTGCAGCGTGGTTGGCTGTATGATGGAGGCGATGTCTGCTGCAGGTGGGAAAGCACAATCCGGGTTTACGCTTTTAGAGTTGGCGGTGAGTACGCTGATCATCGCGATACTTGTGGGGCTGCTTGCGCCGATGTTGATTTTGGCGCGAGATGTGAGCAAGCGGACGATTTGTTCTGCGAATCTTAAGCAGATTGGTGTGGGGTGGATGCTTTACCTTGGTGACAACGATCAGTTTCCGCAATACACCAATCCTGATGAGCAGGAGCTTGGGCCGGACTGGGCGTATGCGGGTGTTCGATTTGTGGGCGAGGAAAACAAGCCTGTGATTGATGCCTTGAGGCCGATCAATAGCTACATCATCGAAGACTATACGGTTGACAGTCGATTCAGTCAGTTGTTCCATTGTCCATCAGACGAGGGGATTTATGAGCGGGGTGGGCCGGTGCGTCAGTCGCACATGTCGGTGCTTCCAGATCAGAAAACCTGCTACGAGTTTTATGGGAACAGTTACAAGGCGAATCCGTATTTGCTGGATTCTACGGTTGCAGGGATAGACAACCTGGCAAGGCCTTTGCGTGTTGTCGAGGTTGAGCATGTTGGTCCTGAACGGCTCTTGCTGGTTGCAGATCCCGTGTGGTACTTTGCTACGGTGGATGGTGATTCACCTGATCGGGATCTTGATGCATCATGGCACATTGATCGCAACAGCGGGAACATGCTGGCGCTTGATGGTTCGGTGCGGTTTATGGATTTTTCCAGCGGCAGGGGATTCACGCTCATGCCCAGGCCTGATCTGAATCAGCCTCCGACGGGGCAAAGCCATCGTTCAAGCCCGCCTCATCATCAGCCTTCGGGTCGACGCCCCAGTTCATGAGCTGATCGCTTGTGAGACCCAACCCCTGTCTGTAAGCAAAGTCAGCCAGAGTGAATACAGTGTTTTATGCGCATGAACTGCTCTGCCTGCAGGATTATGTCTTGTATGGTGATGAGTCTGGCTGAAGCTGATAGGCTTTGGGTGTTGATTGCAGATTCCTGGCAATCAGTTTGTGTGGAGTTTGCCAGATGGGTCATTGCGAGTTGATTAAGCCAGAGCATGAGATTGTTGCCAAGCCTGATCGGCCGGGGTGCTGTGTGTATGTGGGGGATTGCCGGGAGTTGTTGCCTTTGATTCCTGAGTGTAAAGCTCGGGAGGTTGATCTGGTGTTTGCGGATCCGCCATTTAATTGGAATCGGGCGTACGACAAGTGGGACGATGCCATGAGTGAGCGGGAGTATTTCTTGTTCACGGAGGCGTGGCTTGATTTGTGTATTGATGCGCTCAGGCCTGGGGGTTCGTTGTGGGTGAACATTCCTGATGACTGGGCTGCGGAGATTGTGGTGTATCTCAAGAAGCGGTCAATGAGTATGGCGAACTGGTGTGTGTGGCATTACCGTTTTGGTCAGAATACCAACAGCCGATTTATCAACTCCAAGGTTCATGCGTTGTGGTTTGTCAAGCCGGGGGCGGAGCGTACATGGAATGCGGGCGAGGTGCTGGAGGTTTCTGATCGTCGGGCGATCTATGGCGATGCCCGGACGGAATCCAAGCGAGATGGAATGCCATCGGGCATGCGGGTGCCGATGGATGTGTGGTATGGAAAAAACTGGGGGCGCGTGCAAGGCAACAACAAAGAGCGCCGGCACTACCACGACAATCAACTTCCTGAAGCTTATTTGAATCGGGTGATTCGTGCGAGTTCAAACCCAGGCGATCTGGTGCTGGACCCGTTTTTAGGCAGCGGTACCACGGGGGTTATCTCGCATGCACTGGGTCGGCGCTTTATAGGTACCGAGTTCAGCGAGCAGAACGCCAAGTTTGCAATCCAGCGCATCAAGGCCGGTCCGGTGCGAGACCTGGATGCGATGAAGGGGGCTTCGACAGCCATCTTCAAAAAACGCGGCGAGCCTAAGACCCCCTCTCCCAAAGGCAATCATTTTGATTCGGTCTGACAAGGACAAGGGTGTTTTTATTGATATCAAGGTGGTGCCTGGCGCGCGACAGGATCAGATCGCGGGGGTGCTGGGGGATCAACTCAAGGTTCGCATCAGTGCTCCGCCTGAAGGGGGAAAGGCAAACAAAGCCATATGCAAACTATTGGCCAAAGCCTTGGGTGTGCGCGCGAGCAGTGTGCAGATTGTGTCGGGATTGACCAGTGCGGAGAAGGTGGTTCAGGTTGAGGGGGTTACGCTGGACGAAGCCAGGGACATGCTGGGCATGGACAGCGGAGGGTGATGACGCAGGCATGGTGCTCTGATGAAGTGGCGAGGGTGTGGCTATCGAGTATGATGCGCTGATGCAGGTGCAACATGCTTGAAAATGTAAGCTGGCTGGCGCTGGGCGTTTTCGTGGCAGACTGGGTGATTCGTCTGTTGCTTGCGGGGCGGGTTGTAATGCAAAGGCGGAGTGTGCCTGCGACACTTTCGTGGTTGGTGGTGCTTTTGTTTGCTCCGGTGGTGGGGATTGTGATTTATTTGCTGGTGGGCGAGACAAGGCTGGGCAGGCATCGGCTGGTGGATTACAACAAGGTCGCCAGTGATTTGTCGATTCGTGCTGCGGGGTTGTGGGCGGGTGGTGCTGAGGACTGGACGCAGTTTGATCATCCGCTTCGGGTGGTGTCTCGCGTGGCGCGGGCGGAGTCGGGGATGCCGCCATTGAAGGGGAATGCTTTAAAACTGCTGGGCGACAGTGAGAGAGTGCTGGGCGCGATGATCAAGGATGTTGATGCGGCAACGAGTCATTGTCATTTGCTTTATTACATTTGGCAGGTGGGCGGGGGGCCGGACGAAGTTGCTCGCGCCCTGATGCGTGCTGCAACAAGGGGGGTTGCGTGTCGCGTGCTGGTGGATGCGGTGGGGTCGCGTATTTTTCTTAGGAGTTTGATTGCGCAAGAGATGAAAGATGCCGGGGTGCATGTTTCAGCGGCGTTGCCTGTGAATCCGGTGCGGATGCTCTTTGCGAGGCTTGATCTGCGTAACCACCGCAAGATTGCGATTATTGATGGGCGCATTGCGTATACGGGCAGTCAGAACATGACGGATGATTTGTTTCGTGTTTCGCGCAGGCCTGGGATTGGGCCTTGGATTGATGCGACGGTTCGGGTGGTTGGGCCGGCGGCGCATGCACTTGCGGTGATATTTTTGCGAGACTGGCAGGTTGATTCGGGTGAGCAGATTGCGGATCTTGAGAATTATCTGCCGGGGCATGAAGAGCGAGCGGGGGAGGGTTCAGTTTGTCAGGTGCTTGCATCGGGGCCGGGGCAATCGCCGGATGCGATTCATCGGGCGCTGTTGACGACGATCTTTGCAGCGCGCGAAGAGTTGATCATGACGACGCCTTACTTTGTGCCTGATGAAGCGATGCTGGCAGCACTGGTGGCGGCGGCACAACGCGGAGTACAAGTGACGATTGTGCTGCCACGGAAGATTGATGCGCCACTTGTGGCGATGGCGAGCAGGAGCTCAATTAATGATCTGCTTCAAGCGGGTGTGCGGATCATGTTTCACACGCATGGGTTGTTGCATTCCAAAACCGTGACGGTGGATCGGACGCTTGGTCTGATTGGTTCGGCGAATCTTGATATGCGCAGCTTCTGGTTGAACTTTGAAGCCACGCTCATTGTGTATGACACGGACTTTGCCAGCATGCTCAGGTGGATGCAGATGGGACACATTGCCAGCAGCAAGCCTGTGGACCCGCGCCGATGGAAGCAACGATCGCGGGCGGTGCGGCTTGTTGAGAATATTGCGAGGCTGCTGGGGCCTTTGTTGTAATAAAGATGCTGACTACTGATCGTGGCCGGTGAACTCGGGGAGTGAATGCCCTGCGTTGCGGAGGGTTTTTTCGCGAGAAGCCAGTTCCATGTCAGAATCGACCATCATGGCAGCAAGCTCTTCGACGCTGGTTTCAGGAATCCAGCCCAGTTTTTCCTTGGCTTTGGATGGATCGCCCAGGAGGAGATCGACCTCTGCAGGGCGGAGATAGCGGGGGTCGAACTCGACATGATCATCAAAGCTCAGGCCGGCATGGGCAAAGGAGAGATCAGCGAACTCGCGCACGCTGATGGTCTTGCCGGTGGCGATGACATAATCATCGGGCGTGTCCTGCTGGAGCATCATCCACATCATTTTGACATAGTCGCCAGCGTAGCCCCAGTCGCGTTTGGCATCGAGGTTGCCCAGGAAGACTTTGTCTTGCAGACCCATTTTGATTCGGCCTACGGCGCGGGTGATTTTGCGGGTGACGAAGGTTTCGCCTCGGCGGGGTGATTCGTGGTTGAAGAGGATGCCACTGGAGGCGTGCATGTCGTAGGACTCGCGATAGTTGATGGTGGCCCAGTGAGCCATGAGTTTGGCGCAGGAGTAGGGCGAGCGTGGGTGGAAGGGTGTGGTTTCTTTCTGGGGGACTTCTTGGACGAGGCCGAACATTTCGCTGGAGCTGGCTTGGTAATAGCGGATTTGTGTTGAGGTGCGATCCTGATGGTTGCGGATGGCTTCGAGGAGTTTGAGGGCACCCATTGCGACGGTATCAGCGGTGTAGATGGGCATGTCGAAGCTGACGCGGACATGGCTTTGAGCACCAAGGTTGTAGACCTCGGTGGGGTTGGTTTTCTGGAGGATGAGGTTGATGGAGTCGGCATCGCAGAGGTCGCCGTAGTGGAGTTTGATGGCGACGCCGGAGTTGTGGGGGTCGTTGTAGATGTGGTCGATGCGTTCGGTGTTGAAGGAGGAAGCTCGGCGGATGATGCCATGGACTTCGTAGCCTTTGGAAAGCAGGAACTCGGCGAGATACGAGCCATCCTGGCCTGTGATGCCTGTGATGAGCGCAACATTGGGGTTTGACATGATTAATTCTCCCGGCTGGGCGTGGAATAAGCGCCAGCCGCTGCTCTTGTTTGTGTTTACGCCGGGTTAAGGCGTGCATCACTGTTCTTCGTCTTGAAATGTAGGTCGCTCAAGGGGTGTTGCCCGGTTTTTTGGTGGGCAAGGTGTCAGGATTTGTGCTCTGTTCGTTGGGCATTTCGTGTTGCTGGATGGTTGTGCGTGGGTCGTGGGTGGTGAGGCCTTGGACTTCGTGTGTGATCTGGGGGGAATGGGTGAGTTTGTTGACGGTGATGAGTGCGAGGAGGAATGCGAGAATGAAGGGGCCGACGGTTTCGCCGAAACGGATGAAGGCTTTTTCTTCGGGGGTGGTACCTGATTCTTCGTCCTGATAGCGCCAGCGGCCTACATCACAGGCCATGAAAGCGAGGAGCATGAGAATGAAGGGTTCCTGATAGCGTTGCCAGAGTTGTGGGCTGGTGATCTGGGCAGCGACGAAGCCTGACATGGCGCTGAGGACGATCCAGCGGGAGCGGAAGGGCAGGGACGAAGCCCAGGCAAGGAGCATGAGTGCTCCCCAGGCGGAGCCGAGCATGATGGTGACGGAGGTGTGGTCAGCGATGATGGGAGCGACACGGACGGCGCGCCAGATGCCACTGAAGCGGCCATCTTCGAAGCTTTCGGTGGTTTCGGGGATGATGGCGAGGAGGAGCCCGATTGCGATTGCGATGCCTGCGAAGGAGAGGACTTGTGCGGGTTTTTTGCAGAGCGCTGAGAAGATGGGTACGAAGAGGTAGGGGAGGTAGAAGACAGAGCCGAGGCCCAGGAGAGTGAGGAAGAATGCGGGGGTTGCGGGGCTTTTTCTGCCTGAGTACCAGCCGCTGAAGGAGGGGGGGATGAGCCTGCCATCCCAGAGATTTACGAAGTAGAACAAGAGTGCGAAGGCGGGGAGGGTCATGGCCACCATTGCGAGGGTGCGGACGATTCGCCTGGGGACATGGTTGAACTGTGAAGCGATGGTCTGGTTGCCAGCGTGTTCGGTGCCGATCCAGGCAGCGACCCAGAGAGGAGCGGCAGCCCAGATGTGGATCTGCCGGGTAAACACCAGTGAGAACAGGATGATGCTGCCAGCGAGATAGGTCCAGATGGAGAGTTTTCGGCGCAGGCAGAGGAGGATGATTCCAAGGACACCCCACCATGCTGCAGCATCGGGCAGGAGATAGATTCCGGCATCAAAGATGTACATGGAGGTGGCGAGGGGGAGGGCGCAGGCGAGGGCTTGCATGGGTCGGAAGCGAACGGAGCATGCCCAGGCCATGGTTCCCAGGAGGCCTACTGCAAAGAGTGAGCCTACGAGCCTGAGGAAGATTCGGCTGTCGTTGAGCTGGGCGAAGGTTGCGAGGACGACATGGTATCCGGGGGTGGTTGCAGAGAGGTAGTCTGAGAAGTCCATGGCGGGCCATTGATCTGCGAATATGCGGATGGTGGGCTCGTGGTACTGGACATGGTCCTGAGCGCCTCTGCCTCGCATGACGCCTGAGAAGATCAAAGGAAGCGAAGTGATCAGAAAAAGACCGATAACAATAGCGATAGGCCAAGAGGATCGCTCTGGAGCGATGTTGGAGTTGAGGGAGCTGGGGTTGTGAGTTGGGCGCGCGTCCATGCCGGGTCCAGTGTATGTCGTGAAGCTGGGCAAAGGAGCCAGCAGTAATCATTGAATCGGATCATCTGCATGTCCAATAGAGTGGAGCGTGTGGGTGGAGGGGTCGATACACTCGGCAAGCCAATTTTTTTCGGAAGTAGATGATGCCAAACCCGATCAAATCCCTGATGACACGAATGCATGAGCCGGTCTATCAATCACGCTTGCGTGAGCTTGTGAGGCGGATTGTGCCTGAGTTGGGCGAGGGGGACCGTGTGCTGGATGTGGGGTGTGGGAACGGGGTGTTGGGAGCGGCGATTTTGAGTGATCCGGGGTGTCCAGCGGGGGTGGTGGTTGAGGGGCTTGAGCGGGTGCCTCGGGGGGGCGAGCCGATTCTGGTGCATGCGTATCCAGAAGCGGAGCAGGGGTCGGGGGTGCCTTTTGATGAGAATGCGTATGATGTGGTGATTGTTGCGGATGTGTTGCACCATGAGCCTGCGAGTGATCAGCTTCTGGCGGAGTGTGCGCGGGTTGCTGGGCGTTTGTTGATTATCAAGGACCATCAGATCAAGGGTTTTTTGGCACAAAGCCGTATTTCGTTGATCGACTGGGCTGCGAATGCGCCGTATGGGGTGCCTTGTCTGTACCGGTATAACACGCCTGGTGAGTGGTTGAAGGTGGCCGAGAAGCTGGGGATGGGCAAGCGGGTGTGGTTGACGACGATGCAGTTGTATCCTGCAGGGGTGAACATGCTGTTTGGTCGATCATTGCAGTTTTTTGCAGTGCTTGAGCACGAGACGAGCGTGGAGGCACCAAAGGCGTGAGTGAGGCTGTGGAGAAACCTGCAATTGGGCAGAAAACGCGTCCGTTGTGGCGGAGTTTGATAAAGCTGGCGCGGCCTCACCAGTGGGCCAAGAGTGTGTTCGTGCTGGCGGGTCCGGCGTACAATCTGGCGGATTTGCTGGAAAGTTCGCAAGGTTCGGTGACCAGTCAGGTTTTTGCGATTGCAAGCCAGGGGCTGGTGGCGGCGGCGAGCTTTGCGCTGGCATCGAGCGGGTGTTATGTGATCAATGATCTGCTGGATGCGGAGGGGGACCGCCTGCACCCGAGGAAATGCAGACGACCGATTGCATCTGGTGAGGTTACGCCTCGTCTGGCGATTGGTTTCGCTCTGGGGCTGTTCACGGTTGCGATTGCACTGATTGCGTTGCTGCCTGTTGATGTTCGTATGTGGTTTGGGGTGGGAGTGGGGTTGTACATTGGCAATGTGATGTTGTATTCGTTTGTGGTTAAACATGTTATGATCGCAGATGTCATGGGGTTGTCCCTTGGGTTTGTGATTCGTGTGTTTGGCGGGTGTGCTGCGGTGGGGGTTGGACCCAGTGGGTGGTTGTTGAACAGTACATTTTTTCTGGCGATGTTTTTGAGCTTTGGCAAGCGTCTGGGGGAGAGGCGGACGCTGGGTAGTGAGGCTGCCAGTGCGCGACGGGTGCAGAGTGCGTACACGGATGAGCTGTTGCGGATGATGGTGGTGGTGACAGCGGTGGCGTCATTGGTGACATATTCAGCCTACACGCAGAGTCAGGGGGAGCATTACCCAAGAGTGTTTAATCCATTGTGGTTGACGGTGCTGCCAGCAACCTACGCGATGTTTCGCTGTATCGTGTTACTGGAACAAGGTGTGCATGACGATCCGACGGAGCTTGCTGCCAGCGACAGGCCTTTTCAGGCCTCGGTGGTTCTCTTTGGGCTAATCACGCTGATTTCGGTTCTGGTATTTCGGCTGGATGCTGTGGTGTAGGTTGCGGGAGGGGAACGGGTGGGTGGAGTTGGGCGGGGGTTTTTCAAGGGGGGTGGGAGGGGGGGGTGGCATCTGGCGGAAAATTCCGGGATCATATGATGAAGACCAAATCGGGCGTTTGTCCGATGAAGATGTTTTGGTATAAAGATGTATGCCCCGGCGCAGAAGGACACTCGGTGTTGTGAGTGGATGTGCCTTTTCAGGAGATGAACCATGCAGGGCGAAAAGAGAAACAGGCCAACGACTCGGATGTTGATGGTTGCGGGATTGGCGTTAGGGATGATGGGCGGGTCTGTATGGGCTCAGCAGGATGACCAGGTGAGTGCTGAGGATCAGACGGTATCGGCACAGGCACAAACACAGATTGATGAGGAGATGATTCGAGCGGCGTTGCCTGATCTTTCCATGATGTTTGCCAAGGCGATGGCTGGGGGGCCTGCAGCACCCAAGCAGGAGTTCACGCCTTACAAGAAGGTGATTGAAGGCTACACCAAGGTGACTTCTTCGGCGGATGGTTCAAGGAGTTTTTACACGCTTTGGAAGCGCACCAAGGATGGGCAGATGCTTGCAGAGCTGCCTCGCAACTTTGCCAGCCAGAAGATTTTCATGGGGTGGTCCATTTCCAGCGGCATTCCTACTGCGGGCGTGCAGGTTGGCGATCTTTATGCCTACTGGAAACGGTTTGACAAACAGCTTGCGTTGGTGCAGCCTAACTTTGCGTTTCGGACGACGGGTGATGCTGAGTCCAAGGCTGGTCTCAAGCGTGTGCATACGGACCGTGTGGTTTTGAATGTGCCGATTTTGACGATGAGCCCCAGTGGCGGGCCTGTGATTGATCTAGATCAGCTTTTGGTTGGTCGTGCGGGCGAGTTTTTTGGTGGGCGGGTTCGTGGTGCTCAGACATCGCTGATTTCGATCGCCAATGCCAAGGCGTTTCCTGAGAATGTCGAGGTTGCGTTTACGGTGCCTTTGGCGGACGGTCAGTTTTCGACGCTTTCGTATTCGATCAGCAATCTGCCTGAGAACACGGGTTACAAGCCACGGGCAGCAGACGCCCGGATTGGTTATTTCGTGACCAGTTATGTCGATGTTGGCAAGCCTGGTAATGAGGAGACGCACACGAGGTATATCAATCGCTGGCGTCTGGAGAAGGCTGATCCGAGTTTGAAGTTGAGTCCGCCCAAGGAGCCGATTGTTTTTTATATTGAGCACACCACACCGGTGCGTTATCGCCGATGGGTTCGTGAAGCGTTGACGATGTGGAACAAGGCGTATGAGGCGGTGGGGATTGTGAATGCGATCGAGGTGTATCAGCAGGATGCGCGGACGGGTGCGCATATGGAGAAAGACCCGGAGGATTCGCGGTATAACTTTATTCGCTGGACGAATGCGGGTATGGGTTTTGCGATTGGGCCGAGCCGGGTGCATCCCAAGACGGGGCAGATTCTTGATGCTGACATTGTGATGGATGAGGGTTTCATTCGTTCGTATGCGAGGTGGTATCGCAAGTTGTTGCCTCAGATCGCGATGGAGGGCTTTGGGCCTGAGACGATTTCGTGGCTTGAGAAGAACCCGAGGTGGGATCCACGGGTGAGGCTTGCATCGCCAGCAGAGCGTGAGCAGGTGATGCTGGGCATTCAGCAGCAGCGGATGATGCGTATGGCCAATCTGGCGGTGGCGCATCCGGCGGCCAACAGTAGTGTTCAGCTCATGGGTAGCGGACAGTACGATGGTCTTGCGGGGCGACTGAGCCAGATCAATGGCGGGTGTATGGATGCCATGATGCGCAGCATGGATGTGGCGTTGTTCAATACTTTTGGGAATGAGATTCTGGGTGATGAGGGGCATCGGAGTCTGGCTGAGCCGCCGGAGGATGATGGCGATGATATAGATTTGGGTGACATTCCGTTGCCTGATGATTTGCCGCCAGAGATGAAGGCGATGATTCTGGCGAAGCTCAAGGAGATGAAGGCTGCGGGTCAGCTTGATGGTCTTGAGGAGATGATGGCTGAGAAGAAGGCCAGCGAACCCGAAGAGCCTGAAGCTGATGATGACGATGGTGAAGATGAAGACGAGGCTGACAAGGGTGATGATGAGAAGGAGGAGATGCTTGATGGTCTGCCTGAATCATTTATTGGGCCACTGATCCGCGATGTGCTGATGCACGAAGTTGGTCATACGCTGGGGCTTCGCCATAACTTCAAGGCATCGACTGTTTATGAACTGAGCGAGATCAACTCGGCGGAGATGAAGGAGTTGCCTAACACTGGCTCGGTGATGGACTATAACCCGGTGAACATTAACTTTAAGGATGGTCCAGAGCAGGGTGCGTACACGATGATGGACATCGGTACTTATGATTTCTGGGCGATTGAGTATGGCTATACGATGAAGAAGGGTGATCTGAAGAAGATTGCTTCGCGTGTGGCTGAGAATGATCTGGCGTATGCCACGGATGAGGACACCTGGGGTCCGGACCCGCGGGCACGCCGATTTGATTTTGGCAAGGATCCTTTGAACTACGCGGATTCAACCATGCGTCTGGTGAAGGATTTGCGATCCAAGCTGCTCGAGTCAGCGGTGAAAGATGGCCAGAGCTGGGAGAAGGTGACCGAGGGTTACAACATTCTGCTGGGTCGTCAGATTACTGCGATCAGCATTGCCGCCAACTGGGTGGGTGGCAGCTATGTCAACCGCGATCGCATGGGTGATCCTGGTGGGCGCGATCCCATTGAGAACATTCCACCTGAAGTGCAAAGGCGTGCGATGAACTTTGTGATTGACAATGCGTTCAATGATGAAGCGTATGGTCTAAGCTCTGAGTTGTTGAACAAGATGAGCTTGGACAAGTGGTGGGATGTTGAGAACTTCATGTCGCTGTTTGAAGATCCTACTTATCAGGTGCATGATCGGATTATGGGTATTCAGGCGTCTTCTTTGACGCAGCTTTTGAATCCGATGACGCTTCGGCGCGTGTATGACAACGAGTTCCGGGTGCCTGACAGTGAGGAGGCATTGACGCTTCCGGAAGTGATGTTTACGATTTCTGATGCGATCTGGTCGGAGCTTGATGACGGGCCTGATGGCAAGAAGTACACCACGCGCAAGCCGATGATTTCGAGTTTGAGGCGGGATTTGCAGCGTGAGCATCTGGAACGGATGATCGATCTGATTCTGCCCAAGAGCCAGTCGGGTGCTGCGTCCAAGCCTATTGCGAACCTGTCGCTGATGAAGCTTCGTGAGATCCAGGGCAAGGTTGACCACATTTTGACCAGTGGCAACGCTTCGCACCTTGATCCGTACACAGCAGCTCACCTGAGCGAGGCGGGTATCCGCATCGCCAAGGTGCTCGATGCACAGTATCTCTACAACACCGACGATATCTCCAGTGGGCCAAGTCTGCCCAGCTTCCTGTTTGGTTTGCAGCAACAACAACAGCAGGGACGATAACGCAGGTTGGTAAACCAGAGACTTTTCACGCGGGCTGCTCTTTTGGGGCGGCCCGCTTTTTTCTTTGGGCGTACCGTCTGGGCATGGACAACGAACGACCGAAGCTGCGGGTGGTGCACCATCTGGCGCGCGTGGGAGGCACGCTGATTTGCCGATGCCTGGGGTGCATGCAAGGCGTGGCGATGTTCAGCGAGGTTCACCCCTATGGGGCAGCACTGGGGATCAAGATCTTTGATCCTCTATATCAGGCGCGCACATGGTTTGGCTTGATTGATGAGGAAGAGCAGGAACAGGCTGAGACGCTCAGCTTTGGTGACAAGATCAGTTTGATTCATGAGCGGTGTGAGCAGCGCGGGTTGGCGATGATCTATCGGGACTGGACGCACCTTGATTATTTGGGCAAGCCTTTTGTTACAGATCCGCCGATGCGAATGCGCACGCCTGAGGCGCTGGGGGATCGGTTTGAGCTGGTGCGGACAGCGACGGTGCGTCATCCGGTGGATTCATGGTTGAGTCTGAGGCGGATTGGTGTGTTTGAGAAGCTTTCGCCGGGCGAGTTCATGCCGGGGTATCGTGTGTTTGCAGAGGAAGCGCGGGAGATGGGGTTTGTGCGTTTTGAGGATTTTGTGAAGGGGCCTGATGAGTGGCTTGGTGTGCTTTGTGAGCGGCTTGAGTTGGAGTTTGATGGGTCGTATGAAGAGCGGTGGATGGAGTACAAGACGATTACGGGGGATGGGTCGGGGAGCCGGGCATCTGATGAGAAGCAGATCAAGGCGCTGAAGCGTCGGAAGGTGAAGCCTGAGGTTCTGGCAGCGTTTGCGAGGTGTCCGGATTATTTGCCAGCATTGCAGGCTTTGGGCTATACACACGCGGGGTGATTTGGTTTTTCGGTGAGATTGGGGTGGGTGGGGGTGGGTGGGGGTGAGTAAGACACTACTGCGCTGTTTTGCAGCGAGTAGTGGCACCCAGAAACGAGCACGGTTGAACTATCTAGTAGTTAAAGCGGGTAAGGGCGTTGCTGAAGGCGTCTTTGAAGGATTGTTCAAGGCCTGGGGTGATGGTGTTGAGTGATTGGCCGGTGAGTCCGGAGTTGACGAAGCGGATGCCCTGGTTGAGTTGCTGTTGGCTGCCTCGAAAGAGTGAAGGTTTGTCGCTGGATTTTTCCCGGGTTTCAAGTTGTTTCATTGAATCGAACGAGGCGTGGTGGATTGCGTTTTTGAGTTTGTCGGGATCGATTTTGATGTCAAGAAAGCGCAGGATGTCTGAGAAGGTTTTTTCGGGTGTGCTGTGGAGGTCTTCGTACTGAACCAGGTGGACCTTGAAGCGTTTTTGGTCCAGCCAACTGTTGGTGTGTTCATGCCAGGAGCCAAAGCCCATGTGTTTCCAGGCGGGGTCGCCTCTGAAGTTGATGAAGGCTTTTGCGTAGGTTAGTTGATCGACCTGATCGTTGGTGAGCCTGAGAAAGCGGTATGCGCTATAGAGGATGTCCCGGGGGTTTCGGACGACATAGATGGCGCGGTCGGTCTGATCGATGAGTGGGTGAGAGGGTGAGAGGGCGAAGTGGGTTTTGATGAGAAGCGGGCGGGGGAGGTTCAGGTTGGGGTTGCGATGGAGGTCGGGGATGGAATCATTGACGGCAAGGCTTGAGGTGATTGGGCCTTGGGAGTAGGCG
This sequence comes from Phycisphaerales bacterium, assembly GCA_029260555.1. Lineage (GTDB taxonomy): Bacteria > Planctomycetota > Phycisphaerae > Phycisphaerales > UBA1924 > JAJDCZ01. The sequence goes on from JAJDCZ010000058.1 coordinate 21,260, forward strand.
TAGAGGAAGAAGCGGACCCAGGTGCTGCCACTTTTGGGGTATGAAGCGATCCAGTGGATACTCATGGGGGTGCTCCAGCGGCGGCATCAGGATTGGTATTGCAGGTTCAGCAATGTTTCTGCAAAGTGATCCTGAAAAAGTTCTTCCAGACCTTCGCCCAGGTGGTCGAGGGTTTCGGCGTGTTGAGCTTTGTTCATGAAGCGTCGGTCTTGAGCTGTGGAAAGTGCGCCGCCGAAGATGGCGGAGAACTTGCCTTCTGTGCGTTCGGCTTCTTCGAGTTTTTTGACATTGGAAAACTCTGAGGCTTGGACAGCGGCGGCGACTTTTTCTTCGTCGATGGGGGCAGCGATGAAGGTGAGGATTTTTTTGAGGCAGGTAGCAGTATCCAGCTTGAGGTCTTCGTATTTGATCATGAGGCAGGGCATGGCGGGTCTGGCAGCCCAGGAGAGGACATGCTCGGTGATGGACCCAAAGCCAAGTGATTTCCAGCGTGGATCGCCGAGATTTGTAATAAAATCTCGAGCGTATTTTTCGGGATTAACATTGTCATCGCCGAGCTGGGTGTAGTTGAGATTTGACAGCAGGACATCGCGGGGATGGCGTACGATGTAGACGAAGCCTGCAGACTGAGAGGCGTAGGGGTGCTGATCGCTCCACTTCATGTGAGTTTTGGCAAGAATGTTGGCTTCGGTTTCTTCCGGGAGTTTGTAGACATGGATATCGGGGATGGCTTTGTTGATGTCGTTGCTGTCTTGGACGCTACCGAAGAGGTAGTTGTAGAGCAGGAAGCGAACCCAGGTGTTGCCTGATTTTGGATAAGAAGCGAGCCAGATGATCTTCACGATGAAATCTCCGTGGTGTTGGATTGTTGTTCGCACCAGGTGCGCCACATTTGTTGATACGCCTGTTCGATGTCTTGTGTAAACGAAACAGCATTACAGAGCGAGGCGTTTTTCAGTGTGTTTCTGAGCGATGCTCGAAGTGTTACGAGCCGATCGGTGTCGTTTGCCAGTGCGATGGCTTTTTCAGCATAGGCATCAGGTGAATCTGTGATGAAGTCTTCAAGCCCGAGGTTTGTCAGCAGGCTGACACCTACGCGACTGGCGTGGACAGCACCCATTTGGGAGATGACGGGCACACCCATCCAGAGGGCTTCGCAGGTGGTGGTGGTGCCATGGTATGGGAAGGTATCCAGCGAGAGGTCGATCTTGTGATAGACAAGAAGGTGATCGCGGGTGGATTCGACGCGGCCCATGAGAACCAACTGGTCATCTATAAGCCCGGCATCGGCAAAGCGCCGGGCATAATCAGCAGCGAGGGCTTTGTCTGAAAGGGCGGTGTTTTTGATGAGCAGGCGGGCACCGGGCACAGCAGCGACAATGCGCGACCAGAGTTCGATGGTGTGCTGGGAGATTTTCTGAAGGTTGTTGAATGAGCCGAAGGTTATGGAACCGGTTTCAAGTGCGGGCAGGGTGTTGGGTTCGGGAGCATCCTTTGGCGGTGTATAGCACAAGAAGCAATCTGGCAGCCTGTAGGGGGTTTCGACCATCAAGGTGGTTGGGTCAGTTGGGTTTGAGGGGTCGGGGGGGTCGGGGGGGTCGGTGAGGTTGTCGACGATTCGATAATCGATCGCGGCGACGCCTGTGGTGTTGGGGTAGCCCAGGTAGGTGACCTGAACGGGAGCGGACTTGGCATTGAGAACGGTGAGGCGGTTGCCTGAGGATTGGCCATTGAGTTCGACGAGGATGTCGATGTTGTCTGCCAGGATGCGTTTGCTCAGCCCGATGTCGTCCAGAGCGTGGTAGTCGGTCCAGTGGTCAGCGAGTTTTTTGAGTTCTTCGGTGGTGTTGTCGGGGTAGCGGGTGGTTGAGTAGCAATGGATGGAGAAACGATCATGGTTGTGGTTTTCGAGGATGGGTCTGAGGAAGTAGGCGACTGAATGGGTTTTCAGATCGCCTGAGAGGTAGCCGATGCGGATGGGGCGATGGGGATCCGGGGTGTTTGGGAACTGGCGCTTTGGGGTGGGTTGGGCTTGTGTGAGAAGCTGGCCATAGGCCTGGTGGGCCTGGAAAATCTGCTCGGGGGTGCAGGTTGTGGCGTAGTTCATGATGCTTGCCAGTTGATGCCTGAGCCCGATGTGATTTGGATGCTGGGCGATGGTTTGCTCGAGCAGCTGGGCAGCTTCGTTGGGTCGGCCCATGTTCATGTAGAGCATGGACAGGTTGCCTTTGGGCTCGGGCTGGTTTGGGGCGCATTGGACAGCCATTTTAAATGCGGATTCAGCGCCGGCGTAATCTGACACGCGGATGAGATCAAGCCCCAGGCTGTTGTGGGCCAGATATGAGTTGGGTTCAAGCTCAATGGCGCGGTTGTGTGCCTGGATGGCATCTTGATGTCGCTCAAGAGCGTAGAGCATGTTGCCTCGGGCTTGATGGGGGGCACCGATGTTGGGGTTGGCCTTGATTGCCTGCTCAAAGTAATAGAGCGCCTGCTCAGCGTGGCCTTGCTGAAAGTAGATGATCCCCATGACATGGTTGGCGCGGGGGTTCATGGGGTGCTTGGTGAGGACACGGCGCAGCATGTTTTGTGACTGTTCAAGATTGCCCGCCTGCATGGCGAGCATGGCGTTGCGTACAGCCTGATCTGCCTTTGACAATCCCGGAGCGCTGCTCATGATTGCTTTGCTTTCCCTAAAGCCGTTTCTTGCTGATTGCACCAGTCTTGCCACATGGTTCGGTAGAGGCTTTCGAGTTTTTGGCAGAACCCGGGTTCATCGCACAAGGGCGAGGAGATGAGTTGGTTTCGCAGGCTCATGCGCTGCTCGCTCAGAAGCTCCTGGTTGTTGGCGAGGGTGCAGGCGCGGTCGATGTAGCTCTGGATATCAGGGGTGATGTTGTCGTTGAGACCTGTGGTGTTCAGGAGGCTGGTACCGACGCGACCGGCGTGCATCTTGCCGGTGAGTGTGACGACGGGTACGCCCATCCAGAGTGCTTCGCAGGTGGTGGTTGTGCCGTTGTATGGGAAGGGGTCCAGGGCGATGTCGACCTGGCTGTAGAGTTCCATATGTTCAAAGGTTGTGGGGACATTGGCTTTGAACAAGATGCGATCGCCAGCGACGCCAAGGGATTCAAAGAGATTGCGGAAGCGGTCCTGGAGTTCTTCAAAGCGGAAGAAGTGGTTTTTGAGCAGGAGTTTGGAGTTGGGTATGTTGGTGAGGATGGTTGCCCAGGCTTGTGCGGTTTCGGGCGAGAGTTTGGAGAGCATGTTGAATGAGCCGAAGGTAATGAAGCTGTTGGAAGTGCAGGGCGATGGGGCGGGATCGGGGATGCCATCGGGCGGGCGATAGCAGAGGAAGCAGTCATCCATGCGAGCGAGTTTTTCGACGACCAGGGCATCAGCATCGGGGGCGGGGTCGGTGTGATGATCGACGATGCGGTAGTCGATGACGGGTATGCCGGTGGTGTTGGGGTAGCCGAGGTAGTTGATCTGGATGGGGCAGGGTCTGGGGCAGAGTGCACGCAGGCTGTGGCCATAGGTTAATCCTGCCAGATCGACAGCGATGTCGATTTGATCAGCCTGAAGCTGGCTTGCGACACGATCAGCTGAGAGATCAGTGATATCGCGCCATTGGTCGGCGGCTTCCATGAGGCGTGCGGAGACATGGTCTTTTTTGCGGCCGCCGAAGAAGTTGGCGTAACAGAATACTTCGACCTGATCCCGGTTGTGATGTTCAACGAGGGGTTCGAAGAAGTATGCAACGGAATGTTCGCGCATGTCTGGCGAGATGTAAGCGATTTTCAGACGGCGATCAGGGTCAGGGTCGTTGGTGATTTCAAGTGGTGGGTTTTTGGACTCCTGATAGAGCATTTGGCCGAAGTTTTTGTGCGCCTGGCAGACTTCCTGGGGGGTTGCCCGGGTGGAGTAGTTCATGCTGGTCGAGAGCTGGCCTCGGATACGGCGGTTTTCGCCGACGATCTCAAGACCCTCTTTGAGTGTTGCGACCGAATCATCAGCGGAGCCTGTCACGAGCAGGAAGCGAGCCTGTTCGACGCGGAGGTCGGGGTCATCGGGGACTTGTTGTATGCCATTGGTATAGGCATTGGCACCTCGCTGAATCTGGAGTGCCTTGAGGCAGGTGTCGGCGAGCAGTTTGTGAGCTTTGGCGATTTTGGGTTCACTTTTGGCAACCCGATCGTAATGATCGCATGCTTTGGTGTAGTCGCCTTGCAGTGTGCGTACATCGCCCATGGATTTCTGGAACATGGGGTTGTCGGGCTGGAGTTGCATGGCTCGCTCGAGGAAGTAGACGCCTCGGTCTTTTTGATTGGCAGCGATGAGCAGAGAACCCAGGAGATGGTTTGCTTCGGCGTGGCCCGGGTTCTGCTGGAGAACGGGCTCGAGCACCTGGATGCCCAGGCCGTGCTGACCTTGTCTGAGATAGTTCAGCGCCTGCATGAGTTGTGGGTTGATGTTGGTCATTGCGTGGGTCCGGTTTGTGGGTTTTCAGGATTGTCTGCACCATGAGCGCCAGAGTCTTCGGCAGGCTTTTTCGACATTCAAGGTATGGGTTGCGCCATCGCACAAGGGCGAGCTTTGCATCATGGTGCGGAGGTTTTTTCGATAGTTGATGAGGCGGTTTTCGTCGCAGGCCAGTTCAATGGCGAGATTGACAAACTCGTCGGGCGTGGTGGCGACGAGTTCTGGAGCGCCGATGGCGTTGAGGATGCTGGCGCTGACTCTGCTGGCGTGGGTTGAGCCTTTGATTGTGACGACGGGTACGCCCATCCAGAGGGATTCGCAGGTGGTGGTTGTGCCGTTGTAGGGCCAGGTGTCCAGAGCCAGATCAAGTTTGTTGTACAGTTCGAGATGGTCGTTGAGAGTGGGAGTGAACTGGAGGAGGTCGACGCGATCTTCGCCCAGGCCTTGCTCGGCAAAGCGTGTGCGGAAGCGTTCGGTGGTGTCGGTGTTTTTGAAGCCTCGGCTTTTGAGGATGAGTCGTGAGCCGGGTATTCCGAGCAGGATTTTTGCCCACAGATCGACGGTTGTGGGCGAGATTTTCATGGCGATGTTGAATGAGCCGAAGGTTATCTCGCCGGTGCGTTCGCTGGGCAGGGGGTTGATGTCTGGAGCTGCGGGTTTGGGGGTGTAGCAGAGGAAGGGGCTGGGGAGGCGGATGAGTCGTTCGCCGCCGAGGTTGGGTCGATCTTTGGGGTCGGTGGTTTGATCGACGAATCGGGCATCAACGGTGGAGAGGCCGGTGATGTTGGGGTAGCCCAGATAGTTGATGATGATGGGTGCGGGTTTGAGGAGGATGGTCTGGAGGCGGCCGCCGGAGGTGTAGCCCATGAGATCAAAGAGGATGTCGATTTTGTCATCGGCGATTTGATTGGCGAGGGCGGCATCAGAGACCTGGGTGATGTGTCGCCACTGGTCGGCTTTTTCTTTGAGTTTATCGGTGATGTGGTCGGGCTTGTTGGAGCCCAGGAAGGTGGCGTAGCAGGTGGTGTGGAAGTTCTGTCGATCGTGATGATCCAGCAGCGATTCGACGAAGAAGGCGCATGAATGTTCGCGGAAATCTGCTGAGAGATATCCGATGCGAAGGGAGCGGTCTGGATCGGAGTTGATATCAAGCTCAAGTTTTTTGCTTTGCAGAGCAGCCTCGGTGAGGCGGGCCAGATCCAGATGTTCCCGGATGATTCTGACGGGGTCTGTGGGGTCGGCATAGTTCAGTGCGGTGCAGAGGGACAGGCGGATGTCCAGATTGCCGGGTATGGCGCGCTGACCTTCGGTGAGCATGCCAACGGCGGCGGTGGGTCGGCCTGAGACCAGAAGCACCTTGGCCAAGCCACAGATGACGATTGGGTCTGGTGCTGCGCCGGTGTGAGAAGCCAGGGCTGCGCGGTAGGTCTGCTCCGCGGCGGAATAATCCTGAAGCCAGAGCTGAATGCTGGCCAGACCTTGATAGGCAGGTCCGAAGGACGGATCGATTTCGATGGCTTTGGTAAAGACAGCCTGGGCGGCATCAAGATCCTTGTTGGCGGTGTGGGCATCGCCCAGCGTTTTATAATAAACGAGGTTGTTTTCCTGGATGGCGATGGCACGGGTGATGAAGTCGATGGCGCGCTGGTATTGATGAGATTCCAGCAGAAGCCCGCCACAGATATGCAGGAGTTCTGCATTCTCAGGCTCGGCTTCGGCGCACTTCAGGACGATCTCAAGCCCCTGATCAGCCTGCCCGGCGTGACGAAGTGACATGGCATCTTTTATGGCTTGCTCTGCTTGCACAACGCTCCTTTCAGAAAACATCAATCGACCCATTTGGGCTCAAAGTCTAGGTTGGGTCTTGTGGTTCTATCGGGTTGGGAAACTTTATGAGCAGTCGTTTTATGGGGGTGGTTATGGATGATCGTTTCAAGGGTTTACGCTCCCTCGCGGTCACGGCTCGTCAGGATGTGGGTTCATGCGTCTTCACTGTAGTGGCTCGTCAGGATGTGGTTTTTCTCGGACCCACGGATGGACATGCCAGCAGGTCCTTTGCGCATGCCCGGGCCTGGCGGTCGGCATTGAGGACATCATCAAGCGATTTGATGGGGGTGGCGGGGATCTGGTCCATGACGAGGCTGGTGAGTTCGGGGATGTAACCAAAGGCGATGGTTTCTTTGAGGAAGGCTTCTACAGCGATTTCGTTGGCGGCATTGAAGATGGCGCCGGAGGTGCCTTGGCATTGGATGACGCGGCAGGCAAGGTTCAGTGCGGGGAATCGATCAAAGTCTGGAGGTTCAAAGTCAAGATTGTTGAGCGTTGCCAGATCGAGTCGGTTGCTGGCTCTTTGTGAAGCGCGCTGGGGCCAGGTGAGGGCGACTTGAATCGGACAGCGCATGTCAGGGGCACCGAGTTGGGCAATGACTGAGCCATCGGCAAACTCGACGAATGAATGCACGATGGACTGGGGATGCACGATGGCGCTGATGCGATCAGCACCAAGCCCGAAGAGCCAGTGGGCTTCGATGATTTCAAGAGCTTTGTTTGTGAGTGAGGCGGAGTCGATGGTGACTTTGGCGCCCATTGACCAGGTGGGGTGGTTGAGAGCCTGGGCGGGGGTGGCGTTGTAGACAGCATCGCGGGTGAGGGTTCGGAAGGGGCCTCCGGAAGCGGTGAGGACGATGCGGGAAATCTCATTGCCCAGTGTGCAGGGCGGGACGAGCTGGTTTTGGCCTGAGGCTGAGGCGAGGCATTGCCAGATGGCTGCGTGTTCAGAGTCGACAGGCAGGAGGTGTGCGCCGGTTTGCTTTGCAAGGGGCACGATGAGTTCTCCGGCGGCAACGAGGGTTTCTTTGTTGGCAAGGGCGACGGGGGTGCCTTGGGAGACGGCTTTGAGTGTTGCGCCCAGACCCGCTACGCCAACGATGGCGCTGACGACGAGATCACAAGGCGTGTTGCTGACAAGCTGTTCAGCGGCGTCTGGCCCTTGGTAGGCGCGGGCGGTGTTGAGCGAAGCGGGTATTGAGCCTTGGTTAAGTGCTACGGAATCGACGGCGTATTGCTGGGCTTGTTGTGCGAGGAGGGTTGTGTTTGAGCCTGCTGCGAGGCCTGTGATTTGGAAGCGCCAAGGCCAGTTGCCGTTGTCATGGAGTGTGTTGATGGTGTTGACGACTTGAAGAGTTTGCGTGCCGATGGAGCCGGTTGAGCCGAGGATGATGAGCCTGCGCGTTGTGGAGGAGGGTTGGTCCACAGCTCATTCCTTGCGGGTTGCTGCTTTGGCGCGTTCAGAGGCTGTGAGTTTGCGCCGGCTTGAGTACAGAAGTCTTGGTCCTGCTTCAACAGTGGGAGTGGGAGGGGTGGGGGAGGGGGTGGATTGATCTTTGGTTGAAGATGACCGGGAGGTTTTTTTAGAGGATTTTTTGCGAGTTCGTTTTGGTTTGGATTCTTTCTGGATGGTACTGGGTGAGCCATCGTCGGCTTTTTTAGATTCGCGGGGCTGATCAGAGGCAGGTTTTTCGGTGGGAGCGTTGTCAGTGGTGCTGAGGGCTTCGGTTTGGGGTGCTGAGGAGTTACTGGATTTGCCTGAGCGTTTGGATCGGCGTCGTTTTTTTCTGACGCTGGTTTCTGATGAGGCTTGGGGCTCGTCGGTGCTGGAAGAAGCCTGCTCAGGCGTGGCGGGTTGTGCTTGAACAGAGTCTTCAGGTGATTGCGTGTTGTTCTGAGCGGGGGTGTTGCTTTCAGAGGCGGTTACTTCGTCGCTTTGCGTTTCGGTGCTGGCACTTTTGCGGGACCGGCGGCGGCGGCGGCGTCTTGAGCGTGTCTTTGCGTTTGATTCGTCATCGGGGCTGGCAGGTTCAGAACTGGTTTCGTCCTTGGCGGATTCGTCTACGGGTTCTGGTTGATCGGATGTGGTCTGGTCCCTGGCGGATTCATTTTCAGGCGGGGGGGCATCAGCAGTGCTGGTTTCTTTCTTGCCTCGCCTGCGTCTTCTGCGTTTTTTGCGTGTGGTTTTTTCAGCTTCATCAGCCTCATCAAGTGCTGAAGTTTCAAAGGGATCGAGCACGGTTTCTTCAGCGTGATCTGGTGCGTCTGGCTGTTCGCTGGTGATGTCCTGAGCCCAGTTGTCATCTGAGTCTTTGTCCCATTGTTCGACGGCGGGGGTGGATTTTTTGTGTATGAGCACTTGGACATCAAGGTCTGAGCCTTGGGCGTCGTATGCGTAGATGGCGATGCGATCCATGGCGATGGTTTCGCTCACACGGACATGGACCTGTTTGCCGGTTTGGCGTTCGATGCGTGTGAGGAACTGCCTTCGGCCAGTGAGCAGATCACCTGCAACGCGGGGTGAGATGACCAACTCGACATGGTGGACTCGCTGGTGTGAGAGCAGTGAGGTGAGATCGCGCATGGCAGAGGCTGCGACGGACTGGGCTTTGCGAATCAGTCCTCGTCCCTGGCAGGTGGGGCAGTCGGCAAAGTGGAGCGATTCCTGGCTGGCGCGCATCCGCTGGCGTGTCATTTCAAGGATGCCAAAGGAGCTGATGGGCAGCGTCATGGTGTTGGCGCGGTCGCGTTTGAGTCTTTCCCGGAACCGCTGTTCTATCTTTCGGCGGTTTTCGGATTTGCGCATGTCGATCAGATCGTTGACGACCAGGCCACCCATGTCGCGCAAGCGAAGCTGGCGGCAGATTTCGTCAACGGCTTCGAGATTGACTTTGAAGGCGTTGGTTTCGGCGTCTTTGGCGCTGCGCATTTTGCCGGAGTTGACATCAATGGCGACGAGCGCTTCGGTTTCGTCGATGACGAGGCGGCCTCCGGAGGGGAGGTGGACCTCGCGGGAGTGGATGGTTTCGATCTGAGGCTCTACGCCATAGGCGTGAAAGAGGGGGATCTCGCCGGTGTAGTGCATGAGTTGCGCCTGGGCGCGGGGTGCGGCGATTTTCAGGAATTTGCTGGCGCGGCTCAGGGCACGATCCGAGTCAATGACAATCTGCTGGATGTCAGGATTCATGAGATCGCGCAGTGCTCGCACCAGGAGATCTGATTCGCAGTAGAGCAGCGAGGGCTTGGTGGAGACTTTGAGCCTGCGCTGCATGTCTTTCCAGAGCCTTACGAGATAGGCAAGGTCGCGTTTGAGTTCTGTTTTTGTGCGATCAAAGCCTGCGGTGCGGAGGATGAAGCCAAAGCTTTCGGGGAGATCCAGTTGATCGAGGATTTTGCGCATGGCTTTGCGCTGATCTTCATCTTCGACCTTTCGGGAAACGCCTACGCGGTCCATCTGAGGCATCATGACGAGGAATCGGCCGGGGATGGAGAGGTAGCTGGTGAGGGTTGGGCCTTTGGAGCCTACGCCGTCTTTGATGACTTGAACGATGATATCTTGCCCGCGTTTGAGGCACTGTTGAATGGGCGGGCGATCGCGTCGGGGGACTTTTTTGCCGATGGTTTCGGTGGTGTCGGTTTCTTCGCCTGGGAAGTAGCGTGGGTGCAGGTCAGAGACATGCAAGAAGCCGGCTTGTTCGACACCGAAGTCGACAAAGGCGGCCTGGATGCCTGATTCTACATTTGAGACGCGGCCTGTATATATATTGCCGACACGGTTGAGCGAACTGGCGCTTTCTGCGTGGAACTCTTCGAGTTTTCCTTCATCGACAATGGCGACCCGGCACTCTTCGCCCGGGACATAATTGATCAACATCTGACAGGGCATGAACGACCTTTCTGGGCGCTGGTTGCAAATGCGCAGCACCCGGCGATCGGGTTGCGTCTTTTTGCAATGCGCGTTGCGTGCGGAGCGCAGATCTGCTGATTCCGGTGCATACCACAGCCAACCCCTGAATGATTCTGACATGGGGATGGGTTGGTGAACCCGGAATGGCAAGCTGCATGGCTCGCACTGGTTTGTTGTGTTCCCTGGTCCTGAGCACCTGCGGGCCGGATCGCATGAAAAAACGATCAGACGGCTGCGGCATCAGTGGACTCTGGAACGACCTTTCGAAGTTGGTCCCGTAAATATACGGAAACCTGGACATCTGACTCGAGCGTGAGGGCCTTTTTCGCGATCCTCTCGCACTGGGTAATCGTGACGCTTCTGATCAGCCTCTTGAGGCGCGGGATCGAAGAGGCTGTCACACTGAGGGTACGCAAACCCAGCCCGATGAGCAACAGGGCGTACTCGGGCTCGCCTGCGGCTTCGCCACAGCATGATACGGGAACATCGCGCCGGCGGGCTGCCCGCACGACCTCGCGGACCAGCTTGGCAACCGCGGGATGGGCGAAGTTGAACAAATGTGCCACCCTTTCATTGGTTCGGTCCACAGCGAGGGTGTACTGAACCAGGTCATTGGTGCCGATGGAAAAAAAGTCGACCTCGCGGGCGAAGGTGCTGGCCATCAGAGCGGCTGCGGGCACCTCGATCATCATCCCGACTTTGATGTCTGGATCAAAGGCAATGCCTTCTTCAGCAAGGTCTTCCATGGTGTCGCGGATGAGCATGCGGGCATGGCGGAACTCAGAGGGGTTGGTCACAAGCGGGAACATAACGCGGATGGGACCAAGAGCGCTGGCGCGCAGGATTGCCCGAAGCTGGGTCTTGAACATGGGCAGGGAGCGCAGGCAATAGCGGATGCTTCGCAGCCCCAGAAAGGGGTTTCGCTCGGGGGTTTCGAACTGGCTCTGGGTGTATTTGTCTGCTCCGAGATCGACGGTTCGGATGGTCAGAGGCTTGCCATTGAGAAGCTCAACGCACTTTTGATATGCCTGGAAGTGTTCTTCTTCGGTGGGTTCGTGGGTGGAGGTGAGGAAGAGGAACTCGGTGCGGTAGAGGCCTACGGATTGGCCGCCGGAGCTGAGAACGGTGCTGATTTCTTCGGGGAACTCGATGTTGCCTGTGAGGGTGATGTCTACGCCATCGCGGGTCTGGCTGGGTAGGTTTTTGAGTTCATCCAGTGAAATCTGGACGAGGTGAGACTGTTCGATGTAGGCCTGGTATTCATCGAGTTTTTCTTCGGTGGGGTCGAAGATCACCAGCCCCCGGTCGCCATCGACGATGACGGCCTGGTTATCTGTGGCATGGTCAGTGATGCGGCCACAGCCTACGACGGCAGGTATGCCCAGGGCGCGGGCGACGATGGCGGTGTGGCTGGTTTGGCCACCCAGATCGGTGGCGAAGGCGATGACCTGATCGCGATTAAAGCCTGCGGTTTGCGAGGGGGTCAGGTCGTTGGCGATGATGACAGCTTCGTGGTCCAACTCGTTGAGGCGTGAAGCATGTGAGCCGATCAGGTGGTGTAGCACCCGGGCGGAGAGATCGTGGATGTCGTTGACCTTGGTTGTGAAGACGGAGTCTTTTTTGGCAGCAAACTGGCCAGCCAGATTTGAGAAGGTGCGGTAGACTGCGAACTCGGTGGTGACCAGTTGATCGCGGATCATGTTACGGATGGGTTCAATCAAGGTGTTATCAGCGAGCATTCCGATGTGAAACCGGAAGATATTGGCAGTTTCAGTGCCCATTTCCTGCTCAGCCTGGGTAAAAACCTCGCCTAGTTCTTCGAGAGAGGCTTTCAGGGCATCGTTGAGGCGGGTGATCTGTTCATCGACGGTGTCAGCGGGGATATGTCGGCGCACGATGCGTCGACGATTGTCGTCAAGCGTGAAGACGCGGCCGATAACCACGCCGGGGGAAACCGGGATGCCTTGAATAATCTCCATGAACACACCATTCTCATCAGACACAGCGAAGTCATTTGCTGTGGTTTTGTCAACACCCAGCCCGGGCGTACTGGCCCGTGGGGTTGACTGATACGGACATGATAGCGCATCAGGTCGTCCAACTGGGGCAACAACATGCTACAAAGAGGCTATGCTGAGTGAGGTTGTGTATATTGTACGGTAAAAATACGGGTTGTGAATGGCTGTTCAGAGGATTGCAGCGGATTTGACAGGGGGTTTTGATTTCATGTTTTGTTCACAAGGGCGTGGAAATGAAAGATGGTTGCTTGACACTGCGAGGTTGATGTGGTGTGATTGGTACGAGAGTTTGATCCGGGTGACCCTGCATCGGGGGCGCGTGTTCGAGGAACCCGGGTTGAGCTGAAGAAGAAGAAACAGATCAATGACGACGCTGACAGGCATTCTTGAATGGTCGCAGCGCGCTGATGGGCATGTTCGACAACTCGTCGATTCATCCATCATCACGAGTACGACTGATCCGATCGTCCCAACAGAGTTTGGGACCATGTTCAACTTGCGCCAGGGGCTGGAGGTCACGGTTGAGGTGATCAGCAAGAAACCAAGGCGCAGGCGAGGCCGGAGCCGATCCGGGGCGCCACGGCAGGTGGTTGAGTCGTTTGTTTCAATCGAAGGGCTGGAACCCGAGCAGTTCAGCCAGTGCAAGCCTATTGAAGATCTGACAGCGATTGACCCTCAGCCTCGGCTGACGCTTGAGTATCCGGGGTGTCCACCTTCGTGCCGATTGATTGATCTGTTTTGTCCTATTGGCAGGGGTCAGCGGGGGCTGATTGTCTCGCCTCCCAAAGCGGGCAAGACCACGCTGCTCAAGGACATCGCGCATGCGCTCTTGCACAATCATCCGGATATCACGCTTTTGGTGTTGCTGGTTGACGAAAGACCTGAGGAAGTGACGGATTTTCGCAGATCCATGCGGGCCATTACCGCGGACGAGAACCGTGTGCGGGTGATTGCATCCAGCAATGACCACGAGGTTGAGCGCCATATTGCGGTGACGGAGATGACGCTGAACCGTGCCAGGCGGATGGTTGAAGCGGGTCGGCATGTGGTGGTGCTGATGGATTCGCTGACCAGACTGGGGCGGGCGTTTAATCGATCACGCAAGCATGCATCCAGTGGTCGAACGCTGACGGGCGGGATCGATTCTAAAGCGCTGGAAGTGCCCAAACAGATATTTGGAGCAGCGAGGAATACTGAAGAGGCGGGCAGTTTGACGCTATTGGCTTCGTGCCTTGTTGATACGGGCTCTGCGGGGGATCAAGTGATCTTCGAGGAGTTCAAGGGCACGGGCAACATGGAGCTGGTGCTGGACCGCAAGATCGCAGAACGGCGATTGTTTCCAGCGATTGATCTGGCGGGTTCTGGAACGCGCAAGGAAGATTTGCTTTTGGAAGAGACGACGCTGGCGACGGTGACGGCGCTTCGTCGCAGGCTTATGAATATGCCGACACACTTGCAGATCGAGCAGCTCCTGGCAGCATTGCAGCGTTTCCCCACCAACGAAGCACTGGTATCAATCTCGCGGTAAGCCCGTTTCGTAAATGTGCAAAAAGTGGATCAGGTGTGCATCAGGCAGGTTCAAGGGCGCCCAGTTGGCGGGCAGCCTGGCGACAGGCACTGATGACGCTGGGCGAGTTGCTGGGGTCTTCAGCCAGAGCCAGGATCAAAGGCTCAGCCCAGACAGCCCGGTTGTTTGCAAGAGTTTGTACATCCTGAGATCGGCTGGCGTTGAGGCTATCGATGACGAGCATGAATACGAGCCATTCATCTGTCATGAGTCTGATGCCAAGATCTTTTTGCCAGGGGTGCAGGGGTCTCATCAAATCCAGCAACAGAGTTCCAAGTTCATCTGCGGGCTCCCAGGTTGAGCCTGCGGGTTTGAAGTGACTCTGGATGCGTTGAGCAGCGTTGATGATGGATCGACTGGTGTCGCCATGCAGATCGCTGACGAGCTTCAGAGCAGATTCGGGTTTGACCTCGCACAGGGACTCGTCGACCTCGTTGAGCGAAGCTTGAGCCTGGTCGAGGAGTTGAGTCACGCGCGATTCTGGCACGCCGATGGAGGCTGCGATTCGTGTGATCAGGCGGATCTCGGAATCTTCCAGCACACCATCAGCCAGTGCGACGCGAATGACATCACCCAGGAGTTGGAGTTTGCCATCGTCATCGCGGGGCAGATCCGAGCGTTTGACAGCGGTTTTTTTGTCCTTGAAGATTTCGTTGATGTCAGACTCAGCGACGCCCAGGCCTCGGGCCAGCTCGGTGATCTGTGAGAGTTCGGTTTCATCAACCATGCCATCAGCCATGGCGATGGCTCTGAGGACACGGATTCTGGCGATGGACTCAAGATCGGCCAGCGAGCCTTTGCGGATGTTGATGCGATGGCTCAAGAGTGAGTGATCAACCTCGTCAAACTTGGCAACGGGGGCTCCGATTTGCACACTCTGGGAAAACTCGTGAGCGAGTTGTCTTTGAGCGGCGATGCGCCAGGCAGGGTGAAAATCAGACACCATGGCGAGCCTGCCATCCCAGAGACAGACCCAGTCAACGAAGGGTTGAATCTCTTTATGGGCATAGACAAACTCAGCGAGCCTGCGAGGTGACTGGTCAACAAAGGTTCCCAGGAAGACGGAATAGATCACGAGATGATCAAGCCCGGGGCGGGTTGATGCGACTTCGTGGGCGTGGGGGAAGGCGTTTTTGCAGATGGGGCAGCAGGTCTGGTCGTGCTGGGCATAGGCCAGGGGGAGGCTGTGGTCGGTATCGCGGACATACTCTGTGCCACAGGAGCATTTGTAGAAATGTTGTCTGAGGAGTCGCTGAGCATCTTGGGAGTTGGCCTGGTCGTCAAGCCCCATGGGGCTGAGGCTCTGGCTTTGCAGAGCACAGTGCTGGCACAGAACGAACGAATCGTCACAAGGCACCAGTCTGCCGAACTCTTCTCTGGTCCAGCTGAGTGAAGTTTGTGTGCCACAACATCTGCAGACTTCTTTGGCCATGAATGCGCTCCAATCGTGCTTTGTGCTGAGTGTACTCTATGAAAAAGGCTCAGCCTGAGGGTCTGAGCCTGAATCGTTGATGATTTATGGGGAAAGGGGGGTTGGGTGGGTAGTGGGGTCAGTCCACGCGTTTGATGGTGGTGGTTGTTTTGTTTTCGATTTCCATGACCATGGCATCCTGACCGGCTTTGAGCTTGATCAGGCCGTCGACCTTGAGGGAAGTGAGTGACCCGGATTCGTGATTCCAGACATACTGGCCGTTGTAGCTGGCATCTGTCAGGTCGATGGGCATGGTCTCGGGGACCTGGGCACCTTTTTCAAATGTGATCGTGCCATCCATCATGATGGTCGCGTTTTCAGCTTTAACGCCTTTGAGTGTGTGATCGGTGGAGATGGTGAGTGTGCCCATGGGCTCGACGGGGATGACATTTTTGTTGGTCCATTTGTCACCTGTGGAGGCACTGGTTTTGGTGCCACTGGGCATGAGGATCTGGATGAAGAGTTGGCGGTTTTGATCAGCGCCGACGATTGCCTGAGCAAAGCCACCCATCTGGCCAGCGGGGATCAGGCCTTTGTCGCCTGTGAGTTCGGTGATGTTACCATCGCTGTCCATTTTGATGGACAGGCTTTTGCCCACGATGGGGCGCAGGGCGCTGGCCAGTTCATTGCCGGTGTCCTGATCGGCGGGGGTGGCGGAGTCAAAGGCCAAGTCCATTGCACCGGAGGTGGACATTTTGATTTTCTCGAAGGTGGCTGTGAGTTCGGTGCCATCTTCATTGGCGTTGATCACTTTGAAGGCGATGGTGATGTTCTGGGATGTTTCCATGCCAGCCCCAAAGCTCTGGGTGACGCTGTTGCCGGATTCGATCTGATATCGAAGCGTCTGGCCGGATTCAAACTGGGGTTTGAGGTTGACAGCTTTAAGGCCAATGGCATTAGCGGTCATGCTGAGCACCATTACGCTCATGGCGGTTGTGGCCAAGGCACAGTTTCGAAGCATTTTCATGGAGTTTTCTCTCTTGTGTTAATCTGACATTCAAAGTTGGAGCATCCAGCGCCGTGCTGAAGCTGACGAGCGATTGTACCTGCACGCTCGTCCCCGTGATGGTTTGTGATCCTGCTGAGTGTACCGATTGGAGCGGAAAAAGTCGCATTAATCGGGCTTGTATGTATCGTAAGGGGCAATTCCGGGAGATTCTTTTGCTCTTTAAGCCTTGACGGTGGGCTTTGGTGTTGTCATGCTCATGGCATGAACAAAGCTATGCGAATCGTGCTGATGGGGGTTGTGGGGGTTGTGTTGCTGACGGGCTGTGCTGGGAACAAGGTGAATCCTGTAGCGGTGGTGGAAGCGGGGAGCCGATCACCGGTTGACAAGCTTTTGATGTTTGATGCGAAAACTTCAGAGCCTGTGACCTTTGAGCAGGTGGTCGAGCGCATGCTCGAGGCGGATGTAATTATCCTTGGCGAGCAGCATGATGATCCCATGGCCCATGCGACCCAGCTGGTGCTGTTCCGTGAGTTGAACATGCTTGAGCCTGGCACAGCGTTGTCCATGGAGATGCTTGAGCGCGATGAGCAGGGTTATGTGGATCAGTATCTGGCGGGCGAGATAGGTGCTCGAAAGCTGGCTTCACTGACAAAGTCGGCCAACTGGGGGGCGAAGGGTGGCTGGCACAAGTGGTATGGCAGGATTGTTGCGACAGCCAAGGCGCGTGGTGCAAGGGTTGTGGCTGCCAATGCGCCGCGGAAATACAGTCGCAAGGCTCACAAGGAAGGCTACGAGGCACTCAAGGAACTGCCCGCTGAGGAGCAGGCGTATTTTACGCTTGCCCAGCCCATGCATCGCGGTGAATATTTTGACAACTTCCATGCGTTGTTTGCGCCCGCTCAAAAGGATGAGCCTGAAGAAGAAGCTGACAGCGATGAAGGTGAGGCTGAGGGGGAGGCGCAGGAAGAGACTGAGAGTGATGCTTCGGGCGAGGAAAAGGCGGAGGAAAAAGATGACGACCACATGAGCATGAGTGAGGAGAAGATCGAAAATTATTATCGATCGCAACTCGTCTGGGACGCGACGATGGCATCATCGATTGCGAAGGCACTGCAAACGGGAAGTAAAAAGGTATTGCATCTGGTGGGGCGGTTTCATTGTGATAATAACGGGGGTACGCCTGAGCTGGTGCATCGATATGCACCTGATGCGCGGGTGCTGGTGATTTCGATGTCGCCGGGCACGCCTGAAGATGGTGTGCTGGCTGAGGATGACACAGGTCGGGCTGATATTGTGATATACACAACGGTTCCTGAGGCTGAGTGAACGAGATTGGGTCAAGGGGGCGAGCCTGGTTTGATTCTGATCAGCCGCCGGGTCTGGCAAAGCGGATGGCATCAGAATCCCAGGGGGTGGTGTTTTTAAGAGCATCGACGACATCCTTCGCATCGCTGACGACATCCCACATGTGTGCATGTTGATCGTTCATGAAGCGTTCGTTTACGCAGCGCTGGAGTTGAGCGATGGTGGGGTCGAAGAACCCCCGGGCGTTGACGATGATGACGGGGCCTGTGTGCAGGCTCAGGCGTTTCCATGTCAGGACCTGGAACAGTTCATCGAGGGTGCCACACCCGCCTGGGAGGACGATGAAGGCGTCGGATTCCTGTTTCATGTGTTTGAGGCGTTCGTGCATGTCATCGACGCGGCGCAGTTCGGTGATGCCTTCGTGGCCCCATTCAACATCAACCATGAAGCCTGGGATGACACCAAGGACGGTGCCTTGCTCTGCCATGGCGGCGTCGGCCAATGCGCCCATGAGTCCGGTGCTGCCGCCGCCATAGACGATGCTGTAGCCTGATTGAATCAGCTGCTTTCCCAGAATAGAAGCCTGATTGAGGTAGAAGGGATCGCACTGGCTGCTGGAGGCACAGAACACGCAAACGCGGCTAATAGACAACCTGAAGCTCCTGAATTGAACGGCATGAAACAGTGTTACAACGCCTTATTGAAGCGTCCGAGAAAGGGTCATCCACCTGATATCGCAAAAGTTTTGATCAATGTGCAAACATGTGTATTGAGTTGAGATTCGAAATGCGGTATTTTTGTGAATTGTCGCGTGATGAGTTGAGAGGAGCTTCTCTGCCACGCATATGGAGGTTTTGGCTTGGGACATCGTGTCTCGGGCTTGGATTGTGCAGCATGGCTGCACCAGGATGTGGAGGTATATGAAATGAGTTACAAAACGGTGGATCGAGTATCGAGATCGGGATTGAGCCTGGGTTTGAGATTGGGTCTTGGAATGGCGCTGGTATCGCTGGTTCCTGTCACCACTGTGCAGGCACAGGTTCGCTCTTCGGGCAAGAAGATGAATCCCGGGTCTGCGATTCAGATTGTTGAATCAATCAAGACGATGAATCGGGCGGACAGTCTTCTTCCCCCGCCTGCGACGGATGATGATTTTTTCCCGCGTGATGCTGCCAAGGAGGGCCTGGGCAGGCTGTTGTTTTTCGACAAGATCCTCAGCGGCAACATGAACACATCCTGCGCGACTTGCCACCATCCTCTGGCGGGTACCAGCGACGGGTTGAGTCTGCCTGTTGGCGAGGGGGGTCTGGGTTTGAGCACAACGCGCGATACTGGTCATGGGCCGGATCGTGTGCACGAACGGGTGCCTCGCAATGCGCCGCATGTGTTCAATCTGGGTGCGTTTGAGTTTACACAACTGTTTCATGATGGCAGAGTGGCATTGGATCCGAGTCAGCCTTCGGGTTTTGCCACACCAGCGGGCAACGACCTACCTTTGGGGCTGGATAGCCCATTGGCAGCACAGGCGATGTTCCCGATTACATCTGGAGCGGAGATGGCGGGTCAGTCTGGTGAGAACTCGGTGGGGGATGCAGCTGCTGCGGGACAGCTTGCGGGTCCGGGTGGTGTGTGGGATCAACTGGCGGGTCGCGTGAGTTCCATTCCTGAATATGTCACGCTGTTTCAGAGTGTCTATCCCGATGTTCAGGTTGCATCGGACATTACCATCGTGCACATTGCCAATGCAATTGGATCATTTGAATCGGGTGTGTGGCGTGCAGATAACAGCCTGTTTGATCAATATCTGCGGGGTGACCGCATGGCCATGAGCCCAAAGGCGATCAAGGGCATGAGTGTGTTCTATGGCGCGGGCGGTTGTGCATCATGCCATAGCGGGACTTTCCAGACAGATCAGTCGTTTCATGCGATCGGGATGCCTCAGATCGGTCCTGGCAAGGGAAACAACTTGCCCGGGTATAGCGATGGTCTTGATGATTTTGGTCGTGAAGGTGTGACGGGTGATATGGCGGATCGTTTCCGTTTCCGTACGCCCACGCTCAGGAATGTTGCGATCACGGGGCCTTGGGGCCATGATGGTGCTTACAGCACACTGCGCGGCGTGGTTGAGCACCACCTGAATCCAGCAGCGGCGCTGGAAACATACGACACGGCTCAGGCGGTTTTGCCATCTGATCCTGCGCTTGATCCCATTGATTTTATTTGTGCGAACGATCCTGTGAGAAGGGCTGCGCTTGCGAGTGCTGTGGAAATTGCTCCCGTCAATCTGACGAATGGGCAGATCGATTTTCTTATCGAGTTTCTTTATGCTCTGACAGATCGCAAGAGCATTGACATGAGGCTGGATGTGCCTGAGTCGGTGCCCAGCGGGCTGCCTCTGGCGGAATAAACTGATTGTAAAGAACACACATGAACGCTGTCAGTCTTGTGCTGACAGCGTTTTTTAATTATGCGAGCAACTGAATGGCTGCGTTGACATTGGGCACGGCTTGGATCTTCAGTGATGTGCTGGCGATGGACTCAAGGTTGCGTGCGGGGATGATGGCGTGGGTGCAGCCAAGTCTGGCCGCTTCTTTGAGGCGTTGGTCAAGGCGGCTGACAGCACGGATTTCGCCGGAGAGCCCGACTTCGCCGATGATGGCGGTTGCGGGTGGAGCTGATCGTTTGAAATGTGCACCTGCGATGGCAAGGAGCAGGGCAAGGTCTGCAGCGGGTTCAACGACGCGGATGCCTCCGACGGCACTTGCGAAAATATCACGGTCGGCAAGGCGCAGCTCAGCATGTTGTTCAAGGACAGCGATGATCATGGCCAGGCGTGAAGCGTCGAGGCTGCTGACTTTGCGTTTGGCGGCTCCGACGAAGCCCGTGGCGGTGAGAGCCTGGATTTCAACAAGCATGCAGCGCGAGCCTGTCATGGCGGGGCAGAGTACGCAGCCGGGGCCTGTGATGTTGTCGGGGTCTGCGATGACGCCTTGGCCTTGGGGTCGCTGGGCGAGGCCGGCATCGGTCATTTGGAAGATGCCGATTTCGGATGTGGTGCCGAAGCGGTTTTTGATGCTGCGGACGAGGCGGTGGGCGTGGTGGCGGTCGCCTTCAAATGCGAGGACAGCATCGACCATGTGTTCGAGTACGCGTGGGCCAGCCAGGGAGCCTTGCTTGGTGACATGGCCGATCATGATGATGGCGGTGCCTGTGGCTTTGGCGATGGAGACGAGCTGGGCGCAGCATTGGCGGACTTGTGTGATGCTGCCTGGGGCGGCGTCGATCTGATCAGAGTTGAGCATCTGGACGGAGTCGATGATCATGACAGCGGGTCTGATGTCCTGGGCTTGCTGAAGGATGCGCGGGAGGTTGGTGTCGGTGAGGATGTGCAGGGAGTCAGCGGCTGCAGCGGGGATATTGAGTCTTTGTGCGCGGGAGCAGATTTGAGTGGAGGATTCTTCACTTGAGACATAGAGCACGCGTGTGTTGTTTGAAGCGAGTGAGGAGCAGACCTGGAGCGTGAGTGTGCTTTTGCCGATGCCGGGGGGGCCTCCGATGAGCACAGCAGAGCCTGGGACGAGGCCAAAGCCTGAGGATTTGTCGCCTCCGAGGACGCGGTCGAGTTCGTTGATGTTGGTGGGGATGCGAGGCTGGGGTTTTTCACGACGGATTTGTGAGAGCGGCTGAGCTTGGGGTGTGGTGATGGGTGCGCTGGTTTGATTGTCAGGGGTCCACGAAGAGGGCGGCTTGTTTGTGAGGGATTGTTTGAGTGTGTTCCACTGGTCGCAGTCGGGGCATTTTCCCATCCAGCTATGGTGGGTTGAGTTGCAGGCCTGGCAGATGTAAACTTCGCGTTGTCGAGCCATGCTTTGAGGGTATGCTGGGGATGTAAACCGATCAAAGAGCGAACAATAAAAACCATCACGGGATGTGTGTTTTCGCTAGGATCTGGTGCATGTGTGGTGATCATCGATGAGTCGAAAAGCAAAGGGTTCGGGCGGGGCTGGGGGAGCGGGAGCTGGTCACACGCGTGGGCCATTGCGAAGGCGATTATTTGGTCATCGACTGGGGCGGGAGTGGCGTTTGGTGATTCGGTTTGCGATTGCGGTGCCTTTGATTGGGATCGCGGTATATCTGATTGTGACACAGAGCTTTGTGACCAAGGCTGTGGTTTTGTCCAGGCTTGAATCGGCGTTTGGTCTGGAGATTCAGGCGGATCATGTTTTCATCAGGCGTGATGGGGTTCTGGTGCTTGTTGATGTTGTGGCGCGGGCACCGGGGGTGGCGAGTCAGGCGGGGACGATTTTTGAGGTGCATGAAGCGAAAATTGAGATGGACTGGGGTGCGCTAATCATGGGTGGTGGCGGGGTGGGGATCGGGCAGATCACGCTGGTCAAACCGGTTTTGCGTGTGAGTCAATCGAGCAAGACGGGTCGTTTGACGCTGGCGGAGATGGACTGGCCAAGTGGATCTGGTGGTGGGGGAGGAGGGAGGGGGGGGCTTCCCAAGATTGTTGCTGAGGAGGGGATCGTTGAGCTGGGCGAGCATGAAGGTGAGCATTACACGGTGCTCAAGAGATTGAATCTGAAGGGGAGTCTTGATCCAAACGCATTGGCAGGCGACGGGGTGTATGACTTGAAGCTTGAGCAGATCAGTGGTGTACGGGGGATGCCTTTTGAGGGCAAGCCGATTCGGTTTGTTGGTCAGATCACACCTGAGGATGTCACGGTTGACCTGATGGATATTGCGCTTGATACCTGGGATGAAAGAGCGATTCCAAGTTTGATGCGCAAGCAGTTTTCTCAGCTGGAGCTTGCGGGTCAGATTTCGACAGCTCGCGTGCGGTATCACCAGGCGTCGGGTCTTGCGGATGTGTCGATTCGTCTTGATGGTGTGGGGTTGAACTTGCCATTGGGTGCTGGGGATGATGGGCTGAGGATCCCGGAGCTTCGTCCGTTTGGTTCGCTCAGCGGCATGGTGCTCTGGCTATACGATCCTGCGGCGTTGGAAGACGAAGCGGGCAAGCCTGACAAGCGGATGCGTCTGGAGCAGGTCTTTGGGACGATTGAGTTTCGTGGGCAAAAAACACAGGTGATCGCAGAGGGATTGCTGGAGGATTTGCCTTACAAAATCGACATGACCTATGACGGGACCAGTTCGGAGGCGCCGTTTACTGCGTCTTTGAATATCACCAACTACGAGGTGACAGCTCAGACGAAGCTCCATCCATTTTTGCCAGTGCAGGTGCGTCAGCAGCTGGCGATGTTTTCCGGGCCGAGTGCAAGGATTCTGGCAGCGAATGTAAATCTCAAGCGTGGCGAGCCTGTAGAGGGCAAGGTGGGTGAGTTTGAGTACAACGGGTTTGTGCAGTTTGACAAGGGGGCGGCATCGTACAAGTTTTTCCCGTATCCATTTACCGAGCTTGCGGGTCGGATCGATTTCAACAAAGAGAAGGTTTCGATTCTGGAAGTTTCGGGCAAGGGGCCTACGGGTGCAAGGCTGATTGTTTCGGGGCAGGTGTTGGAGCCGGCGGGCGACTCGACACTGGATCTGGATCTTCGGCTGCTTGATGTTCCCATGGATACGCCGCTGTTCAACGCGATTGGTGAAGAGAAGGCGCAGCTGCTGGAACAGCTGTTTTCCAAGGCTGGGTACAGTGAACTTATTGAGCTTGGTTTGATCTTGGGGGCAGAAGCAAACGCAAAGGCTGGCCCGGAAGCTGCGGGCGAGTTGGCAAAGATGACACAAAGGCTTCGCGAGGAGCGCAGCGGGTTGATGCGGTTTGAGCTGGGCGGGGTTGCTCGTCAGATTTCCATTGAGCTTCATGGCGATCTCATGGAGGACCGTCCGCTTGATGCATCGTGGTCGCAGCGCATTGAGATTCAGTTGCCTGAGGTGGGGATTCTGGCGGAGATGTTTCAGTATCCGATCATTGGTCAAGGCGTGAGGATCGTGATTAGTTCAGATCGCATTGAGCTTGAGCAGGGTGAGTATGCGAGTTTGAGTGGTCATCCTGTAGAGGTGAAGGCATCGGCAAAGCAGTATCAGATTGGTTCGGAGGTGGGCTTTGAGCCGAGCATTTTGATACATGCTGATGCGATTGATCTGGACCCGCTTTTGATTCATGCGATCCAGGAGCCTGAGGGTTTTAGTCTCAGGCAGATGTTGACGGACTTTTCGATGCGGGGAGCGGTGGGCTGTGGTGTCACGATTCTGGAAAGGGATACGGGCGAGATCGGTTTTGATGTAACGATCGCGGTTGCAGATGTATCAGCGGTGCCTAGCACAACAGAGGGTGAAGGCAAGGTTGAAATCGCTGGTATTGACGGGACGATCAGGATTAATGAGCGCGGGCTGGAGCTGAGCATTGAGGGCAAGGCATCGTCACGCGAGCATGTGGGGAGCGGGTTTTTGGATCGACCTGTGAGCGTGCAGGCGCAGATCTTGTTTGAGGATGTGCGACAAGGGGTGGAGGGGTCGCATCGCGTGAATGTTTTGGCGCAGGGGGTTTCACTTGAGATGGAGCTTGAGGATGTGGCTGGGGTCTTTTCGAGTGAGGCAGGTGAATGGATTGAGCAAACGCGGGCTGAGAGGGAGCCTCGGGGCGTGGTGGATCTGGGTGTAGAGATCTGGGGCCAGGGCGAGGAACCGGGAGCGATTCGGGTTGTGCTTGAACAGCTTGAGGAGGTGTCGTTTGATGTGTTCGGGGATCGGCTGGCGTTGAGCGATTGTGCGGGGGCGATAGAGCTTGAGCTTGGAAAGGCGGGGGTGCTTCGGGCGCGTGAGTTTGGTTCGAGCTTGAAGTATGGGAATGTGGATGATGCGAAGCTTTCAGCGCAAGGGGAGGTGCCTATGGGGCAATGGAAAGCGGGGGAGTTTGACAGGTTCAAGCTTGAGCCGATGGTGGTGCGGATTGGAGGGGCACGGTTTGAGTGGACTTTGCTGGAGAGGCTATTGGGGAAGATCGCGGGGGGCAGGGCGCATGATGTGTATGAGTCGCTTGAGCCTCGGGGTCGATTTGATCTGGAGTTGAGCCTTGCACCCGGGCAGGAAGGCTTACAAGAGGCAGAAACAGAGACGAAAGGCGATGTGGGCGTGCAGCTGGTGGATTTTTCGCGGTTGGAAACAGAGCTTGTGATCGAGCCTGCGAGTTTGACGATTCAGAGGGGAGGGCGATCTCTGGAAGTGGGCCAGATTGCAGGGCAGATTGTATTGACGGAGGAGATGGGGCGTGTGGTGGGGCTGACTGGTGAGGGTGAGGGGTGGTCATTTGGTGTGGATGGTTCGTGGGATGGCGGGCTGGGCATGCCACTGGGCGAGGCGGAGTTGAACTTTTCGTTGCAGGGTGAACATGGTCAGGACGATTTGCTGGCGCTCTTGCCGGATTCGGTAGGCGGTGTTCTTGATGAGCTTGATGCCCGAATCCTGGGGCCTGTGTCATTTGAGCGGGGGCGGTTTACGAGGCTGCGTGTTGAGGGTGCTGATGAAGAAGCTATGGCAGGGGGGGATAATTTTGAGACGCGCATGTCAGGGAAGCTTTTGTTTGAGGATGCCTCGATTAATGTTGGGCTGGAAGTGACCGAGGCGCGTGGGTGGATGGGCGTGGTGGTACATGATCCGGGCGGGGGCGGGGCGGGAGATTTTGAGATTGATCTGGTTGCTGACAGGCTTAAGGCTGCGGGGGTGCAGTTGACGCATGGGGTGATGCGTATTGAGGGGACGGGGAGTCTGACGGAGGAAGGGTCGGGTGTGAAGATATTCGTGCCTTTGCTGGCAGCGGATTGTTATGGCGGGCGGATCAGTGCTGAGGCTGTGGTCGGTTCGCCAGGCCGGGATCAAGAGGGCAAGCAGGCGCAGGCGACATACGAGACGACGATTCGGTTGGCGGGGGTGGCGCTTGATCCGGTGGTGCATGATGTGAGTCTGTCGCAAGATGAAGGCAGCAGTACTCAAGAGGGTGAGCCTGCAGACGGTGCTGTTGAACACATTGATCATGGGGCGAAGCTGGATGCCTTTTTGACGCTACGGGGGGTGGTGGGCGATGACAGCTTGCGGACGGGGCGTGGTTCGTTTCGGATATTTGGTGGCCGGGTTGTGGATCGTCCCTTGTTGTTGCCAATGATTGAAGTCTCGAATCTGGCGATTCCTACTGGTGAGGGGCTGGATTATGTGGAATCATGGCTGTTTGTTAATGGGTCGACGGTGACTTTTGAGTCGATATCTGCGTTTTCCAGGAGTCTGGCGGTGTTTGGTTTTGGCACGATGGAGTGGCCCGGGCTGGAACTGGACCTACGGTTCAAGACCAAGGCAGCGCGTCCGATCCCGGTGATCTCCAGACTCATGGACCAGATTCGGGATGAGCTCTTGCTGATCAGGGTGACAGGTCAACTTGGCAAACAGGAGGCGAGCGTTGAACAGTTCACATCAGCCCGGAGGCTGATCGGACTTGCTCTTGGAGATTCACAAGCGGTGGAGCACGAAAGGCTTCTGGAGATTGAAAAACGGGCTCGGCACAAGCGCAGGCGGGGGCGGATGCTGGGCTTTTCAGATAGAAAGATGAAAGCGGTTGCGGGCGTGAAGCACGCACCGAACTAGCCAAAGGAAGGCAATCAGTATAATGAAGAAGGATCATAGTAGGCAGGAGATTGACCCCGAAGCGATCGTTCCCGCAGAGGTTGAATCACCCCCTGAAAAAGCATCTCAGCTGCGCGCTGATGATGAGGACATCGTCGAGGCTCTCAACGGGCTGATCGAACGGGTCGCGGGCGAGACCGAGAGCTTTGACAGACGGCTGGTGCGCGAACTGATGACCGCAGCACTGAAACTTATTCCCGATGGGCGTGATACGGGCGAGCTGAAGCTGATGACCGCAGCGATCAAGGAACTGCGTTACGCCTATCGCGTGTTTGGTGATTATCCCGAGCCTCACAAAGTGACGATCTTTGGGTCAGCGCGGACGAACAAGGATCATCCGGATTATCTGGCTGCGATTGATTTTGGGCGGGAGATGGCGCAGGCGGGGTGGATGATCATTACGGGCGCTGGGGGAGGGATCATGGAGGCGGGGCATGTGGGACCCGGGCGTGAGGCGAGCTTTGGGGTGGCGATTCGGCTGCCGTTTGAAACCACCGCGAACGAGGTTATCGCAGGCGATGAAAAGCTGATCCATTTCCGGTATTTCTTTACACGAAAGCTGATGTTTTTGAGTCAGGCTGAGGCGGTGGTGCTTTTCCCGGGCGGCTTTGGCACGCTTGATGAAGCCTACGAAACTTTGACGCTGGTGCAGACGGGCAAGGCTTCGCCTGTGCCGATCGTTATGGTTGAGGGTGTGGGTGGGTGCTACTGGAGGCAGTGGGAAGAGACCGTGCGGATCAATCTGCTTTCGCGGGGGTTGATTGGCGAGGATGATCTGCATCTGTATCACATCGCTAGCGATCCTGCGGATGCTGTGGAGCACATTTTGAAGTTTTATCGCAACTATCACTCATCGCGGTATGTGCGTGATGATTTTGTGATCCGACTCAGGCACAAGATTGATGATGCTGGAGTTGCTGCGCTGAACGACGAGTTTGCGAACATTGTCAAGGAAGGTTCGATTGTGCAGCGTGGGGCTTATGATGTGGAGACAGAGCATCGGGATCTGCCTCGCATTGCCTTTACGCACACACGAAACAACTTCGGCAAGGTGCGTCAGTTGATTGACCGCATCAACGAGATTGCTCCGGCAGCCTTGTAACATGATGTGCTGGGCAGCGGACACCTTGAAACTGACACGCGATGGTGTGCAGCACGCATTGCTGGTGAGCGCGGCATTGAGTGTGTGGATATGTGTGTCTGGGTGCAGCGGCGGGGGGCAAGAGGCTGAGGTTGTCGATGAGACGCAGATGCCTTACTCACATGCCATGGCACGGGGGCTTGAGGTGCGATGGTGGCTGGTGCAGGATGGTTCAGAGCTTGGCGCAGCACTGGCGGAGTATCAGGTGCCGGTGCCTGCAGCGGATGCGGAGATGGTCACGCGCTGGCGGGCCAATGGTTTTCGGCTGGTGATGGTGCCAGTCGAGGATCTGACAGCATTGCGAAGTGCGATTGCGGGGCGTGTGAATCGACAGTGGTTTGGTGAAAGGCCCAGATGGACGGTTGCGATTGATGGGCCTCGGATTGGCAGCGGTTCGGTGCTTTCGCTGGAATCCGGACCATTGAGAGTGTCTACGGGTTGGCTGAGACTTTTGCTTCGCGAGTGGGCTCAGCCGACAGCGGATGATGATCGGGTTGATGGAGCGCTGGTGCGTGTTGAGCTGGTGCCTCAGTATCATGAATCAGGCCGGGATCTTGGACCACGCGGTTTGCTTGAGCCTTTGGGGGTGGGGGGGGAAGACCCGATGCAAAGCGGGCAGGTTTTTGACACACTGAAGCTTGATCTGGAGCTACGCTCTGGCATGGCATGTTTGATTGTTCCCGAGTCGCCGATCGTTGAATGGCAGGGGGTTGAGTCTGAGGGTGAGAACCGAGAAGAAGAAGATTCAGAAGAGAGTGCTGACGAAGGGGGTGATATTTTTGGACCTCCCGGGCCAGCGGTGCGGACGATTGGTGCGGGGATGTTGTGTGGGGGGGGTCAGCGTGCGGTGGTGGTGTTGGTGCCTCGGGTTCCGGAGCGGTTTTCGCTGTTTGAGCGCGTGAGTGGGAGGGGTGATGTTGGGGATGGGGGGGGTGGGGTGCGATGAGTTTGGGACTGGCACTTGGTGCGGTGATTCTTGGGTTGGGGCTTTTGTATATTGGGGCTGAGGTGCTTTTAAAGGGTGCTGTGGGATTGGCAAAGCGGCTGGGGGTTTCACCATTTGTAATTGGATTGACGATTGTGGCACTGGGGACGAGTGCGCCCGAGTGGTTTGCAGGCGTGGGGGCGGTGCTCAAGGGTCAGCCTGACATCAACATGGGCAATGTTGTGGGTTCGAACATCGCCAATATTTTATTGATACTGGGAGCGACTGCGGTGGTGTGTCCGATTCCGACGATCACGCGCTATGTCAAGCGCGAAGTTCCGATTGTGATTGCGGTCGCGGTAGTCGGGTTTTTGATGATGCTGGACAGGGAGATTTCGCGGGTTGATGGCTTGCTGTTGCTGTTGATGCTGGGGACATTTTTGTACTGGAGCTATCGCCAGAGCCGGGTTGATGCTGAGCTATTGGCTATGGAGATTGCAGCGTCTGACAAGCCTGTGGTTATCAAAGGACCGGGAGCGGTATTTGCGGGGGTGGCGTTTACGATCGTGGGGGTGGTGGTGTTGTCGGTGGGGGCAGAGGTGATGGTGAATGGTGCGGTTGAACTGGCCCGGGAGTTTGGTGTCTCAGAACAGGTGATCGGCAAGACGCTGGTGGCGTTTGGGACCTCGGTGCCTGAGCTTGCAACATCGCTGGTGGCTGCGTTACGCAAGCAGCCTGATATTGCGGTGGGGAATGTTCTGGGATCAAATATTTTCAATATCACACTGGTGCTTGGCACAACGAGCCTGATTGATCCCTTGCCGGTGCAGGATGTGGTTTTATTTATGGATATGCCCGTGGTGCTGGTGGCAAGCATGGCGTGTGTGCCGATCATGCTTATCGGTCGGTGTATCAGCCGATGGGAGGGTATTTTGTTACTCGCAGGGTACCTGGTTTACATAGGTGTTTCATTCGTGCGCTAGAAGCCACCATCACAGCGAATGGTCCAACTCTTGATTATGAATGTCCGATGATGGACGAATCAGGAGTAGTGGATGCTGAGAGTTCCCATCAATCTGGCTCAGGCGGGCATGGTCCTTGCACTGCCTATCTATCACCCAAAGCGGTCCGATACTGTGCTTTTGAATGCTGATGTGGAGCTTGAATATCGCATTATAAAAAGGCTGGAGGATCAGCTGGTTCACGAGGTGTGGATTCGTTATCCCGGGCTGGAGTTGTTGAGCCGGTACATTGATCCCAAGGTGATCAAATCTCAAGCAGAGATTGCGGGGCATGTTGGTGCTGCGATCGAGCAGGTGACGAGCCAGGCATCAAGCGAGCTGGATTTCAGCTCTTATCAGCGTTCAATCGTGGGGTTGATCGAAGGGTTGATTGAGAATCCCAAAGCGGCGCTGTTCGTGCAGGAGATGGGCGATCGTGACAAGCCGGGGCTTCAGCATGGGGCGACGGTGTCGGTTTTGAGCGTGCTGATCGGGCTGCGGATTGAGGATTATGTGGTCAATCAGCGTGCTCGGCTGGTGGGTTGGCGTGCGAAGGATCTGTCGAGTCTTGGCGTGGGGGGGATGCTTCACGATTTGGGGATGCTCAAGCTCGAGAAAGAGGTGCGCAGCCGATGGAATAAGATGCACGATGAGGAGGATCAGCAATGGCGGGCGCATGTTCGCTTTGGATACAAAATGATCCAGGGCGCAGTTGAGCCTAGCGCAGCATCTGCGGTGCTCCATCATCATCAGCGATTTGATGGCACGGGATTTCCATTACGGAAACTACTGGACGGGAGGCGTGTGCCACTCAAGGGCAAGGAGATTCATATCTTTGCCAGGATCGTTGCGGCTGCGGATTTGTTTGATCGTCTGAGGCATCCAGTTGAGGGTGTGGACGAGAAGCCGGTGCCGATGGTTCGTGTGCTTCGACAGATTCAGCAGGAGCCATATTGCAACTGGCTGGACCCGGTGGTGGTGTCGGGGTTGCTGTCGGTTGTGCCGCCTTATGTTCCGGGTTCGATGGTCGAGCTATCTAATGGAGTGAAGGGCGTGGTGGTGGCGTGGAATCCTCAGGATCCGTGTCGCCCGGTTGTGCAGCGGCTTGATGATCTGGACCCAAAGCGTCATTCGCGTTTTGACGAGCCGCCGGAGCTTTACGATCTGGGCGAGTGGCCGGATATGTGCGTGGTTCGAGCTGAGGATCAGTATGTTGAAGCTGACAACTTTTATAAATCACATGATCATCAGTATGACATTCGCCAGATTCAGCGTGCGATGTTTGGCAGCGTAGATCCGGCAACCACGCCTCCCAAAGCCAGCGCATGACCTCTGGGCATCATTTCTTTGCATAAGTGACCGAGGCTGCACATGAGTGCGTCAGTTTGTTGGCTTGGTGTGTCGTTTAGCAGGTCTGGTCTGGTTGTTGCTCACGGGCTGAGCGCTGGGTTTGTTGGGCGAGGACTTCGTAATAGAGCGTTTTTTGCGAGGGATGGGAACGGGGTTGCCCGCGGGGTCGAGCATGAGTCCAACAGCTTTGAGTTGATCGCTCTTCCATGCGGTGGCGAGCACTTCACCCGGGGAAGGCTCCCTGAGAAGTACACGCTGACCTTTTTCAATGCCTGCGCTGATTTCTGCGTAAGTGCTGGAGCGCCGGCCGACCTTGACGGGAAGCTTGACAAACTTTGAGCCTTTGGGTTGATAGACAAAGCGGACGGGCCCCTGGTTGAAGACAGCCTGGACAGGAACCGTCAGGGCATCGGTGACCCGGTTCATGAGGATTTGTGCTTCACAGCGCATGGAGGGTTTGAGCTGGGGATTGTCTTCGGGCATGTTCAGTGCGATTTTTACGGTGTATTCGCGGAGGTTGGGATCGCGCCAGCCGCCAGATTCAGCGAGCACGCCGATGCTTTGAACGGTGCCTTGGAAGGTCTGGTTGCCAGCAGCTTCGATGCGAACGCTTGCGGTTTGGCCGGGTTTGATGCGGCTGGCAAGCGATTCATGAACACTGACCGAAGCGACCATTTCGGAAGTATCTGGAAGAGCAATGAGCAGTTCGTTGGGGTTGCATTGTCTGCCGATCTGGAGGGCGCCGTCGCCGCCG
This sequence comes from Phycisphaerales bacterium, assembly GCA_029260555.1. Taxonomy (GTDB): domain Bacteria; phylum Planctomycetota; class Phycisphaerae; order Phycisphaerales; family UBA1924; genus JAJDCZ01. The sequence continues at coordinate 52,588 of JAJDCZ010000058.1, forward strand.
AAGGAAAACCGTGAGCGTTGAAGGCTGGTTGCGTACACAACCAGGCCATCAGACGGAGCGATGATGCGGGTGGCTTCGAGTTGTTTTTGATAGCGATCAAGGCTTGTCTCGCGCGAGCTGAGTTGGCGTTGACGGTTTTTGAGGGCAGCCTTCTTTGAAGCAAGCTCAGCTTCGTTTTTCTTCTCGACTACGGATAGCTCAGCCTTGGCTTCACGGGCATCGGATTCTTTTGTTTCGCGATCTTTTTTGATCTGGTAGTTGTCGTAGGACTCTTTTTGTACGCGCGCACGCTCGTAATCTGCCCGGGCTTTGGCCAGCGCGATTTCATCACGGTCGTACTCATCCTGGCTGATGAACTTTTGTTCGAGCAGCAGCCTGGAGTTTTTAAACTTCTTTTCAAGACGGCGAAGTTCGCGTTGAGAGTTTTCGACAGAGAGCGTGTTTGTGACTGTTTTCTCAACCAGTTCGCCTTTGAGCCATTGATCAAGCGAGAGTTCAGCCAGGCGGAGCTTGAGCATCGCCTTTCGAGTGCGAGAGGCGTTTTCGATTTCCTGAATCTGGACTGCGTTTTGTGCTGATACAAGCTCTGCGCGGGCGGTCTCTACGCGGGCTTCTTCTTCGGAGACTCTTGTTTCAATGTCGTCGGAGTTGAGCTTAATGAGAAGATCACCCTTTTTCACGCGAGTGCCTTCGTCGACAAGCGTGACGATGCTGGAGCGGATGGTCAACTTGGAACGGATTTCGATCTGATTTTTTGCTTCCAGCTCGCCACTGGCCAGCGTGGTGATATCAAAGCTGGCGATGGAGGCTTTGCCGATGTCAGCGGTATCGGTGTCCTTGGGACCCTTTTTGCCCATGCCCGCACTCATGGCGAGCGTGAGTAATGCTGCTGAGCAGAGCAGCAAGCCCGCTGCGGGGGGAAAGAGGCGCTTCAGGTGTCGGTTTCTGGTACTTGCAGGGGAGGGCATGGTTATATTTCCAAAAAGGGGGCTGAGTCGGCTGATTAAAGCGCACCGGGTTGTACATTGATGAACCGGCTTGCGCGCGTCAGGTTTCTCATTCTTCGGTGCAACTGGTTTATACGCTGTATGATCTGGGCGGTTCGATCGTAATCAGGCACTTCACGATGGCTGAGCAGGAACAAACCGGAGGCGATGTGTCTGAACCTCATCAAGAAAATGAGCCCGGGGAACAGGCCGTCATCCCCGGTCGGGGGGTTGTTGAGGGCTGTTGTACACTTTTGTTGATTGCGTCAGAAGTTGAAGCACAGGCCTTGGGATTGAACGCGGAGCGCTGGTGTGTTCAGCAGCTCAAGCCTGGCGTTGATGCGGTGGTGACGGGGGTTTCCAAAGCCAATGCTGCAGGGGCACTGGGGTGGCTTCTTGGAGCAGACCCAAAGCGCTGGGATCTGGTTTTAAGCATGGGTGTTGCGGGGTCGCTGCCGGGATCGGGGCTGGAGCTGGGCTCGGTGGTGGTGGCCAGGGCATGTGTCTTTGTTGATGAAGGGGTGGAAAAACCCGACGGATTTGAGAGTTGTGCGGCGATGGGGTTTGGTATTTGGCAGGGCTGCAATGAGGTTGAAGTGCCTGTATGGGTGGTTGATCGCCTTGAGCAGCTGGGAGATCAGGTGAGGGACCGGGTGGGTGGGATTGCGACGGTTTCAATTTGTTCTGGCACAGCAAAGCGGGCAGCGTTTGTTGCGGGGAGTGGTTGTATTGCTGAAGCGATGGAGGGTGCTGCTGGTGGACTGGTATGTGCCCAGCTTGGCAAGGCATTTGGGGAGATTCGCGTTATCAGCAATACGACGGGTGATCGTGCCCATCAGGTGTGGAATTTGGACAAGGCGTTGAGTCGCCTGCGTCAGGTGGTGCAGCGGCTCTGAGCGTGATGGGGGTTGTGTGAGAGGGGGTGGTCCGAGAACGCTTGGGGTTGTGCTGGTCGTGCGTGTGGTTTGGTTTGCAATAGTTGTGCGTTTTTCACCAGCTGGGTGATACTGGCATGGGCTTATTGTGCCGCTGAGCTGAGCCGATGGTCTGTTGCGTTTGGCAGGGACAGGGTCTGTGCTGACGCAATGGAGGCGAGTGCTCACATGGGCAAGGGATGGTTTCATCGCAGCGCAGGGCAGAGCAGCAAGGGGCTTCTCAGGCAAGTGCAGAGCCCGATAGGGATTGACTTTGGTGTTGGTTCGCTCAAGTTACTTCAGATTAATCCGGGTGATCCCCCGACGCTTGTGGCTGCAGCGTGCCTGGAAACACCAGAAGCTCTGGTGGTTGATGATGCCAAAAGGCTTTCGTTTCAGATTGAAGCTTTACCCAAGTTGATCAAGTCCGGTGGGTTCAAAGGCAAGCGCGCCGTATGCGCGATTCCTGCGGGCCGGACGCTGTGTCGTCAGCTTGAACTGACAACTCAAGATGGCGTGTCGATGGGTGATCTGGTGAGTGCTGAGCTTCCCGGTGCTTTTGGATTTGATGCATCACAACTGGTGTTTCGGTATTACGAGATTAATGCTGGTCGGGGGAACAAGCAGGGTGCCAGAGGCGATGTGCTGTGCTTGGCTGCCAGGCGTGAGTTTGTGCAGCAGCTCATGGGCGCGATCAAGAGCGCCAAGCTTGAGCCTGTAGGCATCCATGTCGAGGCGCGGGCGATCGTACATGCATTTGACATGGTCACCCGGCGCGCTCAAGACGAAAATACATCATTAATGTATGTAGATATTGGGCATGGTTGCACCAAGGTATCCATTGCCCATGGTAGGAATCTGGTCTTTGCACGCACGCTCAAAATGTGCAGCCGATTGATCGACGAGCATGTTGCACACCAGCTTCAGGTACCACTAACACAAGCATCACGGGTGCGGAATCAGGCTGCAGCTGTAACACTCGCAGCAGTGGGAGCGGGATCTGATCAGACAGGTACTGGGGAAGGCGCTCAAGAAGGATCAGTTGCTACTGAAGCAGGTGCTGAGCGGGTTGATCGCCGGGTGCGGGATTATCCCGACGGGTTTGTGCCGGTGGCAGGTGAGGGCGCAGTGCCAGACTTGTCAGTCAGCGGTTCAGTGGGTGATCGGTTTGTCACAGCGTGTGGCGAGTTCGAGTTTGATCTGACCGAGCCTCTGGAGATTCTGGTTGATGATTTGATGATGTGCCTTCGGTATCACGAGTCACGATTTGAAGGCAGGCGCCCGGATCGCGTGGTGTTTGTGGGGGGTGAGAGTCTGAATGTATCCATGTGTCAGCATGTGGCGCGCAAGCTTCGTTTGCCCGCTCAGGCTGCCGATCCACTGGCTCGCGTTGCCAGAACAGGCAAGGAACCATCTTTGGGTGTGGATATATCCGAGCCTCAACCTGGCTGGGCGGTGCCGATGGGCTTATGTCTGGCGCCGAGTGATTTATAAGTGTGCGGGGTTGATCTGTGAATCGGACACCCCTGCAAGGAGCGATTTGAATGTCTAACTTGTTCAAGCAGAACGATGCGACAGATGCAAGTTTTCTGCCTGCGGATTATGTGACGAAAAAGGCAGAGATGCGTGCCAACGCGCTGAGTCTGGTGCTCTTTGGGATGGTCATGTTTGCTGTGGTTGGTGCATTTTTCGTGACCAATCGCCAGTGGCACACGGTGCGGAAAGAACAGCAGGCAATCAGCCAGGCGTACAGCACCGAAGCCAAAAAAATCGATCAACTCAAGCAACTCGAAACGCACAAAGTAGCCATGCTTGCCAAGGCGGAGGTTACGACTGCGCTGTTGGAACGAATCCCACGGTCAGTACTTCTGGCCGAGTTGATTGCAAGGATGCCAGAAGGCATTACGCTGCTGGAGTTGAATCTTGAATCCAAGCGAATCAAGCCTCCGAAAAAGAAGACAAACTCAAAGTCTGGCAAAACCACCAAGGTCAAGCGTGTGGGGTCGTTGACGGACAAGGCAAAGTTGGCTGCGGGCAAGAAAGACAAGGCAAAGGAAGTCCAGGTGCCTCGGTTTGTGTACACGCTCAAGCTGGTGGGTGTTGCTACGGAAAACAACAACATCGCAGATTATTTGACAGGTTTACAGGGGTGCCCGCTATTGAACAATGTTGAGCTTCGTTTTATTCAGGATACAAAGATTGGTGATGCTCGTTTGCGCAAGTTTGAGATTAAATCAAACCTGAACAATAACGCAGACGGACGGCATCTGGAGCCCGAGTCAGGCCTGATTCTGCCTGATGGTGCAAAGCTGTCTGTGGTAGAGCATCAGGCAGGGGAGGGTAAATAACATGCGATTTGGACCACGAGAGATATTCTTGTTGTTGACGCTACTGGCGATACCGATCAGTTCGTATTTTTTGGTGTTTGAGCCTCAGAACCAGGAGATTGCCCAGGCGCGCCAGGAGATCGAGCACAAGCGCGAGATGCTTGAAAAGCTCAAAGAGGTGACATCTCGCAACGAGAGCCTGCTGCAGGCCAACGAGCAGATGGACAAGAGCATCAGCGCGATCGAGGCAAGACTTCCCAGTAACAAGGAAGTGGATGGCGTCGTGCGTCAGATTTCATCGCTGGCGGTGCAGGTTGGGCTTGAGCCGCCGAGCATTAAATCTGCTGATACGATTGCGTCTGCGCAGTACAAAGAACAGCCTATGACGGTGAGCACCAAGGGTAACTTCCGCGGGTTTTACAAGTTCCTGATAGAGCTGGAACGGCTGCCTCGGATTACACGCATTCCAAATCTGAAACTGACACGAGCCAAGGACGCCAACGGCGCTATGGAAGCTGAGTTCACGCTGAGCATCTATTTCCAGGAAGACAAGGAGAAGTCTGATGAGCGAGCAGCATCCGCTGGGAAGTCCTGAGTTTGGTCCGGTCGAGGGCGATGTAGACTTGAACAGCGAAGCTCTGGAAGAGTTTTCCACGGGCAAGTCTGCACGCAACTCAAAGTTCAGTATGCAAACGATCTTGACGGGGGTGGTCCTGGTCGCTGCTGTTGCAACGGTGTATACGATGCGGTCGTTGGGCATGGGCGCGGGTGGGGTCATGGCTGACATCAAGATTGATTATCAGTTGGATGCTGCGCCAAAGAGCGATCCGGCTCGGTATGAGAAAATCGTGGCGGATCTGAATCAGACCGGGCCTCCCAATCAAGTGCCCAGCGATCAGATCGAGAATCCATTTGTGCTTGAGGATCACTCAGCCAAAGCTGCTGATACGGGACCAAGCGATGCAGACCTGTGGGCGGATCAGGCTGCTCGAAGTGCTGCTGAGCAAGAACTGGCGCTGCAGCAGCGTCAGGCTCAGATCGCATCGGATTTGAAGACGCTTCAGCTTCACGGGATCATGGCAGGCGGCGCCATGCCGGTGTGTCGAATCAATGGCAAAACAAGGTTCGTTGGTTCCAGGGTTGGCAAGAGCTTTAAAATCAAGGAGATCAACAAAAAGAGCGTGATCCTTGAAGCTGATGGCAAGGAGTATGAGCTGAGAATGGAAAAAACATTGGGCAACTCCGGTTCCAGACGCAACAAACGATAGCAAGGGGGGCTCAGAGCGTGGCCAAGTTCAATATTGATAACATCCTCAGCGAACTGGGTGTTGACGACACCGCGGCCAAACCGGCACGCCATGCCATAGATGACTCCAGCGCGTCAAGCAAGGAACATTCCATCGACAAGGCGGATAAAAGCTTCAGCCCGCTTCCAGCATTGCCTGCCAATCAAAGGCACTTTGATCAAAAGTCAGGGCCTGTGCCCGTTGAGCAGGACCCCGCGGTGCGTCAGGCACCAGAGCAAGCCTTGCCTTCCACCGTAGGCCCTGCGTTTTCTGACTTGTACAACCCCGAGTTTGACGAGATTGCCAATGACAGTCTGAGTGATTGCCTGCTGAGCACAGGTGCTATCTCGGCGCAGCAACTGAGTGCTGCACAGAAGGTCATGAAGCAATCGTCAGGCGTCAGTCTGATCGACACGCTGATTGAGCAGGGTGGGGACGAGATCAAAATCCAGCGTGTGGTGGCAGATGTGGCAGGCGTTCCCTTTGAGCGCATTGATCTGGAAAAAGGGCTGGATGGCGGGTTCGATGGCACGCTCATGCAAAGGCTTGGCATCGAGTTCTGCAAGAAGCATCTGGTGATTCCGCTGCGCATGGACGGGGCGCGCGTAGCCATCGGCGCGACCAAACCTGACGATGTCTTTCTCATGGATCAGATTCATGAAAGGCTGGGTGTGGCGAGCGTTAAGCTGGTGCTTGTGATTGCGTACGATGTTCGTGGTGCGCTTGAAATCGTGGGGGCCTCAACTCCGAGTGAAGATGAGCATGTTGACATCTCTTCCCTGCTCGAAGAGGTCACCGAGGATGATGTTCAGGTTCAGAAGGTCACAAATGAAGAGGTTGATCTTGAAAAGCAGGCTGGTGAAAGCCCGGTCATTCGCTATGTGAACTACATCATCCAGACCGCGATCAAAGAGGGGGCCAGTGATATTCACATTGAGCCCGCTGAGAAGAAGCTCAAGGTACGGTTTCGTATTGATGGCGTGCTCTTTGAGATGATGAACACGCCCGCGTCGATGGCTGCCGCGATCACCAGCCGGCTCAAGATCATGGCGAATCTGGATATTTCAGAGCGCAGATTGCCTCAGGACGGGCGCATCCGGTGCGTGGTGGGGGGGCGGAAGATGGATCTTCGCATGTCCACGCTGCCCAGTACCTATGGCGAGAAGACCGTCATGCGTATTCTGGACACGCGCTCGATCAATGTTGAGTTGACGGATCTTGGCTTTGAAGAGCAGACGCTGGAACTCTGGTCGCATCAGATTCATTCGCCGCACGGCATCGTGCTGGTGACGGGGCCTACGGGTTCGGGCAAGACGACGACGCTGTATTCATCGCTGCGTCAGCTTGACAAGAACAAGCTCAATATCTCGACGGTCGAAGACCCGGTTGAATATCACCTTGATGGCGTCACGCAAACACAGATGCACGAAAAAATCGGGATGACCTTTTCCAAAGCGCTCAAGGCACTCTTGAGGCAAGACCCCGATGTGATCATGCTCGGTGAGATTCGTGACACAGAGACTGCATCCATAGCCATCCAGGCAGCCATGACAGGGCACCTTGTGCTCTCAACGCTTCACACTAACGATGCGCCCAGTTCGATCACCAGACTGGTGAATATTGGTATCGAACCTTTCCTTGTAGGTGGAGCGGTCAACAGCGTGCTTGCTCAGCGGCTGGTGCGCAAGCTTTGCGAATCGTGCAAGCAACAGGAACAGCCCAGTGAAGATATTTGTGAGTTTCTCCAGCTTCAGGGGATTGATCCCAAGGACAACTGGGCAGCCAAGGGCTGTGAGAAATGTCGCGATCTGGGCTATGCTGGGCGTGTTGGCATCTATGAGCTGCTGGTTGTTGATGATCAGCTGCGCGACATCATCGCGGGCAATCCCAATGTTTCAGAGTTTCGCAGGCTATGCATAGAGCGCGGCATGGTGACACTGCGAAACGATGGCATGCGCAAGGTATCACGAAGTGTAACCACCGTGCAGGAGGTTCTGCGTGTGACCGAAGCCAACGCCTGATAGCTTTGACAAATACCGAACCGGGTTGGGTGAACCTGGATTACAAAACAGCTTGACGAGTTTCAGGTGTATGACGATCGGCAGATCGTATATGATGTTGTTCTGGAGAACGCATCATGTCTGAATCAGTCGATCCGTCATCAAAGAGTATTGAATCCGGGCTGCAGGAGAGTCGGCTGTTTGAGCCTGCTTCAGCATCATCGCTGGGCATGGATCATTGGCATATATCCAGCATTGAGCAGTACCGCGAGCTTCACGAGCGATCCATTCAGGATCCGGCAGGGTTCTGGGGCGAGGTGGCCAGCAATATGCACTGGTTTGAGCCTTGGACCAGCGTGCTTGAGTGGACACCACCCGATGCCCGGTGGTTTGTGGGCGGTAAAACCAATGTCTGCGACAACTGTGTAGACAGGCAGGTTCGCGATGGGCATGGCGATCGTGTTGCATTGATCTGGGAAGCTGAGCCTGTGGATAAGGCGGGCAATGTGGAGATCAGAAAACTCACATATCTCCAGCTTCAAGAGCAGACCGCGCGCTTTGCCAGTGTTTTGCGGTCGCTGGGTGTGACCAGGGGTGATGTGGTTACGATCTATATGGGCATGGTGCCTGAGCTTGCGATTGCGATGCTTGCATGTGCGCGCATTGGTGCGCCACACTCGATTATCTTCGGCGGGTTCAGTTCTCAAGCTATTACAGATCGTGTTCAAGATGCCAAAAGCAAGGTCATCGTGACTTGCGATGGTGCCTGGCGTCGAGGCAAGATTGTGCCTTTGAAGGACAATGTCGATGCGGCCTGTGAGAAACTGGCAACTGCGGGTGATGCTGTAGAGCATGTGGTTGTGTTCAAACGCTGTGAGAATGATATTTCCTGGAACCAGAGCATTGATCGTGACTGGGCGACGCTCATGGCGGAGGCGTCAGACGATTGCCCGTGTGAGGCTATGGATAGTGAAGACATGCTCTTCCTGCTTTACACCTCAGGTTCGACGGGCAAACCCAAAGGCATCGTGCACACTACGGGTGGCTACATGGTGTACACCGCCTATACCTCAGGCCTGAGCTTTAACCTGATTTCTGATTCGGATCAGGTGTTCTGGTGCACAGCGGACATCGGCTGGATCACGGGTCATTCGTACATCATCTATGGCATCCTGCCTTTGCGTGTGCCCACACTCATGTATGAAGGCGCCCCCAACTTTCCCGAGGCAGATCGATTCTGGGATATTGTCCAGAGGCATCGCGTCACACAGTTCTACACCGCGCCCACAGCCATTCGCGCGTTTATGAAATGGGGAAGTGAACATCCTGAAAAGCACGATCTTTCAAGCCTGAAGGTGCTGGGCACCGTGGGCGAACCAATCAACCCCGAAGCGTGGATGTGGTACCACCGCGTCATCGGCAAAGAACGATGCCCGATTGTGGATACCTGGTGGCAGACCGAAACCGGAGGCCACATGATCACGCCTCTGCCCGGCGCTACACCCACAACACCGGGTTCATGTGCCTTGCCCATGATCGGGATAGACGCTGCGGTTCTTGATGAAAATGGAAATGAACTCGGTGCCAATCAAGGCGGTCTGCTGGCAATCCGCAAACCCTGGCCTGCCATGCTGCGAGGGATCCATGGCGATCGTGAGCGATTCATCGATACCTACTGGTCAGCCTTTGGCGCAGAGGATTCGTCGGTCAGCCCGTTCTACCTCGCTGGCGACAGTGCCCGGCGCGATGACAACGGCTACTTCTGGATCATGGGGCGCATTGATGATGTGATCAATGTATCCGGGCATCGTCTGGGGACAATGGAAGTCGAGAGCGCCCTGGTGAGCCATCAGGCTGTGGTCGAGGCTGCGGTTGTCGGCATGCCTCACGAAATCAAAGGCACAGGAATCGCAGCATTCGTCACCCTTGCCCCTGCGAGCACACCCAGCGACCCTTCAGCACTGGAAGAACTCAAAGTATCACTATCGAGCCATGTTGCTAATGAAATAGGTGCTATTGCAAAGCCTGATCAGATCCGCTTTACCGACGCTCTGCCCAAGACCCGTAGCGGCAAGATCATGCGGCGGCTGTTGCGTGCGATTGCATCCGGTGAAGGTCAGAGCAACCAGGACACGACCACGCTTGAAGACTTCTCAGTGCTGGCAAAGCTCCAGGATGACAGCGAGTAGTCCGTATATTAAAAAAAGAACGAGTTACGATGGGGAGGGAGAGATTGCTTTGGGTGTTGGAATTCGAAAACCACTCCCTTACGGTCGCGGCTCGTTAAGTCGTGGTTCGTTAAAAGGTAGAGGTGATCTGATAAAGTTTGTTTTTTCTGGTTAGCTCGTGGTAATCAGAGGTGAGTCAAGATTGTCAGGCACGGGGTCGCTGCCCATGGCTTGTTGTATAAATGCGCGTGACTGATTAATTTCATTTTGAAGTTGTTCACGCATTTGCAGGCGTTTGGTTTTGGCATCGGTGGCGCTGAAGCCTTGGGATTGCACCTTTGAGTCACGACCAAGAATGTCGCTGGCAACGATGTCGCGAACACCCTGTTCGTTCAGGCCAAGCTCAAAGAACTCATCAAGCGCACAAAGTGTTGTGTGTGGGTCAGCAAAGAAATCAGCAGCGTTGAGCGATCTGGTGTGCTGTGGATGCTGCGCGAGCAATCGCTGATAGAGGCGGATCTGCCCCAGCCAGACGAGTGCTGCCGATTCTGCATCATTCAGAGCTTTAATGGCGTTCCCATCAGTCAGAGGCAGCATGTTTACTGATCGAAGATCATGCACAGCGCGGGGCACAAGCCCGCGGACAAACTGCCTTCTGCTGGGGCTTTTGAGCATTGAAACAAGAAATGAATCCAGATCAGAATAGAGCAGCAAAGCCCGGTTGTCTTCATGCCAAGCCAGTGCATCAGCGCACAGATTGGTGCAAGAATCTGAAGGCTTAATGATGGCGATTTCATCGGCATGCCAGACGCGGCTGAGCATGGGGCCCGCCAGTGAGAGCAGCGTGCTGTATTGTTTTTGCAGTGCTGGCGGACCAAGGCGGCGTTGACGCTGGATCATACACATCTGGTGCAGCAGGAAGGGTTCTTTGTATGAAAAGCTGTGTCCGGGAACATCAAGGCATCGTGCCAGAAGTGTTGAGCCGCAGAGTGCTGTGTGAAAGATGAAGCACGATCTGCTATTGGGCATGGGGTGTTGCTGCAAGAACGCCAGCAAAGCACCCAATGGAACGGCTCGCTCAGAATCAGGTTCACAGACTGCCCGGTGGTCAAGGAAAGAACTATTGGTGTAGTCGCTCCTTGTCATGGAGAAGAAGACAGCACAAGGTGGTGTGCCCGGTCGAATCTCCCTGAGAAACCACCGCGGTGAATCAGCAAGGGCTTTCAAAATGTCCTGATAGTCAGCGTGCTGCAACGACACAAGTTCCCTTGGCATGAACAAAGAAAACGAACCTGGGACAGTTTATATGCCGCAGTAGAATGCCAGAGGCTCAAAGTGTAAGTTTCAATCCACCCAAAGGCTTGACTATATCGACCTTGGCAGATGGTGTATGGTCGGAGTAGATCAGGCTGGTGCTGGTATCGAACTGCCAGCCATGGGTATTGGCACCGGCAGCGACACCATTGATCCGCACAGAGGCAAGGTTGTTGATGGGGTTGACGGGAAACTTTCGCAAGTACGGGCCAAAGATCCCGCCAGAGCCGATTCGGTTGTTTTCAGCGGTGTTGCCTGTCAGTCGCAAGATGAAATTGGCACTGCTGATATCGACGGTGCCTGAGGTATTGGTCGCGGGGTTCTGGTTCAGATGCTCAGCCCGGTACAGATCAATCGCGTGTTGAAGCGTGGCAATGTCGGTCGTCAGGGCACTGTCTTTGGCGTTTTCACCCGCGCGAGACATCCGGGGGATTGCGATGGCGCCGATAATGGCCATGATCGCGACCACGATGACCAACTCGACCAGCGAGAACCCCCGAGCCGTCAGTATTTTTTTTGGGTGTCCCGTCACAGCATACTCTGTATCGACAGGCATTTGGCGCTGATTCAAGGGGAACTGGAGGATGCACCAACAAGCACCAGTGCGAGATGATTATTCTGAATATTCCGCGCGCCATGCTGGTTGCGTCCGATAGACTCTTGATTGTGGGGAACAAGGAGGCTGACCATGACGATGGGATTCGATTTTGACGCTGGTACAGGCGGGGTTCGTGATCATCTCAAGCAAGGTGGACATAACACAGACGATCAGTTTGAGATCGGTATCATCGGCGATTTTTCAGGTCGCTCAGCTTGTGATGGCGCAGTGGGTCCATCAGACTGTGTGCGGGTTGATCTGGATACGCTCGATCGCGTGATGCAGAGGGTTCAGCCTCGGGTTTGTACCACACTTGAGGAACTGGGCGAGGTCTGTGTTGAGATGCGCTCGATCGAAGATTTTCATCCCGATGCATTGCTCAAAAATGTCAAGCCACTTGCAGAGTTGATGGATCTGAAAAAGAAGCTGGCTCACCAGAGTACTTATCAGGAAGCTGCAGCAATCGTACAGCAATGGCAAGGCGTGCAGGCTTTGCCTGAAACAAAAAACTCCGATTCAGCAGAGGAGCAGCCGCAGGCCGATTCAGACAATCCGTTTTCTGCCTTGCTGGGAGCAAAGGCACATACGACTGATGACCCCAAGCCTCAAGTTGATATCACAAAACTGATCAAGTCAGTGCTCGGCTCTTCAGCTTTGCCAGATGCTGCACCCGAGCAGGGCCAGCTTATCAGCATCGTCGAGGCTCGAATCTGCTTGCATCTGAAGCAGCTGCTCGATGTACCAGCATTTCAATCTGTCGAGCGGGCCTGGCTGGGGCTGAGCCATCTGCTTTCAACTATTGAGCTGGATCAGGGTGTGTTGCTTCGTCTGATCGACTGCTCAATGCCTGGGATGCAACAGGAACAAGGGCTTGACCGCCTGAGACAAACACTACTTGGTGCAAGTCAGGCGCAAGGCGGCCAGGCACTATGGTCGCTTTTGATCAGTGTGGATCAACTTGGTGCAGATGAGCATGGCGCTCGCATTGCTGGGCAACTGGCGAGCATCGCAAAGGAAGTTAGAGCACCGATCATTCTTGGCATTAATCCTGCAATTGCAGGTTGTCAGAGTGCACGCGATTTGCCCAATCCTGAACAATGGGTTCAATCTGACCAGGATGTCAGGCAAGCCTGGGATTCACTACGGCAAGCCCCCCAGGCAGCATGGCTTGGTCTGACAGCACCTCGGTTCATGCTTCGTCATCCCTATGGTCCACAGACCGAACCTGTCGATGTGCTGGATTTCTGTCAGATCACGGACCCGGATCATCAGCACGAGTCGTACCTGTGGTGCGCTGGTGCGGTGCTGTGCGCCCAGTTGCTTGCTCAGGCATTCATCGACCAACGCTGGTCCATGACAGGCTCAATCGGAGGCACCATCAGCGAACTGCCCATGCACGCTTGCAATTCCACCACAGGATGCTCTGAGGACACGCGCGTGACACCCAGTGGTGAAGGATGGTTGACAGAGCGATCAACCAATGCGTTTATTCAGGCTGGGCTGATTCCGGTTCAATCCGTTCGCAACCGCAATGAAGCACAGGTTGGTCCCATGCAGTCGATTGTGGGGCGGCCTTTGCTGGGCAGGTGGTCCTGATTAAGGAACTTATGCTGGGGCAGTTTCAGGCTGGGCTGAGCCTTTGATATCAAGACTCATGGCACCGGCGCCCTTCCAGATGACCACGACCGATGCGATGATGATCAAGCCTGCAATGGCCAGCATGAAGACGGGCTCCGGCCCCACAGCTGCAGCGTCTTCAGGCGTGGGCATGGGCCAGGCATCGTTGGGGATTTTGATCTGTGTGACAACCGCGCCGAGCATTGTGCCAATAGCGATGATTGCTCCGACTCGGGCAAAGGCACCTGCAACCAGCAGCAGCCCTGCGATGAGCTGAGCCAGCGGCGCAAGAATCGCCATGGCATCTGGCATGGGGAGCCCCGCAGCTTCGATCAAAGGCTTCATCGGCATCGCACCGATGAGATGCATCGCTCCAAAGAAGACCAGAGGCAACCCTCCGATCAGCCGAGTCGCCAACAGAATTTTGCAGTTATGTGTGGATGTCAGTGCGTCAAGCCCGCTGGCCATAATGTATTCTCCCGTTCAGATATGCGCCCATGTTCTGGTACAGATGATCCAACAACCGGGATGGCTGGAGTATTCCAGGAAAATTACAGCCTGGGTTTTTGACCCAGGAATCGATTGATCACAGGGCTGAACCAACAGCTCAGCTCCATCGCCAGAAGCACCTTCATCACCGCACCAAAAATAAACGGCACAAGTCCCAGCTCAACCGCCCCGGCCAGCGAACCCGTAAAGCCTGCCCAAAGCCAGATCAACCCGCAGGTGTAAATGATCATCGTGCCAACCAGAACAGCAAGCAGACTGCGACCCCGTGTAAGTTGCTGGCGTTGAGTCACAAACGCTCCTGCCAGTGCCTGGCAGATGACAAATCCGATCAGGTACCCGCCTGATGCTCCCAGGGCGACGCTCAAGCCGCCCTCATGGCTGGCATAAATCGGCAGACCCACAGCTCCAAGAAGCAGGTACAACGCCATGCTCGCTGAACCAAGCTTTGCACCCAGCAGACAAACACTCATCAAAACCGCAAGTGTCTGTAGCGTCATGGGCACCGGTGTGCCAGGCAGAGGCACGCGAATCTGAGCAGCCAGTGCTGTGATCAGTGTCATGCCTGCCACAGCGATCGCCTTGCGTGCCCAAAGCGAAATGTGAACCCTGCTTAGTGATTGAGCTTTGGATGTAGAAGCCGAACTCAGCATAAAGAATCTCCTGCGAATCAGATTGCACCACCATACTCGTAACTTCCAGGCATGGCAAATCAGATCATGGATGCAAAAAACAACGAGTGTGGCCTCAAAGACCACACTCGTCAAAAAACATGAATATATAACGATCCGCTGCGTTGGGAGATCAGCGGCGTCTGCGACCAAAGGCCAGACCACCAAGGATCAGCATGGAAGCCGATGCGGGCGAAGGAATAGTGATAATGACACCGCCGGTGACCTTCTTCTCAATAAACGATGTCGAGTTCGCCTGGGAAGTGGCGGCAAGAACATTGTCAAGAACCACCATGACATGCACCCAGTCAGGGGGCATGATCGAAAGGTCAACACTGGGCGTGCCCGACCAGTTGGCAGCACCGGAGTTGAAAGTCTGACTGAAGTGGTCGTCCGCCACACGGAAACCATTCAGATCAGTTACGAACAGTCCTGCTGTCACAGAAACTGAACCGACGCCGGAAATGGTGTAGTCACCAATTTCGGTAATCGCGATGCCATTGAACACAAACCCGGGCTTTGCGATCAACTCGAACTGAAGACGGTCGTTCGTCTGATCAGCCACGCCGTTGGTGCTGCTGGCATTGAATGCCTGCGGGAAAAAGATAAACGAGTTACCTGTCACTGTCGGGCTGCCAAACAACCCGTTGTCACTTCCTCCATTAAGCCAGAAGAAGTCTGCTGTTGAGCCACTGGGGTTATCCCAAGGGACAAACGCCATGGCTGGACCAGCCAGCATCAGGGCGAAAACACCCGATCCGAGCGTGATGATGCGTTTTGTGGATTCCACCTGATCTCTCCTTCACCAAATTTAATTGGTGTCATGTACCCTCATAAAGTCCGCTTGTTGTCTGAATCAGCGGCGGCGACGCACAGCTGCCAGCCCGGCCAGTGACAGCAATGAAACTGCTGCAGGTGCTGGGATGATGGTCAGTGCGACAGGTGCACCCAGGACATCGTTGCCGATGAATGCGGTGCCTCCGGGAGTGCTGATGGAAATCAGGTTACTCGTGAAGGTCAGGTGGATCTGTGTCCAGCCGTTGGCGCCCAGCAGAGGAACCTGTGTGGTGCCTTGCCAGTTTCCAGTGCCTGCGGTGGCGATGGGGAAGCCATTGGGGCTTGTCATCGAAGCCTGCTCAGCGCGAGGAGCCAGCAGATCTGAAATGTCCATCAGAGCGTTGGCCTCGACGCTGCCAGCGCCTGTGAGCTCGTAGGTGCCGAACTGTTGAATGCGGATGGCTGTGAATCCAAAGCCAGACTGAGCGAACAGATCAACCTCGAAGGTGTCCGTTGCAGTGACTGAAGCGCCGTTTGTGGCTGAGGCGTTGAAGCTCTGCGGGAAGAACACGAATGTGTCACCACCAGTGATGATGGGGCTTCCAAAGAGGTTTGTATTGGAGTTTTGTCCGTTAGCCCAGCTAAAGAAAGCTGCTGAACCGCTGGGATTGTTCCAGGCAACTGCAGCGGATGCAGTCGTAGCGCCCACAAAAACAACACCGGCTGCCAAAGCCATACCGCGAATCATATTGTACTTCATGCCTTGTCTCTCTCAAAGAAAAAAGAATACTCTCCACAAGCTGATAATCTCTCCCAGATAATCAACCTGCATAAGTGATTGCTCTGCCAACCTATGACCTGGCATCACGATCACACAATGCTCCATTCGCAGCCGATTTAATCCTGTTGCATCAGAGCGTCTTATACTCTTTTGCAGCAAGTCCTTTTGCGAACTGGCCCTATAAACCACGGGCTTACTACAAGACTACCAAAATTCCTGATCAGATCAAGAGCTTTTTCAGCAAATGGCAACTATTTTTGCCAGATAAAATGATATTTTATTTGCTGTAAACTGGGCCAACTCTCAGCTTCAGGCAAAAACAACAGCCTTGGGAAGTATCCCGGGCCAGTGTCAGTGAGCCTCCCATCTGATGAGCCAGCTCTTTTGAAATCGATAAACCCAGTCCAATACCGGGCTTAGGATCGTTTTCTCGCCCTTTTCCCCGATTGAATGGCTCAAAGATGCGCAGGCGATCGGAACGGCTGATGCCAGCTCCAAAGTCCTGCAGACAAAAGAAGATACCATCACCCCTCAGGCTCACACGGAAGATTAAATTGTTGTTTTTTGCTCCCCCAGCATACTTGATCGCGTTATCCACCAGATTAACCATGATCCGTTCCACAGCCCTAGGCTGGGCAAAAACACGACAACCCCCATCCACCTCGATCTCAACCGTCAACTCCATCGAGCCTGATTCTGCTCGAATCGTGAGCCTTTGTGCCAAATCCTGCACCAGAGGCCCCAATTCGATGGCCTGACAACCCTTGATCCCCGCCCGATCGCCCAATCTGGCGTATTCGAGCACATTTTCGACGATCTCCGCAAGCCGGCGCGATTCCTTTTGAAGCGTCTGTATATAGGTACGCTTTTTCTCAGGCTCCTGAATCAAGTCGCCAGCCAGCATGTCGCTATAAAGGCAGAAGGTCGTCAAAGGCGTTCGCAACTCATGGGTGACCGCAGCGACAAACCGTCCGCGCCTCTCGCCGAGTTCAATTGCTGTCCAAAGCACGATCCCGATCGCAGCGACGCCCACCAGCACACCCGCCCATGCAATTACCAGCGTGCGAATCACAGGCGAGGAAAAACCCAGAGGCGCCAGGGCAGCTTGTTGTGCGATGGGCTTTGCCATGAGCCTTGCGGGAATGCTCGCCAGCAGCATCGGGTCAGCGTTCACGCTGGGATCAGCTTCGGGCAACTCAATGGGGATCAGATCAGCATCGCTCAGGACGCCATCAGCCAGACTCAGAAGTTCTGCTTTGAGCCCGGGCCAATCGATCCAGATCCCCTGGACGGTCTGCGCCTGCCCCTGACTGACCACGCGAATGAGCATCAACTCGTCTTGATTATCAGTTGCATGAATCCACCGTACTTCTAATGGCCCCTGATGCACAATGGGAAATGAGCCATCATCCCGCACTGAAGCATCCGGTTCATCCAGCATTATTTCGTCTTTATCAGCACGAAATAGAGACTCTGCATCACCACCAGCCTCAGCATCAGCAAACTCCTGCATCTGCTCTGGAGCGGTTGCATCTGTCAGTTTTTTGGGATCTTCACTCAGCTTTGTGTTTGGCGTACTGGCGAGGCGTTTGGGGTTGTCAACGGAGGTGCTCTGGGTTTGATC
This sequence comes from Phycisphaerales bacterium, assembly GCA_029260555.1. Lineage (GTDB taxonomy): Bacteria > Planctomycetota > Phycisphaerae > Phycisphaerales > UBA1924 > JAJDCZ01. The sequence goes on from JAJDCZ010000058.1 coordinate 70,158, forward strand.
CTGAAAGGTTCGCCCTTTGCCGCCTCTCGTAATCTTTGCGATGCTCTGCCGGGCACGAAGTTCATTCACGCTTTGCTGCTTGTTGCGAATGTTTTCATCAGCTTGAGAAAGTAGCAACGATTCTTCGCCAGTTTGTGCATCGACCTGTTCAGCGTCTTTCAAGGCATGCAAAGCCCAGCGCCGATCTGCAGGCAGAATCCTGCTGAGATGACTGAGCTTTTGCTCTGCCCGGATGATTCTGAGGGGATCGGTGTATCGACTCAGTGCCAGATCCTCTGCGAGTTCTCTGGAATCACCAATCGGAGCCTGAGGCGAGCTGAGCGTGCCATCAGGCTCAATCTGAAAATACAAAAGCACAAACTCGGTTTCGCTGGTGAGCAGGGGTGAAGGGGTCAGCACTTCACCGGGAGCAAGCCTGACGAACATCTGGTCATACGCGCGGTCGCGAGCGTAAAATGCGCGGTAGTGAAAGTAAGGCCTTGCTGCTTCGGTCGCAAGAAGGGGCGCAAGTCTGGTTTCCATGCGCCAGAGCACGAGCCTTGATGCTTCTTGAAACGATGCCTGAACCTGGGCAGCGTGTTCTGCGCGCTGGCCATGCAGGACATGCTGCGTCAGACCTGCCATGGCGGTGAGGACCGTTGCAGCACACAGGCCAAAGGTGATCGCTGCGCGCCGGGTCCGTCTGTTCACGATTGAACCTCATCAGCCTCAGCCAGCATGTACCCCTTGGCGCGCACGGTTTTGATCACGCTTGGATTTTTTGAATCATCACGAAGCTGTTCGCGCAGGCGGGCGATGGTCATGTCGATGGTGCGTGTATGTACGCCTTGCGGGTCCACGCCCCAGACCCTCTGAAGAAGTTCGTCGCGAGAGATTGCTCTTTGTGCATTACTGGCGAGGTAGGCGAGGACCTGAACTTCTCTTTCAGACAGACTCACGCGCGTGCCATCTGCAAGCACCACTTCGCGCCGTTGCAGATCCACGAATCGCCCGGCAACGCGAAAGCTCTTGATGCCTTGGGGGCGTTCTGCGGATCGGCGCAACACCGCCTGAACACGGGCGAGAAGTTCCATCACACTAAAAGGCTTGACGACATAATCATCTGCGCCAAAGCGAAGACCCTGTATGCGGTCGGATTCTTCGCCTCGGGCGGTGAGCATGATGACCGCCAGCCCGGGCTTGTGCTGACGGATCTGGGTGAGCACCTCAAAGCCATCCATCCTGGGCATCAGCACATCCAGCAGCACCACATCGACCTCAGCATCCAGCGCAACTCGCAAGCCTTCAGCACCATCGGCAGCTTCAAGCACGCGATAGCCCGCAATGGTTGCAGCATCGACCAGCCCCAGACGGATCGCGTCGTCATCTTCAACAATGAGAATCGTACCAGGCACCAGCGCAGGCCTCCGTTATTACCATGAATAGTGCACGGTGTATGTGATTACCTGCTCGCCGTCGGGTTCAATAGTCACCGGGAAGTGGATGGTTCGGCTATTGATCTTCTCAAACTCGTGGCTGTTGACAGCGATCTTCCAGTTACTCCAGCGAAACAAGGACTCTTTGACGATGACAGTTACAGCTTTGTCCTTGTGATTACGAAGCGTGATCTTGAAAGATTCGCTCATCGTCTTGCGCCTGGCATCAATCAGAAAGTTGGTGCGGACATGCTCGCCCACCACATCAAAGGCGCTACCGAGCTTGATAAGGACCGATTCGTTCTTGGGCGTGTGGTCGATGATATCTTCGCCGATGAACTCGAGTGAGCCATCAGCTTCGTCAAGCTGACTTACGCGGATTCGCCCGGCAGGCAAAGGCACACCCAGGCCGAAGTCTTCATCATTTTTAAACCGCAGGTAGACATCGATTTTTTTGTTGGACTGATTACCGAAATCACGCTGAACAAAGGGGTCTGAGCTGTACGACCAGCCATGGTAAGGCTGACCGACATACACCATCAACTTGTCAGCAGGCACATCCCGGGCCTGATCGAACAGCTCGATCTGCTTGGTGGAGTTATCGGGAATGGTGGTCGCCCGCCCCAGTGTGTAGAGATGGAACTCGAAGAACGATTTTTCAGCAAACCCGGCGGGTGCAGCGTCTGCCATCATTTCCATTTTTGAAAAATCATTTCTATTTCTTAGCAAGCGTGATCGCCCACCTTGTGGCGCACGATTAACATCGCCTGCGATGAGTTTGAGTTTGGCATCGTGATATGAAGCTCCGGACTTGTTGATGATGCTGACCCAGGCACCCAGGTCAAGCGTGCCTTTGTTGGGGTTGTCGCCTTCTTTCCAAGTCAGGTTGTAGTCGGTCCACCAGGTGATGCCTTTGGTTTCGTAGGAAACTCGGGCGGTTTGTGAGCCTCCGGTTTTGGAGTAGGTTTGCCAGACGAGTGTGGGTCGCGTCATGAGGCCGCCGGGCAGTTCCGGGAAGATGACATTGGTGTAGCTGCGCATCACGCGGATGCCTTGATCGGTTTTGAGCACCAGTCCGCCATTGGTCGAGAGCAGTGTGCCGGTGTATTGATCGATCGAATCGCCCACGATCTGCTCAATGGTGATCTGGCGGTCGATGTATTTCTCCATCAGTTTTTGTGAGCCGATCAGATCAAAGCGGTAGTCCTGTTCGTAGACGAGTGTGCCATCAGGGTCGGTAAGCGAGGTAAAGCGCACGGTGGTGGGGTCGATGAGCGACGCAACATCAGTGAAGTTGATGGAGCCTGTACCCTTGGGGATGTCCATGTCGCGGTCCTGACGGACGACAGCGTACCCGGGAATCTGCCCTAGCCAGTAACTTGCGTTGTAACTTGTGCCAGGCAGCGGGCGGTACAGCTCTGGTGATACCGCGCCGGGTCTTGCCTTGGAATAGATCGTGAGCGAGGTCGAGTCATCAGCCAGAAGGGTTCCTGCATGGGCTGTGAGAAGCGCAGCTGCGGTCAGCACTTTGATGGTTCGTAAAAGCGGTTTCATTTGTTCGTTCCTTTACGCCAGTTGGCGTGGTTGGTGGACTTGTATCTGGTACGAATCAAAGCTGTCTATCAGTTCATGCCAATGTCTCACTCAGGATTCTGTACCAGCACGCGCTGACTATCAATGAGCAGGTAGATTTCGCCGCGCTGGGCGAGCAGTCCCTGGCGCCCTTCTTTGGTCAGCTTATCAAGAAGTGTCGCATATTCGGAGGTGCCGGGGAGGATGGTCTGGTCGGGTTTTTCGTTTTCTTTTTCAAGAAGCCTGGAGTCGACCCATCGCTTGCCTCGCAAAAAGAGGGTGCGATCAGCAATCTGAAGGATGTTTTTGACCTGAACCTTCTTGCCAGAAGCATCCCGGTAAGCCATTCCGGGGGCTCGTGATTTGCCCATTGACTGAATCTCTTGTTCTTGCATGACCCCGCCCTTGCCGCTGCGACCTCGAACCGCTCTGTCCTGGATTCGCTCTTCAGCATCATCAAGCGACGCCTGACGACCAGCAGCCGTTGAAAAATCAGCATCTTCGGTGGCAAGAAACGAGGTGTACTCAGTCAGAATCCCGTACTGCGTCGAAAGCGACACGATCTCATCGACAAGTTCCTTCAGGGCGGGGTCACTCTGGACCGTGCGCCCGTCCGCAGCCTGCTGACGAATCGAATCTATCAGGAACCCGATTCGGCGATTGGCCCAAAGCCTGGGAATCGAGGCATATTCCAGCGATGCCTCGCCCGGGTCCACCGGCACATCCACCGTCACTTCCTCTCCCAATAGCGAGCCTGTGATGCGAATCGCTGCGGGCATGGCCATCGCATAGCGGCCCAGCACCACAACCTGATCACCCAGAAACAGATCTGGCAAAGTTGCAGGCACCACAACACTGAGAACGCCTGGGATCTCCTGGCCTGCATCGTCAACCATCGTCATCACAAGATCGGTCAGCGAGATGCCTCCCAGTTGGTCAAAGACTTCTGCGATTCGGGTTTCGACATTCTCGCTGGGATCGATGAAGGTGGTCGATCCTTTGCCTCTTCGCGAAAGATTGGTCAGCAGCGGGGCATTGACATCATGACCCACGCCAAAGCTGAAGATGCGGCGATGATGGGTGTTGGCGTTGGCGACCGCTTCACGGATTCCCACCTCGTCGGTCTGACCTACGGTGGGCAGGCCATCGGTGAGGAAGAAAACCATGGGCATAAGTTCCTGTCCACCTGGTTCAGGGCGCAAGGCTGCGAGCAGTGCGTCGTGGATGTTGGTGCCGCCGCCAACTCGAAGCCGGGCCAGATAGTCCCGTGCCTGATTCATGGTTTTGTCAGACTTGATCACCGCATTCTTGTTGAACGATGCGATGGTGTCTGAATAGTCAATGATGTTGAATGCTTCGCCATCGTTAAGACTCTGGATGACGCTCAATGCTGCAGCCTTTGCCTGGACAAACTTTGTGCCATTCATGGAACCCGAGCGGTCCAGCACAATGATGATCTCGCGTTTGGGTGTGGCTGCGAGCAGGTCAATCTTGTCAGCGTTCAAGTTGAGCATGGTCATGAAAAAACCCGTGGCGAGTTTGTTGTGTGCCTCGGGAGAGGGATAGAGAAGCGTGGTCGCACTGACAGGACCAGCGTTTTGAGATTGTGTAAACCAGACCAGACGAAACGAGCCTGAATCCGAATCTGAATCAATGACGGCTTTGAACTGGGTCGCAAGCCCGCCCTCGCCAGGCACCAGGGTGATCTCATGGCTCGGGCAGAACAGACCGGTGAGAGGCTGAGTCGTTCGGACGGATCCCTGGATCGTCCAGGGTGTGGTGTTGCCCACCATGACCTGGCTGCGAGGCAAGGTGTACGAAGATCGGCCGCCATGAGAAGCTGCGACCAGCTCAAATGTAATACTCAGATGCTGGGTTGCACCGGGCGCGATGGGAAATGCGCTGGTGCGGATGGCACCCGTGCCTACAAACTCAAGCAGGGCAGGGTCTTTCATTTTGGAAACGATGGCTTCATATTCACGCCGGGCATCACCCGCATTGAGTACACGAAATACAGGTTCATCGCCCAAGCCATCAAAGTGCATGCCCGTCACGGCTGCGCCATCAGGAATGGGCAGCAGCAGACTTGCTTCAGCCTGGCTTTTTGACGAGTTGGTCAGCTCAAGGGTCATGGTTGTGCGCACGATCTGGTCCATGATCACAACATCAACCCCCACGCTGACAACGCGGATGGGGTCAGCATAGTGGCGCATTCTCCCTTCGGTCTGAGGCACAATGACTTGCACATCCTGCTCAACAAATCGCTGCCCGAAAGTCACAGGTGCAAGCATGAATCCTGCTACGAGTCCGAGAATCATTCCATTTCGTCTGGCCGAGTTGCGCATGAGTGGTCTCCTTGTTGCCGGGCACCAATATGCCCTTCCACACAAAGAGATACCATCAGGCAGTGCATCTGGGCGTAACCGCTATGTAACGACAGCGCAAAACCGTCTTGCATGCAACACACGCCTTGTTCATGCAACCAAAAAGATTATGTGCGAGGTGCATCCGTTGCAGATTCATGCAGAACTCTGCTGGAAAGTCCGATTGCCAACACGCCTGAGAGTGTCAGGAGGGCTGCTGTCACCAGCATGGCATTTGTCAGCCCCATCGTCGCGCGCAGTTTCTCAGCCAGCAGAGGCCCTGATGCAGCAATAACCCACCCGCCTCCCATCATGAGGCTCGATGCCAGGCTGGTGCGATGAGGGAGAAGCTTCTGTGCCAGGGCAATGGTCGTGGGAATGATGCCTCCGAATCCAATGCCTGCGAGTATGGCTGCGATGCCTGCAATCAGCATCGTGAGTTGAGGATGATGAATGGCGTTGGCGATCTGATCTGCCATGGAAAAGGCCGTGATGCCCAGGCCGCCTGAAATGGGTGCAAGCATGAGCGCGAGTTTTTCATGATGACTCTTGAGGACGATGCCAGCGCTAATGCCTCCTGCGCCCATGCCGACGACCATCATTGCCTGCATGAGGCCATTGATTGTTGAGGCTCGTGTTCGGATGGCCTGGGTCAGTTGCTCTGCACCAGCAAGGTTCATCGCCAGGCTCTCAGCCCATCGCGCAACGAGCATGAGCATCATCATGTTGACCACAAATCGCAGCACATTGGTGATATACAAGATGCCCACAGCCAGCCATCGTGCTTGACGCTGGGCCGGGTCGAGTGCTGCGTGATGTTTGTGAGCATCGGGGTGCTTGTGGTTTGATGATCGAATCGCCCACAGGAGCGCACTGGCAGCGAGCAGCCCCGGAATCACCATCCAGACCAACGAGCGCAGCCCTCTTGCAGGATCGCCCCGGCCCATAAACTCGACCCAGCGCGGCGAGATGGCGTTGCCTAGCGCAGCTCCACACATGCCCGCAAGGAAGAAACATGCAATGCCCAGACTTCGGCGTTTGGATGCAATCTCACCAACCGCAGCGGCAGCAACAGGGTGAAACGCGCCGATGCCAGCAGTTGCCAGAATCTGAATCAAGATCAGCTGGGTGTACGAATCGATGTATCCGATCGCACCGATGCAAAGTGATGCAAGTACAAGCCCCAGCACGCCCAGCAGCCGAGTATCAAACCTGTCGCTGAAGAGTGCGACAAAGGGCTGAACAATCCCGCCACTGAAAGACCCCAGTGCCAGCAAGGTCGCGCCCTGACCGGGTGTCAAGTTGAGGTGGCCTTCCAGAACTGAAATCAAAGGCACGATGGTAAAAGCCAGGTAATCAACCACGCCATGGGTGGCGATAGTCACACCAAGTCTGGTGCGAGCCAGAGCAGGCATCAGAGGCGCATCTGCCCGAACAACATGTGCTGGTAGTCCACTCATCGTCGCGGAGTTGTATCCCTGCTGTGAAACCAAAGCGAGTTGAAAAGAAACTAAGGCCCGGCGGGTTTACCGCCCTTACGGGGATCAGATGCCGCGTCGTAGCCCTGGTTACGCCGAAGGATAAGCTGAACATTGCCCACAGATTGACGGCTGCCCACCTTGTGCCCCAGAGATTCAAGCTCGCCAACCAGATCATCGCGATCAAAATCCCAATCAGCAGGCTCAAGATCCAGCCGATCAGGCAGCCATTGGTGATGGAACCGTGGCGCAGAAACAATATCAAGGGCAGACACACCCTCATCAGCCTGCAGTGCCCGAAGCACAACTTCAAGAGTGCCGGTGATGATGCGAGGTCCACCTGAGGCCCCCGCCACAATGCGGACTCGGCCATCCTGATCAAGCACAATGGTTGGGCTCATGGATGAAAGCGGGCGTTTGCCCGGGGCAGGCAGGTTGCGATCTGACTGCACCAGCCCAAAGGCATTGGGCACGCCTTGCCTGGTGAGAAAGTCGTCCATCTCGTTGTTAAGCACAAACCCGAACTCAGGCACTGCGACCAGCGATCCAAAGGCAAGGTTGATGGTTTCGGTGCAGGCGACCGCGTTGCCTTGGGCATCAACGACGGACAGATGGCTTGTGCCGGCATCTTCGATGGGGCTGACTGGCTCATCCAGTGCATACGCGCCGGATTCAAGCGTGCGTGATGGATCAAACATGGCAGCCCGTTTGTCCAGATATGCATGTGAGAGCAAGCCTTGCACGGGGAGTGCGACAAACTCGGGATCGCCAAGCCAGCGTGCCCGATCGGCAAAGGCATGTTTGTAAGCTTCTGCCAGTTTGTGCAACCGGGTTGCAAGTTCATGGGCACTGGTTGATGAAGGCTCGAGACTGGGTGTGCCGATGCGTTCGAGAATGCCAAGCACCTGTCCCATCGCCAGCCCGCCACTGGATGGCGGCCCCATGGTCAAAAATGTATTGTCTTCAAACCCGAACACCAGAGGCTCGCCAATACCCGGCGCATACGAACGCAAATCTTCACGCGCCATCACGCCTGCGTCCTTTGCAATCGCAGCAATGATCGCTTGGGCAATTGGGCCATCATAAAAGGCACTCGGTCCATGCTCAGCGATCAGCCTCAGCGCCCGGGCCTGTTCAGGCAGTCGCATCACATCGCCTCTGGCGATGGTGCCTTGGGCCAGAAAGCGGTCCCAGACAAACTTGAATCGTTTTTTTAGAGCTGGCTCTGCGTTAAACTTTTTGATCAGATTCTGTGCTTCTTGTTCGTAGTGTTCATCAACAACAAAGCCTTGCGCTGCAGCGGCAATCGCTGGCCCAAGCACGGTTGCACGATCCAGCGTGCCAAACTCATCAAGCACCGCCAGCAGCCCCGCCACAGCACCGGGGATGGCAACAGCATTGCCGCCTCTTGTGCTGGCGCCATCTGGAAGTTGTTCATAGAAATCAGGACCGATGGCTGCGGGCGTAGTTTCTCGATAGTTGACCGCGATGGATCGAGTTCCAAAGCGGGGGTCATCAACAAAGTGGATGATCATGAAGCCGCCGCCCCCGATGCCACACGAGTAGGGGCGAACCACCGAAAGTGTGAACGAGGTTGCCACCGCAGCATCCACAGCATTTCCACCCATTGCCAGGATGGATGCCCCCGCACGCGAAGCGATTTCATGATCGGCTGCGACAACCCCTCGTTGATACAACGCGGGTGTCACGCTGCACCCGATGCCAGCTATTGCAATCATGCAAAGTCCAAGCCAAAGCAGTCGTCTGATCAAGGTGAATCTCCCAAAGGTGTCTGTGAGAGAGTGTATCGCAATGTTCAGGCGTATCAGGTGTGATCGAGTTTGTGTCTGCGGACGACCCAGTCATCGGGCATCTGTCTGGCGAGCAAGGCTTTTTCGCCGCCTTTGAACAGACCAGCGATGATCATCCAGAGCGATGCTCCCAGACCAGCAAACCCGTGAGCAATGCGCCGATACATGGGCAGGTGGGTATCTTTGCCATGACGGATGATGCGATAGCCCAGCAGGTGGAAGACTTCGCGTTTAAAAACCGCTGCAACCCGAGGCGAAACCAGCAGGCAATCCGGCTGATCCGGACACTTGCGAACGCCAGGCACCAGCTTTGGCAATGCAGCATGTACCGCGGGAATATTTCTGAAAAAGACAGATGCTGCCAGCCACACTCGGCCCACGCGACGAATGATGAAAAACGCATCGTCGCCCTCACGAGCCCGGGTCTGACGATTGGGCATGAACACAAGCCCTGTCATCGCAGCACGCACCGGCTGACCATCCTGCATCGCAAGAACCGTGTGGTTCTGATGCACAGGGTCAAAGGCGTGGATCTCAGATTGCGTGTGATACCCCTCGCTTGTGACCGCTTCGCGGTGGCGAACATCGTAAATCTGACCAGCGCAGCGTGCAGCTGCTTTCTTGAGAAACTGGAAGGGATCGTTCTGATGTGGAGCCTTGGAAACATCGAGAATGCCCGCAGTGTGCAGCATTAACCAGAGGGCTGCTTCATGCCCGTCAACTGCAGCGGGGTCATCATGCTCACCCGTTTCTACCAGCGCACAAACATGCCCATAATGATTTGTCACCAGATCAATCAACAGCCCGGGGATTTCTTCTTCAAACCCCAGAATCACAGGTATGGGTAGCTTTGAGACAAAGCGCCTGGCAGGTAGTGAATCTTCGATCGCGACAAAGGGCGGACTGGCTGAGGACACCGTGTGCATGTCAAGCAGAAACACCGGGCCATCAGCAGCTGCAAACTCTGCTTCAAGTGTTGCAAGCAGTTGTTTCAGTTCCAAAAGTTCACCCGTGAGCGTTTCAGGATCAGCATCACGAACGAGCATGGCATTCTCACGGGTACACAGGCGGTTAAGATCCTGCTGGTGATAGCGCACATCAGGGTCGTGGTCTTGATAAGCGCTGATATTGCCAATCAGCGCGACCATTTTGCCGGTAAATGATTGTGGTGGATGACTGGCAAGTTTATCAAGCACACGCTGTGCTGCCAGCACGCCCGCAGGCTCATTGCCATGGACTGCACCGATGCAGATCAGCGTTGGTCCGGGGCGTGAACCTTGATGAACACCCACGACTCGGATTGTTTGTTGCTTGGGCATAGACCGATGCAGTATGGTCATGGGCTGAGCCTGAGTTCGTCTCGTAGATGTTCTTCGAGCAGTTGGCCCGCCATCTTCATAAAATCGTGCTCCGTGACGATACCTATGAGTCTGCCATCTGATACAACCGGCAGGCACGCTACGCGATTGTCCCGCATCAGATCAATGGCATCGAGACTGGTGGTTTCAGGCCCAATAGTCAATGGCTCACGCTGCATGACCTCTTTGACAGCCACCTGATGCCGACCTCCCGTGGATCGCTCAGCCAGCAGTTTAATGAGTGATCGATACGATACCAGCCCCACCAGCCGATGTTCGCGGTCTTCGACGGGGATGTGCCTGATAACTTCCCAGTCCATGATCGACGCCACCAGATCGATCAGATCATCTTCATCCACGGTGAACAGATTGGTGGTCATAAACTGTTCGACACGCAAAAAGCTCTTAGCCCAGTGCTCACTTTCGCTTAATGAAGCAAGTGTCCAGGTGTGCACAGGCTTGTTGTTCTCATCCTGGCGTTTTGCGATGGCAGCTGTCAGGCATGTGAGCCTTTCTGCCCGTGTGCCTTTGCCTTTCATGTCAGCAACCGAACTTAGCATCCACTGAGCGCCGGTTTGCAGCGTCTTCATCCGTTGAGCGATCACATCCAGATAAAAATCAGCATCAGCCTGATCAATACCCGCAAGTTTGAGCCCCTGACGGGCAACAGGCAACAGTTCTTTAACGACGAGTTCCTGTGCGGGAAGTGCTTTGGCATTGAGCCATGTCAGCTGTGAGCCAAGCCCTTCGTGGGCAGCAACGGTGAAGTTTGCCTTGGCATCATCAAAGCTGAGCTGATTTGTCAGCTCGGGCCAGGCTTCAAGTCCGCCACGCATGAGACCAAACCACAGTGCTGCATTGGCGACTTCATCGAGAATCGTCGGCCCCGATGGCAACACCCGACACTCAATGCGAAGGTGAGGCTTGCCATCGGTTATGCCATAGCAAGGCCGATTCCAGCGATACACCGTGGAGTTGTGTGCTTGTAAAGCCACAAGCTCAGGCACGATGCCTTTTTGAACCAGGTCCAGCGAGTTCTCTTCCATCTGGCCACCAAACAGCAATCGGAACCGGGCAATATCGCTTCGATAGATTTCAAGCACGGACGATTGCACCCACCCTTCGCCAAAACGAACCCGCGCCAGCGTGTCTCGCTCGTGAGGCGTCTGAGCCCGTGTATCAACCGCTTGCTGAAAGATCGCGATGCGGGTTTCACGCCAGAGCCTCTTGCCAAACAGGATCGGCGAGTTGCAAGAGCAGGCCAGCAGCGGAGCTGCGATGGCCTGGGCGAGGTTGTAGGTGGCTGCAAAGTCCTGCACATCAACCTGATAGTGCAGCTGAAAGCTGGTGTTGAGAGCTTCGAGCATCACCGAATCATGATCGACGGTCAGCTCGTCAACGCCTTTGATGCGGAGTTGATAATGCCCGCCGCGCAAGGCTGTGATGGCTTCATCCAGCGCGTAATAGCGTTCGCAAGGCGTGATGTTGTCCTTGCTCAGGTGTCTCATTGAGAGCGTCGGGCAAATCCCCGTGAGCAGTGGGCGGGCATTGTGGGCAAGAGCATGTTCTCGCACCAGCTCCAGCACCTCCTCAAGCCCTGCATGAAGTGTTCGCAGGCACGAGGAATCAAAGCTCAGTGGGTCAAGGTTGTATTCCAGATTGAACTTGGCGATTTCGGTGGTCACACGCGGATCGGTGATCTGGCTGAGGATCTGCACGCCTACAGGTGCGGGCTGGAAGTCTTCATCGACCAGCACCAGTTCCTGCTCAGCACCGATTCGCTGCACACCTTGCTCGAACATGCCTTTTTCGATCATGCATTCCATGGCGCGAAGGTCGCCCAGAAGCGCACTCATGAATGCACGATGTTCATCGCCGTTGCCTCGGAGTTGTACTTGCTGGGTACCCATCGGATTCACCTGTCTTGAATATAGGTTCGATTGTCGCGGGTTTTCACTTCAAGTGCAACCCTTGAATCCCAAGAAGCCTTGATCGGCCAGCGATTGGCCAGCTTTGGCGATTGATGCAACAATCACATCGTGTTGATGGTTGACAATGGCCCTTCCATTCTTCGAATAAGGCTGACATGATGTGGCACACAAAGCATTCCTGGCATTTCAGCAGCATCGGGTTGCTCGCAACGCTCGTGCTCATGCTGACGGGCTGTTCAACTGGCCCGGGTTCTGGTGCAGAGCGTGCTTACACAATCACGCCTCTGGATGAAGCCTCAGGCGTTGTGCTCAGTACCTGGCTCTACCAGTCAGGTCCAAAGTCCACAGCACTGGCTGTAACCAACGCCAGAATGCAAACCACAGGCTCTCAAATCATCGAAATCTCTGCACTCGATGAAGCGGGCAATTGGACTGAAAAGCTGTTTACGGTTGATTCTGAGACCAATCATCAACTCGTCCGCGAGTTGTGGCTTATCAAGCTGCCTGCGGGAGACATTGCACTCAAGCAGTCTCTCAACAAGGACGAAAACACGCTGACGATCTTCGACCCGCCTCTGATCGTCGCAATCGCCAGCCTGGAACCTGGGCAGGAGTTTTCCCAGCAGGTGTCAATGGTCGTGCATCCAGCTGAGCAATTGGATCGTGTGCGCGAAAAAGGTGCTGTGATTCAAAGGATCCGTCTGCTCAACGATCATCTGCTTTCAAGAGATGACCAGGCTGTACGCGTTCGGTGTGTGCAAACAACATTTGATGCCAAACTTCGGCTAGCCCGGGTGCAACGAACGGTGACTACCTTCCTTGAACCTGATCTACAGGTGCAATGGAGATGGGCTGCCAGGCATATCACCGAGCGAGTGACAGCCCTGGGCGCACTACCGATTCGAGATATCGACGAATATCAATGGCGTGAAGAAAACTAAGCCGCTGTTCGTTACCAGGAGTTGGCGTTATCGTCATCAAATGCAACAAAGAACATGTTGGCATCCAGGACATCAACCACGCCATCGTTATTGAGATCCGCACGCACCAGGTCATTGGCTGAAAACGATACCAGGAACTGGAAGAAATCCAGAACCGAAACAAACCCGTCCCAGTCAACATCTGCAGTATGAGGCTCAAACGAGAGCATTGTTTCAGGGATCACTTGCTTGATTGTTGCAGGTCCCTGGATCAGGGTTTCAAGTTTGACGGGTGCAAAGGCGGTGAAGTAATCAACCTGAATCCTGTGAAGACCAGCTGTGAGGGCGAGCGACCCTTCGCGTTCTTGAAGTGAGCCGTGGTAGGTCGTGTCATTAACCACAGAATGATTGTCAATAAAGAGCTTGGCACCGCCAACAGATCGCAAGGTAAAGTTGTAATACCCCGATACTGGAATATCTATAAAGCCAGAAACCTGAGCAGCTGCGTATCGACTGAGATTGGTCGAGCCCAGAACGCCATCAAAGGAAACGAGGGGTGTGAGCTCTCGCACCTGAGGAGCCAAAGCAATAAAGTCGGGCATTGTGATCGGATTATTGATATCCAGCACATCGGGCAGATCGTAATACCTGGCACGAACCAGAGGCGGGTTGATGCGCGGGTTTGCTGGTGGAAGCGCGGAGCCTTCTCCCAAGTCCTGATACGCATCTCCCTTGGGCGGGTCATCGATGACAGCACTCATCGCAGCGCTGAGATCAACCAGGCCTTTTCCAAACTGGTTGTCATCGCCACTCATTCCAATATCCTGAGCGGTGTCCAAGAGCACTGCCTCGGCTTCACCAACACTCAGCGACGGATCAGCAGACCGGATCATGGCCAGCGTACCTGCGATGATGGGAGCGGCGTAACTTGTGCCCGTGCGAGATTGAAATCCACCACCCATAGTTGGTACAAGCACATCCTCACCGGGGGCTGCGATGTCGATCACCGAGCCATAGCTTGACTGGCTGTAAAGCTCATCCTTGTCGTCAATCGCACTGACAACTATGGCATGATCCCAGTCAAACGAAGAATAGTTTGAATGCGTGTTGTCTGCTCCCCAGACCAGCGAAACACCAACAGAGTTCAGATAGCTACCCGTCGTTTCAACCGTGGGTAGTTGCACACCCGCAAAGCTGACATTCACAACCACAGCGCCATTCTGGGCCGCCCAGACTGCACCATTGATAATGTCAGACATAAAGGCAAAGCCCGCACTGTTGTTGGCAGCACGAATGGGCATGAGCCCCATCGACCAACTCACCCCCACACCACCCAGGCCGTTGTTCCCCGCGGTGGCAGCAATCCCGGCCACGCCGGTCCCGTGTCCGTTGACATCATCCACCTGTCCGCCGTCAGCCTGTGCTGTGCGATCAACCGCGTTGTACCCCGGCACAAGCTGAGGCTGCAAATCCGGATGGGTCACATCAATGCCCGTATCCACAAAAGCACAAATCACATTCGATGAATCAGTCAGCAGATCCCACGCCTGAGGCCCCCCAATGCGCTGAAGATGCCACTGCTCATTAAATCGCGGATCGTTGGGCGTGGTCTCTATCGGTGCGACCAGCCAGTCAGGAATGACATATTCATAATCCCCCGTCTGCTCCAGAAATGTGATCATGGAATGCTCGTCCATCCGCTCAGGAACAAGAATCACATGCAAATCCAGAGGCTCAATCACATCGATCCGCCATGGATCAAGCCGATTGCGAGCTCGATCAACCTGAGCGGTCGCATCAGGAACAGAGTAGCCCATATTGATCAAGGCCTGATACTGATAAGGCCTGCAAAGAAGCCGACCCGTCCGAACCATCGGCGTAGCCTGTGTCAGCGTAAGCTCGATCTGCGCCTGGGCAGAGTTCATCCAACCCGCGGTGCAAAATAGCGCGGCCAGACTACAAAACATCACCCCCCAGAAGGCTTTTCCAAAGCCTCTGCAAATGCGATCTCTCATGCCTGCATAACCTCTTTCAAAAGGTGCCAGAACCACTCAGTGTTTTCCACTGTACGGTTCCCCATAATTGGGTACTCTCTCCATGCCCAGCCATGCGGGGCAGAACTCAGTTTATGACTTTTTATCGCCCCACGAAAGCCTTTTTTGACAAGAAAACACAATTTTTATTTGGAGTTCAGGTAATGTCCGGGTGATGACTCCACAGCCTCAGGGTGCTATCCTTGCCACCAAGCCATCTGCACGACGCAGCTTTGGCTGTAGAGGGCCTGTAGCTCAGTTGGTAGAGCGCACCCCTGATAAGGGTGAGGTCACAGGTTCAAGCCCTGTCAGGCCCATTTTTTGAAACATCTGCAAACGCCCCCCTCCCCCCCCCTCCCCACATCCTCTCCGCGTGCATTCCCCCCCAGCGTTGCACGCTGCCAGATGCTGATCCTGTTTTCCTCTCTGCCTCATTGGCTCAAGTGCAGCAGCCGCACGGGCTTATCCTATTTTAGTCGAGATGCCAGGCTTCCGGCATCTGATTGTCTCTGGCAATACATGAGCAACTTGTTTTATCTTTGTTGGCATAATTATGCCGATAATGTACAATCAGATGAGGCAAATTACCTATATCAATCAGACATATATCAAGGAGGCCTGTATGCCGTTGAGAAACAGAGACGCTTTGAGACATTTCGCCCTGGTCAGCATGGTTGTGCGCTCAAACCTAAATCCTGATCCATGCGTAGCGTGAGACTTTGTGGAATAATCTGGTCTTTGTTTGGAGGATCATTCTATGAAGAAGTCGAGATTTACAGAGGAGCAACACTCTTCACATTGATATCGGTTTGTCATTCAGCCATTTACAGTTTGTCATGCTCGGTTTATCGCCAATGGTAAAAATGCCCCTAAATATCCGAATACACTCTTCACAGCTCTTTTGAAGTTCCTTCTAACATAACCACTATTTCTCTTGAGAATTGTTATTGACACGAGCAATGAGACTTGTCACACTAAAAACATAAGCGAGCGAGGACGCCCAGGAAGAGAGAGACGAGACACCCCCCTCATCCTGAGTCCTGTTTGCCGACATTCGTGCAGGATCTGCTTCTGTTGTAGGGGCGGGCGCGTAGTTGGTCGTTCGTCTGGTTGGACTGAATCAAGCCACCAGAGAGACATAGGAGAAGGTACCATGAGAGTACTCAAAGTTTTTGCGTTAGTTGGCGTTGCCAGCCTCACAACCTCCGCGGTTGCAGACATCACTCCTTATGAGGGAGTAATCCTCGGTCAGACACAGTCCAATCCTACCCAGTTTGGCAGCATCTACAGCCCCACTTCCCGGTCACCGATCCCCGGAGACACATATGACGCACGCGCCCTCCTTCAGGATGGTATCAATGCGTTCTTCATCGATGATGTCCCGAATAACCATGCCTTTGGTGGACTCGAAAATGCCGGTAGCAACTTGACTGGCAACGCAGGTGATGCTTTCCAGATCGCTTCTTTGCACACCAACTTGGGTGCGACCGAATTGGTCCAGGTCGAGATGGGAAACTTTTCTGCCAACGGTGCCCTGAGCGCTTGGCAACCATTCGCCGGGCTCCTCAGCCCCAACGGCGTGGTCTTCACCTCATGGCGTTTTGATATGGGTGGTATTGCTGCCGGTCCTGATGACATCGCCTGGGACTTTGATTTTAATGTTATAAACGCCGGCTTTACTGTTTTCGATAGCGCAGGTGCTTCTATCGGCACATTCGCGCTGACAGTCGACAACAGCTCCGCGAACGCTCTCAGCGGGCTCGGGGTAGTCGGTATTGGTGGCGGAGACATCGGCGGCTTTGATCTGGCCAGCTTCCAGCTCTTCTGGGAGATTGAGAAGATCCCAGCACCTGGTTCCGTAACCCTTCTTGGCATGTGTGGCCTCATCGCCATGAGGCGTCGTAGATAACTAAACCATCTTGCGGGAGCTCGCGTTCCTAACCCGGCCAAGGGTTCCCACGAAACAGATACACCAGGGTGGACTCGAAAGGGTCCGCCTTGTTTTTACCCGTGATCGCTGTTCTGCCCGATCTCTATCAGATCAGGAACACAAACAATGAGGCCGTGTGCATAACTGTACTAAACGACTCGGTGCTGCAGGACACTAGAGGCTATCCCAGAACCTGTTTGATGAGTAGCAGCGAGCAACTCAGGTGTAGGAACCCTGCGAAGAGGGCGGTCGACTTTTCCCATCGGATGCACAGCCGACGGTAGTTCTGAAGCCATGCAATCGTGCGCTCCAC